>DATBFU010000138.1:0-52319 GCA_036558325.1 Thermoanaerobaculia bacterium | reverse complement strand
CGGACTCCCTCGACACGGTGGAGCTCGTCATGGCGTTCGAAGAGGCCTTCAACATCGAGATTCCCGACGAATCGGCCGAGAAGATCCAGAAGGTCAAGGACGCCATCGACTACATCGAGAAGCACTCCTCGAAAAACTGATCTCTCATGCCTCGTCTCTCCTCTCCCCGCCGCGTGGCCGTGACGGGGGTGGGCCTGATTTCCCCGCTGGGCATCGGTAACGCGGAGAACTGGTCCGCCCTCCTCGCCGGCAAGAGCGGCATCGGCCCGATCACGCGCTTCGACGCGTCGGCCTTCGCCTCGCGCGTCGCGGGCGAGGTCAAGGGCTTCGATCCGGGTCTCTACATCGAGAAGAAAGAGATCAAGAAGATGGACACCTTCATCCACTATGCGATGGGGGCGGCCCACTTCGCGATGGAGGACTCGGGCCTGCCGGTCACCGACGAGAACCGCGAACGGATCGCGGTGGTCGTGGGCTCCGGAATCGGAGGCCTCCCGCTCATCGAGAGCATGCAGCGCAAGTACGTCGAGGGAGGCGACAATCCGCGCGTGATCACGCCCTTCTTCATCACGGGCCTGATCGTCAACGAGGCGAGCGGAAACATCTCGATCAAGTACGGGTTGAAGGGCCCGAATCTCGCGACCGTCACGGCGTGCACGACCGGCGCCCACGCCGTCGGCGAGGCCTACCGGATGATCCAGTACGGCGACGCGGACGCGGCGATCGCCGGCGGCACCGAGACGGTCATCACGCCGCTCGCCGTGGGGGGATTCGCCGTCATGAAAGCGCTGACCGGCCGCAACGACGAGCCGCAGCGCGCCTCGCGGCCCTGGGACCGGGACCGCGACGGGTTCGTGATCAGCGAGGGCGCGGGCATCCTCGTGCTCGAGGAGCTCGAGGCGGCGATGAAGCGCGGCGCGCGCGTCTACGCCGAGCTCGTCGGCTACGGGATGTCGGGCGACGCGTACCACATCGCCGCGCCCTCGGCCGACGGCGACGGGCCCTCCCGCGTGATGCGGAACACTCTGGCCGACGCGGGCGTCGCCCCGGAGGACGTCGACTACATCAACGCGCACGGCACCTCGACGCCGCTCGGCGACAGAGCGGAGACGCTCGCGATCAAGAGGGTCTTCGGCGAACACGCCAAAAAGCTCGCCATCTCGTCCACGAAGTCCATGACGGGGCATCTGCTCGGCGCCGCCGGCGGCCTCGAGTCCGCCATCTGCGTCCTCGCGATCCACCACGGCGTGATCCCGCCGACGATCAACTACGAGAACCCCGACCCGGAGTGCGACCTCGACTACGTCCCGAACCGGGCGCGGCCGGCGAAGCTTCGTTACGCGCTGAACAACTCCTTCGGGTTCGGAGGCACCAACGGCAGCCTCCTCTTCAAGAGCGTGAACGGCGGCAACGCCGCATGAACTCGCTCGTCGCCGTCGCGTACGTCCCCGACACCGAAACGAAGATCAAGATCGGCGCCGACGGCAAGTCGATCGACGAGGCGGACGTGAAGTGGATCGTCTCGCCGTACGACGAGTTCGGCCTCGAGGAAGCGATCAAGACCAAGGAGGCCAAGGGCGCCGGCACGGTCACGGCCGTCTGCGTCGGGCCGGAGCGCGCGAAGACGGGCCTGCGCGAATGCCTCGCGCGCGGCGCGGACGACGCCGTCTGGGTGGACTCGGGCGATTCGCGGTATCTCGACGCTCTCGCGACCGCCAAGGCGATCGCGGCCGTGGCGAAGGAGGGCAAGTACGACTTCCTCTGGTTCGGCCAGAAGGGCGTCGGCTACGACGAATCGCTCGTGGGCCCGATGGTCGCCGAGCTCGTCAACCTTCCGCACGTCGCCAACGTCGTGAAGCTCGAGATCAACGACGGCGAGGGGAGGATCACCGCGCACCGCGAGATCGAAGGCGCGCACGAGCTCGTCGAATGCACGCTCCCGGCCGTGCTCACGGCGCAGAAGGGGTTGAACGAGCCGCGGTACGCGTCGTTGAAGGGCATCATGGGCGCGAAGAAGAAGCCGATCGCCGAGAAGAAGCTGTCCGCGATGGGCATCGCCGAGGCCGACGCCGCCGGCGCCAAGACGCGGTGGCGGAAGCTCGAGCTCCCGCCTTCGCGCCAGGCCTGCCATTTCGTGCCGGGCGACGATCCGGCCGCGGCGGGCAAGGAGCTGGTGCGGCTCCTGCGGGAAGAGGCGAAGGTGATTTGATGGGCGTCCACGACCATCAAATCATCCCGAGCGAAGCGAGGGATCCCGAGCTCGACCGCATTGTCCCATGGTTGCGAGCGTCCCGATGAAATTCCTCGTCTTCATCGAGCAGCGCGACGGCAAGATCCGGAAGGCTTCGCTCGAGGCGCTGTCGCTCGCGCGGAAGCTCTCCGGCGGGCCGGCCGCCGCGGTTCTTCCCGGCAAGGGCGTGACGGCGCTCGCGAAGGACCTCGCCGCCTATGGCGCGGGCGTCGTGTACGTCGCCGACCGCGACGAGCTGGCGCTCTACGGAAACAAGGGCTACGTCGGGGCGCTCGACGCGGCGGCCAAGAAGGAGAGCCCCGACGCCGTCCTCATCGCCGCCACCGCGATGGGCAAGGACGTGGCGCCGCGGTTCGCCGCGCGCAACGACGTCTCGGTCCTCGCCGACGTCATGGACCTGCGGCTCGAGGGCGATCGTCTCGTCGGCTCGCGGCCCGTCTACTCGGGCAAGGCCCGGGCCGAGGTGGACTGCGGCGCGGCGAAGCTGCAGGTCGCGACGACGCGTCCGAACGTTTTCCCGGCGGAGGCGCAGGCCGGAGCGCCGGAGCCGCGCGTCGAAACGCTCGAACTCGGCGATCTGCAACCGCGCGCGCGCGTCGTGAGAGTCGAGACCTCCGAATCGAAGGAGCTCGACGTCGCCGAGGCCGACGTCATCGTGTCGGGCGGCCGCGGCATCAAGGGGCCGGAGAACTGGCCGGTGATCCGCGACCTGCAGGAGGCGCTCGGCGCGGCGCTCGGCGCGTCGCGCGCCGTCGTGGACGCGGGCTGGATCGACCACCAGCACCAGGTCGGTCAGACCGGGAAGGTCGTCTCGCCGACGCTCTACGTCGCGTGCGGCATCTCCGGCGCGATCCAGCACCTCGCCGGCATGGGGACGTCGAAGGTCATCGTCGCGATCAATAAGGACCCCGAGGCGCCGATCTTCAAGGTCGCGACGTATGGCGTGGTGGGCGACCTCTTCGCGATCGTCCCGGAGTTCGCCAAGGCAGTGCGGGAAGCGAAGAAGGAGTGAAAGGGATCCTGGATTGTGAGCTTCAGATTCCGGAATGACTTCGGCTTCCAGCCCGAACTCCGACTTCTGAAATCCAGAATTACCTAGACCTTCCTCTTCACCGTCTGCACCCTCTCCGCTCCCGGCTCCGCTCTCCGCCTCGTCTCGTGGAAGTGCTGCGATTGGATGCGCGTGAACACCGCTCCCAGGAGCACGAGGAGCGAGGCGTAGTAGACCCAGAAGAGAAGGACCATCATCGAGCCGGCCGTTCCGTACTCGCTGGCGATCTCGCTGCGGCCCAGGTAGAAGCCGATCGCCCACTTGCCCATCGAGAGGAGGAGCGACGTGAGGAGGGCGCCGGCCCAGACGTCGCGCCACGGGATCTGGGCGTCCGGCAGCACGCGGTAAAGAAAGGCGAACAGGATCGTGACGAGGCCGTAGCTGACAAGCGCGTTTCCCGTCTCGAAGAGCGCCGACGGGAGCTCCACGTAGCGCTGGGCGTACCCCTGCAGGGCGTGAATCGACGTCGACAGGATCAGCGATACGACGAGCACGAATCCGAGCGCCAGCACGAGCGCAAACGAGACGAGCCGCTTGATGAGGAGACGGCGCATGAGGGGTCCCGGCTTCGGCGCGACGTCCCACATCTTGTTGAGCGAGTCCTGGAGCTGGACGAAGACCGCGAGCGTTCCCACGACGAACGTGACGATGCCAATGATCCGCCCGATCACCCCCGTCATCTCGAAGGCCGCACGGCCGAGCATCGCGTCCACCGCGAGCGCCTGCTGGTGCCCCATCAGGAGGTCGAACTGGCTCACGATCTGCTGGCGGACGGCATCGGGCTGGAACAGCATGCCGGCGGCGATCTCGAAGAGGACGAGGACCGGAGCGAGTGAGAAGAGCGCGAAGAAGGCCAGCGCGGCGCTCTGGGTGAAGGCGTCGCGCTCGATCCAGGCATGGAACGTCTCGTGCAGGATCGGACCCCAGAGGCCCGTGCGCGCCTCGTGACCCGCGGCCATTGACGGATCGTATGCGGAGAGTCCCAATCAATTCAAAATCCAATCTAGAATCCGCGCCACGATGCCTCCGATCCCCACCGACCGCCTGATCCTTGGCCTGCCCGGCACCGTCTTCTTCGGCCTTCTCGTCCTCCTCGCGATCGTCGTCTTCGTCTACTCGGCGAGCCGCCGCATCCGGGTGCTGCTCGCCGGCGCGCGGGAGCCGCGCTTCGACCGGGTCGGCCTGAGAATCCGCAAGACGCTCGAATACGCGTTCGCGCAGAAGCGCATGTTCCGCGACTTCTACGCCGGCGTCTTCCACATCTTCATCTTCGGCGGCTTCGTCGTGCTGACGGTGCGCACGGTCGCGCTCGTCATCGAGGGCATCGCGCCGGGATTCGTGCTGTTGCCCGGAATGGCCGGCCACCTCTACACGCTCGTGAAGGACGTCTTCGAGGTGCTCGTCCTCGTCGGGGTCGCGATGGCCGTCTATCGGCGGGCTTTCGCGCGGCCGGCGCGCCTCGACCTCACCGCCGACGCCTGGTTCGTCCTGTTCCTGATCGCGCTCCTCATCGCGGCCGATCTCCTGGCCGAAGGCGCCAGGGTCGCGCTCGCGCCGCAGCTCGCGAGCCGCTGGGCGCCGGCGGTGGCCGTCATTGCCCGCTGGCTCTCGGTCGCCTCGCCCGTGATGCTGCAGGGAATCTATGAGTGGGCCTGGTGGACCCACCTCGTGGACATTCTCTTCTTCGGGAACTACCTGCCGTATTCGAAGCACTTCCACATCCTCACGGCCGTTCCGAACATCTTCTTCATGAAGCTCGACCCGCCGGGCCGCCTCGCGACGCCCGACCTCGAGAAGTCGGAGCGCTTCGGCGCGTCGAGGGTCGAGGACCTGACGTGGAAGTCGATGCTGGACGGGTACGCCTGCACCGAGTGCGGGCGCTGCCGCGTCGTGTGTCCGACGGTGCTCACGGACAAGCCTCTCGATCCGCGCCTCCACATCGCGGCGATCCGCGACGCGGTGTACGAGGCGACGCCGGAGATTCTCGAGGCCGCCTCCGGGCGCGGCGACGGGGCGGACGGAGACGGCCACGCGCGGCGCGACCTCGTCGGCGGCTGGATCTCCGAGGACACGATCTGGGCGTGCACGACTTGCGGCTTCTGCACGTCGGCGTGCCCCGTCTTCATCGTGCCGGCCGTGGACAAGATCGTCGAGATGCGGCGGTACCTCGTGCTCGACAAGGCGGAATTCCCGAAGGAGATGCAGACGGCGTTCCGCGGGATGGAGACCAACGGGAATCCCTGGGGGATCGCCGCGGCCTCGCGCGCGGACTGGGCGAAGGAGCTTCCCGTCGTCACGATGGCGGAGGCCGAGGGCCGCGACATCGAGGTCCTCTTCTGGGTCGGCTGCGCGGGGTCCTACGAGGACCGCGCGAAGAAGGTGTCCCGCGCGCTGGTGGAGCTCCTGACGGCCGCCGGCGTGTCTTTCGGGATCCTCGGCGTCGAGGAGACGTGCAACGGCGACTCCGCGCGCCGGATGGGCAACGAATATCTGTTCCAGATGCTCGCGCAGCAGAACGTCGAGACGCTGAACGGCTACGGCGTCAAGAAGATCGTGACTAACTGCCCGCACTGTTTCAACGTCATCCGGAACGAGTATCCCGACTTCGGCGGGAAGTACGAGGTGATGCACGGCACGGAGCTCGTCTCCAAGCTCATCGCCGAGGGGAAGCTCAAGATGTCGGGCCGCGTCGAGGAGTCGATCAGCTTCCACGACCCCTGCTATCTCGGCCGCTACAACGGCGTGTACGACGCGCCGCGGGCGATCCTCGAGGCGATCCCGGGGCTGCGTCTGCAGGAGCTGCCGCGGTCGCGCGAGCGCGGCCTCTGCTGCGGCGCCGGCGGCGGGCGCATGTGGATGGAGGAGAAGCTCGGGTCCCGCATCAACCAGACGCGCATGAAAGAGATCGCCGAGGCGGGAACGGACGCCGTCGGAGTGTCCTGCCCGTTCTGTATGGTGATGCTCGGCAACGCGAAGGAAGAGATCGGCGTCGCCACGCAGCCCTTCGACGTCCTCGAGCTCGCCCGCCGCGCGATGGGCTAGAGCCGACTCAGGCCTCGCCGTTGCCCAGGGCCCGCTCGATCCGCCGGTCCGGCACGAGCCAGACGAGCGCGACGGCGACGTAGAGGGCCTCGGCGACCTCGGGCCGCCAGAACGAGACCGGAATCGCGACGACATAGGCGGCGGGGGAGACCTTCCCCTTCCAGTCCGACCCCACGGCCTTGTGGAGCAGCGAGTCCGCGCCCTGCGACGCGATGATGCGCTGCTGCAGCAGCCAGTAGGCGATCGCCGACATCAGGAGGACCGCCCCGTAGAGAGCCGTCGGCGCCGGCGCGAAGTGGTTCTCTCCCATCCAGGCCGTCGTGAAAGGGACGAGGGAGAGCCAGAAGAGCAGATGGAGGTTCGCCCACAGGATCGGGCCCGTCACACGATGCAGCGTGTGCAGCATGTGGTGGTGGTTGTTCCAGTAGATGCCGAGATAGACGAAGCTCAGAACGTACGAGAGAAATACCGGGAGCACCGGCGCGAGCGCGGCGAGCGACTCGCCGTGCGGCACCTTGAGCTCGAGCACCATGATGGTGATGAGGATGGCGATGACGCCGTCGCTGAACGCTTCGAGCCGGTTCTTTCCCATGGAGGTCTTCAGCGCCTCCGCCGGCGTGCGACCGGCCCCTGAAACGCGTCGCGGAGAATCTCGATCCTCGGCTTGCCGGGCGGCCGCTCGAGGATCGCGACGACGTCGAAGCGGCAGACGGGCAGAGGCGCGCGGCGGCCGGCGAGGTACGTCTCCGCCGCGCGGAAGATCCGGCGCTGCTTTTCCGCGGTGACCGCCGCGGCGGGAGAGCCGAAGCCCTCGCCGCTTCGCCCCTTCACCTCGACGAAGCAGAGGGTGCCGCGGTCCTCGGCGACGAAGTCGATCTCGCCGGCCCGCGTCGAAAAGTTGCGCGCGAGGATGCGGTAGCCGTCGGCCTCGAGCGCCTTCTCGGCCGCGCGCTCCCAGTCGTAACCCGCGCCGCGCGATCCGGCCGGCCGCGGCGGGAGGCCGCGCAGGCGTTCGGCGATGCGGCGGGCCCAGGAAGCCGGAAACATGCCGCGATCCTAATCAAGGACACGGGGCGCGTGTTAGAATCGTCCGAACTCGTCACAGGAGAATCGGTTGAGCGAAACGGACCTGCGGTACACGTTTACGTGCCCGAGTTGCTCCGGAAACTACGCGATTCTTCTGGAGCGTATTCCTCCGGTACAGGCGCGCTTCCGGTGTCCGCACTGTCAGCAGCCCATGGATTTCCCGTCCCGCGAGGAGGCCCGCGTGTACGCGCGGCTTCAGGCCCAGAGCTCGCCGGCCGCGTCCGCCTCCGGGTCCTCCGTGAGCATGCTCGCCGACGCGCCGGCCGCCGCTTTGCCCGCCGCACCGTCGCCGAAGCCGCGGCCGTGGACCCCGCCGCCCCCCGGATCGCTCGCCGCGGACCCGGCCGAGAACGGCGCCGCGCAGCGGTTCCGCGTCGAGAAGCAGGGATTCGAGAACGACGTCTTCGACCGACGAGGCATCCGGAACCTCATCCGCACCGCAGAGGTCTCGCCCGAGGACTTCGTCTCGGTCAACGAGGCCGCGCCGATCGCCGCGGGCGACGTGCCGTTCCTGAAGTCCCTCTTCAAGCTCCGCGCGACGTCGACCGTCACGCCGCCGGCGCGCTGCCGGATGCACACGGATCTCGTGGCGCACTACAAGTGCCAGGACACCGCGCGCCCGCTCTGCGAGGAATGCGCGCCCGAGAAGAAGTTCGGCAACGCGACGGCGCGCGTCTGCTCGCACTGCGGCGGCGTCGCGGTGGAGCTCGCCCCGGCCGTCGAAGCCTAGCTCCGGGCCCCGGCCCTCTCCCTCAGAAATTCCTTCGGCCGCGGAGGGTCACGGCTCCGCCGCCGCGCGGCGGCGGAGGTTCTCGAGGTGCCGCGCGAGGTCGGTGGCCGCGGCCGCGTCGGCGGCCAGCACCCGCTCGCTCGCGGGGTCGCCCGGCGTGAAGCCCTCGACGAAGTCCTGAATCCGGCTCCGGCGCGAGACGAGGTCGGAAAACGTCGCGAGCCAGGTGCCGGTCGCGGCGATGGTGCGGCCGCTCTCGTATTCGACGACGGGCAGGTCGTCCGTGTGCGGCGCCGTCCGGGCGACCCAGCGTTCGACGTCGCCCGGGGCGAGGAGCAGGTTCGACAGGAGCTCGGCCGGGTCGGCCTCGCCGATGCGCGCGAGATCCGCGGAGACCTCCGGCGCCGCAAGGCTCGTCCGGACATCCTCCCACCGGACCGTGCGCCCCGGCGTAGCGAGCACGATCGTGAAGGGGTTCTCGACCGAGTGCGGGTACCAGACGCTCACGTTCGGGAAGACGTTCTGGAAAGCGCGAACGATGGCCCGGAAGTTGTCGGGAAGCACCGAGTACATCGGAAGCCACATCGAGATGACGCCGCCCGGCGCGAGGCGGCGCGCGCAGAGGCGGAAGTAATCCTCCGTGTACAGCGAGCCGTTGCCCGCGTATCGCGGATGGATCGAGTCCGACAGGATCGCGTCGAACTGCTCGGGCGCGGCGAGGACGTAGTTGCGTCCGTCGTTGATCGTCAGCCGCACCCGCCCGTCGGAGAGCACGCCGTGATTGACGGCGGTGAAGTAGCGCGCCGAGGCGCGGACGACTTCGGGCGAGATCTCGACGATCCGGATCTCCGAGACCGGGTGCAGCGACACGCTGTAGGCGGTGCCGCCCGATCCGAACCCGATGTGCAGGATCCGCTTCGGATTCTTGCAGAACGCGAGCGGCAGGTGGGCCTGCAGCTTCTGGATCGTGACGAGATCCGGCGCCGTGCCCGCCACGTTGACGCCGTTGAGCTCGAGCGACAGAGACGGAGAGGGCAGCGGGTAGCGCTTGACGGCGACGGTCGCGGTCGTGTCCTCCTCGTAGTGGATCAGGTCCTGGCGCGCCACGTCGGACAGCGCTCCGGCGGAGAGGATGACGTTGTCGCTCTTCAACGGAATGGTGAGAAGGAGGAACGCGACAGGCGCGCTCCAGGCGAGCCGCGAGCGCGGACGGATCAAAAGCGCGACGGCCAGACCGACGAGGCCCGTGGCGAGCAGCCCTCTCTGCGACCCCAGGAGCGGAATCGCGACGAACCCCGCGGCGAGCGCGCCGAGAATGCCGCCCACGGTGTTGCTTGCGTAGACGGCCGCGACCCTTCGCGGCGCCTCTTCCGAGGAGGGGCTCGCCGCGCGAATGAGAAGGCCGAACGTCAGGCCCATGAGGATGGTCGGCGGCAGGAGGAAGACGGCGGTCGTGATCGCCTCCGCCGCGAAGAGACCGGCCCAGTTCGCCGAGTGGACGATCCGGGAGGAAGCGGCGACGAGGGCGGGTGTGAAGAGCGAAAACGCCGCCACCTGGGCGAGGATCACGAAGGCGAGCGCGGTCTGCGCCGCCGCCAGAGCCCGCGTCGCGTCGCGCGGGCGCAGCGCGGCGGCCGCGGCGCTGCCGGCCACCAGGCCGGACAGATAGACGGCGAGCATGAGCGAGAAGGCATAGACGGACGACCCGATGTAGAGGACGAGGATGCGCGTCCACAGGACCTCGTCCGCCATCGCCGCGGCTCCCGCCAGAAACGCGACGGCGATCCAGAGCATCCGCAGGGGAGGCGCCGCGGGCCGGGCGGCGGCCTCCGAGTCGAGAACGGGCGCGGGCGCCGGCGCCGACGCCGGCAGCAGCATCGCGAGCAGCGCGGCCGCGAGGCTCGTGCAGGCGGAGGCCACGAGCGTCGCCCAGAATCCGAACTCGGGGATCAGGAAGAAACCGGCGAGCGCCACGCCGAGGACCGCGCCGGCGGTGTTGACGGCGTAGAGGGCGGTCGAGGGACGGCCCGGCGTGTCGCCCCGCTCGGCCGCGCGCGCGAGAACCGGCAGCGTCGCTCCCATCAGGATCGTCGGCGGCAGCAGAGCCGCGGCGGCGAGCGCGAAACGGACGGCGAGCAGAAGCGGGGCGCTGCCAGAAACATGCGGATAGGCGAGGACGTAACCCCGGTCCACGGCCTGGAAGAGCGAAGGCGTCGCCAGAGCGAAGACCGCGACGCCCGCCTCCAGAAGCGCATACGCGCGAGCCGGCCGGCGCAGCCGCGCCGCCCAGCGCCCGGCGAGGGCGCTTCCGAGCGCCAGCCCTCCCATGAAAACCGCCACGAGCGTCGCGGCCGCCGCCGTCGTCGCGCCGAACGTGAGCGTCAGGTACTTGAACCAGACGATCTCGTCGGCGAGCGACGCGAGTCCGGAGAGAAAGAAGACGATGTAGGGCGTCGAGAAGCGAAGTCCGCGCGCCGGCATCTCGAGACAGTGTAGCGGCATCGGAGAGGCTCAGCGCCCCGCGGAGGCTTGACCGGCTTCCGGGCCTCCGATATCCTCCGCTGTCCCGTGCGGGAATAGCTCAGTGGTAGAGCGCCACCTTGCCAAGGTGGATGTCGCGGGTTCGACCCCCGTTTCCCGCTCCAACCTGACCCGGGGGGTTCCGTCGGAGGATAGGATTCGCGAGTCAACGTCGGCATATGCGGCGGGGCTCCGCCGAGCCCTGTCGTGCCGATGGGCGCGGGGAATGCAGCGGCTCGAGAGCCGAATGAAAATGAGTCCGCCGCCCGCACGCATCCTTCTTACCGCCCTGCTCCTGGGTCTCGAATTTTTTCAACCGCCCAGGGCGCTCCATGGCGAATCCCCGCCCGAAGGTCAGACCGTGGTCCTCGCGGGCGGCACGATCATCGACGTCTCGAACTTCGGCAGGTCCGCCGACGACATTCGAGACGGACTGGTCGTCATCCGGGGCAGCCGGATCGCCGCCGCCGGTTCGCGCAACGCGATCCGCGTGCCGGAGGGAGCACGGATCGTCGACGTCCGCGGGAAGTATGTCGTCCCCGGGCTGACGGACGGCTTTGCGGCATTGGGAAGTCAGGCATGGGCGAACGCCTATTTGTACATGGGCGTGACATCCATCGTCGGGGTCGGAGGCGACCCAAGACGACCCCCGCTATTTCTGGACGCGAGTCCGGGTCCACGAATCTACAGACTGGAGGACGTTGGTTTCGAGTGGGACAAGGATGATCGGCCGCGCGAGTTCTCGGAAGTTGAAACCGCAAGGCAGATCGATGCCCTCGCCAGGACCGGTGCGAAGGTGCTCTGGATCAGTTATCCGATCACGCCGGAGCTCGCCAGGAAGATCGTTCGCCAGGCGAAACGGCTGGGTCTCGCGACCATCGGCGAACTTGGCGTCACCTCGTATCGCGAAGGCGTCGAAGCGGGTATCGACGCCTTCGTTCACACGAGTCGCTACTCGCTGGAAATCGCGCCGCCGGAAATGCACCGCGCGGTCGCCGATTCTCCGTTCGGCCCGTCGCGCATCGAGTTCTACAACTTCCTCAACAGACTCGATCTCGAGGACTCGAAGTTGATGCGATACGCGGCTTTCCTGGCGGCGAGCCGGACGGCGCTCATTCCCACACTGAGCCTCGAGTACCTGGATCTGCCGGAGCACGAGAATCCGTGGAAGGAGCCGGCGGCGGCGATTCTGGATCCGAAGGATATTCACCTGCCGGCAAACCGCCGGACCGGGAATCGCGAGGTTCAGACGGAAGAAGCCGCGGATGCGTTCCCGCCGGGATTCCCCCGGCACCTCTTGCGAATCGAGGAACAATACCGGCGGGCCGGCGCAAAGTATCTGACCGGCAGCGGGACGAGCGCGTTCGGGACGATGCCGGGTATCTCCCTCCATACCGAGCTCCAGCTGCTGACCCGGATTGGTCTGCCTTCCCGCCAGGCGCTCGCCGCTTCGACGAGCAACTTTGGCGAAATCTTTCGCTGGGCGAAGGTCGGTCAGGTCAAGGCGGGCTACAACGCCGACGTGCTGGTGCTGGACGCGAACCCGCTGGAAGACATTCGCAATCTCAAGAAGATTCGCATGGTGATTCTCGACGGCAGGATCCTCGATCGAGAAGGACTCCTGACGAGGTAGTGGCTATCGCCGCCCGTCTCACCCGGGCCGCGGCGACTTCGTCTGCAGCTCGTAGTTTCTCTGGAGGCCCGGGAGGATCGCCTTGAAGAAGGCGTTCTGCACGAGGCCCCCGATGACCTGCAGGGTGCTCGAGCGCGGCTTGCCGATCGGGCCGTGGAGCTCCGCCACGGTCGCGACCTCGTCCCGCTGGCGGTTCTCGAGCAGCTTTGCGACGAGGCCGACGAAGCCCTCATAGATCTTGTGGAAGAGGCCCTTCGGCCGATCCTGCGCCGAGTCGGCGACGCGCATGTCGCGAAAGAGCGGCTTCACGTAGCCGGTGACGTTTCCGTTGCGGACGTGCAGCTCGGAGTAGAGGGAGAACTCGCCGGCCGAGACGTCGAAATTGCCGTACGCGTTCCACATGCGGTTCAACCGACGCATGTCGGTGTCCTCGATGCGGACGGCGAGATCCAGATCCGGCCCCTTGCCGTGGTCCACTCCGATGCGAAGGCTCGCGCTCGCGGGCCCGCTGCCCATGAATCGTCCCGAGACCTTCGCGGTCGCGGGACGTTTTCCGAAGGCGCCGTCGTAACCGTCGAGCTCGAAATCCGCCTGGTCGACGAAGACGCGGTACGGCGGATTCTTCGACCGGTTCTGGAAGCCGAACTCGCTTCGGAGGATCCGGAGGCGGTCGATGCGCATCGCGAGGTGATCGCGGCCGGGCTGTTCGGGCGGCGCGGGCGGCGGAGCAGGAGCGGGCGCGGGCGCCGACGCCGGCGTCGCATCACTGACGTAGTCGAGCGTCATTCCGGAGATCTCGAGGTCCGAGAGGGTCGCGAGGCGGACGCCGGGAGCGAGCTCCGTTTCGCCGCGGCCCGAGAGAACGCCTCCCTGGACCGAGAGGTTCGCGTGATGCGAGACCGGCTGCAGCGAGGAGAGCGGGATTCCGCGCAGGTCGAAACGGACGTGGAACCCCGGGTTCGGCTCCGCGAAAAAGTCGGCATGCCCCTCGACCGTGGCGCGCCCGGACTCGAAGACGGCCGCGGACAGGCGAACGGGCGATGGATAGGCCCGCGCGGGGGAGCGGATGTTGCGGATGTCCTCGGCGAGAAAGTCGGCGTGGGTGAGCTCGAGGGGATGAGAGGGATCCTCGTCGATGTAGGTCAGCTTTCCGTCTTGGATCCGGAGCGTGTTGATCTTGAGAGGAAAGATCGCGAGCGCCGCTCCCTGCCACCCGCGATCCTTCAGGCGGACGGGGCTCGCGGCCTCCGTCTTCGCCTGGGTGAGATCGACGTGGAACTGCGGGCGCTCGAAGAGGAAGTCGGCGACGAGCTTGCCGTGGAGCAGCGCGCGCCACTCGATGCTCGCGTGCAGCCGCGGAAGGATGGCGACGGGAGGATCGGGATTGGATTGCTGGCGGATCGCGACATCGGAAAGCGATACGGCCAGACGGTAGAGCTGAAGGTCGAGCTTGCCGATCCGAACGGAGTATCCCGTCAGCCGGGAATTCACCTCCCGCTCCATTCTTCGACGGCCCGGTCCCGCCGCCACGAGGGAGACCGCCTCGGCCAGAAGAACGAGCGCAAGAACCGAGGCACCGGCCCACGCGAGAGCCCGCGACGTGCGGCCGCCGCGGAAAACGCGCCGCCAGGCTCGGCCCAGCCAGTCAGGGGCCGTCGCCATGAGAGCTCGTTTCGCAAGCGCCGTGCCACGCCTCGTCGTCCGGCTTCCGGCGCGTCTCTTGCTGCTCCCGTCGGCCGTGATCGTTCTTCAAGCGCTCCTGACCCTTCTCGAGCGATCTCTCGGGACCATCCTGCAGGCGCTCTTCGGGTGGTCCGTTCTCGCGGTCTTCGGACACGTGAGCCGGAGCGACAAGGTTCGGCTCTCGGCGGCGATCGGCGCGGCGGTCGCCTGGCCGGTGCTGCTGGCCGGCGTCGTCTGGCCGGCGCCCGTGGCATTCGTCGTGGCGCTGCTCCCGATTCCGCGCGGCACGCCCGAAACGGTGATCCGCGCGGTCTGGATCGCGCTCGCGGCCGCCGTACCTCTGTTCGTCGCCGTCGTGCTCGGCACGGGCTCCCGATCGGCGCCGCGTTCGGTCGCCCGGAGGATTCTCCACGGGATCTCGCTCACGGCGGCGCTGGGGGCGGCCTTCGTCATCGTGGCCGTGGCGGTGCCCGTGCGACGATTTGCCGCAATTCTGGCCGGGAGAACTCACGGAGACGTGGCGCTCCTCTCGCCGCCAGGCGGCTATCACGAGGTCGCTTCCGAGATCCTCGCGGCGCTGCGTCGAGCCGGCTTCCGCGTCGCGCGGGTCGAGCCTCCCTGGCACGCGCGCGCGCTGTCGCGCCTCATGCGCGGCCTCGGCGGAAGAGAGATGGAAGCGTCGGTGCCCGAACGTCTGGAGGTGATCGGAGGCCCCGACTTCGAAGTGATGCTCTACCCGGCCGGAGCCACGATCCTCGCGCCGGAGAGAGACGTGGCGCGCGCCCAGGCCGTGATCGCGGAAGGGGCGCCGCGGACGCGGGCTCTGCAGACGACGTCGGTCGCCGCGCAGCGCATCGAGCGGAAGATCCGCGCGCTCTGGCGGGAGCAGAGAGCGGGCCGGGCGGCGACCGATCCGGACCGGGGACGCTTGCGCGCCCTCTTCGAGCAGATTGCCGCGCTCGAGGCGGAATACGACGATTGGGAGACGGTCTATCGGCAGGCCCTCCAGGTCGCGCTGGCCGAGAGCGGAGGATCGACGCTCCTCCAGCGGGCGATCCGGAGAACGCACGGCCCGGCGGAGCGTTCCGAGAGGGCGAGGCGGGTCCGGCGCCGCGCGAGCTCCTACGCGAGAGCGCGCCTGTGGTCGGCGGGACCGAAGAGGATCGCCGGCGCGGCGCAGAAGCTGGCGAACCGCTGGCTGAAACGGCGGCGTCTCCCGCGATGACGAGCGCCCGCGGCGCGACCCTAGAAGTTGTGCCGTCCCTTCGAGCGCGTGCGCGCCGGCAGGACGAACCAGAGACCCGCCACGAACGCCAGGAGCGCGGCGGAGACGGCCGCGGCCCAGGCGCTCCGAAGGATCACGAAACCCACGAGGTACAGCTCGACGCACAGGCTGACGGCAAGAGGTCCCATGCTCGCCACGAGAAGACGGGTCGAGACCTTGAGAATTCGGGTGCTGACGGCGCGGGGCGAGACCTGCCGATGATAGGCCGCCGGAGACATGACGAGAACGATCGCCGCCGCGTTGAGCACGGTCGCGACGAGGTGCAGGTTCTTCAGGGGGTCCGGCAATCTCGGAAAGCCGTTGCTCAGCACGGCGATCAGCTGGAATCCGAAGAGCGCCTGAATTCCCGGAAGGACCATGCGGCATTCTTCCAGGAGCTGCTCCATGGCCATCGGCAGATCGAGCGGTTCGCTCTCGGCCGCCATCTGTCTTCGAGTGGCCATCAGTCCGGATCCAGAGCGCGGGCGAACCCGCGAAACGTCTTCGGCAGGCGCCCCGCCTGTTCCGGCGGACGGTACTTCCGGCGGCCGCGGTCGATCAGACGCCAGGCGCGCCGGGGCCCGAACCATCCCAGGCAGCGGAACCGCTTTCCCTCTTCCTCGTTGTATCCCTGAAAGAATCGCTCGAGCTCCTTTCGCTTCCGCTTCTCGATCGAAGCGACGGACGCGATGTGGCGGTGCTCCGTGCTCTGCACGGCGACACCGAAGAGGCGGTCGTTACGCTCTTTCTTGCCGTTCTCGATCTGCTCCGCCTCCATGACGCCGATCGGGCGCGCTTCGACGAGGGTCCCGGCGGGCACCGGGTCCGTCATGAAGAGAAGGATGTCCACGGGATCGCCGTCGTCGGCGAGCGTGCCGGGAATCGAGCCGAAGTTGAGCGGGAACGTGAAGCCGGCCGGAAGGACCTTCGTGAGCTTGAGGCAGCCCAGCTTCAGGTCGAACTCGAGCTTGCTCCGTGCGCCCTCGGTCGTTTCGACGATGACGGGGATGGTTTTCACCGGATCGGGACCTCCCGGGATCTCAGCGCGTGCGACCCGCGCGTTTGGCCGTCCGGGGCCGCCGTCCGGAAGCGCGCGCCCGGGCGCGGGACGGGCGAGGCTCTTTCTCGTCCTTGCGCCGCTTCGGCATGACCGATCGCGCCTTTTTCGCGAGCGCGGCGCCGATCGCGGTCTTCACGTCGCGCCGCTCCTCGGGCGGCGGCAGGACCGCCGGCAGACCGAGCGCGCCCAGCCAGAGCTCCCGCGTCCATCCCTGCGTGTGATAGAGGTGCTCGTCCTCCTCGTCCTCGACCTCGTCGTGGGCGTCGGACAGCGCCTTCTTCTGCTCTCCGGTCGCCTTCTTCGCGATCTCGCCGATGAGCTCCCAGTTGAGATGGTCCTTGGTCTCGGCGAGGACCACGCACTCGGCCGCCACGATTTCCGCCGCGGCCGCCTCGCCTTTCTGCTTCGCGATCTGCATCGCCTGGACCAGCGACTGGCCCGTGTGGCGAACGACCTCTCGTCCCGGCGTCTGCTTCCCGGCATCGAGGCCGAGGGTCGCGAAGACTCCCCGGAGGATCTTCTCGTGCCGCTTGGTCTGCTCGAGATACTCCTGCCATTCCTTCTTGAGGCCCGGGTTCTTCGCGCAGGCGAGCGCGTTCGTATAGACCTGGATGCCGCCGATTTCCGTTTCGAGAGCTTCGTACAAGAGATTTTCGACCGTAGGGTTCATGTGCTTCCTCCGCCTCGCTCCGGAGGCAAGAGGTGTGCCACGCGCCGGATTGGACGGCGGCGACCGGTGCCGACCGCGGGCGCCGGTGGCAAGACTGTTGCTTTCGTCCACGGACAACGGTTGAGCGGCCGACCATAATGGACCGCCAGAGCCCCGAAGAGGGGCTCTTTCATTCTCGGATCGAACCCTCGATCTCCCCGGGGCACTGCTCTTGCAATTCCGACTCTCCGGCGTCGAGGCACGACCTGACGGCTCACCCCTTTCGAGCAACGACCACGTCACCGTCTGCCTCGGCGCCGGTATGGTTGGGCGGTCATCGGTTCGACGATCAGAAGGAGAGTTCGATGGCGAGAAAGTACGGAAAGAAGGCACAGAGCAAGGTCAAGCGCGCGATGCACGAGCGCAAGCGCGGCAAGCTGCGCTCCGGCCGGTCGGGAAAAAAGGTCACCAGCCGCAAGCAGGCGATCGCGATCGGCCTGTCCGAGGCGCGCAAGGCCGGCGCCAAGGTTCCGAAGAAGAAGGGCGGCTCGAAGAAGAAGAAGTGAGCCGCCCGGCCGGTCTCGGCGGCTCATCGAAATTCGCCGCGGGCGCGCTGGAGTCGTTGAGCTTTTGCCATTAATATGCCTTGACAGGCATATGATTATTTGCGTATATATATCTCTCCATGGAGTCGTCGTTCGCGATCATCGGGGAGCCCAACCGCCGGGCGATCCTCGGGCTGCTGGCGTCGTCGGAGCGATCCGTCGGCGAGATCGAGAGGTGCCTGCGGATGCCGCAGACGTCCGTCTCCAAGCATCTCCGGGTGCTGCGCGAGGCGGGCTTCGTCGAGGCGCGGGTCGAAGCGCAGCGGCGCGTCTATCGCATCCGTCCGGAGCCTCTTCGGGAGATCGACGCCTGGCTCGCGCCCTTCCGGCGCTTCTGGACCGCCCGCGTGGACGCGCTCGAACGCCATCTCGATCGAATGTCGAAGGGTTCGAAAACGGGGAGAGGGAGTCGATGAGCGATCACGAGAAGTACGAGCCCGGCCGCGCCGCCGGAGCCCGGATCGAGAAGGACCGGGAGGAGTGGACGCTCGTCCTCGTTCGAGACCTCCGTCATCCGCCGGCCATGGTTTGGGAGGCTCTCACCGATCCGGAGCAGCTGTCCGAATGGGCTCCGTTCGACGCCGATCGGAGCCTCGCTTCGGTCGGACCCGTGAAACTCACCACGATCGGCGCTCCGGCGCCGCACGCGACGACCGAGACCCGCGTCACGCGGGCCGACGTGCCGCGGGCGCTCGAGTATCGATGGGGCGGAGGCGATGTCCGGTGGGAATTGGAGCCGCTGGGAGCGCGCGGCACCCGACTCACGCTCTGGACCAACATCAACCGCGCGTGGATCGCCGCGGGCGCCGCGGGCTGGCACATCTGCTTCGACGTGCTGGATCGGCTGCTCGCTCACGAGCCCATCGGACGCCGGGTCGGACCCGAGCTCATGAAGGACGCGGGATGGCAGAGACTGGCCGCGGAGTACGCGAAGCAGCTCCGCGTCGAGATGCCCGGGCGGAAGTAGGAGGAAAGCCGTGGAATCGACACTCCAGGGACCCGCGTCCGCCGCAACCGAAGTCCCTGCCCGAACGGTGACGGTCCTCTCCTGGGTCTTCACCGCGCTCTTCTGCCTGCAGATCGGCTTCACCGCGTACGCGCAGCTGCGCCTGCCGCAGGTCGCGCAGATGTTCACCCACCTCGGCTTCCCCGGCTACTTCCGCGTGGAGCTCTCCTGGGCCAAGTTCCTCGGCGTCGTGCTGCTGCTCGCGCCGGTGCCGGCGCGACTCAAGGAGTGGGCCTACGCCGGCTTCGCCATCACGCTCGCCTCGGCGCTCGTCGCGCACTTCGCGCTGGGAGACGGCCCGGAGGTGTGGGCTTGGGCGGCGGGGAGCTTCGTTCTCTGGGGACTCTCCTACGTCTTCTGGCGGCGGTTGCAGGCGGCGCGGAAAACCGCCTGACGGGCCGTCCCGCGGACGCGATCGGCACGCTTCACCGCTGCCGGCTCGCCGCCTCGCCTTCCTCCACCCGCTTCCGGAATTCCGCCTTCGCCGCCGCGAGGCGCCCGAGCACCTCGGCCTTCTCCCGGTCGTCGTTCCAGCCGGTATGGGCCGAAGCCGCCGCCTCGAGGCGCGCCATCCACGCGATGAAGTAGTCGGCGTCGGCGGCGCTGCGGATCGGCCGTCCGCCCACGGTCACGTAGATCGGGCTCGTCGTCGCGAAGGGATAGATGTCGAGGATCGGCTCGACGGCCGCCGCCGCGGAGGCTCTCAGCGTGAACCAGGCGCTCGCCGAGACCGGCAGCGGCACCGTCGCGTCGGCGCGCGTCCCCGACGCGTCGAGCGGAACGGCCGCGACGGCGGCGCCGTTCGAGACGATCTCGAGCTTTTCGATCGGAGCGATCGACCGCAGGCTCACCTTCGCGTGCAGCGTGTGTGCGCCTTGGGACAGCGCGATCTCGCCGCCGACGTCCCGGCCCTCGAGAGTGAGCGAGAGGATCGGCCCGTTCGTGGCGAAGGTCCGGCCGGCCTTCAACGCGTCGAGAAACGCGCGGTAGTCGAGCTTGCGCCCTCTGCCCAGGCTCACGAAGACGCGGTTCATGCCGACGGGCCCTCGGAGTGAGGCGAAGTTGGTCATCGCGTCGGTTCCCGCGCCGGCCGGCAGCCGGAATCCGCAGTTCAGCAGGCGATACCAGACCTCCGCGCTCGTGCGATGGTCGCTGAAGCCGACGACCTCCATGTAGTCCGCCTTGCCGAGCGCGACGTCGACGGGAAGCGCGTTGGTCAGCGGGTCCGCCGCCGCCGGCTCCGGGAGCGGGGAATCGAAGGGGTGCACGTAGCCGGACACGCCGTGCTGCGCGTGCGAGAGGTCGAAGATCGCGGAGTTGTCGGGGAAGAGGCTCGCCGCCGGCGTGTTCGCGTAGGCCGCGTAAATGGGCAGGATGAGGTGCTCCGCGAGGCCGAGGTGCGCCGTGTGGCCCCAGTAGCTCGTGTGGTACTCCTCGTCGTGTTTGATCAGGGTCGCGGCGGTCGAGACCGGGTCGAGCGCGCCCGCGAACCGCGCGACGTCCGGGATGCGCTGCTCCTTGTTGACGATCAGGTCCTCGACGACGTGGAGGTCCTCGGCCTCCGCCTGCGCGCGCAGCGTCGCCGGATCGGCGCGGTAGTGCCCGCCGTAGTTCATGTGAACGTGGAGATCGCCGCTCCACCATCCTCGCGCGGGCAGGTCCGCGAGGCGGGGGAGCGCGATGCGGATCTCGGCGGCGCCTCCGGCGGAGACGTCGGCCGTCCGCGTCACCGCGCCGTACTCGAGGCCGCGCGTCGCGAGGACCGTGTACCGCCCGGGCGGAATCGAGAGGACGGCCGACCCGGCGCGGCCCGTTTGGAAATACGTCATCTCGAACGGGCGGATCTGGCGGTCGAAGCCGTCGTCGGCGTGGCGCCAGGCTCCGTCGGGCGCCCAGCCCCGTGCGTCGGCGCCGGTCACCGAGATCCGCGCCGGCATCGCTTCGCCGCGCGCGTTCGTCACCGACAGCCGGAGCCTGCCGTGCGGCCGAAGGTACCGCCGCGTCTCGGGAACGACCGTCTCGATGGCGCCGCCCGGAATCGAGAGGATGCGCAGGGACACGTCGCCGCCTTCGTTGCTCGTGAACGCGATGCGGCGTCCGTCGGGCGACCAGCGCGGACGTGTGTGGTCGCACTCGCAATAGGTCAGCTGGAAGGTGTCGCCGCCCTCGGCGGTCGTGAGCCACAGGTGATTGCGTTGCCCGCCGAGATAAGAGGAGTAGACGACGCGGCGCCCGTCGCGCGCCCAGTCGGGGCGCGCCTTCCAGTTGGTCTCCTCCTTGCGCACGAGCCGCATCGCGCCGCCGGCCTCGGCCGGCATGCGCCAGATGTCGCCCGATCCCCAGACGTCGCCGCGGTTCGAGACGAGGATCAGCTCCTTGCCGTCGGGCGACCATGCCGGCGAGAGGTACTGGTCGAATTTCGAGTAGTAGTAGCGCGGCAGGCCGCTGTCGCGATCTTCCGTCAGGCGAACGGGCGCTCCGTCCGGACCGCCGTCTTGCCGCAGCCGCTGAACGAAGACGTGCCATCGGCCCTGGTATGCCGTGGACACGAAGGCGATGCGCGAGCCGTCGGGCGACCAGCGGGCGTCGAGGTTCACGGCGCCGTTCGCGACGAGGGCCCGCGAGGTCCCGTCGCGCAGGTCGAGCAACCGGAGCTCGAGGGCGTCGTTGCGGTAGGAGGTGTAGAGGATGCGCCGGCCGTCGGGCGACCAGTCCGGCTCGGAGTCGTAACCGGGCCCGTCGGTGAGCTGCACGGCCGTGCGCGAGCCGAGGCCCTGGCGCCAGAGCGCGCCCTGCATCGCGTAGACGAGCTCTTTGCCGTCCGGCGACCAGGCCGCGTCGCCCGAGCCGCTCGTCACCTGCGGCAGATACATCTCGCGGTAGTAGTAGGGATGCGGCTCGTCGATCTGCTTGAGGACGGGAAGGCGCTCGCCCGCCGCGAGCGGCGCCGCCGAAACGAGGAGAAGCGCCGCGGCGCGGAAAGCACGTCCCCGAATCGTGAAGGAAGTCATGGGGGCCGATTCTCGCAGCTTCTCGGCTGCGGTGACGGGCGAGCGCTTCCCCAAAGGGAGGCGCGTCGCCGGCCGCTCACGCCATAAGCTCGGCGTGTCGGAAGGAGCGATCGCGCGCGTGCGATCGATCTGGGATTCCGAAGCCCGAGGAGGTTTTCGATGAGCACGATCACCACGAAGGACGGGGTCTCGATCTTCTACAAGGACTGGGGCCCGAAGACCGCGCGACCCATCGTCTTTCATCACGGATGGCCGTTGAGCGGCGACGACTGGGACACGCAGATGCTCTACTTCCTCGGAAAGGGGTATCGCGTCGTCGCGCACGACCGGCGGGGCCACGGCCGGTCGAGTCCGGTGAGCGACGGCCACGACATGGACCATTACGCCGCGGACGTGGCGGCCGTCGTCGAGCATCTGGACCTTCGCGACTCCGTTCACATCGGCCATTCGACGGGCGGCGGAGAGGTCACGCGCTTTGCCGCGACCCACGGCAAGGGCCGCGCCGCCAGAGTGGTGCTGATCGGCGCCGTGCCGCCGCTCCTGTTGAAGACGGCCGCCAATCCGGGCGGCCTTCCCATCGAAGTCTTCGACGGCCTGCGGCAACAGCTCGCCGCCAATCGAGCGCAGTTCTACTGGGAGTTCGCGAGCGGTCCTTTCTACGGGTACAACCGGCCGGGCGCCAAGCCATCGCCGGGCGTGATCGAGAACTGGTGGCGTCAGGGAATGATGGGAGCCGCGAAAGCCCACTACGACGGGATCAAGGCCTTCTCGGAAACCGATTTCACCGAAGACCTGAAGAAGATCGACGTGCCGGCGCTCGTCCTCCACGGCGACGACGACCAGATCGTGCCGATCGCGGATTCCGCGCTGCTCTCGTCGAAGCTGCTCAAGAAGAGCACGCTCAAGGTGCACAAGGGATTCCCGCACGGCATGTGCACGACGCACGCCGACGTGATCAATCCCGAGATCCTCGACTTCATCAAGAGCTGACCGGCGCCCGGGCGCAACGGGGGAGTCCGGTCCAACGGGATAGAGTTCGGCCGGCATCCGATGACACTCCCCGCCGGGGCGCGCCTCGGCACTTACGAGATTCTGTCGCCTCTCGGAGCGGGCGGGATGGGGGACCGTCGCTCGCGCCTTGCGAGGAATCTGCGCCTGGTCAGTCGCACCGGCCGTCGGCTCGCGCAAAGGCGCTCGGCCGCCGGCCTGATTCCTCGCTGCGCGCTCGCTCCCGCGGTGCGCGCCTCCTCCCTCGATTACCTCGGGAGACTTCGCGCGCCGCGAACGGATGAGGGAGGACCGTGACGCTCCCGACCGGGTCCCGACTCGGCACTTACGAGATTCTGTCGCCTCTCGGAGCGGGCGGGATGGGGGAGGTCTATCGCGCGCGGGACTCGAAGCTCGGCCGCGACGTGGCGATCAAGGTCCTTCCCGAAACGGTCGCGGCGGACGCCGAGCGCCTCGCGCGCTTCGAGCGCGAGGCCCGGACGCTGGCCGCGCTCAATCACCCGGGCATCGTCACGATCTTCGCGGTCGAGGAGTGGGGCGGCACGCGTTTTCTCGCGATGGAGCTCGTCGAGGGACAGAGCCTCGACACGATCATCGCCTCCAGCGGCCTTTCGCTGCCGGTTTTCTTCGACATCGCGATTCCTCTGGCGCAGGCCCTCTCGGCGGCGCACGAGCGAGGCATCGTTCACCGGGATCTGAAGCCCGGGAACGTCATGGTCGGCGGCGACGGGCGCGTCAAGGTCCTCGACTTCGGCCTGGCCCGAGTCGATGCCCCCGACTCCGACGTCGATCTCACCAGCACGCCGACGGAGAGCCGCGTCGCCCTCACGACCGCGGGGCAGATCTTCGGCACCGTCGCCTACATGTCGCCGGAGCAGGCGCGCGGGGAGAAGGTGGACGCGCGGTCGGACGTCTTCTCGCTCGGCATCGTCCTGTACCAGATGCTGGCCCGCCAACGTCCGTTTCAGGGGGCGACCACGGCGGACCTGATCTCGTCGATCCTGCGCGACCGGCCGCCGTCGGTGACGGATCTGCGCGCCGACGTTCCGGCGCACCTCGGCCGGATCCTGCGCCGTTGCCTGGAGAAGGATCCGCGCGATCGCTACCAGACGTCGCGCGACGTGTACAACGAGCTGAAGGAGCTGCGCGCCGAGGCGACATCCGGTCCTCCTTCCGCGACCGTGTCCTCGCCGACGACCGGCGCGGCGCCGACGCCTTCGCGCAAGCGGCGCGCCGGGCCGGCCGTTCTGGCCGCCGCTGCGGCGATCGTCGTGAGCCTCGCGGCGTATCTTGCGACCCGCTCTCGACCGGGGCCGCAGGCGCGGGCGGCAGGCACCGACGCCGGCGCCATTCGATCGCTCGCGGTGCTCCCGCTCGACAACTATTCGGGCGATCCCGGGCAGGACTACTTCGCGGAGGGGATGACCGACGAGCTGACGTCTCAGCTCGCGAACATCAGCCAGCTGCGCGTGATCTCGCGCGGCTCGGCGATGCAGTTCAAAGGGAAGAATCGGCCGCCGACCCCGGAGATTGCCAAGAAGCTCGACGTCGACGCGATCGTGGAAGGCTCGGTGATCCGCTCCGGCGACCGGGTTCGGATTACCGCGCAGTTGATCGACGCGAAGGCCGACCGGCACCTCTGGGCGAAGAGCTTCGAGCGCAGCTCGCGCGACGTGCTGGCGCTCGAGGACGAGCTGGCGTCGGCAATCGCGAACGAGATCCACGTCCAGTTGACTCCGGACGAGCGCTCGCGGCTGACGCGCTCGACGAGCGTGAACCCCGCGGCGTACGACGCCTATCTGAAGGGCCGCTATTTCTTCAACCGTCCGACCGACGAGAACCTGACCAAAGCGATCGCGCAGTTCGAGGAGGCGATCCGGCTCGACCCGAGCTACGCGCCGGCATTCTCGGGCCTGTCCGACGCCTACGCGTGGGCCGGATACAACGAGGGCGTGATGACCGCCACGCAGGCCCGGCCCAGGGCCAAGGCCGCAGCCGAGCGGGCGATCGCGCTCGATCCGAGCTCCGCCGAGGCCCGAACCTCGCTCGCAAATTTCAAGGCCTGGTTTGAGTACGACTGGGAAGGCACCAATGCCGAATTTCGGCGCGCGATCGCACTGAACCCGAACTACGCGTTCGCGCACGACCAGTTCGGGCTGATCCTCGCGTTCCAGGGAAAGCTCGACGAAGCGGTCGCCGAAGGCAGGCTCGCGGGCCAGCTCGACCCGCTGTCGCCGCAGATTCCTCTGGACTCCCTCGTCGCCGTCGCCTGGCAGGGCCGCCACGAGGCGGCGCAGGAGATGGCCCGGAGAGCGGCGGAGCTGGACCCCACGTCCTTTTTCTCTCTCTACATCGCCGGCTGGGCCGACATCCAGGCGGGAAAGCTCGGCGACGCGGTCGCAAAGCTCGAGAAGGCCAAGGCGATGGGGTCGCCGCCTTTCGTCTCCGCGTTTCTCGCGTACGCCTCCGGGGCCTCCGGCGATCGCTCCCGCGCGGCGGCGGAGCTCGAAGACTTGAAGAAGAAGTCGCCGGGAGGTTCCCCGACGGGGTTCAATCTCGCCGTCGCGTACCTCGGCCTCGGCGACCGCTCGCGGGCTCTGGATTCGCTGGAGAAGGCCTACGCGTCCGACTCGGAGTGGCTCGGCTGGCTCAAGAACGACAGGATCTTCGACACGCTGCGGTCCGAGCCGCGCTTCGCTGCGCTGCTGAAAAAGTTGGGATTCGAGAAGTAACGCTCGCGACTTCGATCCGCCGCGATCCCGCGCTTCGCGGCGTTTCTGCGGAAGCTCGGCCGGACGTCGAGTTAGCGCGAAATTCACATCGCTCCTTAACACGGGCCTCCCCAAAGGGAGGCGTGCTTCCGCCTGTCCTCGGGACATAGGCTCGCCGGAGCGCAGGGAACTCTTGCGGCGCGACGATCGTCCGCCTCCCGCGAGAGCGCAACCGATGAGGAGATCAACGATGAAGAGAAATCGGGGTCGTGCCCTGGTGGCCGCCGGCGCCTCTGGGCTTCTGCTGCTTTCCCTTCGCACCCTCGCTCAGGCGCCGAGCCCGAAGCGGTCGGATTCCGCCGCGATCCGTCCTTTTCACTTCAATGCTCCCGAGGCGGATCTGATCGATCTGCGCCGCCGGATCGCGACGACGCGATGGCCCGACAAGGAAACGGTCGGCGGGGACAACCAGGGCGTGCAGATCGCGACCATGAAGGCGCTCGCGCACTACTGGGCGTCGGACTACGACTGGCGCAAGTGCGAGAAGAAGCTGAACGCCCTTCCCCAATTCGTCACGAACATCGACGGGCTCGACATCCACTTCATCCACGTGCGCTCGAAAGAAAAGAACGCGCTGCCCATCATCATCACCCACGGGTGGCCGGGCTCGATCATCGAGCAGCTCAAGATCATCGATCCGCTCGTCAACCCGATGGCCCACGGCGGGACGGCGGCGGACGCTTTCGACGTCGTGATTCCGTCGCTGCCGGGCTACGGGTTCTCCGGAAGGCCTACGGCGCCCGGCTGGACGCCGATTCGGATCGCCAAGGCCTGGACGACGCTCATGCAGCGCCTCGGCTACACGAAATTCGTGGCGCAGGGCGGCGATTGGGGCAACGCCGTCTCGGAGATCATGGCCCTGCAGGCGCCGCCGGGATTGCTCGGGATCCACACGAACATGCCGGCCACGATCCCGCCCGAAATTGCGAAGGCGCTCGCCTCCGGCGGTCCCGCGCCCCCGGGTCTTTCAGCCGACGAGAAACGCGCGTACGAACAGGTGGACTTCTTCTACAAGAAGGGTCTGGGCTACGCGATCGAAATGAACAACCGGCCGCAGACGCTGTACGGGATCGTCGATTCCCCGGTCGGCCTGGCCGCCTGGATGCTCGATCACGACATCAAGAGCTACGAGATGATCGCCCGCGTCTTCGAGGGCAAGCCGGAGGGACTCACGCGCGACGATGTCCTCGACAACGCGACGCTCTACTGGCTGACGAACACCGCGATCTCGTCCGCGCGCCTCTACTGGGACACGCGCCAGCTTCCCGCGACGGGAGGCTTCTTCGACGCGCGGGGAGTCAAGCTGCCGGTCGCGGTGAGCGCGTTCCCGGATGAGATCTACACGGCCCCACGAAGCTGGGCGGAGAAGGCCTATCCGAAGCTCCTTCTCTACAGCCGGCACGACAAGGGGACGCACTTCGCGGCCTGGGAGCAGCCGGCGCTTCTCGTCGCCGATCTCCGCGCGGCGTTCAAGAGGATTCGTTAGGCAGCACTCGAGAGGCGGTGTGGACTCCCGGGCGCCGACCCCCAAAGGCAATTTTGAGGAGGCATTCATGAGCACCACGGAAGTCCGGAGTCAGGGCGTGGCGAGCGACGCGAAGACTCGTACGGTCGACATGAAGCTCGAGGTCGTCGAAATCCCCGTCGCCGACGGGGACCGCGCCGCGAAGTTCTACAAGAGCCTCGGCTGGAGGCAGGACGTCACGCCGCCCGGCTCCGGCATCTTCCAGCTCACGCCGCCGGGCTCCGCCTGTTCGGTTCAGTGGGGCGCGGGCCGGACGGCGGCGACGCCGGGTTCCGCGCAGGGGCTCTGGCTGATCGTCTCGGACATCCTGGCGGCGCTGGAAAAGCTTTCCGCCGCCGGCGCCGCGGCGGACGAAATCTTCCACATCGGCGCGAAGGGAAAGGAGAGCGGTCTCGATCCCGAACGCGGCAGCTATCGATCGTTCGCGTCGTTCCGCGATCCGGATGGCAACCGGTGGCTGCTCCAGGAGATCACGACGCGGCTCCCCGGCCGCATCGACTCGGGAATCACGTCGTACGGCTCCGCGGCCGACCTCGCGAACGCGATGCGCAGAGCGGAAGCGGCGCACGGCGAGCACGAGAAGCGGACGGGGGTCCGGGACGCGAACTGGTCCGACTGGTACGCCGAATACATGGCGGCGGAGCAGTCCGGCGCCAAGCTGCCGGAGTGACGGGCGGGCGAACGCCATGAACCTGAATGTCACGGTTCCTTCGCTCCTCGCGCTCGGGGACTTTTCGCTCCTGGTCCTCCGGCTGGTCGTCGCCATCGTCTTCGGGGCGAGCGGCTATTTCCATCTGATGGACCCGATCGGCCGCGCGAAGAGCGTCGAGCTGTCGCCGGCCGCGACCCGAGCGCTGGGCGCCGCCGAGATCCTGGGCGCCCTGGGCCTGGTGACAGGCGTTCTGATCCAGCCGGCGGCGATCGGCCTGATCCTCGTCGGCCTCGGCGCGGTCCAGAGGAAGGCGTTCCGGTGGAAAACCGGGTTCTGGGGGGAAAAAGCGAGCGGATGGCACTACGATCTGATGCTGCTCGCCATGAACCTGGTCATCGTCGCGACGGCCGGCGGGCGCTGGGTTCTTCGGTTCGGCTGAGGGCTAACGGCTTGGCCGCGCCGCGCGGGCTCGTTGCGGGCATGACGGCATCCCTCTTGCTGGCGGGAGGAGCGACTCCGGTGAGGACTCCGACCTTCTATCGCACGATCTCGATCGACGGCCTGTCGATCTTCTGCCGCGAGGCGGGCCCGAAGGACGCGCCGGCGATTCTGCTCCTCCACGGTCTTCCCTCGTCCTCGCGGATGTTCGAGCCGCTCTTCGCCCGGCTGTCCGATCGCTATCACCTCGTCGCTCCGGACTACCCGGGCTTCGGCCACAGCGACTGGCCGGACGCGAAGGCGTTCGCGTACACCTTCGATCACATCGCCGAGATCATGAACCGTTTCACGGAGGCGCTCGGCATCTCGCGCTACGCGCTTTACATGCAGGACTACGGCGGTCCGGTCGGATTCCGCATGGCGCTCGCCCATCCCGACCGGATCGTCGCGCTCATCGTGCAGGACGCCGTGGCGCACGACACGGGCCTCGGCGCGAACTGGAAGACGCGGCGGGCGTTCTGGGCCGACCGCGCGGCCAACGAGGCGGCCCTTCGGAAGAACCTGCTTTCGCTTCAGACGACGCGGACTCGCCACGTCGGCGGCGATCCGAACGTCGAGCGCTATGACCCGGACCTCTGGACCGACGAGTTCGCGTTTCTCGCACAGCCGGGCCAGGCCGACATCCAGTCGGACCTGTTTTACGACTACCGCACAAACGTCGCCTCCTACGCCAAGTGGCAGGCCTGGATGCGCGAGAAGCAGCCGCGCCTGCTCGTGATCTGGGGCAAGTACGACCAGTCCTTCGAGCTCTCGGAGCCGGAGGCTTATCGCAAGGACGTGCCGAAGGCGGAGGTCCACGTCCTCGAGGCCGGGCACTTCGCGCTCGATACGGCGGCGGACGAGATCGCGGAGCTCGTTCGGCGCTTCCTGAGGTAGCCGGCGAAAGGACGTCTGTCGTGCGCATCGGCATACTCGGCTCGGGTTTGATGGGCGGCAAGCTCGGGACGATCTTCGCGCGCGCGGGGCACCAAGTGGTCTTCAGCTATGCGCGCGACGAGAAGAAGCTCGAGCGGCTGGCCCGCGAGGCGAAAGGGAAGGCGCGCGCGGGCACGCCCGCCGAGGCCGCGAATGCCGCCGACGCCGTCCTGCTCGCGGTGCACTGGTCGCGCCTCGACGACGTGAGGAAGCAGGCCGGAAATCTCGCGGGAAAGGTCCTCGTGAGCTGTTCGCTCCCGATGAGCCGGGACGACTCGCACCTCGTCATCGCCGGGACGGTTTCCGGCGCCGAAGCGCTCGCGAGGAAGTTCCCGAAGGCGCGGGTCGTCTCGGCGTTCAGCACGGTCCCGAGCGAGGCGCTCTTCGACGTGTACGAGCGCCGGCAGCGACGGAACCGGCCGACGCTCGTCTACTGCGGCGATGACGCGAAGGGCAAGCAAGTCGCCGCCCGGCTGATCCGGGACGCGGGCTTCGAGCCGGTGGACGCCGGACCGCTGCGAATCGCGCGCTATGTCGAGCCGTTCACGCTTCTCGTGGCGCGGCTCGCCTACGAAGGGAAGAAGGGGCCCGAGCTCGCCTACCGGTTCGAGTGGCTCGGAAAGTAGGATCGCGTCCATGGACATCAAGAGAGGCGGCTCCCAGCCATCCGCCCGAGGGCCGGCCGAGTTCTTTACCGGCTCCGTGCGCATCGACCCGCTGAGCACGGCGGCCGCGCCGGCGCGTGTCATCGCCGCGAGCGTCACGTTCGAGCCGGGCGCCCGGTCCGCGTGGCACACGCATCCGCTCGGACAGACGCTCATCGTGACGTCCGGCTGCGGATGGGTGCAGAGCGAGGGCGGCCCGAAGGAGACGATCCGGGCCGGTGACGTCGTCTGGTGTCCGCCCGGTGAGAGGCACTGGCACGGGGCGACGGCGACGACGGCGATGACGCACATCGCGATCATGGAAAACCTCGACGGAAAGACCGTCGATTGGCTGGAAAAAGTCGGCGACGACGTGTACGCGGCCGCGCCGGCCACGCGCTGATCGATTCGCGGGCTCGGTGGCGAAGGCGGGGCGCGTTTCTTGCAATTGCCCCGACGGGGGGAAGAATTGACCGCGCTGCCCACGTCACCGATCGGCGAAACCGACGTCCTGATCGTCGGCGCCGGGCCGGTCGGGCTGTTTCTCGCCAACGAATGCGCCCGCCGGAAGATGCGGCACCGGCTGGTCGAGGAGCGCGCGGGGCAGTCCGAGCATTCCAAGGCGCTGGCGATCTTTCCGAGGACGCTCGAGATCTTCGATATGGCCGGGATCGCGGCGCCCTTCCTCGAGGCGGCCAATCGCGTGACGTCGGTCACAATCCGTACCCGCGAGCGGACGCTTGCCCGCATGCCATTCGTGCCTCGTCAGACGCCGTACCCCTTCGTCGCGATGGTCCCTCAGGACGTGACCGAGAAGGTCCTCGCGGCCGAGCTGGGGCATCGGGGCGGAGCCGTCGAATACGAGACGCGGTTCGTATCCGCCGCGAAAGAGGACGGAACGATCCGTGCCGTGCTCGACCACAAGGGCGAGCGGTTCGAGATTCGCGCTTCCTTTCTCGTGGGGTGCGACGGGGCGCACAGCGCGGTCCGACATCTCCTGAACATTCCTTTCGAGGGCGCGGCTTACAAGGATTCCTTCGTGCTCGCCGACGTCGAGACCAACGATGCGTTCCCGGCGTCGGAGCTGCAGCTCTGTCCGAGCGAATCGGGCCCCGTGGCCATCTTCCCGATGAGCCCCACGCGTCGCCGCATCGTCGCGTCGATCGACCGGGCCGAGGGCGACGCGCCGTCTCTCGCGGTCGTGCGCCGGATCCTCGCGGAGCGCGCGCCGGCGGGCATCGAGGCGCGATCCCTCCGATGGAGCAGCTACTTCCGAATCCATCATCGGCACGTCGCACGACTCCGCGTCGGCCGTTTCTTCATCGCGGGGGACGCGGCGCACATTCACAGTCCCTTTGGCGGCCAGGGCATGAATACGGGTCTTCACGACGTCTGGAATCTCGCGTGGAAGCTCGACCTGTTCCTGGCGGGTCACGGCAACGAGGAACTGCTCGACAGCTACGGCGCGGAGCGGCTGCCGGTCATCGCGCAGGTGATCGAGATCACGCACCTGCTGACGCGCGCTCTCGGGACGCCGAGCCGTTTCGCTCAAGGACTGCGCGACGCGGTCATCCCGATGGTTTCGCGCCTGGTGCCGTTTCAGCACGCGTTTGTCCAGCGGCTGTCCGAGCTGGGCGTTTCCTACGGCGACAGTCCGATCGTGGACGGTTCCGGCGAGCGCTTCCTCGACGACTCGATGCGAGGCGGCCGGGACCTCGGAAGGCGCTTTCTCCTGTTTCTCGACGACGAAAGCGATGCGGGTATTCAGGACGGAGCGATGCGGCTGGCGGAATCGCTCGGGGATGTCCTCGAGGTGCGATTCGCGCCGAAGGCCGGGATCACGCTGGTGCGGCCGGACGGCTACGTTGCCTACGCCGCGCACGGGCGGCGGGGGCTGCCGGACTTTCTCGCCGTTCGCTCGCTTCTCGACCGCCAGACGTCGGTCTCCGCGCCTTTCGGCCGATAATCCCTCCCCGGAGGGATCCTCATGGCGTCCGAGCCGCCGCGGCCTCCGCTGCCGCCGTTCGACCGCGCCGCCGCGATCCGGAAGGTCCGCCTCGCGGAAGACGCCTGGAACGGCCGCGACCCGGAGCGCGTCGCGCTCGCGTACAGCCCGGACAGCGCCTGGCGCAACCGCGCGGAGTTCTTCACGGGCCGCGAGGCCATCGTGGCGTTTCTCAAGCGCAAATGGACGCGGGAGCTCGACTACCGGCTCATCAAGGAGCTCTGGACGTTCGGAGACAACCGCATCGCCGTCCGCTTCGCTTACGAGTGCCACGACGACAGCGGTCAGTGGTATCGCTCGTACGGCAACGAGAACTGGGAATTCGACGCCCGCGGCTACATGGCGCGGAGGGTCGCGAGCATCAACGACCTTCCAATCCGGCCGGAGGACCGCAAGTACCACTGGCCGCTCGGGCGCCGCCCGGACGACCACCCGGGCCTCTCGGATCTGGGACTGTAGTCCGCCGTGGCCACGCTCCTCGAGCGCGTGCAGGCGATGATCCGCGGCGACGCGCCGAATCCGCCCGTCGCGAACCTGGTCGGATTCCGGATTCTCGAGGTCGCGCCGGGCCGGGCGCTCTTCGAGATGGAGGCCGGGCCGCAGCACGCCAACCCGATGGGAACGATGCACGGCGGCATCCTGTGCGACATCGCGGACGCGGCGATGGGCATCGCGTTCGCGTCGACGCTCGGAGAAGGGGAGAGCTTCACGACGCTCGAGCTCAAGATCAACTTCCTGAAGCCGGTCTGGAAGGCCAGGCTTCGCGCCGAGGGCCGGCTCGTCAAGCGCGGCAAGACGGTCGGCCTCGTCGAGTGCGACGTCGTCGACGAGTCCGGCAGCCTCGTGGCCCGCGCGAGCAGCACGTGTCTGGCGCTCTCGGGCGCGATGGCCTCCGGGCGCTGACGCGCCGCGCAGTTCCGGGACCCGGACGTCGCCTGGCCGCGTACAATTCCCCCCGGGTCCCACGATGACGCTCCAACCCGGAAGCCGTCTCGGCCCCTACGAGGTCCTCTCGGCGCTCGGCGCCGGCGGCATGGGCGAAGTGTATCGGGCGCGGGATCCGAAGCTCGGCCGCGAGGTCGCCATCAAGATCCTCCCGATGTCGCTCGTCGCGGACGCCGATCGCGTGCGGCGGTTCGAGCGCGAAGCCCGGGTGCTCGCGTCTCTCAACCACCCCAACGTGGGCGCCATCTTCGGCTTCGAGGAACTGGAGAACCAGCCGATCCTGGTGCTCGAGCTGGTCGAGGGCGACGGTCTCGATCAACGGCTGCTCGGAGGTCGACTCCCAGCGACGGAAGCTCTGGCCGTCGCGCGGCAGATCACGGAGGCGCTGGACGCGACGCACCGCGCAGGAATCGTCCACCGCGATCTCAAGCCGTCCAACGTCAAGATCACTCCCGACGGCGTCGTGAAGGTGCTCGACTTCGGGCTCGCGAAGCTCGAGGCGCTCGAAGAGGCCACTTCCGATGCCTCGAACTCTCCGACGAAGACGGCGGGCACGACGGCCGGCGCGATTCTGGGCACCGCCGCCTACATGAGTCCGGAACAGGCGCGCGGCCAGGCGACCGACAAGCGAACGGACATCTGGGCGTTCGGTTGCGTGCTTTTCGAGATGCTGACGGGCCTTCCCGCTTTCGCGCGAAAAACGTTCACCGACACGACCGCGGCCGTCATCGGCGCGGAGCCGGACTGGGAATCGCTTCCCCCGGAAACGCCCGACGGCATCCGCCATCTCCTCAAGCGCTGCCTTCAGAAGGAGGCGAGGCGTCGCCTTCACGACATCGCCGACGCACGCATCGAGCTCGAAGACGCGCTCGTCGATCCCGCCGTCGGGGTTTCGCCGGCGGCTCCGGCACCGGGGCGCCGGCCGGGCCTCGCGGTCGCGGCGGCATCGATCGCCGTCCTGGCGGTCCTGGGCCTGCTCTGGGCCATGCGAGACCGGATCCGGCGGCCCGCCGCGCCGCCGCTCCCCGCGGAACATCGTGTCACCCGCCTGACGGACCTTCCCGGGCTCGAGGAGTCGCCGGCCATTTCTCCAGACGGGAAGTCCGTGGCGTTCACCGCCGGCGTGGGCGGCAAGCGACAGCTCTTCGTTCAGCTCACGGCCGGCGGCGCTCCGCTCCAGATCACGCGCGACGCCGTCGATCACGCGTGTCCGCGATGGTCGCCCGACTCGAGCGCACTTCTCTATTTCTCGCCCGCGGCGGACGCCGGACAGGGAAGCCTCTGGCAGATCCCGGCGCTCGGGGGCGCGCCACGGCGCGTCGTCGATAGCCTGGGGTGCGCCGACGTCCATTCGACCGACGGCCGTCTGGCGCTGTTCCGTCTCGAGAAGGCGCAGATCCAGCTCGTGAGCTCGCCGCCGGACGCCTCGCGGCTCGAGGTCGTCGCCGCGTTCAAGCCGACCGCGTATTACCTGCATCCGCGCTGGTCGCCGGACGGCCGCTGGATCGCCTTTCAGCGGGGCGACAGCGTCCGGTTCGACATATTCGCCGTGCCGGCAGGCGGAGGCGAACCGCGAGCCCTGACGCACGACAACGACATGATGAGCGGCTTCGCGTGGCTGCCGGACAGCACGGGAATCGTCTACAGCTCGAGCCGGGGCGGGACGATGCCCTATCTGCCGCTGATGAGTCTCTGGCGGGTGACGCTCGACGGAGCGGTTCAGCGCGTCGCGTCCGGCGAGACCTCGTACATGTCGCCGGACATCTCGCGGGACGGCAGCCTTTTCGTCAGCCGAATGAACCTGCAGACCGACATCTGGAAATTTCCGGCCGACGGTTCCCCGGCGGAAAACGTGCGGCGGGGCGTTCGCGTGACGCGCCAGACCGGACAGGTCCTCACGCCGACGGGCAGTCCCGACGACAGGGAAATCGCGTTCCTTTCCGACCGCGGGGGACACGCGAACCTGTGGGTCGTCAACTCGGAGAGTGGAAGTCTCCGCCAGATCACGAGCGAGCGCGATCCGGGCGTGGCGGTGGGAGTTCCGACGTGGTCGCCCGATGGACGGGCGATCGCTTTCGTCTGCTCCCGCGGCAATCCGGGCCTGACCTTCGGAGTCTGGCTGGTCAATCCGGACGGCAGCGGCCTGCGCCGCGTCGCCAATCCCGCTCTCGGCCCCGCATGGTCCGGCGACGGCCGGTGGATCTACTACTCGACGTGGAGCGGTCCGGCCCCCCGGGACGTCTCGGTGGAGAAAGTGCCGGTCGACGGCGGGGCTCCCGTCACCGTGAGAGCCGAGCCGGTCCGAAACGTGATCGGGTCGGATGGCGCCACGCTCTACTACGCCGTCGAGCGGTCGCTCGTCGACGGCCGGCCCGAGTTCGAAATCCGCGCCGCCAATCCGGAGAATGGCCCGTTCCGCGTTCTCGCGCGGATCCCCGCTTCGCGGGTCCCCACCTGGCAGATCGCCAATCCCGCCTTGTCCCCCGACGGGAAATGGATGGCGCAGGCTCTGACCGACGGGTTCACGACCAACGTCTGGGCGCTCTCGACGGCGGACGGCCGCTGGCGTCCGATCACCGATTTCGGGGACCGCGCGACGTTCATCGCCCGTCGCGTGTCGTGGTCTGCCGACGGGCGCTCGATTCTGGCGGCGCTCGCCGAAGGGGATTCCGACATCGTTCGGCTCGAAGAAGTGACGACGGCGAGCCCTTGAAACGATGCGGGGACAACGTTCGCCGGCGAGGCGCGGGCGCCTCGACCTCTACCGGGCGCGAACGACCGGCAGCCCGCAGGTCCCCGCGACGATCAGGAGCGCGCCGGCGACCCGCAAGAGGTTCCACGGCTGCTTGAACCACGCGACGTCCACGACGAGCGCATTCTGGCCAGGGGCGGCAATCCCGCCGAAAGCCATCCCGGGGGTTCCTGCGCGCTTTGCGGTGACGAGTGGTCGTTCGGCCGCATCCGCTGCCCGGCCTGCTCGGAGCAGGATCCGCACAAGCTCCCGTCCTATCGCGCGTCGGCGCACGCCGCCGTGCGGATCGAGGCGTGCGAGACCTGCCGCCGGTACGTCAAATCGATCGACCTCTCGCAGGATGCGCGGCCGATCCCCGAGGTGGACGACCTCGTCTCGCTGTCGACGGATCTCCGGGCGGCGGAGCAGGGTTTCGAGCGGATCGAGCCGGGCCTCGCCGGCATCTGACGTCCCGCAGGCGCGGGTCCCCGGCGAGCGCGATCGAAGAAGCGCCCGCCGGGGCTGCGCCCCCGGGGCGATCAGGCCGGCTTCTTGGCCGCGACCTTCCGGTAGATCCAGGTGAGCAGGACGGCCCCGAGCGTGGCGACGAGGATCGTGTAGATCATCCCGCCTTCACCCGAGAAGCCGACCGCCCGCATCAGGAAACCTCCCACGAGGGCGCCGATGAGACCGATGATGATGTCCATGAGAACACCCTGGCCGCCGCTTCCCATGATCTTTCCGGTCAGCCAGCCCGCGATGAGCCCGACGATGAGCCACCAGATGATTCCCACGATTCACCTCCTCGCCTGAGAAATCCGGGACATCAGGAGCGCGAGCGCTCCCGCGCCGATCGTTTTCACCAGTGTGGGGTGTTGGGCGTAGAAGCTCGCCGCCTGATCCACGATCGAAGGATTCTTCTTCGCGGCCTGCTGGGCGAGAACCTGGACCTGCTGCGGACTGACCTGCTGCGCCTGCTGCGGCGTCACGTCGCCGCCAGCGAGAACGTTCTTGAGCCCGGAGAGGCCGCCCGACGCGACGGAAGCGACGCCGGCGGACCCGAGCGCCGTGGCGATCTGATTGAGGATCGTCGCCTTCTGTTCGGGCGTCGACTGTTTGAAGAGGTTCGAAAGCATCTGCTCGAAAGGAGGAGTCTGGTCGGAATTGAAGGTATGCGACAGCGCGTCGGCGAGCGAAGTCTGCGGCACGCTCCGGGCCGTCTGATCGAAGGTGTTGTGGACGTCGGTCTCGGAAGCGGCGCCGCTCGCGAACTGCTTGGCGAGGTTCCCCAGGTCATCCAGAATTCCCATGGCAGATCCTCCTGGAGCGAGGTTATCAATCCCGAGGCAAGGAAAGGCAGCTTCTTCCTCGCTCCTGGCGCACAGCTTTCGAACGGCCGCAAGCGGATTCCGCCCGGGCCGCGTGAACGAGGGCGCGGGCTTTCTGCGATAGAGTAGGGATGTGAGCGGACTTCTGGCCTCGGGCCGGGAGTGGCTCTGGTCGTCGGGAATTCTGATCGCGGCGGTCCTGGCAGCTCTGGGAATCCACCGCCTCCTGTTTTCGACCCTCGATCGCGTCACTCGCCGGACCCGCAGTGTGGTCGACAATTCGTGTGTCCGGCACGCGCGCCGGCCGGTCCGCCTGCTGCTCGCCCTCGGGGCTCTGGGTCTGTCGCTGCCGTTGACGCCTCTTCCGCCCGGAATCGCGGCGCCGGCGGAGCACGGCCTCGGTCTCCTCCTGATTGCCGCGGTCGCCTGGCTCTCGATCGCCCTGACAGGCGTCGCCGACGACGTCGTCGCGAGCCGGTTCGACGTGGCCGCCGCCGACAACCTCGCGGCGCGTCAGGCGATGACCCGAATGCAGGTCTTTCGCCGGACGATCATCGTGATCGTCTCCCTCGTCGCGGCGGCTCTGATGCTCATGACGTTTCCGCCCATCCGACGCCTCGGGGCGAGCCTGCTCGCGTCGGCGGGAGTCGCGGGAATCCTCGTGGGACTGGCCGCGCGAGAGACGTTGTCGAACCTTCTCGCCGGCCTTCAGATCGCGTTCAGCGAGCCGATTCGGCTCGACGACGTCGTGGTCGTGGAAGGCGAGTGGGGGCACATCGAGGAGATTCGGATGACGTACGTCGTCGTTCGGATTTGGGACGAGCGTCGGCTCATCGTGCCGCTGGCGCACTTTCTGCAAAGGCCGTTCGAGAACTGGACGCGGAAGAAAGCCAATCTGCTCGGCACCGTCCTCGTGTACGCAGATTACGGCGTGCCGTTCGACGACGTGCGGCGGGAGCTCCATCGCGTTCTTCGCGCGACGGACCTCTGGGATGGCCGCGTCTGGAACCTCCAGGTCACCGGCGCCTCGGAGCGAGCGGTCGAGCTGCGGGCTCTGATGAGCGCGCGCGACGCGCCGACGGCGTGGGATCTGCGGTGTTACGTTCGGGAGAAGCTGATCGAGTTCCTGGATCGTCGGCATCCGCGCGCGCTCCCGCGCCTGCGTGCCGAAGTGCGGCGCGAGGAGTCGCGGCACGGGGAGGAGCGCCTCCTCCAAGAGGAGGCGACGTCCTCCGCATGAGGACGATCCGGTTCCGGCGCGGTTTCGCCGGCGCCTCGGTGAGCTCTCGCTAGCGCGGGTGTGCCGCGCGGGCGTCGCCGGGCGCGGCGCGGCCCGCCGTCGGGCGGGAGGGCGGGCGCCGGAATAGGCTGGAATCGTGCATTTCGAAACCGTCTTTCTCGTTCTCTTCGCGATCGCGAGCGCCGTTGCGATCGCCGCCCACCGGCTCCGGATTCCGTACACCGTCGCGCTCGTCGGAACGGGGCTTGTCCTCGGCGTCCTCCGGCTGATCGAGCCGCCGCACCTGACCCGGGAGCTGCTCTATTCCTTCATCCTGCCGGGACTTCTGTTCGAGGCGTCGTTCCATCTCGATCTGGCCGACCTCTGGAAGAACCGCATCGCGATTCCGATGCTCGCCGCGCCCGGCGTCGTCGCCTCGATCCTGCTGACGGCCGGGATCCTGGCTTCCCTGGCGAAGGCCCTTCCCTTCATGAAGGGATTCGGGTTCCCGGAGGGCCTGGTGTTCGGAGCCGTCATCGCCGCGACCGATCCCGTCGCCGTCGTCGCCCTGTTTCGAACGGCCGGCTGTCCCCGGCGACTCCGCGTCCTGGTCGAGGGCGAGAGTCTCTGGAACGACGGCACGTCGCTCGTCCTCTACGGCCTCGTCCTCGGATTCGTGTCGGGAGCGCACGTGACGGCGGGATCCCTGGCGCTGGCGTTCTTCAAGGTCGTGGGCGCCGGCGTCCTTGCCGGGGTCGCCGCGGGATGGGTGGGCAGCCGGATCATCCGGTCCATCGACGATCCGATGATCGAGATCACGCTGACGACGATCGTGGCTTACGGATCGTTCGTCGGCGCCGAGTCGATCGGGGGCTCGGGCGTGATCGCGACCGTGACGGCGGGCATCCTCTGCGGCAACTACGCCGTTCGTCGCGGGATGAACCCCGCGACGCGGGTCGCCGCGGAGACGTTCTGGGAGTACGTCGCGTTCGCGCTCAACTCGGTCGTTTTTCTCCTCGTGGGATTCGAGCTGCGCGCGGGCGACCTCTTGGCGTCGTGGCAGCCGATCCTCGTCGCCTATCTCGCGGTGACGATCGGACGCGGTCTGGTCATCTCGGGAGTCTCCGGGCTGCTCCGGCGCACGCGCGAGAGCATTCCCTGGACCTGGACTCCCGTCCTGACGTGGGCCGGCCTGCGCGGGGCCCTCAGCATGGTGCTCGCCCTGACCCTCGCGGTGAATTTTTCGCATCGCAGCCTGATCGTCACCATGACGTTCGGCGTCGTGCTCTTGACGATCCTCGTTCAGGGGACGACCATGGGATGGCTGCTCAAACGCAGCGGCCTCGTTCCGGAGGTTGCCCATCGCGGCGATCTCGAGGCCGCTCGGGGACGGGCCGTGGCGGCGCGAGCGGCGCTCGCGGAGATCGAGCGCATGGGAAACGACTACGCCGCGCCCCGGGACGTTCTCCGGAATCTGCGGGAGGAGTACGAGAAGAAAATCCGCGCGTCGGAGGAGGCGCTCGACCGGCTCCGCAAGGCAGCCGGATCGGACTCGCCCGACGAGAGCCGCGGCGTCCGGCGCCATTTGCTCGTCACCGAAAAGTCATCCCTCCTCGAAGCCGCCCGCGGCGGGCTCATCGGCCCGGAGGCCTTCGAAAAAGTTTCCGGGGAGATCGACGGCGATCTCGTCGCGCTCGAAGAGCCCGCCGCATCCGATCCCGGCGTGCCGGAGCCCGAAGACGAGTCCTGAGGCGTCGGCTCGGTCGGCGACCCGGCGTCAGGCCGCGGGGGCGCCCGACTGCAAGTGCAGCCAGCGCACGAAATCGCGCCGGCGCAGCAGTCCGACCAGTCGGGCGCCGTCGACGACCGGGATCTGCCGCACGTCGAGCCGCGTGATCTCCCGCAGCGCCTGCGCCGCGTCTTCGCGCTGCGGAATGACGGTGAGGCGCTCGACCGGCGTCATGATGTCCCGCACGAGCGTCTGATCCCAGCGCGGGCGCGGGAGCCGGCGCACGTCGTCGAGACACACGAGGCCCGCCAGGCTCCCGGCGCTCCCGTCGACGACCGGGAAGGCCCGTTCGTCGGTGCCGAGCAGGAATCGGTCCACGAGCTCGCTGACGGGAATGTCGGAGGGCACGGTCGGAGTATCGCGACGCATGAGACGGGAGACGGGCACGCCCTCGAGAAGGTCATAGACGACGAGCTGGCCGTAGCTCGCCGCGGCGGCGCCGCGCAGGAACCATCCGATGAGAGCGAGCCAGAGACCTCCGATGAGCCCGGCGCCGAAGAACGGGATTCTCGCTCCGAACACCATCGCGATCCCCGCGAAGATGAAGATCCAGGCGATGACGCCGCCGATCTGCGCCGCCCAGCGCGTCGCCTTGCGCAGGTCTTTCGTCCCGGCCCAGAGAAGGGATCGCAGGATGCGTCCCCCGTCCAGCGGGAAGGCGGGGACGAGATTGAACAGCCCCACGAGCACGTTGATCGGGCCGAGCCACAGCAGAAGGCTCGCCAGCGGAGTCAGCCGCGCGGCGGCGGCCATCGGATTTCCCAGCGCGGCGCCGATGCCGCCGGCGGAGCCGGCGCCGAGGAGCAGAAAGACGAAACCGAGCAGCACGCTCGTGACCGGGCCGACGACCGCCATGACGAACTCGACGCCGGGGGAGGAGGGCTCCTGCTCGAGGTTCGAAATGCCGCCGAAAAGGAAGAGCGTGATCCGGTGAACCGGGAGTCCGCGCCTCCGCGCGACGAGCGAGTGCGCGAGCTCGTGCGCGAGCACCGAGGCGAAGAACAGAAGCGAAGCCGACACGGCCGTCGCGATCTGGAGCGCGGTTCCCCAGGACGGGTGCAGCTGCGCGAACCCCGCGGCGAGATTCCAGGTGACGAGAACGAAGATGAAGTACCAGCTCGGGTCGACTTCGATGTCGATGCCGAAGACCCGGCCGAGGCGCGCTGCCGGATGACGGGTTCGCGTCGGGCTGCGGTCCTCGAGCTCGATCCGATCGATCCCTCCCGCAGCCCGCATCTCGGCGGCTCTCATGGTGCTTCCCTTTCTCACGCTTCGTTCAGCGTCGTGGCGCATGTCTTGCAATTCGACTTGTGATCGTGGAGATGCAAGTTCCGTGGATCGCGCCGAACGCGCCCGGCGCGCGGCGCGAACCGCTCGTCTTGCTCCTCGTGCTCGCGGCCGTCCTCGTCTGGTCCGGCGTGGCGGCGGCCGACTGGCGCGACTGGCTGCTCGAAATCTCTCCGGTCATCATCGGCGTGCCCGTTCTCGTTTGGACCTATCGCGGGTTTCCCATGACGCCGCTGGCGTATCGCTTGGCGTTCGTGCTCGCGGTCCTGCTCTCGATCGGAGCGCACTTCATGTTCTCGCGGGTGCCGGCGGGGTATTGGCTCGAGCGGACGCTGCACCTCTCCCGAAATCCCTTCGATCGGATCGTTCATTTCACGTCGGGCTTCGCCGCGGCCGTGCTCGGGCGCGAGCTGCTGCGGCGCCGGACCAAGCTCTCGGACCGCTGGATCTTCACGATCGTGGCGGCCGGCTGCCTCGGCGGCGCGGCCCTCTACGAGCTGCTCGAGTGGGCGGCGGCGGTCTTCAACGTCGACGCGCGCGCCTTCGTTTCGACTCAGGGAGACCGCTGGGACACGCAGTGGGACATGCTCACGACGTTCGCCGGGGCGCTCGTCTCGCTCGTCGGCATGGCGCGCGTTCACGATCGGCAGCTCCGGCTGTTCGATCGCCGCGCCCTCATTCGACTGGCCCGTCCGGACGAGGGCGCCGGTGCGGTTTCGGGGACGCGGGGCGGGAAGGCCGGTTAGGGCCGGACGCCGCCGTACGGTCCCTCGCGGCCCGGGCGCGTCAGCGCGTCCGACCTCGCGCGAACCATCGCAGAAAGCGGAGGGGCCGACGCGCGTGCTCATGCGGGGCGGGATCGATCGGTCCGGGAAGGTGAGGGAGATCCGAGCCGGAAAGGCTGCCACCCGCCGGGGCGTTCCCGATGTCGAGCCCGCCGGAACCCGCCACTCCCAGGCCGAGGGACTCCGCCAGGGCCAGGCGGGACGAGGCCTTCGCGGCCTCCCGCCGTTTCCGTGCCTCTTCGAGGAGTCTTCCCTCGTTCTGGCGAAACCAGCCATATTCGCGGACGCGGCGGATCTTTGCGGTATCCCAGTGGGAGCCGTCGAATTCATGCGGCCGGCGCATTCAGCTTCGAGTCGTCAGCCCTGACGGGCGGCCGCAAGAGTGTCCGTCGAGCGCGGGCGCCGTCGGAAGAGTCTGGAGACCTGACATCGTGTTTCCCGAAAAGAAAAACATATCGTACTACGATATTTATTCCGCTGCGGTCCTGGGTCGGCGCCGCCCCGATCGCGGCTTCCCGCCGCGGCCGATCGCGCGATCGTCAGGCGCCGGCGGGCTCGATGTCGACCGGGATCGATCGCCACTTGCCCTGCCGAAAGCGCGCCACCGACAGCGTCGCGCGCGTCAGGTGGCCGAGCACGATCGCGAGCCAGATGTCGGTCGAATGGAGGCCCCGCGTGGCCTGGACGAGGGAGCAGAGCCCGAGCGGCACGACGATCTGCGAGACGATCGAGATGTAGAGGGGACTCTTGGTGTCGCCCGTGCCCTGAAGTCCTCCGGTGTAGCAGAGCGCGACGGTGACGAAGAGGCCCGAGAGGGCGAGGAACCGCAGGAGCTGCTGCCCGAGCGTCGTCACGAGCGGGTCCTTCATGCCGAAGATTCCGAGCAGAAGATCCGGAATCGCCAGGAAGAGCAGTCCCACGACCGCCGCGACGCCGAGCCCGATCCATGCCGCGACGGCGACGCCGCGCCGCGCGCGCTCGGGGTCGCCCGCGCCGAGGTTCTGACCGGCGATCGTGGCGGAGGCGCCCATCAGTCCGACGGACGTCCACGTGATGAGCGAGAAGAGCTCCGTGTAGCCGACCGCGAACGCCGCCTGCGCCGCCGCACTCTGCGGGAGGGATCCGATGAACCGCAGAAGGAGCACGCCCGCGATGTTCATCGCGATGCCCTGGACCCCGGTGGGAAGGCCGAACCGAAAGAGGGACCGGATGATCCCGAAGTCGGGCTTCCACCGCATTCCGCGATGGAAGTGGATGACCGAATCGGGGGCCATCATGCGCCAGATCCCAAGCGCGGCCACGAGCGTGCTGCTCGAGACCGTGCCGATCGCCGCCCCGAGGGTGCCGAGCCGCGGAATGAGAATCACGTTGAAGATCACCGTCAACGCCGTCATCGTCACGCCGAGGCGGAGCGGCGTCCGCGGATCGCCGGCCGCGCGGAACGCGCCCGCGAGGAGGAAGAAGAACATCATGCCGAAGATGCCGACGAACATCGTCCGGAGGAAGGGCAGCGCCAGAAGGCGGACCTCGGGAGCCGCGTTGACGACGGTGAGGAGCGCCGGCGCCGAGAAGTAGCCGACGACCGCCATCAGGGCCGACATGCCGATGGCCGTGAGAAACGCCTGGGAGACGACGCGATTGACCTTCTCGGGCTGATTTGCCCCGGCGAAGCGCGACACGAGGACGCCCATCCCCGTGAAGATCGAGCTGATGAAGACGATGACCACGATGATGATCTGCCAGCTCACGCCGATCGCCGCGTTGGCCGTGTAGCCGACGTAATGCCCCACCATGGCGTGGTCCACGATTCCCTGCATTCCGGCGATGACGTTCTGGAGCATCGTCGGCCACGCCAGTCGCCAGACGGCCGGACCGATCGGTCCCTCGACGATCGAGCGATCGAATCGCTGCACGGGCTTCGCCGCGGCGTCGACGGTCGGCTGCGGGCGTTCGCGGCGCGAACGGCGGCCGAGAGTCTCTAGCTCGGATCGCACGTTGACCCCACGGGCCGGGCTCTTCCGCTGCCGGTCGTCATCGACCGCCGCGGCCGGACCTCATCGTTCCTCGTCCATACGACCTGCATCGCCGCGTCTCTTCCGGTGCTCCGCAACCCGCTTCTAGTCCGTACGGACCGGCGGCGTTCCGGTTTCCCACCGGCGGGACACGAGGGCGGCCATGACGGCCAGGGCGGCCACGACGGCGGCCTCGAGAATCGAAGTCAGCCGCAGCCCCGCGGTGAACGCCTCGCGCGAAGCCGAGAGAAGCTCGGCGCCGGCCGGGTCCGGCAGCTGTCGCGCGGCGGCCACGGCGCCCCCGAGCGTCCGGCGCGCCGCATCGAGCGCCGCGGGCGGAACGCCGGCCGGAGCGGCCGCCATGAGCCGGCCGCGGTAGACGACGGCGCCGATGCTGCCGAGGAGCGCGATCCCGAGCGCCCCTCCGAGCTCCGCCGTGGTCTCGGAGATTCCCGCGGCCGCGCCGGCGCGCTCGGCCGGGGCCGTACCGATGATGATGTCGTTGGCCAGGGTGATCACGGGTGCGAGGCCGAGAGAGAAGATCGTCGATCCCGCCACGATCGCCGCGAGGCCGGACGCGCCGTCGGCGAGGGCGATGAGGAGGTAACCGCAGGCGGCCACCGCCAGGCCGACCACCATGACGCGGGTCCGCGAAAAGCGGCGCACGATCGCGGGCGAGAGCATCGAGCCCACGATGAAGCCGCCGGACCAGGGAAGCGTCCAGAGGCCGGCCCGGAGCGGCGTCAGGCCGAGAACGAGCTGCATGTATTGCGCGATGAAGATCGGGGCGCCGAACGCCGTGAAGCAGGACAGCATGTAGATCGCGAGCGAGGCATCGAAGGCCGGGATCCGGAAGAGCGACATCTCGAGGAGCGGATGGGCGAGCTTCCGCTGCCTCCGGATGAAGAGAACGCCGGCGCCCGCGCTCGCGAGGAGACAAAGCGCCGGTCCGGCGCTCGGCCCCAGCTCGGCGGTCTGTTTGAGGCCGTAGATCGCCGAGAGCACGGAGAAGAGCGAGAGCCCCGCGCTCGCGAGATCGAGCCGGCCGGCCTTCGCGTCGCGGAACTCCGGAAGGAGCCGGGGACCGAGCGCGAGGAGGAGGGCCATGACCGGGACCGCGATCAGGAACACGGCCCGCCACGGAAATCGCTGGAGGACGAGGCCGCCGAGGAGCGGGCCCGTCGCGCCGCCCGCCGAATAGCTCGCGATCCAGACGGACACCGCGACGGTGCGCTCCCGCGCGTCGAGGAACATGTTGCGGATGAGCGACAGGGTGGAGGGCGCGAGCGTCGCGCCGGCGACGCCGAGGAGCGCGCGGCAGGCGATGAGCATTCCCGCGCTTCGGGAGAGAGCGGCCAGCACCGAGGCGACGCCGAAAGCCGCCGCGCCGATCAGGAGGAGGCGGCGCCGGCCGATCCGATCGCCGAGCGTGCCCATCGTGATGAGCGACCCGGCCACGAGAAACCCGTAGATGTCGACGATCCAGAGAAGCTGCGTCGCGCCGGGAGAGAGATCCGCGGAGAGCGCCGGCACCGCGAGGTTCAAGACGGTGAGATCCATCGAATAGACCATGCAGGGCAGAGCGATGACGGCGAGCCCGATCCATTCGCGGCGGCCGGCCCGCGGACCGGCTCCGGCGTCGACACCGGCGCCGACACCGGCGCCGTTCACCGTCGATTCCGCGGAAGTCATTGGCGTACCGAACGGGGGCCGTCCCGCGGCCATTCCTGCTCTTTGCGCCGGCGACGCCGGGCGGGACGAGCGGAAGGCCGTCCGAAGGGGGGCGTTCGAGGCCGTTCCGCCGGCGGCCGAGCCGCGGCGCGCGGCGCGCTTGCTAGAACTGCCAGCCGATCGACAGCGTCGGGCCCCAGTCGTTTTTCGCCAGGCCGGTCGTCGGGTCCTTGCCGTCGAAGCTGTCGTAGACCGAGAGCGAGAGATAGAAATCGCTCACGATCTCTCGTTTGGCGGAGGCCGAAGCCTCGAGTCGAACCCGGCCGCCCGTCGAGAGGCTCGGGTAGATCTCGAGCGACGCGGAGATCGTGAGCTTGGGAAAGTCGTACATGAAGTAGGAATACCGGCCGCCGGCGACGGCCTCGCTGTTGTACTTCGACGCGCCCTCGACCGGCTGTTCGTGATTGCCGAGAAGGCCGATGAAAACGACGAGCTCCTTCTGGTTCGCCTGAAGGAGGTAGCGGCCGAAGCCGAATCCGGCCGAGAGGCGCAGATCGAGGCCGAGCTGGATGTTGCGGTCCACGCCGATGCCGATCTCGGCCACCCATCGGTTCCCGAGGAAGCGGTCATAGCGTGTCGCGAACCCGCCGCGCTCCGTTGCGGTCACGCCTTCCTGGCGGCTGAAAAACGACGACAGGGTCGACTGAATCTGGAATTCCCGCCGTCGATACGTCGCGTCGGCCGACACGTTGAACTGGACGAGATTCGAGGACTGCGTGTAGTTGAAGCCGAGGTCGAGGGAGCCTTCCCAGCGCCTCCAGAACGATTGAAAGACGGGCGTCAGGTCGAAGACCTCGAAAAAGCCGATGGTCAGCGTTTCCGGTCCCGAAACGACCACGAGCTTGCCGGTCGGCTCGGAGGGGGAGAGAGAGCCATAGTGATGCAGCCCGTCGATCGTCTCGACGTCGTACTGCTTGGTGGACTTGATCGAAAGGATCTTGTTCCACTTGATGCTGATCCAGCCGGCGGCCGATGTGTCGAGCGTGACGCGGCCTTGGCTGTAGGACTTGATCTCGCCGGTGTAGTGATCGCCGTTCAGGAGGACAATGACGTCGTCCTTCTGGGCGAGGGCGGCCGCCGAGACGAGAAAGAGGAAGCCGAGCGCGACCGAGACTCGGGGCCGGGGTGTCAATCGCGCCTCGCGGGGACGAGCCGATATTCGAAACACATGGCGAATTGTTCGCGGCATTCTCTCCCGAAACTTCACCGTCGAGCGGAGACGACGTCGTCAGACCGTGCCGCCGACGCGGCACGCCGGCGCCGAAGCCGAGAAGCTGGGAAGCCGAAGCCGCCGCGGCGCGACGGGCCGAACCTACCTCGGCAGCCTCGCGAGCAGCACCCAGAACGTGACGGCGCCGACGACCGTGAGGCTGATCGTGACGATGAGGCCGGGATGGAAGCGGGGGATCTTCGCGACGGCGGGATCCTTCCCGAGGTGTCGAAGCGTCAGGAGGTATTGGACCAGAGCGAGCGCGAGCGCGAGGGTTCCGATTCCCACGAGCGAGATGCCGAGCATCCGCGACGCGCCCGGATGAAAAGGCGGCCGCACGCCCTCGACCGTGTTCAGCACTTCGTAGAAGTGAAAAATCGTGAATCCGAAACCGATGAGGGCGGCGGCGGTGCGCACCCACGCCAGGAGCGTCCGTTCGAGGGCCAGCCGCGTCTGGATCCACGGGTAGCTGGCCGGCCCGAGGCCGGGGACGCGCTCGCCGTTCGTCACCGCGCCGCCGAGGTTATCGCAACGGGGCCGCTAGACTCCGGCGCGTGAACGTCCTCGACGCCATCGGCAACACGTCGCTCGTGCGGCTCTGCAGGGTCGTCCCGCCGGAGTGCGCCGACGTCCTCGTCAAGCTCGAGTGGGAAAACCCGACCGGCAGCATGAAGGACCGGATGGCGGAGGCCGTCATCTCGCGCGCCGAGGCCGACGGGCGGCTCCGGCCCGGCGGCAGCGTGGTCGAGTACACGGGCGGCAGCACCGGGGCGTCGCTCGCGCTCGTCTGCGCGGCGAAGGGGTACCGGATCGAGATCGTCACGTCCGACGCCTTTAGCCGGGAGAAGCGCGATCAGATGGCCGCGCTCGGGGCCGAGCTGACGCTCGTGCCGAGCGAAGGGGGCCAGACGACGAAAAAGCTCATCCTCGACATGATCGAGGCGGCGCGGACGATCGCGGAGGAGCCGGGGACGTTCTGGGTCGACCAGCTCCGCAACGCCGACACGATTGCGGGCTACGAGCGGCTCGGCGAGGAGATCTGGTCGCAGACCGAGGGCCGCGTGGACGCGTTCGCGCACATGGTCGGTACGGGCGCCTCCTCGCGCGGCGTCGCGACGTCACTGAAGCGGCACAATCCCGAAATCCACGTCGCCGTGGTCGAGCCGGCGGAATCGCCGGTCCTCTCCGGCGGCGAGCCGAGGCCGCACGGCATCGAGGGCGTCGGCGTCGGATTCGTCCCGCCGCTCTTCGACCGCGGTCTCGTGGACGAGATCCTCGCAGTGTCGACCGCCGACGCCGAGGAGATGACGAGGCGCCTCGCGAGGGAGGAGGGGCTCTTCGCCGGTACCTCGTCGGGTGCCAACGTCCTCGCGGCGATCCGGATCGGCTCGCGCCTCGGCCCGGGGAAGATCGTCGTGACGCTGCTTCCGGACTCGGGGCTCAAGTATCTCGACACGGACGTCTACCGCACCCTCTCGCTCAAGTCGAAGCGGGGGCGAGAAGCTCCGAGATCTCCCTTTCGAGCTCCGCCGCCCGCGGACCATCTTCGGCCAGGACCAGGCCGGAGATGAAGCTCGGCGAATCCGGCGTGTCCGCGAGCGCTCCGTCGAAGATGCGCAGCGGAATCGCCCGGCCCTGTTCCACGCGCGGCCGGAGGCGGGCGAGGGTTTCCGATAAGGGACCGGAGAGGGGAGACGCAAAGGACTGGCTGACGCGGCCGCCGGTCCGCGCCGCCGCCGCGGAATGCATCAGCACGTGCGGGGTGCTCCCGTTCATCCGGAAGTTGAGATCGAAGACAAGGATTCGGCCCTCGGCGTCCGCGCCGACATCGAAGCCGCAGATTCCCAGATAGCCGAGGGCTCTCGCCTTATCGGCGATGGTCCGGCAAATGGCGGTCGCCTCCTCCGGCGGCGGGTTCGATGGGTCGATCCGACTGCCGCTCTGGATCCCGATGCTCGAAAAGATCTGCTCCGCGGCTCCCAGAAAGACACAGGCCTCCGGAAGGACCGCGAAGCTCAGGCACCACGTCGAAGCAACCGGGATCGCGTCTTCCACGATCAGGCCCGCGAGATGGTCCCGCTCGCTCAAGAACCAATCGATGGCATTCTCCCAGTCCGACGCGGTGGCGCAGTAGCGCAGGTCCTTGCCTCCGCCGGTGGCTCCGTCGACGGCGGCCTTCAAGAAGACCGGGCGTTCCGGCGGCCGGACACGGAGCCCCGCAATCTCCGCGGGCGGGACGAACGAGCGCCGGGGGACGTGGGGTCCGGGGACGAGCTCGCCGAGCCGGGCCTTGTTGTTGAGAAGGCCGTACAAGGCGATCGGGACGAGGAGCATTTCGGGCGCGTCGGCGCCGGCCGGAGGAGGGAAGTAATACGCAATGCGCGATCCCCGCGCGCCGCAAGCCTGCGCCTGCGCAATCGCCTCGGACTCGGTCCGGTAACGCCGCAGCGACCGCGGCCGTTCGAGACCGGCCAGCTCCAGAAAATCGAGAATCTGGGGCGTCGCGACCCCTTCGTGACAGATGAGAGGCATCGACCCGACGCAGCACAGCGCCAAGCCGGTCAGAGCGTCGCGACGCCATGGCGGATGTCGGAGCCAGTGAGTCCGGTCCGCGGCGGACCGGGGGGCCAGGACGGTGCCCGGAGGATGCAGCTCGTGGAGCCAGGCCGAGGGCCGAATCACCGTCGCCAAGATGGGAGGCCCTCTACCCGAGAAAGCCGCTCAGCCCGTCGGCCAGCTTCCTCAGATTGTCGCTGCGCTGCTTCAAGACCGTAGGCGTCTTGTTCGCGTCGAGCAGGATGGCCTCACCGCCGTGCTCGACGTAGTCGAACTTGCCGAAATCGAATCCCAGACGTTCCCGCTCCGCGCGCAGAGAGTCCGGAACCGTTGGGAGGTCTTCCTTCTTGACGATCGTCGAGGCCTTGACGACCGGCTCCCGTCCGTAGAGCAAGAGGGCGTATTCCTCACGACCGAAGAAGATCCACATTCGGAGAACGTAGTGCCCATCGATGATCTCGGGCAGGAATCGCTCGACGACGTAGACCGCGTCGGTCCACACCCAGGAGGGGACGTGTTCCGGCGATTCGAGAACGGGATACGACGCGCGGGGCAGCTTCCGGGTGAAGCGCCAGGGCAAGGCGTCCTCGAGCCGGCGGCGGAGGCGGCTCCGCCGTCGGTTCCTCGCCTCGATCTCCAGCGCGCCGAAGTAGTTGGCGTTCGTCTTGATGATCACCGGACCGCGGTAGCCGTCCCCGGGGAGGACGAGGTTCCGGCTCACCACGCGTTTGGAGATGTCGAGGACCCGGCCGTTGAGGAGGGGGATACCGGAGGGGTTCTCGGGGACCGCCTCTTCGGGAACTCGCGTGCGGTCGACGTGGAGGATCCCGATGTCTCCCGAGGTCTGCCGGGCGGGTCCGACCGTCACGTGATGGCCGTCCTCTTTCCAGTACTCCGCCAGCCGCATCACGTGATGGTGCGGCAGCGGCACCTCTCCCGGGGCGGTGATGACGCGAATGTCGAAACCCATGCGGACCATATTGCCTCATCGCGGCTTCCGTCCGGGGACGGCCGGATCGAGGCTCGGGCTCCGACTAAACCAGACCGTTCGCCAGCTTGCCGAGAATCTGGCGGATCGGGACCTTGATCGCGATCACCAGGAGAATCGGCACCAGGGCCGGAACGGCGATCGCGAGGAGAGCGCGCTTCCCGATCGGGAACGGCCGCATCTTCTCGACCGCCTCGAAGAGCGAGACGGCGCCGGCGACCGGACCGATCTCCGGCGCATGGAGCAGCTCATCGTCGGAGACCTTCTCCTTCAGGATCCAGCGCTTGCGGACCAGGTCGCCGTGCTCCCCGACGAGCGCGCCGTACTGGAGCTCCGCCTGCTTCTTCGCGGCCCCGAGCGGTCCGATGAAGGCGACGAAGGGAAAGAGGAAGACGGCGACGGTGACGACCAGGAACACCACGGCCGGCGCCTGCAGGGAGCTGACGGACAATTCGTGGTACACGACCTGGTGCGCCCAGTGCGACGAGAGCACCGCCGAGAGCGCGAACACGACGGGGCTGAAGATCGTGGCGAAGCGCTCGACGAAGCCGAGCCCTCCGACGCGGTCCGGGTGCGTCGGAACCAGGACGAGGCCGAGCTTCGCCGTCCGCCGGAACAGGGTCGTCAGCAGCACGAGCCGCCAGAGCCAGGCGAGGAGCAGGATGATGTAGACGGGCCGGGCGACGAGGAGGAACCACCAGCCGCCGAAGCCGATGTGAGATCCGCCAGCGGAGACCTCGCTCGCCCAATTCAGGTCGTCGGCGTTCTGGACGACGGGCTCGATGGCCGTCCAGGCAACGACGATGCCCGCGATGACGATCCAGGGGCCGATCGCGCTGCGCAAGCGCCGGACGCCCTGGACGATCGCGTCGAGCTGCGGGCGCTTCTCCTCCGGCACGAGTCCGGACTTGACGAACCACGGCAACAGACGGGTCGTCGTCTTGTGAGCGAGCCCCTCGGCGAGGATCAGGACGGGGATCGCGAGGAGACAGCGCACGTGCACGCTGAAGTGCTGAAGCAGGGGCTCGCCGCCGGCTGGGGCAGCGGCGCGCCTCGCGAGGAAAGCCCAGACCGCGATCGGCAGCCAGGTCAGCAGGGCGAAGGAGACGGCGCGGCGTCCGATGCCGAGACCGTCCTTCGGGATGAGCCCGACGCTCCGCAGCGCGCGAAAGGGCGGGTCGTCGCGGACGAGCGACAGTGCGAGCTCGGAGCCCGACGGCGGCCGCGCATTGGCGCTCATCGTCACCGGCCCGCCACGTCCGGCTCCGGCCCTTTCTCGAGGGCCGCGCGCCAGAACCATCCGGCGATGAGCGCGCCGGAGATCGGCGCGAGCCAGAAGAGCCACAGCTGCGAGATTGCCCAGCCGCCCACGAAGAGCGCCGGCCCGGTGCTCCGCGCGGGATTCACCGAAGTCGCGGTCACCGGAATGCTGATCAGGTGAATCAGGGTGAGCGCAAGCCCGATCGCGAGGCCCGCGAAGCCGGTGGGCGCCCGCCGGTGCGTCACGCCGAGGATGACGATCAGAAACATGAACGTCATCACGACCTCGGTGAGAAGCGACGCGCCGAGGGAGTAGCCGCCCGGAGAGTGCTCGCCGTAGCCGTTCGCGGCGAAGCGGCCGAGCTCGAACCCGGGCTTTCCGGACGCGATGACATAGAGCACGGCGGCCGCGGCGATGGCGCCCGTGACCTGCGCGATCACGTAGCCGAGGACGTCGCGGGCCGGGAATCGTCCGCCGGCCCACAGCCCGGCGGTCACCGCGGGATTGAAGTGGCCGCCCGAGATGGGCCCGAGCGCGTAGACGGCCGTGAGGACCGTCAGTCCGAACGCGATCGCGACTCCGGTGAATCCGATGCCGAAGGTCGGAAAGGCGCCCGCGAGCACCGCGCTACCGCACCCACCGAGAACCAGCCAGAACGTCCCGAGAAACTCGCTCGACAGCTTCGACGACAAGCACTTCCTCCTTATTCGGTTCCGGAGCTCAACAGGCAAGCGACCTGACGCATCGCTCTGCTCCTCACTTCATTCTTTCGAAACCCGGCCGCTTCCTCACTCACCCGCTGCGGCTCGGGGAACTTCCACCGCCCGTCGAGGATCTCTGCGCGCGGGCGATAGAGGCGCACCGTGGA
>DATBFU010000137.1:0-8824 GCA_036558325.1 Thermoanaerobaculia bacterium | reverse complement strand
GGCCGCGAGTCCGGCGATCAGGATTCCGGCGCCGGCCAGCGCCGCGACGAGACGCCGCCGCGGCGCGCGGACCGCCGCGATCTCCTTTGACAGGTCTTCGGTCGAGGTCGTCGGGGCCTCGGAGAGGTGGTCGCGCACGTCCGCGAGATCGCGCGCGAGATCTTTCGTCGTCCCGAATCGGTCCTCCGGATCCTTCGCGAGGCACCGCTCGACGAGCCACCGGATCGGGCCCGGAGTTCTCGGGCTCAGCTGCCCGACCGGAACCGGCTCCTCACGGATGATCGCGGTGAGCGTCTCGGCCGTCGTGCCGCGCTCGAAGGCTCGTTTTCCGGTCGTCATCTCGTAGAGGATCGAACCGAAGGAAAACTGATCCGAGCGGAAGTCGAGCGCGCGGCCCGCCGCCTGCTCGGGCGACATGTATCCGACCGTTCCCATCACCATGCCGGGGCGCGTGGCATCGCCGCCGGCCGTCATCTGCCCGGAGAGCTCGTCCGACTCCGGGGTTACCAGCTTCGCGAGACCGAAGTCGAGAATCTTCGCGTAGCCGTGCTTGGAAACCATGACGTTCTGCGGCTTGAGGTCCCGATGCACGATTCCCGCGGCGTGCGCGGCGGCGAGCCCGTCGGCGATCTGCACTCCGAGATCGAGAAGCTTGCGCGTGGGAACGGGACCCGCGGCGATCAGGTCCTTGAGCGTCTGGCCCTCGACGAGCTCCATCGCGATGTAGACCGTCGAATCCGACGAGCCGATGTCGTAGATCGTCAGGATGTTCGGGTGCGAGAGCCCGGACGCGGCGCGCGCCTCGCGCTCGAACCGCGCGCGGCGGTCGGCGTCCTCGGCGAGCTCCGGCGGCAGGACCTTCACCGCGACGTCGCGCTTCAGCCGCTCGTCGCGCGCGCGGTAGACCTCGCCCATGCCTCCGGCACCGAGGGGCGACAGGATCTCGTAGGGACCGAGTCGGGTTCCCGAACGGAGGGTCATCTCACTTGAGTCCCTCGACGACGTAGAGGTCGGCGAGATTGCGCAAGAAGGAGTACGCGTACGCCTTTCCGTCCGGCGTGATTCGGATCGCGCCGATCGTCGTCACACCGGCAGAGTCGCCGGGCATCAGGGAGCGCCATGGCGAGAGAGCGCCGGTCCTCAGGTCGAAGCGGTTGATCTGAGCCGGCGTCTGCCCCCTCTGCCGCACGTACATCGAGCCGCCCTCATCGCTCCAGCCGATCGGCAGCCATTTCGCGTCGATCGCGAGCGCCGTCGGCTCCCCTCCCTCGATCGGGTACAGATAAGGCTTGCGGTCCGGCCCGAAGACGGCGACGACCCGGCCGTCGGGGGCGACTCCGGCGCCGGAGGCCGCGAAGCGGTAGCCCTCGGGGGTAACGGCGCGGCTCTTCTGAGAGCCGATGTCGTAGACATAGATCCGGACGCCGCGGGATTGTTCGTTGGCCGCGAGGAGGAGCCGCCTCCCGTCCGGCAGCCACGCCGCCGCCTGAACGGTCAGCCCCGGCGTCTCGAGATACTTCGGGTCGCCGGACCCGATCGGATAGATCACCATCTTCGGCTCCGAGGACGGATGGACGATCGCCAGCGCCAGCTTTCCGTCCGGAGACAGGGCCTGCGCCGAGCCTTCGCCCAGCCGGATCGCGGGAGAGCCGTCCATCTTCCGCGCGTAGACCGAGTATCCCGCTCCTCCGCCCTCGCCGCTCTCGTCGAAGAGGATCGTGCCTCCGTCCTTCGACAGGCTGGCCGCGAGCGACCAGTCGAGCCACGACAGGTCCCGCTCCTTCTCGAGCCCAGGCCCGAAGGCGACCATGCCCTGACGCGCCTTGTCCTGCGAGAGGAGCACCTTGCCCGCTCGCGAGACGTCCTCGATCGTCATGCCGCCGGTCGCGACGGCGAGGACGCGGACCTTCCCGGAAAGGGTCACGGCGTGCACGAACCGGTTGAAGCCGACCCGGGACGCGGTGAACCAGACCTCGCTGCCCTTCGGGTTCCAGCAGAGGCCGAGGATGCTCGCGAAGTCGCCGGTGATCTTCTTCGTCTTGCCGGAGCGGTCGACGACCAGGACGTACCCTCCGTCGTCGTCGACCGCCGGGTGCTCGATGACGGCGATCTCGTCGCCGGAAGGCGACACACGCGGGTGGCTCAGCCAGCCGGCCGTGGCGTAGAGCACCTTGCCGATCGGGAACTCGAGCTGGCTCTTGCCGGCGGCATCACGCACGATGGCGAGATCCTTGCCGTCGGGCGCCCAGTCGGCATAGATGACGTCGTCCCGGATGTCCTTCGGCGCGCTGCCGCCCGTCATCCCGATGCGGGAAAGCGTTCCGACCCGGGTGAAGCCGCTCTGCGTGCGGCGTGAGAGGGAGACGGCCATCTCTCCCGCGGAAGAGATCGAAAGGACCTCGGCGCCCGTCAGGCCGAAGGACCGCGATTCCGGGGTGTCGAGCCTCGTCGTGAAGAGCTCCATCGGCCGGCCGTCCCACGCGGCCGTGTAGATGACCGTCTCGCCGTCCGGCGCGAACCGCGCCGAGTAGATCGGGCCGCGCCGGAACGACAGCTGGCGGAAGGAGACCGGCGAACGCTCCGTCATGCGCCGGCCGGCGAGGAGACCGCCGGCCACGCCCGCGGCGAGCGCGAGGAGGATCGCGGCGAAGACGGCTCCCGTCCATCGCGTGCGTGGGCGGGTTTCCGCGGAAGCCGCCGCGGCGACGGCACCCGTCGTCGACCCTGACACGCCCGACAGCGCTTCGAGGTCGAACGCCAGGTCGCGCGCCGACTCGAAGCGCTCCTCGGGATTCTTCTCGAGGCAGTGGCGCAGGATGCGGTCGAGCCCCGGATGGATGTCCTTGTTCGTCGTCGAGAGGTCCGGCGGCTCCTTCGTCAGGATCGCCGTGATCGTGTCGGCGGCCGTCTCGCCGCGGAACGCGCGCTGACCTGAGAGCATCTCGTAGAGGATCGTCCCGACCGAGAAGAGGTCGCTCCGGCGGTCGGCCGGTTTCCCGCGGACCTGCTCGGGCGACATGTATCCCATCGTCCCGAGGACCACGCCCGGCTCCGTTCCCGAGACCGTCTTGAGATCGGTCTGCTCGCCGTCCTTCTCGGACTTCAGTTTCGCCAGACCGAAGTCGAGGATCTTGAGGCGGCCGTCCCGTGTGATGAAGAGGTTCTCGGGCTTGAGATCTCTGTGGACGATCCCCTTCTCATGCGCCGCCGCGAGCCCTTTGGCGATCTGCATCGCGTAATCGGTCGCCTTCCGAACGGAGAGTGCGCCCGTCGAGAGGCGCGACCGCAGCGTCTCGCCCTCCAGAAGCTCCGTGACGATGTACGGCGCGCCGTCGCTTGCGTTGGTCCCCAAATCGTAGACGGCCGTGATGTTCGGATGATTGAGAACTCCGGCGGCGCGCGCTTCCTGCTCGAACCGCTTCAGCCGGTCCGCGTCCTGCGAGAGCGACGCTGGAAGCACCTTGACCGCCACGTCGCGGCCGAGGCGAGGGTCCGTCGCGCGGTAGACCTCGCCCATGCCGCCCGCGCCGAGGAGGCCCGTGATCTCGTAGGGGCCGAGCCGGGAGCCGGCTTGCAAGGTCATTTCACGCCGTCCACCAGATAGAGGTCTGACAGCGTGCGAATGAACGCGTAGGAATATGAGGCCCCGTCGGGCGTCGGCGCGCCGGCCAGGCTCCACACGCCGGCGGCGTCCGATGGCATGACGGTCCGCCAGAGCTCCCTTCGGCCGGTGGCGATTTCCAGCCGATAGACCTTCATCGGCGCTTCGGCGATGCGATGCACGTAGAGGAACCGACCATCGGCGCTGACCTGATCGATCCCGTCGTCCGGCGTCACGCCCGAAATGGGCGTCGGTTCGCCGCCGGCGATGGGATACATGTAGCGACGGCGATCCGGACCTCGGACGATCGTCCACTTGCCGTCGGGCGAGGAGACGCCGACGGCCGTGTATCCCTCGGGCGTGAGAGCCCGCGGCTTTCCCCCGGCGAAGTCCCGGAGGTACAAGCGCGAGCCCCGGCCGGGCTCGCTTCCGGTCATCACGATCTGTTTGCCGTCCGGCGGGAGGAAGTTTGCGCCAAAGACCGCGACGCCGTCTTTCGGAAACACCTTCGTTTCGCCCGCGCCCGTCGGAAACGCCACGAGCTGCGGATCGGACGCCGAGTGGATGATGGCGAGAGCCCACTGTCCGTCGGGCGAGAGGTCCTGGGCGCTCCCCTCTCCGAGACGCACGGCCGGAGAACCGTCGGTCTTTCGAATGTAGGTCGAGTACCCCGCGCCGCCGCCCTCTCCGGACTCCGAGAACAGGACGACTCGTCCGTCGGGCGAATAGGCCGCCGGCAGCGACCAGTCGAGCCAGGTGAGCGGGCGCTCCTTCGTCTCGCCTTTCGGGATGACCACCATCTCGTTCCGGTTGCTGTCGCGCGAGATGAGGAACTTTCCTTCCCGCGAGATGTCGTTCAGCGTCAGATTCCCCGGGATTCGGACGACGAGCCGCTCTCCTCCCGAGGTCGGCGCGACGTACAGCGCGCGGTTGCCTCCGACGGCAGCGGCGGTGAACCAGACGTCGCCCGCCGGCGACCAGGCGAGCCCCTGCGCCGTGGCAAAGGGCTGAGTCAGGAGCTTCTTCTTTCCCGCGAGATCCACGACCGCCACCGATCCGCCGTCGTCCGATGGCGTCGGATGGTCGATGAACGCAACGAGCTTCCCGTCCGGAGAAACGCGCAGGTGGGACACCCAGGCGCTCGTCTCGTACAGGATCTTTCCGATCGGGAACTCGATGCGCATCTTGCCGGGAACCACCCGAACGATCGCCAGACTCTTGCCGTCCGGGCCCCAGTCGGCCCACTCGACTTCCTTCAGGATGTCGCGCGGCGCGGCGCCGCCGGCCACGGAGAGCTGCGCGAGCGTTCCGGTGCGGCGGAAGCCGTTGCCCGTCGTCCGCTCGAGCGAAACCGCCATGTCCCCGGCTTTCGAGATCGACATGACCTCGGCGCCGACGAGCCCGAAGGGGCGCGACTCGGGGCTCTCCGGCCGCCCGACGAAGATCTCCATCGGACGGTCGTCCCACGCGGCCGAGTACATGACGGTCTGGCCGTCCGGAGCGAACCGCGCCGAGAAGATCTGGCCGCGCCGGAAGGTGAGCTGGCGGAACGACGGCGGCGCCTGACCGCCGGACTTCCGCACCGCGAGCCACGCGGCCGCTCCGGCGACGAGCGCGGTCGCCGCGACGGCGGCGGCGAGGAGCGTCCAGGAAGGACGCTTGCGCACGGCGGGACCCGCATGCGGCGCCGTCGCCGGAGCCGACGCCGTCGAGAGCGCTTCGAGATCGAATGCGACGTCGCGCGCGGAGTAGAAACGCTCCTCGGGATTCTTCTCGAGGCAGTGCCGGACGATCCGGTCGAGCCCGGGCTGGATGTTCTGGTTCGTCGCGGAGAGGTCCGGCGGCTCCTCCCGCAGGATCGCCGACATCGTCTCGGCGGCCGAATCGCGATGGAACGCCCGCCGGCCGGAGAGCATCTCGTAGAGGATCGCGCCAAAAGAGAAGAGATCCGACCGCTGGTCGGCCGGCTTGCCCTTCACCTGCTCCGGCGACATGTAGCCGAGCGTGCCGAGGACGACTCCCGGCTCCGTTCCATCCGCCGTCGGCAGGTTGGTCTGCGGACCCGTTCCCGTCTCGCGCTGCGTGAGCTTCGCGAGCCCGAAGTCGAGGATCTTGACGCGGCCGTCGTTGGTGATGAAGAGGTTCTCGGGTTTGAGATCCCGGTGCACGATCCCCTTCTCGTGCGCCGCGGCGAGGCCCTTGGCGATCTGGATCGCGTAGTCGATCGCCTTGCGCGGCGCGACGGGCCCTCCCGAAAGCCGCGCGCGCAGCGTCTCTCCTTCGAGCAGCTCCGTGACGATGTATGGCGCGCCGTCGCCCGGATTCGTTCCGAAATCGTGAACGGCCGTGATGTTCGGGTGATTGAGGACCCCCGCCGCGCGCGCCTCCTGCTCGAAGCGTTTCAGGCGGTCCGCCTCCTGCGAGTACGACGCCGGCAGGACCTTGACCGCGACCTCCCGGCCGAGTCGCGGATCCTTCGCGCGGTAGACCTCCCCCATCCCACCGGAGCCCAACGGGGCGGAGATTTCGTAGGGGCCAAGCCGTGTCCCTGCGCTCAACGTCATCCTGAGAGCTCCGTGCTCGCGGCGCGAGGAGTCTCGCGAGGTAATCGAGGGAGGAGCCTCGCGCCGCGGGAGCGAGCGCGCAGCGCCGGGATCAGGCGCACGGTCGAGGCTCTACGGCCGAGCCGGGCGCCGGTCGCGCCCGCGAGATCCCGGCGCCAGCGCGAGCGACGGACGATCTCGTATGGTCCGAGCCGGGTGCCGGGGGCGAGTGTCATTGGATCGGCGCGGATTCTACAGGAGGCTTGTCGAAGGCCGTCGACGAGAAGAGGCCGGTCCCGAGCCTCATTTCAGGTTTCGAATCCGGTAGAGCGTCGAGAGCACGCGCTGTTGTCCGATCAGCATGGTCTTGCCATCCGGGGTCACGCGCGCCGGACCGAAGGACGTCACGCCGGCGGGATCCGGCCCGCCGAGCTCGCGAATTCGAGTGCGGCCGCCCGAATCGATGTCGATCCGGTCGACCGGACACGGAATCCCCTGCCGGGCGACGTAGATCCCCTTCCCCTCCGCGGTCCAACCCGCCGGGTAGTCGTCGGGCTTCGACGACGCGATGTCCCGCGGCGTTCCGCCGTCCGTGGGATAGAGATGGACGCGAAAATCCGGCCCGATGGCGAGAATCCAACGCCCGTCCGGTGAAACGAAGTTGCGGCTCGGGTTGATCCCTTCCGCGGAGATCGCGCGCGCGGCGCCGCCGGCGAGCTCCTGAACGTACAGGCGCGTGCCCTTTCCGGGCAGGGATGCCTCGAAGGCGAAGCGCTGGCCGTCGGGGAAGAAGCTGCCATAGATCAATGCGCCGAAGCCGTCGGGAGATAGGTCGCGCGGCTGCCCCGCCCGCACCGGCACGAGCACGAAACGCAACGGCCTCGATGCGCGCGTGAGCGCCCAGGCGCCATCCGGAGCGAGCGCGACCGCGGTTCCGTCCGCGAGCCGAACCGCCGGCGAGCCATCGGTCGCCCGGAGATACACGCCGCCCGACGCGCCGCCGCCTTCGCCGGACTCGTCGAAGAGAAGGAATTTCCCGTCCGGCGACAGCGTGCGGTCACTGGACCAGTCGAACCAGCTCAGGTCCTTCCCCGTCGTCTGCGAAGGGAGGAAGACGATCGCGCTCGAGCGATAGTCGTCTTCCGTCAGGAGCGCGCTGCCGTCGGGCCGCAGGTCGAGGAGCGCCGGGGTCCCCTGCATCGTGCGAATGAGACGCAGGCTCTTCGAGGGCGTGACCGAGAAGATCTCGCGCTCGATTCCCTCGCGGGCGGCGGTGAACCAGATCTCGCGGCCGGTCGGACCCCAGGCAAGGCCCTGGACCGTGGCGAAGCCGGCGGCCAGCTCCGTCTTCCTGCTCGACCCAAGATCGACGACCGCGATGGCTCCGTCATCTCCGTTTCCCGGGTGCTCGATGAAGGCGATCTGCTTCCCGTCACCCGAGAATCGCGGACCCTGGATCCAGCCGCCGGTCTCGTAGACCACGTTGCCGATCGGGAACTCGAGGCGGTCTTTCCCCGAAACGTGGTGAACGACGGCCAGATCCGGCCGGCCAGGCGCCCAGTCGGCGTAGGTCACGTCGGTCAGCACTTCCTTCGGCGCGCCCCCGGACAGCGGAACCCTCGCGAGCGTGCCTGAGAGCGCGAACCCCGTCGAGGCCACCTTCGGCTCGAGCTGCACGGCGATCTCCCCCGCAGAGGAGATCGCGAGCAGGTTCGCGGGTGGAAGCGTGAGGGCTGCCGACTCGGGAGTTCCCGGACGCAGCGAGAAGATCCGAGGCGCGTTCCCCTCCCAGGCCGCCGTGTAATAGACGGTCTGTCCGTCCGGACCGAAGATCGCGGAGATGACCGTGCCGCGCTGGAAGGTCAGACGTTGGAACGTCGGCTGCGAGACTGTCCCGAGACGCTTCGCCGCGAGAAAGCCGAGGGCGGCCGCCAGGATGACGGCCGCCGCGATCCACGCCCACCGTGCCTTCGACGGCCCGCGCCGCGCCGCCTCCGCCGCCTGGGCCTGCGCCTGCGACGGTGTCGTCGTCTCGGACAGGTGGTCGCGGATCGACTTGAGATCGCGCGCCAGGTCGCGGCTCGAGGCGTAGCGGTCCTCGGGATCCTTCGCGTGGCAGCGCTCGACGATCCAGCGCAGCGGCGCCGGCGCGCGCGGGTTCAGGCGCTCGAACGACTCCGGCTCGTCGCGGATGATCGCGGACAGCGTCTCGGCGCCCGTCGGCTTCTGAAAGGCGCGCTGGCCCGTCGCCATCTCGTACAGGATCGAGCCGAGCGCGAACTGGTCCGAACGGAAATCCACGGACCGGCCGGCGGCCTGCTCCGGCGACATGTAGCCGACGGTGCCGAGCACGGTGCCAGGCTGCGTCTCCTGCTGCGGCGCGAACGTCGCGGCGCCGGAGGCCTGATCGGTCGGCGCGACGAAGAGCTTCGCGAGCCCGAAGTCGAGGAGCTTGACGAAGCCGTCCTTCGAGATCATGACGTTCTCGGGCTTCAGGTCCCGATGGACGATGCCGGCCGCGTGCGCTTTGGCGAGCCCGTCGGCGATCTGCGCGCCGATGTGGAGCGCACGCTTCGGTGGCAGGGAGCCAGTCTCGAGCAACTGGCGGAGCGTCTGCCCATGGACCAGCTCCATGCTGATGTAGGGCTGCCCGTCGGCGTCGCCGAAGTCGTAGATTGCA
>DATBFU010000136.1:0-35902 GCA_036558325.1 Thermoanaerobaculia bacterium | reverse complement strand
GGAACACGATCACCTATTACTCGATCACGCCGCCGAGCACGCGGCAGTTCTTCCTGGGCAATCTGGATTTCTGGTATCAGCGGGGAAACCAGGTCATCCTCGAGCTGCGGTCGCGGCCGACGGCCAAGTCGTTCCTGAACGCGTCGGCGACGTGGGAGCACACGACGGGTACGCGGGACAACAACGAGTGCGGCGTCCTGACGCTCTGCACCAACGGCGTCGATGGCGACCCCAACCGGATCGACAATCCGTACTACAACCAGGGATTGCTGTCCCAGAGCCGGCCGTTCAACGTCAAGGTCCAGGGCTCCTACCAGCTGCCGTTCGGCATCACGACGTCGGCTGACTTCCGCTGGTTCTCGGGCCGGCACTACGGCGCCATCCAATACAGCTATACAATTTTTACGGACAGCGGCGCGCCGGACACACGGTTCAACGACCCGTACGCGCAGGCCGTCTACCTGGAGCCCAAGGACGCGCGCAGGGAACCCAACTCGGTCCTGCTGAATCTGCGCGCTCAGAAGGATTTCTTGATCGGAAACGTCACCGCGTCGCTCATCGTGGACGTCTTGAACGCCACGAACGCCGCGATCGACTTCAACACCAACATTCAGAACGACATCAACCAGTTGTACGCGAAGCAGTCGTCGGCCACCGGCACTCCGGTGAGTGCCTTCGGCAAGCCGTACTCCGTCACGCCCCCGCGGCAGACTCGCTTCGGCCTCCGGCTGGTGTTCTAACTCGAGCTCGACGGGCGCCCGACCCCGAAACCTCCCGGGGCCGGGCGCCCCGTTTCTTGGAGTCGTCCATGCTCCTCGAGCGACGCGCGTTCGCCGCGGCGGCGATGGCCCTCTGGCCGGCGGCCTGGGCCGTGGCTTCCTCTTCGGACGACGCGATCCGGGTAGGGAAAAACGTCCAGGTCAGCCGGGCGCACGACCGGATCGCGCACAACGAGGTGCTGCTGGCGGCGGATCCGGCCGACGCGGGCCGACTGCTCGGTTGCTCGATGGCGTTCGATCCGCAGCGGAACAAGACCTTCACCATCGTCTATTCATCCTCCGACGGCGGCCAGACGTGGTCGCCGACGCTCGAGACCGCGAACATGGAGTTCAGCGGCGACCCGGCCTGCGCCCTCGGGAAGAACCGGCGCGCCTATTACATGGCGCTCGGGTGGCAGGACGACGGGAAGGTCGTCGATCCGATCTACCGCTCGGGAGACTCGGGAGCGACGTGGAGCGCGCCGCTGCTCCTGCACTCCTTTCACGGGCTCGACCGCGAATACCTTTCGGTGGACAACACGGGCGGAAAGTTCGACGGCCGCGTGTACGCGCACGCGACGGGTTGGGCGCGGCCGATGGAGGGAAGCCGGCAGGCCGCCGACATCAGCCTTTTCACGTCCCGCGACGGGGGCGCCTCGTTTCTGGGCCCGGTCAAACGCACGTCCGTCGGCAAGCGCTACGTCCTGGGGGTCGGCAACAGCGTGGTGCTCTCGGACGGCAGCGTCGTCATGATCTTCGGCGAGGTCAACCGCTACTGGAACGACGAAGGGGACGAAGGGGACGTCCCGGCGAGCACCGCGGAGAAAGCCAACGGAACGCTCGAAGTCCTGACCTCGAGCGACGGGGGCGAGTCGCTCGAGACCGCTTCCAGCGTGAGCGACTTCCACATGCTGTGGCCGCCGCTCGCGACGAGCATGATCGCGTCCCTTGCGGTCGATCCCGGAAGCACGGCCTTCAAGGATCGCCTCTACGCGGTCTGGCCCGACCAGCGGTCGGGCCGACAGGAGATCCTGCTCGCGCATTCCGAGGACAAGGGCAAATCCTGGTCGAAACCGATCGTCGTCAACGACGACGCGCCGGGCGCGCCGCCGGGTCGCGACCATCTCATGCCGACGGTCGCCGCCAACAAGGACGGCATCGTCGCCGTCGCGTGGTACGACCGCCGCGACAACCCCGACAACCTCGGATGGTGGGTGCGCCTGCGCGCCTCGCGCGACGGCGGAGAAACGTTCCTCCCGAGCGTGCGCGTTTCCGAGGCGCCGTCCGCGTACGGCGCTTCGGATCAATGGACCGTTCTCGCGAACGCGACGGGCGGCGGAAAGAAGCCGCCGGCGGCGGGCCCCGACGCGAAGCCTGCGGGCGGCCCGATTGCGGTGACGCTCGCGCTCAACGGATTCCAGTTCAACGGCGGGCACACCGGGGGGATGGCGGCGGGGGCGGACGGACGCTTTCATCCGTTCTGGATCGACAACCGGACCGGGATCGCGCAGCTCTGGACGGCGGCCGTGACCGTGCCGGGCGCGGCGGTGAAGAACGGATCGGCGGAGCTCGCGCTCCTGGACGACGTTTCGGACGCGATCGAGCTGCGGACGCTCGCCACGGACTACGACCGGAAGAGCAACCGACTTTCGGTCAAGGTGAGGCTGAAGAACACGTCGAACCAGACCCTCCAGGGCCCCCTCAAGCTCCGTTTGATCGACCTCTCCTCGCAGCTCGGGCAGCCGCGCGCCGAAAACTCCGACAACGGGATCTCGGGTTCCGGCGCAGTCTGGACGATCGGCGGAGGGGCCGCCGGCGGCTCCCTGGGGCCGGGGCAGGAGTCGAGCGACCAGGAGCTCACCTTCCGGATCTCGGATCTGACTTCCTTCCGCGACGAGAAAACGATCCGATATCTCTTCGCGAGTTTTCGGGCGCGCGTGCTCGGCAAGCGGGTCCCGCCGAAAGAAGCCCCGAAGCCGTGAGGCGGCTCGGGATCCTCGCCGCGGTCCTCTTCGGCACGCTCGCCGGCGCCGCCGTCGCCGAAACGTTGTCGATCGGCCCGAACGTCCGCGTTTCGGCCGACAACGCGACGCGCCTCCATCACGAGATCACGATGGCGGCGAGTCCCGTCGATCCGCGCAAGCTTCTCGCCTGCTCGATGATCTTCGACGCGAAGGACGCGTCGCGCCACGTGGTCGCCTACAGCTCCTTCGACGGCGGCAAGTCCTGGGTCGCCGCGCTCGAGGTCAAGCGCACCGATTTCGTCGGCGACCCGACCTGCGCGTTCGACGCCGAGGGCGCGGCCTATCTCTCGGCCCTCGCGCTCCACTACGAATCGGCGGCGGAGCACGAGATGCTCGTGTACCGGTCGGCCGACGGCGGCCGCGCGTGGTCCGAGCCGACGCTTCTGCCGTTCATCGACCGCCAGTGGCTGACGTTCGACGCCACGTCCGGGCCGCGGAAGGGCCTCCTCTATCTCCACGGCAACGCGGTCCGCGACCAGACGGTGGACGGAGACGAGCGCATCGTGTTCACGCTCTTCCGCTCGAAGGACGGCGGACGGACGTTCTCGGCTCCCAAGAAGCTCTTCTCCGACGGCGAGCACATGCCTTTCGGAACGGGCACGGGGGCGGTGCTTTCCGACGGGACGTTCGTCGCGTCGTTCTTCGAATGGAACGACCGGAAGAATCTCCGGGAGAAGGATTTCGAGAAGGCCGGCGGAACGATCAAGGTCGTCCGCTCGGAGGACGGCGGCGACTCGTTCGCGAAGGCGGCGACGGTCTCGGAGTGGCACGGCTGCGAAGGATGGACGCCGGGACTGCCCGTGATGGCGGCGGATGCGACCGACGGCCCCTTCCGGGACCGCCTCTACCTCGTCTGGCCGGACCGCCGCTCCGGGCGTTGCGAGATTCTCGTGTCGCATTCCGCGGACAAGGGGCTCTCCTGGTCGGCTCCGCTCGTCGTCAACGACGACCAGTCGCCCGCCGACCGCGCGCACGGGCGCCACCACATGCTTCCCGCGATCGCCGTCAATCACGCCGGCGTCGTCGGCGTCTCCTGGTACGACCGGCGCGAGGCGACCGAGGACTCCCGGCAATGGGCGGCGCGTTTCGCGTACTCGCTCGACGGCGGCGAGACGTTCTCCGCCAACGCGCGCGTTTCCGACCCGGCCTCGCTCGTCCGCCCGGGCGACTACCTTCCGATCATGGCGTACAGCTCGGGCGGCGGGCAGCGGCGTCCCCGCGCCCGTGGGGGCAACATTCAGATGGAGATCGGCCCGCAGTGGATCGACTTCCTCTGCGCGGCCGACACGGCCGGAATGGCCGCCGACGCCGACGGGGTCTTCCACACGCTCTGGGTCGACCACCGCACCGGCGTTCCCCAGCTCTGGTCGGCCGCGGTGCGCGTGGACGGCAAGGCGAACGTCAACGGATCGCCGGAGCTCGCCGCGCTCGCCGACGTCACCCAGAGCATCGGCGTGCAGTTCTCGAACACGGACTACGACCCGAAGGAGCGCACCGTCTCGCTCGACGTGACCCTCGTCAACACGTCGGAGAAGACGCTCGTCGCGCCGCTGAAGCTTCGGGTCATCGCGCTGAGGTCCTCGAGCGCCGTGCCCGAGATCCTCGCGGCGGACAACGGTCTATCGGGCGCGGGCGCCGTTTGGGACTTCACCCCTCAACTCCTGGACGGACGACTCGCGCCCGGCCAATTCTCGCACGCCCGACGCGTTCGATTCCGATTGAAGGATCTCGCGCCCTTCACGCGCGACGCGCGCGGAGGTCTCGGAAGCCTCGTCTCCGTCGAGACGAAGGCTCTCGGCAAGGAGGAGAAGCCATGAGCACGCCGCGCGCCCGCCGTCTCATCCTCGCCGCCGCGGCCGCGCTCGCCGGCGGCGTGGTCGCGGCGCTGGCCGGAAGCGGCCCGGCCATTCCGCCGCCGCGCCGCGAGCTGTTCAAGGACAGCCGGGCGCAGCTCGCGATGGCGCGGGCCAACGGCCGGCGCGACGTCTCGGTCGTCGTCGCCGCGAAGACCGGGCGGACCGACGCCGTCGCCCGGGAGATGCGCCGCCTCGGCGCGCGGATTCGCGTCGAGGACGACGATCTCGGCTATCTGCGGGGACGCGTTCCGGTCGATCGCGTCGAAGAGCTCGTGGCTTTCGACGCCGTGGAGGCGGCGGACCTGGACGTCAACGCCGACACGCTGCCGCCGTACTTCCAGCCGGGGCTGCGCTCCGAGGACCCGGAGCGGCGCCTGCCGCGCGCGGCGCCGGGCGGCGACGAGTGGCCCCCGTCGCGCACGGATCTGACGCTCCGGCCGATCTACTCCCCGCTCCGGGACCTCGGCGCCCTCGAATGGCGGCGCGAGCATCCGACGTTCGACGGACGCGGCGTGACGGTCGCGGTGCTCGACGGCAACTCGGATTTCCTCCTGCCGGAGCTCCAGGTCGCGCGGACGCTCGACGGCCAGCCGACGCGCAAGGTCATCGACGTGGTCAACGCGATGGATCCGCTCGAGCCGGAGTCGGACTTCCCGCACTGGGTCTCGATGCGGCAGGTCGTGAGGGCGCGCGACGGGAAGGTCTCGTACGCGGGCGAGACGTATCTCGCGCCGCGGGCCGGTACGTTCCGCATCGGCGTCTTCGATCTCTGCCGGTTCGCGGCGTACGTCCAGGCGTATTTCCGCATCGTGCTCGACCGGCCGGGGGAGAAGACGTCGGTCGACAAGCCGGTCGGCGTGCTGTGGGACGAAGCGACCGGAGAGGTCTGGGTCGATACGAATCAGAACGGAAGCTTCGCCGACGAGAAGGCCCTGCACGATTTCGCGCGGGGCTACGAGTACGGAACCTTCGGGACCGACGATCCGGAGACTCCCGTCCGGGAAACGCTTCCCTTCACGGTCCAGACCGACAAGGCCGACGGGTTCGTCGCCGTCAACCTCGGGATGTACGGCCACAGCACGATGGTCTCGGGAGCGGTGGTGGGAAGCCGCGGGACCGGCGGCTATTTCGACGGCGTGGCTCCCGGCGCGCGCCTGGTCTCGATCTTCGAGGGCGAGACGACCCACGGGATGATCGAAGGCCTGATCCGCGCGTTCCGCGACCCGCGCGTGGACGTGGTTCTCCTCGAGGAAGACGTCTACATCGCGATGCCGTACGTCCTCTCCGACGGCCGGTTCACGGTGACGGTCCTCTGCTCGCGGCTGATCGACAAGTACAAGAAACCCTTCCTCGTGCCCGCGAACAACTCGCCCGGCCTGAGTACGGCGATCGAGCACGGGCTCGCGCGCTACGGATTCGGCGTCGGCGCCTACGAGAGCCGCGAAAACTTCCTCGCGAACAAGGCGATCCGGGTCTTCGATGAAGACAACCTGCACTGGGTCGGGTCCTGGGGACCTTCGGGGAACGGATCGCTCCAGCCGGACGTCCTCGCCCCGTCCGAGGTCCTCACGACCTACCCCGCCTCGCGCCCGGGCGACGACGGGCTCGCCGGCGTCTTCGAGTTCCGTCCCGGTTATGCCATGTGCGGCGGCACCTCGTGCGCGACGCCCGTCGCCTCCGGCGCCATGGCGCTGCTCATCAGCGGCGCGAAGCAGACGGGCCTCGCGTGGGATCCGCCCGGCCTCTACCGGGCCGTCACGGCCACCGCGCGCTACCTCTCGAACCAGCCGGCCTACCGGCAGGGCAACGGCCTCATCCAGGTGGGCGCGGCCTGGGACTTTCTCCGGAAGGCTTCCGGCGCCGCGCCGCCGGTCGAGATCGAGAGCCGCGCCGCGGTCCGCACCGTGAACGCGCCGTGGCTCGAGCCGCCCGGCACGGGTCCGGGTCTCTACGAGCGCGAGGGCTGGACCGCCGGCGATCACGGAGAACGGTCCATCACCTTCACGCGCCGCTCGGGTCCGTCGTCGCCGGCGGCGTTCCGCGTGAAGTGGACCGGAAACGACGGCACCTTCACGAGCGCGGACACGATCACGCTGCCGCTCGGCCAGCCGGTCGACCTCGCCGTGGAGATCGCTCCGGCATCGACCGGCGTGCACAGCGCGCTTCTGTCGCTCGAGAGTCCCGACGGCCTCGGCCCGTCCTGCCGCCTGATGACGGCGATCGTCGCCGCGGAGCGATTCGACGCCGCGAACAAGTACACGGTGACGCGGGACGTCCGCGCGCCGCGGCCCGGCGAGGCCGACGCCTTCTTCGACGTCCCGCCGGGCATCGACGCGGTGAAGTTCGAGCTGCGCGCTCCCAAGGACACCGTGCGCATGGAGCTGTGGCCTCCCGACGGCCGCGAGGACACGGTCTTCCAGATGCCGCAGGGCGACGTCCAGACGCGCACGATCGCGGATCCGGAGGCCGGCGTCTGGAGCATCGTTCTCTTCGACATGCACGACGCGTTCAAGTTCGACGAGAAGCGTCCGACGACGCTGCCCAGAACTCCCGTCACGCTGACGGCGTCGCTCATCGGCGTCGGCCTGACCGCGCCCGCCGAGGCGCCGGGCGCGCCGGGAACCGCGCGCGAGATCCGGGTCACGGCCACCAACAAGCTCGCCGCTTTCAAGGGGTCGATCTCTTCCTTTCCGCTCGCCTCCGTCCGGGAGTCGCGCGAGACGCTCGGGCCCCGCCAGCAGAAAGTCTTCGACCTCGACGTTCCGAAGGGAACGGTGCGGCTGATGGCCGAGCTCGCCGACGTCCCGGCGTCGGGCGCGGACCTGGATCTGTACCTCTTCGACTGCACTTCCGGTCCGTGCCAGCCGCGACGGGCGTGCGTCGCCGCCGGCGCGCGCGAGGCGATCTCGCTCGACGCGCCGGCCCCCGGCTCCTGGAAAGCCGTCGTGGACGTTCCGCGCGCCGCGGGCCCAATCTCGTTCACCTTCCGCGACTTCTTCTTCGATCCCGCGCTCGGGTCGATCGCCGTCGCCGACGGCTCGAAGCCGCGCGATGTGGGCGCCTCTTGGAGCGCGCCGGCGAGCCTGTGGGTCGTCGGAAAGGCCCCCGAGGGGCGGACGATGTGCGGCGTCGTCGCGGCGGCCGGCGAAGGGATCGCGCTCTCGCGCCTCGCGGCGAGCCTCGATTTTGGCGCGGCCGAGTACCTGCCGAAGGTCGGCAACGACGCGATCCCGCTCGGCCTGTCGCTGATCCATCTCGGAGAACCGGGCGCGACTCCGGCGGGAGACAATCGGTGAAGCCTCGACCGGTCCTTCGCTGGCTCGCGGCCGCTCTTCTGGCCGGCGGCCCGCCGGTCGCGGCCGCCGAGCCCGCCGTCAAGCCGCTCGAGATCTCCGACGCCGTCCTCGCTTCGTCTTTCCACATCCAGGGCCGGCCCGCGATCTCGCCCGACGGCCGCTCGGTCGCCTACACGGTCTGCGATCCGCGGCGAAAGAAGATCCTGCCGGACGACAAGCACGGCCTCTTCGCGACGCGGGGCGCCGCCTACGCAAGCATGGGCTGCGACGTCTGGACGAGCCCGATCGACGACGGCCCGGGTCGGAATCTGACGGAGGCGCGCGGCAACAGCTGGGGACCGTCCTGGTCTCCGGACGGAAACCTGCTCGCGTTCTACTCCGACCGCGACGGACGCGCGCAGGTCTGGCTCTGGGACACGAAAACCGCAAAGACGAGGCGGCTCTCTCCGGCGCCGACGCGGACGTTTCTCGGATTCACGGTTCCCGTCTGGACGCCCGACTCGCGTCGCCTCGTCGTCCGCCTCCATCCCGAAGGCCTGACCGACGCCGAGCTCGAAGACGAGGCTCCCGCGGCGCCTTCCGGCGAGCCGGACGACAAGGAGCCGGGCTCGACCGTCGCGATCTATCGCTCGAAACCGGCGTCGAAGGAAATGAAGGGCGCGCCGCCGCCCTCCGAGGCGCCGCGGCGGTTGCTCGCGGATCTCTCGATCATCGACGTGGCGACCGGACGCATCCAGCGCATCGCGCCGCGCGAGGCCACCCAGGGCTCCTTCCTCTCTCCGGACGGCACGCGGCTGGCGTTCCTCGTCTCCCGGGGACGAAAGACTCCCTCTTCCGTCAACGCGGACCACGACCTCGTCGTCTACGACCTCTCGGCCGGTTCGTCGAAGGTCCTGGTCACCGGAGTCCAGCAGGGGTTCGGGACCGGCGTGAGCTGGTCGCCGGACGGCCGCTCGCTCGCGTACTTCTCCGGCCTCGGCTACGAGACCGCGGACTGCTACGTGGTCGCCTCCGCCGGCGGCGAGGCCCGCAAGCTCGAGGCGCCCAAGGAGCTCTACCGCTCGGACTATCTGCCGCCCCTCTGGGACGCGTCGGGCCGCTCCCTCTACCTCGTGGGGGAGAACCGCGTGCATCGCGCCGACGCCGCGACGGGGAAGGCTTCGCCTCTGACACCGGATCTCGGAAAGCGCGTCTTCGAGATCCTGCAGACGACCGGCGGCCAGGTCTGGTCGCCCGACGGCGCCTCGCTCTACGTCTCGCGCCGCGACGACGGAACGAAGAAGGCCATCGTGTCGAAGGTCGATCTCGCGTCGGGCCGGACGTCTGCCGTTTTCGAAGCGGAAGGATCCGTGGGCCGCGTGTTCGACACGCCGCTCGTGGCGCCCGACGGACGGCGGGTCGTTTACGTCTACGAGAGCGCCGGTCAGAGCTCCGATCTCTGGGTCGCGGACGTCGACTTTCGCGAGCCGCGCCGGCTGACGCACATCAACCCGCAGCTCGACGCGTACGTCTTCGGAAAGAGCCGGCTCATCGACTTTCACAACGTCGACGGCAAGCCGCTGCACGCCGCGCTGCTGTTGCCCGCGGGTTACGAGGAAGGGAAGCGCTATCCGACGCTCGTCTTCGTCTATCCGCAGGACTGGGGCTCCGAGACGGTCTACCGATTCGGCCTCGGAGGCTTCCCCGCCTACAACCTGCACATGCTGACGACGCGGGGGTACGCGGTGCTGCAGCCGGACGTGCCGACCGGCAAGGGCACGATCCTCGCGGACCTTCTCAAGTCCGTCATGCCGGCGATCGACCGGGCCGTCGAGCTCGGCGTCGTCGATCCGGATCGCCTCGCCGTCACGGGCCAGAGCGCCGGCGGATACGCGACGCTCGGGATCGTCGCGCAGACGACGCGCTTTCGCGCGGCGGTCATGAACGCCGGCTTCGGAGACCTGACGGCCTTCTACGGCTCGATGAGCCTCGAGACGGGCGAGGGCGGCTGGATTCCCTGGCTCGAGACGTTGACCGGAGGCATGGGCGCCGGCCCGTGGGACGCGCCGCAGACCTACGTCCAGAACTCGCCCGTCTACATGCTGAACCGAATCGAGACGCCCATGATCATTCAGGCCGGCGGCGCCGACGCGGGCATCGTGCCCTACTCCGACGAGGTCTACGTCGGCCTGAAGCGTCTCGGCAAGGACGTCACGTACCTGCGCTACGGCGGCGAGGGCCATGTCCTCGCCGCGCAGGCCAATCTCGTCGACTACTGGAAGCGAGTCATCCGATTTCTCGACGCGCATCTGAAGTCGGAAGCGGCGAAGGGAACCGCCGAGTGAAGCCGCGTGCCGTCGGATTCGGTCTCCTGTTGGCGGCGCTCGCCGGGCCGGCGGTGTCGCCGGGCGAAGCGGCGGCGCCGCGGCCCGCCGCGCGCGTCCCGGAGGAGACCGCGACGATCCGCGCGCTCCGCCACGCCTCGCTCGAGGCGCTCTCCGCGAAGCTTCCCGCGAAGGAGCGTGCCTGGGCCGACTCGGTCCGCACGTCGTCGGAAGGCGAGAAGCGCGCCGATGCGGCCCTCGAGCTCGCGGACCGGCCCGACGCGGCCGAGTTCGTGCTCGCCCTCCTCGTGCGCGAGAGGGACCCGAAGGTCCTGCGCTTCGCGATGCGGAACATGTACGCGATCCCGCACTGGCGAAAGGACCCGCGCCTGCGCGAGGTCCTCCGGTACGTGATCGCGACGAGCCTTGAAGCCGCCCCCGTCGAAACGGCGCTCGAGCAGCTCCGCGCGCTGTCGATGCACGAGCTCCGGCAGGTGATGTCGGACCGAATGGCCCGGGAGAGGGCGGCCGGGCACTCCGACTTCGTCGCCGCGCTCGCGCCGGCCGAGGACCGCGCCATCAATCTCGACCGCGGCCTCATGCTGCCGACGTTCCAGCGCCGCTCGCCGCCGGTCTTCGAAAAGAGAGTCGCCGGCGCGGCGATCCGCGTCCTGGCGTTCGGCGACTACGGGACCGGCACCGGCGACCAGAAGGCGACGGCCGCCGCGATGCGCCGCTACCACGCGGACCATCCGTTCGACTTCGGGCTGACGCTCGGCGACAACTTCTATCCCGAGGGTCTGCCGAGCCCGGACCACCCGCGCTGGAAGGAACAGTTCGAGGACCTCTATGGGCCGATGGGCATCGAGATCTTCGCCTGCCTCGGCAATCACGACGAGTACGACCCGGACACGCCGGCGGCCGAGATCCTTCGGTCGCCGCGCAGCGCGTCGTGGCGGATGCCGGCCCAGTTCTACACGTACACGGCCGGTCCCGCGCAGTTCTTCGCGATCGACTGCAACGACATGTCGGAGATCCAGCAGCGATGGCTGCGCGACGCGCTCGACGCGAGCCGCGCGCCGTGGAAAGTCGTGTACGGGCACTTTCCGCCCTACATCGCGTCCGCCGAATACGAGAACGGCGAGTTCAAGGAGTTTTCGCGGCTGATCATGCCGATCCTCCGCGGCCGTGCGGATGTCTATTTCGCCGGCCACCATCACAGCCTCGAGCACGTGCAGGACGTGGACGGCGTGCACCTTTTCATCTCGGCGGGCGGCGGCGCCGGTCTCTACGACGTGGACGACAAGAGCCCGAGGAGCGCCTTCGCAGAATCGAAGAACGGATTCGCGGTGATGGAGATCGCCGCGGAGACTCTCGGCGTGCGATTCATCGACAAGGACTCGCGCGAGCTGTACGAAACGAACTTCTCGAAACAGGGAAAACCATGAACGCGAACCTCCGCAGCGCATCGATTTTCTTCGCGGCAGCGCTCGTTCCGGCGGCTCTCGTCCGCCCCGACGCCACGCCGCCGCCGCGCATCGTCGTCGGTCCGAACATCCTCGTCTCGCGCGACGGAGACGTCGCCCACTGCGAGACGATGGTCGCCGCCAATCCGACGGACCCGAAGAACCTGATCGGCGGCTCGATCACGATGACGCGGCCCGACGGAAGCCCCGCCAACAAGGCCTACGTCTCCTTCGACGGCGGTTCGACCTGGACCGACGTCTCGTTTCCGGAGGAGATCGAGCACGGCGGGGGAGATCCGCAGGTCGGCTTCGGCGCGACCGGCACCGCGTTCTTCATGGGCCTTTCGAGCGGAATGAACTTCTATCGGTCGGAGGACGGCGGAAAGACCTGGGGCAAGGCGCTCAACCTCGGAAACCATCACGACCACGAGATGCTGATCACCGATCACACGACGGGCCCCTTTGCCGGCCGGGTGTACGTCGCCGACGAGACCGACCAGAAGGGATCGAAAGAGCTCGAAGACCTCGTCATGAAACGCCGCGTGGTCCTGTTCCGCTCGATGGACGACGGGCGCACCTTCATCGGGCCGGTCGACGTCGGGCTCGGGGAAGGCAAGGGGCTCGCGGCGTACAACCTTCTCGTGCTGTCGGATGGGACGCTCGTCGTCCCGATGTCGGAGTACCCGAACTACGCGATCGAGAAGGACGCCTCGACGTGGCGGGCGGTCCTCGCGCTCTCCACGGACGGCGGCGTCACGTTCTCGCCGCGCCGGCCGATCGCCGAGATCAACTTCGGCGGCCTCAAGAAGCTGCGGGAGCAGCAGAAGAGCGGCCGCATCGATCAGATCAGCGGCCCCGTCTTCGCCGCCGACGTGAGCCCGAAGTTCCGCGACCGGATCTATGCCGCGTGGACCGGGCTCGACGGTGACCGCTTCCGGCTCGAGCTCTCGCACTCGAGCGATCGCGGCGCGACGTGGAGCAAGCCGCGGGCCGTCGACGCGGGCGCTCCGGCCACCGCATCGCAGTTCCAACCGATGATCGCCGTGAATCCGGACGGTGTCCTCGGCGTCTTCTTCTACAGCACCGAGGGATTCCCGGACCGCAAGAAGTTCGAGGTGTACTTCACCGCCTCGCTCGACGGAGGCGACACCTTCCTGCCCAAGGTCAAGGTCTCGAGCGAGTCGTCTTCGCCGTTCGGCGCGGGCAACCTCCGCCCGGGGCCGATCGCGCAGAAGGATCGGGGCCTCGCGATCATCTACACGCTTTCCGGCCTCTCGCGCTGGCCGGCCGGCGGCGACTACATCGGGATGACCGCCGACGGCGACGGCGTGTTCCATCCGTTCTGGGCGGACGGGCGCAGCGGCACCTATCAGCTCTACAGCGCCGCGGTCCGCGTCGACTCCCAGCCGCCGGCCAAGACGCCGGCCGTGGAGAAGGCCGTCGTCTCGGGCAAGGTGACGCTCGTCTTCGATCCGGTCCGGTGGGACGCGCAGACGCGGGAGATGGTCCTGCCCGTCCGGTTGAAGAACGACTCTTCGGAGGCCCTCTATCCGCCGTTCACCGTGGAGATCAAAGAGGTGGCGCACCCTTACACGGTCAAGTCGGGCGAGCCGATCAACGCGCCGACGTTCCTCAACGCGGCCAATGGAAAACAGGGCGTCGGGGCCACGTTCGACTACGCGAAGGCGCTCGGTGGTCTGGCGGCGCTCGAGCCCGGCGGAATCACCGACGCGATCCCCTGGCGGATGCAGGCGAGCTCCGCCGTCAAGACGGACTTCTATCTGGGGGCCGAGATCACGGGCTTCGTGGCGAAAAAGGAGGGGAAGTGAAGAAGCAAACGCTGGCTCTCGTGCTGGTCGCGGCCGTCGCGTCCGGCGTTTCGCCGGCTCGCGCGGGCCGTACCCGTCCCGCGCTGTTCAAGGACAGCCGGCAGACGCTCGCCATCGCGCGGGCTCAGGGGCGGAAAGAGGTGTCGGTCCTGCTCGCGGCGAAGCCCGGCGCCGCGGCTTCCGTCGCGAAGGAAGCGGCGAAGCTCGGCGGCGACGTCCGTTATCGAGACGACGAGGTCGGGTATCTCCGCGTGAAGGTGCCGATCGACCAGGCGACCGCGCTCGCCGAATTCGCGGGCGTCCAGGCCGCGTCGCTCGACTACGACGACAACTATCCCAACCGGCTCGGGCCCGGCCGCGGAGCGCTTCCGCTGCCGGATCCGGAGGCGGACGGCCCGTCGGCTCCGGCGTGGCCCCCGACTCTGAGCGAATATCCCCTCGCCCATCCGTACTCGCCGATCAGGGACCTGGCCGCGGCCGATTTCCTGGCGCAGCATCCGACGTGGGACGGGCGCGGCGTCGTCATCGGCGTGCTCGACGGCAATCTCGACATGCTGCTGCCCGAGTTCCAGACGGCGTACGCCCTCGACGGAAAGAAGATCCCGAAGTTCGCCGACTACCTGAACGTCACGGATCCGCGCGATGACGCGGACATCAATCCCCAGTGGGTCGACATGAAGCAGGTCGTGACTTCGAGCGGGGGAACCGTCTCCTTTCAGGGCAAGACGTTTCGGGTTCCGAAGGACGGGTCCTACCGGATCGGCCTCTTCTCCGAGCGCAAGTGGGACATGGACTCCAACGCGTCCTACATCGATCAGGACATCGACCGTAATGGCAATCCCAAGGGAGACGACGGGCTCTTCGGCGTGCTCTGGGACGAGAAGTCGAACGACGTCTGGGTCGACACGAACCGCGACGGGAACTTCGGCGACGAAAAGGCGATGACCGACTACGTCCGCCGTCCGGAATTCGGCGTCTTCGGAAAAGAGGATCCGTCGACGCCATGGCGCGACACCATCGGCTTCGCCGTCCAGACCGACGCGAAGAACAAGTTCGTCTCGATCAACGTCGGCATCTATCAGCACTGCACGACCATCATGGGTTCGGTCGTCGGAAACAAGGAGCCGAACGGGAGGCTCCAGGGCGTGGCGCCCGGCGCGCAGCTCGTGTCGCTCTTCTACGGCGTCAGCAACGCCCACGGGCTGATCGAGGGGCTCATCGCCGCCTTCAAGCATCCGAAGGTGGACGTCATCGTTCTCGAGCAGTCCGTGGCGATCGCGTCGATCCCGTACCTGCTCGCGGACGCGACGCACCCGATGAGCGTCGTCGCGCAGCGTCTGACGGACCGCTACAAGAAGCTCATGTTCGTGCCGGGCGACAACTCGCCCGCCTTCGGATTCGTCGCGGAAGACGGCCTCGCGCCCGGCGCGATGAGCGTGGGCGGATACCAGAGCAAGGAGAGCTACCGCGTCAATAACGGCCTCATCACCGAGCATGACGACAACCTGCACTGGGGCGCGCTCTCGCATGGACCGAGCGGCAACGGCGGCCTGAAGCCCGACATCCTGGCCCCGAGCGGGCAGATGGGCACCGAGGTCGGCTACCGAAAAGGCGCCGGACAGAAGGGACTCTATTCGCTGCCGCCGGGATACTCGGTGGACGGCGGCACGTCGACCGCGACCCCGATGGCGGCGGGCGCCACGGCGCTCGTCGTCAGCGCCGCCAAGCAGACCGGCGTTCCGTACGACGCCGTGCGCCTCAAGGCCGCGCTGACCGGCAGCGCCCGGCACATCGACAATCTCGGCGCGCACGAGCAGGGCAACGGCCTGATCCAGGTCGGGCCGGCCTACGCGCTGCTTCAGAAGTTCCAGAAGACGCCGCCGATCGTCATCACGGGCCGGGCGCCGGTCCGGACCGTCCTCGCGGATCTCCTGACTCCGCCGAATCAGGGGCTCGGAATCTACGAGCGCGAAGGCTGGAAGGCCGGCGACCGCGGCGACCGCACGGTGACGCTCACGCGCGAGACCGGCCCGGCGGCGCCCATGACCTTCACGATCTCCTGGGCGGGCAACGACGGCACGTTCGAGTCGCCGACCTCGGTCGTCCTGCCGCTCAAGACGCCCGTCGATCTCAAGGTCTCCATCTTCGCGAAGAAGGAGGGCGCGCACACGGCCCTCATGACGCTCGACAACCCGGACGTGCCCGGGCACGCGTACCGGATGCTCGACGCGGTCGTCGTTCCTTACCGCCTGACGCCGGAGAACGGATACGCGGTCAAGGGCGATCTGACGCCGGCGCTTCCGGGGGACGCCGGATTCTTCGTCGAGGTGCCTCCCGACGTCCCGGTCCTCGCCTTCCACCTCTCCAATCCGATCTTCGGCGGCTCCGCCATCGGTCCCGACAAGGACGCGCAGTACGTCTGCTCCTTCGACCTCCACTGGGAAAAGCCGCAGCGCTGCGCCATCGCGAATCCGCAGCCGGGCGTCTGGGAGCTGAACGTCTCGAACAGCTTCGTCGCCCGGAACTTCGACCCCGAGAATCCCTCGCCGATGAAAGCGGCGCCGGTGACCGTTTCGGCGACGGCGCTCGGCGTCGACGTCGGGTCGTCCGCGGCGCCGGCGGCCCTGGGCGCCGGCCGCTCCGAGCCGCTCTCGCTCACGCTCGCCAACCGGCTCGGCAAGGCGTCGTCCACTTCCGCTACGAGCGTCGACCTCGGCAGCGCCGTCCGGCGCCATGCGGCGATCGCCGAGGGCGGTCAGGACTCCTACGAGATCGACGTCCCGAAGGGAGCGACCTCCCTGATGGTGCGCGTCGCCGGCGCCAGGACCGCGGGCGGGGGCGCGGCGGATCTCGACCTCTATCTGCTCAACTGCACGAAACCCGAAGCACCCGAGACTCCGGAGGCTCCAAAGGAAGAGCTGGAGAAAGGAAACAAGTCGCCGATGCGGCCGCCCGCCCCGTGCGCGCCGGCCGGGAAAGCGGCGTCGCGCCGATTCGGCGGCCAGCTCGAAGTCTCCAACCCGAAGCCCGGGCGCTGGGTGGCGGTCGTCGACGCCTATCAGGTGCCGGGCGGAGGGACGGTCCAGTACGACTACACGGACTTCTTCTCGCACCCCTCCTTCGGTTCGGTCAGCGTGGCGGACCTGCCCGACGACCGCGCGTCCGCGGCGCGTTGGACCGCGGCCGGCAACGCCTGGTCCGCGAAGATGCCCGACGCTCCGCGGGAGCCGGCGGCGCGCGTGATCGCGACCTCGCCCGACGCGATGCGGATCGTCGGTTTCGGTACGGCGGACAACTCCCGCCTGACCCTCGGCGAGTACGACATCTGGTTCGCCACGCCGGCCGCGGCCGGAGGGGGCGGGCGGTGAGGGGCTTCCGGAGGACCCGTCGTCTCGGTCGCGCGGCGATTCTCCTCGCCGCCGCCGCGGCGTTGCCCTGCGCCGCGGCGGCACCGGACGCCGCGAAGATCGTCGTCGGGCCCAACATGCTGGCGTCGCGCGACGGCGACTTTCCTCACGTCGAGCTCGTCGTCGCGGCGAGCCCGAAGAGCGCGAAGAATCTTGTGGGCGGCGCGATCACCTATACGCGACCCGAGGGCGGGACCGCCAACCGCGCCTATGCCTCGACCGATGGCGGGGCCAGCTGGAAGGCGAGCGAGTTTCCCGAGCAGGTGCAGTGGGGCAGCGGGGATCCATACGTCGCGTTCACACCTCAGGGCACGGCGATCTTCTCGGGGCTCGCGTTCATCAAGGACGACAAGGGCCAGACGCGCGCCGCGCTCTACGTGTATCGGTCGGAAGACGGCGGCCTGACGTGGGGGAAGGGCATCGACCTCGGTTACTCCTACGACCACGAGCAGATCACGGTCGACCACACGACAGGAAAGTACGCCGGCCGCATCTATGTCGGCGTGCTCTACGGGCCCTATCCGCAATACGTCGTCGGGATCTTCCGCTCGGAGGACGACGGAAAGACTTGGACCGGTCCGGTCGCGGCCGCCAACGGCGGCGGCAAGATCGGGATCAACGACGTCATGCCGATGGTGCTGTCGGACGGCACACTCGTCGTTCCCTACGGCGATTTCGAGTTCCTTCCGGACAAGGTCAAAATCACGGGAAAGGTCTCGAGCACGTCCTGGTTCGTCCTCTCGTCCGACGGTGGCGTCACGTTCGGTCCGCCGCGCAAGGTGCAGACGATGTGGATCGATCAGGACGACAAGGCCGGGAAGCAGCTCGGAGGCTTTCCGTCGTTCGCCGCCGATTCGCGATCGAAGGATTTCAGGGATCGCATCTACGCGGCCTGGGCGGACGCGCAGGAGGGGCGGAGTCGGATTCGCTTTTCGCATTCGGAGGACCGCGGGCTGCACTGGTCCGAGCCGGTCCTCCTCGACGCGAGCGCTCCGAAGGAGGCGTACCAGTACCAGCCCGTCGTCGCGGTCAACGCGGACGGCGTCGTCGGCGTCACCTGGTTCGACACGCGCGGGACCTCGGACGCCTCGCAATACAACGAGTACTTCACCGCTTCGCTCGACGGCGGGAAGACGTTTCTCGCGCCCGCTCGAGTCTCTTCGGCGCCGTCGCGGCCGAAGGGCGCCGGCAACCTGACCTTCGGCGCCATGGCGGGACAGTACAAGCAGACGCGCTACCTCCAGCTCGTCTCGGCCGCGAGCCGCTGGGTGAGCGGCGGCGACTACATGGGCCTCGCGGCGGACAAGGACGGCGCGTTCCATCCCTTCTGGTCGGACTCCCGCACCGGCACGTTCCAGATTTACACGGCGTCGATCGCCGTGGTGCCGCCTCCGTCGCCGGAGAAGTCGGCGGGAGGCACGAAGCCCGCGACCTCCAAGGCGCCGCCGGCCGCGCGCGTGAAGACCGACATCGGCTCGCGGATCGAGTTCGTCTTCGATCCGACACGGTACGACGAGTCGACGAAGGAGGCCGAGATCCCGATCCGGCTCTCGAACGTCTCGAAAGAGCCGATCTATCCGCCCCTGACGCTCGAAGTGATGGGGTTCGACCTCGACGATCCGGACATCTTCAAGTACCCGTATCCGCCGATCGATGTCGTCAACTCGCCCAATGGGAAGCGGGGCGAGGGCGCGGTCTTCGACTTTTCCTCGGCGCTCGGGAATCTCGAGTCCCTGGCGCCCGGCGCGCAGACAGGGCCGGTCGTCATCAAGATCCAGTTCACCGACCCGAGCGAGGTGCCGGCGATTCGATACCGGCTGGAAGGCATGGTGGAAGGGGACAAGTGATGAATCGGATTGCGGCCGTTTTCGCGCTGATCGTCGCCGGCGCCGCCGCCTTGCTCGCTCAGAACGCTCCTTCTCGCCGCCCGATGACTCCCGACGATCTCTTCCGCATGGAGGACGTCGGCGACGTCGTCTTCTCGCCCGACGGGAATTGGCTCGCCTACGTCCTGAAACGCGCCAAGAGCGTCACGTTTCACAAGTGGGACTATCTCGACGGCAACGACCGGGGCGACATCTGGCTCGTGCCGGCGCAGGGCGGAGCCCCGCGCAACCTGACCGACGGCGCGGCCGATGGCGCCGGCTTCTGGATGCCGAGCTGGTCTCCGGACGGCAAGCGCATCGCGATGCTCTCGACGCGCGGCGACGACGTTCACGTGTTCGTCTGGGACCGCGCGACGGGCCAGCTCACCCGCCGAACGGACGCGACGATCGAGCCCTGGTCCGTCGCCCCCCGGCTCGCCTGGGCCGGGAGCGCGGATCTCCTCGTCCCGACACTTCCGAAGGGCAAACGATCCGAGCAGTTGACGATCGAGACGCAGACCGCCGACGAAGCGATGAAGCAGTGGGCGAAGAATTTCAAGGGGGCCGAGAGCACGGTCAGCGTCCTCGAGAGCGGCGGAGCCTCGAACTTCGAAAAACGCCCGAAGGGCGATCTCGTGGCGATCGGCGCGGCCGACGGAACGCGGGTGTTGGCGTCCGCCGCCGCGTTCAGCGAGGTGCGCGTCTCTCCGGACGGAACGCATTTTGCCGCGTTACGCCAGGCCGATGTCTACCGACCGGAGGCCGCCAAATCGCTTCCCCTGATGGCCGCGAACCTCTCGGCTCTGGTGATCGGCCAGACCTCGTCCGGCGGTGCGTCGCAAGGCGCCTCCGGGATCCGCGACGTCGTCCTGAGGTCGCTGCGCTGGTCGCCCGACGGCTCCGCGCTCGCGCTGATCGGTTACCCGGCCGGTGCCGATGCGCGCGCTCAGGTCTTCCGCTGCCGCGCCCGAGACGGAGTCTGTCTCGCGCTCGCGGCCGAGGAGCTCGATCCGACGCCCCCGATCTACGGCAACCCCGGCCTCGTCTGGTCCTCCCGCGGCAGTCTGCTCGTCCAGGCGAAGCGGCGGACGCCGTCGAAGGACGAAGAAGGCACGACGCCGGACTGGTGGCTCGTGGCCGAAGGCGCGCCGCCGAGGAAGATCGCGTCGGCCGCCCGCGCGTCGTCCGGAATGACCAAGACCGTCTTGAGCGAGATCGTTCCGGACCCGTCGGCCAACGCCGTCTGGGGCGTTTCCGACGGGCATCTCGACTGGATCCCCCTCGACGGATCCGCGCCGCGCAACCGGACCGAGGGGTCGGACGTGAAGATCGGTTCGATCGTCTGGCCGACGATGGAAACGCGTGTGCGCGCGCCGCTCCGGCGCCTCGTCGTGGGCGTGCCGAAGGGCGCGAGCATGGATCTCTTCGCTTTCGACGTGGAGTCGGGCAAGCTCACGCCGATCGTGCGTCCGTCCGAGGACGCGGACTTCAAGGACTGCTCGCCCGACGGGTCGCTCGCCGCGTTCGAGGCCGCGACGCGCGACGGCACGTACCTCTGGATCTCCGCCCTGCCTTCCGGTCCCGCCAGGAAGATCCTCGAGACCAACACGTTCCTTTCCGGCGTCGCGGAAGGCGTCATGAAGCCTCTGTCCTACAAGAGCACCGAAGGCCAGGACCTCAAGGGCTGGATCCTGCTGCCCCCGGGGTATCCGGAGGGAACGAAATGTCCGACGGTGGCGGACGTCTACGCCGGATATCTCTACGGCGACAAGCCTCCCTATCTCGCCCGGCTCAACCTGTCGCACGCCCTCAACCACCAGCTGCTCGCCGCGCACGGCTATGCGGTCCTCTTCCCGAGCATGCCGCTGACGCCCGAAGGAACGGCGAGCGATCCCTACATGGAGCTCTCGAAAGGCGTTCTGCCGGCGGTCGACAAGGCGATCGAGCTCGGATACGCCGACCCGAAGCGGCTCGGAGTCATGGGCCAGAGCTTCGGCGGATTCTCGACGTACGGTCTCGTCACCCAGACCGACCGTTTCGGAGCGGCGATCGCGCTGGCGGGCCTCTCGGACTTCATCAGCCTCTACGGCGTCTTCGACGCGCGCGTGCGCTACACCGATCACGCGCAGGAAAACCTGTTCCAGATGTCGCTCTTCGAGAGCGGACAAACCCGCATGGGGAATCCGCCCTGGAAGGACATCGGACGCTATCTTCGCAACAGCCCGCTCTTCTACGTCGACCGCGTGAAGACGCCGCTGATGATCATCCAGGGCGACATGGACTACGTCTCGATGCAGCAGGGCGAGCAGTTCTTCACCGCCCTCTACCGGCAAGGCAAGCGCGCCGCGTTCGTCCGCTACTGGGGCGAGGGGCACGTGCTCGAGTCGCCGGCGAACATCCGCGACATGTGGCAAAGGATCTATGGATGGTTGGACGAGAACCTGAAGAAGCCGGACGAAAAGAAGGAGGAGACCAAGTCGTGAGGGGGACTGTGCCATCGGATCGGATCCTGCGGAATTGCGCGGCGGCGGCGCTCATCGCCGGTGTGGCTCTCATTTCGGGGCGGGACGCGTCCGGCGCCGAGGCGCCGGCGCCGAAGATCACCGTCGGGCCGAACATCCTCGTCTCCCGCGACGGCGACGTCCCGCACGTCGAGTTGATCGTCGCGGCGAGCCCGCGCACGGTGAAGAACCTCGTCGGCGCGGCGATCACGGCCACGCGCCCGACCGGGGGCTGGGCCTGTCGCGTCTATTCGTCCACGGACGGCGGCGCGACCTGGAAGGCCGCGGAGCTCCCGGAGCAGGTCGAGTGGGGCGGCGGCGATCCGCAAACGGCGTTCACGATTCAGGGCACCGCGCTGATGGTCGCGCTCACGATGAACAAGAGCGACACCGGTAAGGACTGCGCGAGCATGCACGTCTGGCGCTCGGAAAACGGCGGCGTCACCTGGCTGCCGGCGAGCGAGATTCCCTGTAATCCCTCCTGGGACCACGAGCAGATCGTCGTCGATACGACGAAGGGCCGTTACGCCGGCCGCATCTACATCGGCGTGCTCTACGACTATCCCGTCTATCGCGTGGGTGTCTTTCGTTCGGACGATGACGGGCGAACCTGGATCGGGCCGTCGGAGGCGGCCAACGGCGGCGGCACGATCGGCATCAACGACGTCACGCCGATGGTGCTCTCGGACGGCACGCTCGTCGTGCCCTACGGCGACTTCGACTTCCTGCCGGAGAAGCGGAAGAGCACGGGGCTCGCGACGTCGACCTTCTGGACCGTCGCCTCGACCGACGGCGGCGTGACCTTCTCCGAGCCGCGCAAAGCCGTCTCGCAGACCTGGAACCGCGACGACAAGGAGACGAAGGTCGCCGGCTTCGGCAAGTTCGCCGCGGACACGGAGGGGCCGAAGTTCCGCGACCGGATGTACACGGCCTGGGAGGACGCCCGGGGCGGAAAGTACAGGATTCTGTTCTCCTATTCGGCCGACCGCGGCAAGACATGGTCGGAGCCGAAGCCGGTCGACCCGTCGTCGCCCGCCGCCGCGAGCCAGTGGCAGCCGGCGATCGCCGTCAACAAGGACGGCGTCGTCGCCGTGACCTGGTTCGACGGGCGCAATCCCTCGGACCGCCGCGAGTACCACCAGGACCTCGCGGTCTCGGTGGACGGCGGGCAGAGCTTCACGGCCCCGGTCACGGTGTCGTCGGCGCCCTCGCATCCGGACGGCCCCGGCAACTCGCAGCTCTCTCCGATGATCTGGGTCCATGAGGGGCAGGCCGCCCTGTCCCTCCTCTCGGCCGCGTCCCGCTGGGGCTCGGGTGGCGACTACATGGGGCTCGCGGCCGACAAGGCGGGCGTGTTCCACCCGTTCTGGGCGGACGCGCGCAGCGGGACCTTCCAGATCTACACGGCGGACGTGCGGGTCGAAGTGCCGCAGGCGCCCGAGCCCGGGAAGCCCGCTCCTGCCGCCGCCGCGCCGGCGAAGCCGACCCTGGCGGAGGCCGCGCTGACGGACCGCGTCGATTTCATCTTCGACCCGACGCGCTTTGACGCCGCGAAGAAGCAGGTCGAGATCCCCGTGCGCATCCGCAACAAGTCCGCCGAGCCGATCTATCCGCCGATCCGTCTCGAGATCCTGGGCTTCGGCTTTCCGCAGTACGAGAGCGAAGACGACAAGAAGCGAGACGCGCAGAACGCCCCGACCGCCCTGAACTCGTCGAACGGCAAACCGAAGGAAGGCGCGACGTTCGAGCTCGGGCCGACGATCGCGGGTTCCGAGGCGCTGCAGCCCGGCGCCCTGTCCAATCCGTTCGTCATTCGCCTCCAGCTGGTCGATGCGACCAAGACGCCGAGCGTCCGCCTGAAGGCGACCGGAATGGTGCCATCGGGGCCGGCGGCGCCGAAGGCTTCCGCACCGGGCGGCGCGGGGCGAAAGAGCCCGGTCGATCACGAGAGCGAGGCCGAAGGGGAGGTCGAGCCATGAAGAAAATGATCCTGTCCGCGTCGGCATTCCTGGGAGCCGCGGTCTTCGTCGCCGCGCAAAGCGCCGGGCCGCCGACGGCGCTTCCCCTCGACCTCGCGTTCTCGAAGAAGACGCTCCGCACCTGGAGCGACCGGCCGTCGATGAGCAAGGACGGGTCGGTCCTCGCCTTCGAGGTCTTCGCGCCCCCCGCGCGCAGCCCCGAGAGCGAGATGGCCGAAGGCGTGCGGTTCACTCCGGGCGGAACGCCGGGGGCCCAGGTCGGCGTCCGCGTGTACGTGATCTCGACGAAGGGCGGCGAAGCGCGGCCGGTCTGCCCCGAAAAGGGGAGCTGCTGGCGGCCGTCGGTCTCTCCCGACGGAAAACGCGTCGTCTTCATCTCGGACGCCGGCGGGTCGCCGCAGCTCTGGGTGGCGGACGTGGCCGGGGGCGCGCCGCGGCGTGTCTCGCAGGAGATCATCAAGGCGAAGCATTGGCCGGGGGACGAGGCGGCCTGGAGCCCGGACGGACGCGAAGTCTTCGTTCCTCTTCGGCCGAAGAACCAGCCCTCCTTCAGTGAGTCCGCCTCGGGAACGAGTCCCGCGGCGCCGCCGGGCGCGCCGCTTTCGAAAGCGACCGTCACGGTCTTCCAGACCGCCTCCGGCCCGTCGGCTCCCTCCGGCGCGACGCCGGCGGCGATGATGCAGCACTTCATCCGGGAAAACGCGGCGACCATCGCCGCGATCGATCTGACTTCCGGAAAATCCCGCGTCGTGGCCTCGGCCGAGGGCGACCTCAAGCCGAGCTGCGCGCGGCTCTCTCCCGACGGCAAGTGGGTCTCGTTCCTGACCGTCTTCAAGATGAAGGGCGAGACGGCGTCGGAGACCTACTACGACCTCGGCGTCGTGCCCGCCGCCGGAGGAACGCCGGTCGTCCTGGCCGCCGACCTCCGCGTGCCAGAGAACGACTACTTCGAGTCCACCTACCGATGGATTCCCGGATCCACCCGCATCGCGTTCTGGAAGGACAAGAAGATCTGGCTCGTCGACGCCGCGGCGCCGGGGCCCCCGAAGGCGCTCGGCGAGTCGCTCGGGAAGATCGACGAGGCGCCGCTGCTCGTGACCGCGGACGGCAAGGGCCTTCTCGTCGGTCTGGAAGACGAGGGACAGAAGACCTACTACTCGGTTCCGCCCAAGGCGCTCGCCATCGTTCCGCTCGACGGCTCGGCGGCGGCGACGATCCCGACGGTCGGGACGCCGATCGCGGCCAACGGCGACACCCTCTGGCAGCCGGACCCCGGCCGCTTCGCGGTCGTCGCCAACGACGACGCGACCGGCGAGCGCTCGGTGCTCGGTGTGAACATCCGGGGCGGCGCCTCGACGACGCTCTGGAAAGGCCGCGGCCGGTTCGACGCCGCCGGCGCCGCGCCGGGAGGAGTCGTGGCGCGCTTCGAGTCGCTCGACGTGCCTCCGGACTTCTATCTCTTCGATTCCACGTTCGCGTCCAAGAAGCGGCTGACGCACGTCGAGCCCCGTCTCGACGCCGTCGCGGTCGGCCCCTCGGAGATGTACTCGTCGCCGATCCCCGGATTCGATGGCCGGCTGCAGAACGTTCTCACGGCCGTTTTCCTGCCGCCCGGCAAGAAGCGCGGGGACTCGCTGCCCTCGATCGTCTACTTCTATTCGGGCTCCAAGATGTCCAACACCGCGCAGCAGTGGGGCGGCGGCGCGCCCAACTCCATTCCCGTCCAGGTCTTCGCGACGCGCGGATACGCGGTGCTGATGGTGGACGTGCCGCTCGGACCGGAAGGCAAGGGCGGCAACCCGATCCAGGAGATGAGCGACGCGATCCTGGCGCAGGTCTACCGGGCGGCGGATCGCGGCTACTCGGACATCGAGAGGGTCGCCATCATGGGGCAGTCGTACGGCGGTTACTCGACCGCTTCGATGATCACGCAGTCCAATCTCTTCCGCGCCGCGATCGCCCTCGACGGGCTCTACGACCTGCCCGGGGACTACGCGCGGATGGGACCGGGCGGATCGACGTTCAACTTCGTCTGGTCGGAGACGGGGCAGGGCCGCATGGGAACGCACCCCTGGGCCGACTTGCGCCGCTACCTCGCGAACTCTCCCTACTATCAGGCCGACAAGATCCGCACGCCCTTCCTCCTGATCCACGGCAAGAAGGACGAGACCTGCCCCGTCGAGGGAGCCGAGAAGATGTTCAACGCGCTCAAGCGTCTCGACCGCACGGCCGAGCTCGCGCTCTACGACGGCGAAGGGCACGTCCCGGGCGACTGGTCTCTCGTCAACGCCGTGGACGCCACGGATCGCATGGTCAAGTGGCTCGAGAAATACATGCCGCCGAAGGCGGCGGCGAAGTGATGACCGCCGGGGCGAGCGGTCGGGGTTGGCTGGCGGCGGCCGCTGCGGCCGCTCTCCTCGCCCCGCCGGCCGCCGCGCAGAAGATCGAGATCGGGAAGACCGTCACGATCTCGTCCGATGCGCCCGCGGATCCGCACGGCGAGTCGTTCCTCGCCGTGAATCCGAAGGACCCGAAGAACATGCTGGCCGTCTCCTGCCGCATCGCGAAGGGGAAGATGGGCACGTCCGGATACGTCAGCCGCGACGGCGGGCTGACCTGGACGCGCGTCGTTCTCCCCGACGGCGCGGCCAAGGTTTCGACCGGCTGGGACGCGATCGCGTACTTCGACGGGAAAGGCAACGCGTTTTACGGAGCCAACGACCGCGACGGTCTCTGGATCACGCGCTCGAGCGACGAGGGCCGGACCTGGAGCGATGCGACGCTGCTGCTCGGCGCCGAGGGGTTCGACCGGCAGTACATGGGCTTCGACCGTACGGGCCGTTACGCCGGTCGGATCTACGCGGGCGCGTCCGTGGAGTCTCTGGGTCTCGACGGCAAATCGCGGTCCGCGCTGGCCGTCGCCTCCTCGGACGATGTCGGACGGACATTCGGGCAGCCATATCTGATCGCGAGCACGGCCGGAGAGCTTGTCGGAATGTTCGTGAACATGATGGTCACGCCCGACGGAACCGTCATTCTGCCGTTTCTCACGATCCAGGAGCGGGACTCGCCCCTGACGCTCTGGGATCCTCAGGACCCGAACCGGCGGCTTCCCGACTACGAGACCGCCGTTCGGCTCGCGATATCCGGCGACGGGGGTCAGAGCTTCTCCGTCTCGCCGAAGGTCACGAGCTACCGAGTCAGCGGCGACCGTTACCGCGCGGAGAACTGTCAGGGAGTGGGGAATTCGGCGATCGATCTCTCGAACAGCCCGTTTCGAGGGCGCCTTTACCTGGTCGGCGTCGACAACGCCAGCGACCGGTACAACGTGCGGGTGATTCACTCCGCCGACGGCGGCAAGACCTGGTCGAAGCCGGTCACCGTCAACGACAACAAGACGGCCGGCGACAACGCCAACCCGACGCTCGCCGTCAACGACCGCGGCGTCGTCGGCGTCTTGTGGAACGACCGCCGCGCGCACAAGAACGAGTGCTACGACCTCTACTTCTCCGCGTCGCTCGACGGCGGCGACTCGTTTTTGCCCAACGTCACCCCGGGAGGGAAGCCGACCTGCTCGATGGAGACCGGCAATTGGATGCCCAACGCCGAAGTCTCCGCCTATCCGAAGACCGAGGAGGGCGAGTCGATCGAAGGGCAGGGATTCAACGTCCTGATGATCTCAACTCGATTCCCGGGGGGCGGCGACACTCAGGGGCTCGACAGCGACGGCGACGGCGTCTTCCACGCGGCGTGGATCGACGGTTCTTCGGGCGTGATGCGGCTCGCGACGACGCCGTTCACGGTCGCCGGCGCGGCGGTGGCGCCGCCGAAGACCGAGCGCGACGTCAGCACGCAGGTCAAGCTCGTCTCGGAGAACTGCGCCTTCGACTGGAGGGAGAACGCTTTCGCGTGCGACATGCACCTCGAGAACAAGTCGCCGCTTCCGGTCGCGGGCCCGTTCGCCGTCGAGCTCCAGAACATGATGGTGAACCTGACGGACTTCCGTGTCGAGAACGCCGACAACCGGCGCCCCGGAGAAGGCGCGCGCTGGGAATTCGCGGCGCCGGGCGGCTCCAGGGATCTCGCGCCCGGGGAGAAGACCGCCGTGCGTCCGTTCCGGTGGAGATTCAGGAGCATTCCGGAGAAACCCGAGTACCCGTTCATGATGTTCAAGGTCGTTTCGAGTGCCATCACCGCTTCGCATTGAATTGAGGAGGAGAACCGTGGAAACCCGTCTCTGGCCCCTGCTACGCCCGCGCCCTGCGTGTCTCGCGATGCTCTTCGGCCTCGCCGCCGCCGCGTTCGCGCAGACGCCCGGCAAGCTGCGCGAGCCGCTGCCCGTCGAGGCCGCCGTGGACGTGCGCGGACACAACGGCCGGTCGCCGATCGCCCTGTCCCCCGACGGCCAGTGGGTGGCGCACACGATCGAAACGGCGGACAACGTGCCGCGCGCGACGCATCAATACTCCGCGACGGGCTTTCCGTTCGCCGAGGGCGACTCGCGGATGCAGGCCACGGTCACGAACCTGAAGACCGGCGAGTCGATCGCCCTGGGCTTCCCGAAGAGCTCGAGCTGGGCCGGAGTGTGGTCTCCGGACGGAACCCGCGTCGCCTTCTACTCGGATGAGGGCGGCGAGCCGGGGCTTTGGATCTGGTCGATGGCGGCGCGGAAGGCGGAGCGCTTCCCGGGCGTCATGGCGCGGCCGTTCTTCGGCTACGAGATCGTCCGCTGGACTTCCGACGGGAACCGCCTGCTCTGCAAGGTCGTGCCCGAGGGCATGTCGCTCAAGGAGATCACCGCGATGGGAACGAGCCTCGACGAGGGGCGGAAGTTTCCGAAGGTCGAGGCCGGGAAGGCGTCGGTGATCGTCAAGACCTCCGAGCCCCCCGACAAGAACAAGCCGGCGGCCGATGCCAGGCCGAAGACGATCGGCGACGTCGCGTGGGGCATCTCCGACCTCGCGCTCCTCGATCTGACGACGAAGAAGGCGACGCGTCTCGTCGAAAAACAGTCGATCCGCTTCTATCAGCTCTCGCCCGACGAGAAGAGCGTCGCCTGCGCGGTGCTCAAGGGGTGGCAGGCGAACAGCCAGCAGCCGACCTACGACTTCGACGTGATCGATCTCGCGACGGGCGCTCGCAAGACCGTCGCGACCGAGGTCACGCTCGGCTACGGCATCGAATGGAACTGGATGCCCGACGGCAAAAGCATCGCGTACATTCCGAGCGGGATCGCCGGCACCGGCAAGCAGGGCCCGATCGTCGTCGTCCCGGTCTCGGGCGGCGCCGCGCGGACGCTGAAGTCCGAGGGTGTTCCGAGCTTCGATCCCGGCGAGGGCGAGTACGCGCCCGTCACGGACGCGAAGGGCGAGAGCTTCTACGCGGTCGGAGACGGCGCGCTCTGGCGCGTGGACGCAGCGAGCGGGAAGGGCGAGGCCGTCGGAAAGATCCCCGGCTGGAAGGTCGTTGCGCTGGTCCAGCCCTTCGGGCGAGGGACGCTCCTCACGCCGGACGGGCGGACCGCGTGGGTCGTCGCGCGGCTCGCGGCGTCCGTTCCGGCGACGAGCGGCGGAGCCTTCGCCTCGCTGCAGGACGGCGGCAAGGCGGGAATCTTCGCCGTGGACCTGGTTTCCAAGACGTCGCGGCCGATTCTCCAGGAGGCCAAGAGCTACATGCCGGTCTTCAATCTCGACGGCAGCGCGAAGACCGGCGACATCGTGTTCGCCGCGACGGATCAGCAGCATCTCCACGACCTCTGGGCCGTCAACGCGAAGGACGGCAAGGCGCGCCAGGTCACGCACCTGAATCCCGACATGGAAAAGTACGAGCTCGGCCAGGCCCGGTTGATCGAGTGGCGCAGCATCACGGGTCAGCCCTTGAAGGGCGCGCTTCTGCTGCCGCCGGATTACAAGCCCGGCCGGCGGTTGCCGCTCGTCGTGTTCGTCTACGGTGGCGACTACGGCTCGCGTTACCTCAACCGCTTCGGCTTCTGGAGTCTCGGGGCCTTGAACTGCCACGTCCTCGCGACCCGTGGCTACGCCGTGCTCGCGCCGGACGTGCCGATTCGGGACGGCATGCCGATGGAAGACCTGATGGGCGACGTGATGCCGGGCGTCAACGCCGCGGTGGATCAGGGCTATGCGGACCCGGACCGGCTCGCGGTCATGGGGCAGAGCTACGGCTCCTACTGCACACTCGCCCTCATCACGCAGACGACGCGCTTCAAGGCGGCGATCATCACGGCCGCCGTCCTCCACCCCGACCTCTTCGCGGACTACCTCGGTTCGGAGGGCTCGATCGGCTACTACGAGAAGGGGCAGGGCAACATGCACGGCTCGATCTGGGAGCAGCGGGACCGCTACTACAGGAACTCGCCGATCTTCTTGTTCGACCGGATCGAAACGCCCGTCATGATCGGGCAGGGCCAGAACGACGGCACGCTCGTCGCGTCGGACGTGATCTTCCGGGCGCTCGAGCGCCTCGGGAAGAGCGCGGAGTATCGCCTCTACGAGGGCGAGGGCCACGTCATCACGCAGCGGGCCAACGTGCTCGACTTCTGGGACCACCGGCTGGACTTCCTCGCGAAGAACCTCGATCTGACCCGCGACGCGAAGGGAGGAGTCGTCTTCGAGGGAGATCGCGCGAAGAGCGCGAAGCCCGCCTCGCCGCCGGCCGCCTCGAAGGCCGGCGGGTCCTCCGGCGCGCCGTAGGCGGGTCCGGTCCGCATGATTGCCCTCCTCGCCGCGGCCGCGGTCGTCGTCGGGCCGACGGTGCAGGTCAGCCGATCGGGCGCCGAGCGCGCGCACGAGGAAGTTTTCCTCGCGGCGCATCCGACGGACGCGCGGCGCCTCATCGGCTGCTCGATCGTGGACCATGACCGGTACGCCGGGGAGGGAATGCACGTCGTCGGGTACACGAGCGAGGACGGGGGCGGCAACTGGAGCCGCGCGGTCGAGTCGTCCCTGCAGCTGGGCGATCCGATGTGCGCCTACGGACCCGACGGGAGCGCGTATTTCCTCGGAATCAACACCGACGACGAGCACTGGAAGGACGCGGTGTGGTGGATGGAGATCTTCCGTTCCGGCGACGGCGGCCGCACCTGGGGTGCCGGCGTTCGCTGGCCGGCGGGCGACCGGCCCTACCTCGCGTTCGGCTCGAGCGAGTCGACGGGCCCCGGAATCGGATACCTCGTCTATTCGATCCGCGCGCGCGCGCTCGACAAGCCCGGCCCGGCGAAGACGGTGCGCGACGACTCGCTGCCGGTGCTCGAGGTCCTGCGTTCGGCCGACGGATGGAAGACCTGGAACAAGACGGCCGTCGGCGTCGCAGTCGGCCCGGCGTTTCCGACGGCGAGCGGGGCGGTGGTCCTGTCGGACGGCGCGCTCGCGACGCTCTGGGTCAAGCGGTCGACGAAGAAGAACGACGCCGGGGAAGACGTCGGCCAGGACCCGCACCAGGAGCTCAATCTCACCCGGCTCGAGGCGGGCTCGGAGATCTTCGGCCGCACGGTCAAGATCGCCGACGTCACCGCAGGCAACGACTACTCGGCGACCTTCTTCTCGCTCGCGGGCGATGCTACGCACGGCCCGTTTCGCGACCGGCTCTATGCCGCGTGGGCGGACACGGCGACGCCCCGGTCGCGCATTTTCGTGAGCTCCTCGTCCGACGGTGGCGCGTCCTGGACCGCGCCGCGGGCGATCAACGGGACGGATGCGGGCGCCGCCGGCGCGCCCGCCGCCCGGGACGACTACATGCCGACCGTCGCCGTCAATCGCGACGGCGTCGTCGGGGCGACCTTCCGCCGGCGGACGCGCCCCGACGAAGACGCGGACGTCTGGTTCGCGTTCTCCTCGGACGGCGGCCGAACGTGGAGCGATCCGGTGCTCGCCGCCGCGGCGCGCGGTCCCGTGGCGGGAGGTCTCGCGCGCGCGACGCTCCGGCCCGGCGACGACGGAAAGTCGCCCGGGAGCCGCTCCGCGCAGTACTTCAAGGGCGGCGACACGTCCGGCCTCGCGGCGGACGCGGACGGCGTCTTTCACGCTCTCTGGGCGGACCAGCGGAGCGGAATCGGGCAGGTCTACTCCGCGACGATCCGGGTCGGCGCGCCCGCGCCGGGGAAGCCGTCGAAGTGAGCCGCCGGATCGCGTCCGCGGGCGCCGTGCTCGCCGCCGTGCTGCTGGCGGCTTCGCCGGGCCGCGCCGCGGGAGAGACGCGCCGCCGCGAGCCGCTTCCCGTCGAAGCGGCGCTCTCGGAGAAGTCGCTCGGCCTCTACAGCCCGGAGCGGCTCTCGCCCGACGGAACCCGCGTCGCCTTCACCGTCTGCGATCCGCGCCGCGTCCCGCCGGAGCCGGACCCGCGCTACCAGGCGCACAGCCGGACCGGCGTCACAGGTTTCGGCCTCGGCTGCGACGTCTGGGTCGCCGACACGCGCCGCGGCGAGTCCCGGAATCTGACGGACGGAAAAGGAAGCAGCTGGTCGCCGCACTGGTCGCCGGACGGCCGGCGACTCGCCTTCTATTCGGACCGGGACGGGCTCGCGCGTTCCTGGGTCTGGTCGCCCGCGACCGGCCAAATGCGTCGCATCTCCGACGTGATCGTCCGGCCCTGGGGCGGCTCCTTCATGGCCTGGACGCCCGACGGGCGCGCGCTCGTCGTTCCCGTCGTGCCCGAGGGAATGACGCTCGAGCAGATGGCGAACCTCGGCCGTCCCGCGGCCGCGGACAAATCCGGCGCCGCCGGCGGGCCCACGGTCACGGTCTTCGCCTTCCAGCCGAACGCGCCGGAGGCGAAGACGGAGTCGGCCGCGTGGTCCGTGGAGCTCCTGCGGTCCGACATCGCCGTGATCAACGCCGATTCGGGGGCCGTCCGGCGGATCGTGTCGAACGAGAAGACGGCCGGGTACTGGATCTCGCCCGACGGCGCGCGCGTCGCCTACATGGTTCACCGCGGCTTCGAATCCGCCCAGTCGCAGCAGCAGCTCTACGAGCTCGACGTCGTGCCGACCGGCGGCGGCCGGCCCCGGACGCTGGCCGGCGGCATCCCCGAGCAGTTCGGCGTCGGCGCGTCGTGGTCGCCGGACGGGAAGACCGTCGCGTACCTCACCGAAAAGGGCGACTGCTTCCTCGTCCCGGCGGACGGCGGCGCGCCGCGCCCGGCCACGGAAAAACCGCATCCGCCGTTCACCGAAGACGACTCGACGGTCCCGTACTTCTCGCCGCGAGGCGACGCGCTCTTCTTTCTCGCGGGAAACGCCGTGTGGAGGGTCGGGCGCGACGGCTCCGCGGCGGAGTTCGCGAAGGAGGCGGGCCGCGAGATGCGCGTCCTGGCGCCCGGCGGGCGTCCGGGCGCGCTCGTCGCCGCGACGCGCGACGACGAAACGAAGAACGAGGGTCTCGTCGAGATCGATCTCGAGAAGGGCCGCTTGACTCGCCTTCGGGAGGCGCCGATCAGCCTGGGGCGCGATCCGGCCTTTCGGCTCTCCGCCGCGGCGGGCGGCATCGTCTTCGCCGAACAGGACGCCGGCCGCGCCGAGGATCTCTGGTACCTGGGCCCCGGCACGCCGGAGCCGCGCCGTCTGACGCAGACGAACCCGACGTTCGACGACTATGAGATGGGTCGGACGCGCCTGATCGAATGGCTCTCTTCGGACGGCCTGAAGTGCAAGGGCGCGTTGCTCCTGCCCGTCGGCTACGCGGAAGGCTCACGATACCCGCTCGTCGTCTTCGTCTACAACGGAAGCCGTCTCTCGAACGGGATTCACAGCTTCGGGATGCGCAGCGCGTGGGGTCCCGACGACAATTTCCAGCTCCTCGCGACGCGGGGCTACGCCGTCCTCCTGCCGGACGCTCCGTCGGACCGGAAGGACCAGATGCGCGATCTGCCGCGGACCGTCCTGCCCGGCATCAATCGGGTGATCGACCTCGGGATCGCGGACCCCGAACGCCTCGGCGTCATGGGGCACAGCAACGGCGGCTACTCGACGCTCGCGCTCATCACGCTCTCGCCGCGTTTCAAGGCCGCCGTGATGCGTGCCGGTCTGGGCGACTTCGTGTCGTTCTACGGCGAGCTCGGGCGCGACGGGACGCACTACGGTCTCGGCGTCGCGGAGAGCGCCTTCGGCATGGGAAACCCCTGGAACGCGCGCGCCCGCTACATCGAGAACTCACCCGTCTTCTTCCTCGACCGCGTGCAGACGCCGTTGCTCATCGTTCACGGCAGCAACGACGACGCCGTCGCGGTCCATCTCGCCGAGGAGGTCTTCGTGGACCTGCGCCGTCTCGGCAAGGAAGTTGTGCTCGCGCGATACGAAGGCGAAGGTCATTCGCTCGAGAGCTACGCCAACCAGCTCGACTACGTGAACCGGATGCTCGCCTGGTTCGGCGATCACCTCCAGAAAGGGACCGGACAGCCATGACGCAGATCACGCGTATGTTTCGCATCGCGGCCGGCGTTCTCTTCGCGGCCCGTGCACTCTCCGCGCAGCCTTCGGCCGGGAAAATCCAGGTCGGGCCGAACGTCCTCGTCAGCCGCGACGATTCGGAGCACGAGCACCAGGAGGTGCAGCTCGGCGCCTCGCCGGCCGACGCGAGGCAGCTCGTCGCCTGCTCGATGGTCGACGTGGCCGGGCTTTCGCAGCGCAAGATGCACACCGCCGCGTACGTCTCGAGCGACGGCGGCAAATCCTGGACGATCGGGCCGACGATTCCCGAGTCCGGCGATCCGGTCTGCGGCTACGGCCCGGACGGCGCCGTTTACTTCGGCGCAATCGGCGACTCTCCCAGCCTCGATCCCGCGATCGACTGGCACTTCCACCTCTTCCGCTCGGAGGACGCCGGCAAGCATTGGGACTCGAAGTGCGACATCGTCACCGGCGACCGGCCGTGGCTCGCCTTCGACGCGACGAACGGGCCCAACCACGGGTGGCTGTATCTGACCTACCAGTCCCGCGCCGGCGTGCTCGATTCGCAGGAGAAGGGTCTCGCGGTGTCGCTCGATCTGACGCACTCCGCCGATCGCGGCGCGACGTGGAGCCTGCCGAAAGCCTACGGAGTCATCAACGCCGAGCGGCTCTCGCACTCGCTGCCGACGATGATGGCGACGCTCTCCGACGGCACGGTCGTCATTTCCAACTGGCAGAACCTCAAGAAACGCGCCGTGGCCGACGAGAACGGCCCCGCGGCGCCGTACCCGGGAATGACCGGCCCGCCGACCTGCGAGATCTCCCTCGTCCTCGTCGATCCCGACGGCTGGAAGCGTCCCAAGACACGCAAGGCCGCGGACAAGTACTGCGCCGAGTCCCCGACCAACCGCACGGTCGATGCCCTCGCCGTGGACGACCGGTCGGCGTCATTCAAGGACCGGATCTATCTCGCGTGGACCGACATTCGGTCGGGGCACGCGCGCATCCTCTTCTCGTACTCCGGTGACCGCGGCGAGACGTGGAGCAAGCCCCGCGCCGTCGACGACATCCCCCCGGGTCTCGCGCATCCGCCGGACAGCTTCATGCCCACGCTCGCCGTGAACGGAGACGGCGTCGTCGGCTTGACCTGGAACGATCGCCGCGACGTGCCGGATGGAATCGGATACGTCACGCGGTTCACGGCGTCCCTGGACGGCGGAGACACGTGGCTTCCGAGCGTGCGCGTCTCCGAGCAGCCCGCACGATTCCGGCCGGAAGGCGAGGGCGTCGCCGGCTGGGTGGCGCCGGGAGGCGCCGGTCCCCTGACGTTCCAGGTCGCGCGCGTCGGATTCAGCGGAGCGGGAGACACGGCCGGTCTTCGCGGGGACGGCGACGGCGTGTTTCATGCCCTGTGGATCGACAACCGGGCCGGCCGCGGCGAGATCTACACGGCGGCGATCACCGTGGCCGGAACCGTCGGGAAGAACGGCGGCGGAACGCTCGCCTCGCTCGCGGACGTGTCGGGCAAGGTCGCGGTCGATCTGAAGGACCTCGCGTGGGATGCGAAGACGCAGGCGTTGACCGCCGAGATCACGCTCCGGAACACCTCGAAGGAAACGCTCCGCGGGCGGCTCGTCGCGCGCCTGCTGTCGGTGTCTTCCGAGGCGGGCGTCGCGGCGGTCGCCAACGCGGACAACGGCGTCGCGGGCGCGGGAGCGACGTACGACCTGACGGGGCTCGTTCCCGCCGGCGGCCTCGAGCCCGACAAGTCGACGGGACCGAAGACGATCCGCTTTCAGTTGAAGGACGTGCGGGCGATTCCCGTCGACACGGACGACCCCTGGAAGGCGATGCGTGCGCCGCTTCTCGACGTCGAGATCCAGATCCTCGGAGAGGCGCCGCCCGCGCCGACGCAGGAGAAGAAATGATGACCGCGTTCCGATCGCGCTTCGGCCTTTGCGCCGCGGCCTTCGTCGCCGCCGTGCCCGTCTGCGCGCAGCTCTACAAGGAGGAGAAGGGGCCGGGGCTGGATCCGACGCCGATCGAGATCCCGGCGTCGCCGCCGGCGCCGCGGTCGATCACGAGCATGGATCTCCTCTCGATCCGCGACCTCTACGGCGTCTCGATCTCGCCCGACGGAAGCCGCATCGCCTTCGTCGTCGGACAGGCGGTCCACGCGACGAACAAGTACCGGAGCGCGCTCTTCGTCGTCGATACCA
>DATBFU010000135.1:0-32092 GCA_036558325.1 Thermoanaerobaculia bacterium | reverse complement strand
GACGCTCGGATGCAGCGGCACGACCTTCTGCCCGCACGGCGCGATCAGCCGCAGCGACATGGCCATCTTCGTCGCCAAGGCGATCGTGGCGCCGGCCGGCGGCCCCGGCGTTCCGCAGACCTATACGGACGCGACGACCGGCCTGCACTACTCCTGCAACCCGGCGAGCCCGAACCTGCACTTCACCGACATCGGCGTCAACGACGCCTTCTGCAAGCACGTTCATTTCCTGTGGGCCCAGAACATCGTCTCGGGCTGCACGGCCACCACCTACTGCCCGACGCAGGGCGTCACGCGCGACCAGATGGCCCGCTTCCTCGGCAACGCCTTCAACCTCGTCCTGTACGCGCCGTAGAGGTGCCATTGACACGACTTCGAATGCGGCGATAGGTTCGTCGACGCCACAGCCAGGAGGCCTCTCGATGGGGTCCCGGCGGTTTCCTTGTCGGTCGGCAGAGGACGATCGATGGCGCCGGACGAAGCGCCTTCTGTCCGTGTGCCTTGTCATTCTTCTGACGGGCGCCGCCGCCGCTCCCCATCGCCACAAGAACGACCTCGCCGACCTGCTCACGGAGGCGCCCAGCGACTCGGGCGTCTTCCTCGACGTCGTTCCCATAGCCCCCCGCGACGCCATTCCGCTCGCCGAGACGCTTCGGTGGATCGACGACGACCCGTGTTTCGCGTGCCTGCCGTCGGACTTCGTCGCCGCACCCCCCGCGACTCCACCGCGAAAGACCGACCTTCGGGTCTCTGCTCGTCGCTCCGTCATCCATGCGGACGCGGAGCGATTCCATCAGCATCGGCTCCTCGGGTCCCGCTCCCCTCCGCGCGTCTAGCCGTCTCGAAGACCCCGACCTCGACGGCTGAACACGGCCCTGGCGGCCGATTTTCCGAAAGCGAGTGGGCCCATGCGACCGATCCTCCGGCGGAAACTGCTTCCTCTTCTCCTGGTCTCGGGATTCGTCGGCCCGGTCTCCCTCGGCGCGGCGACGATCTTCGTGGAAACCGCCGACCAGAAGATCAGCGGGGTCGGACCGTGTTCCCTGCAGGAGGCGATCTACGCTTCCACTCTTCGCGCCAGCCTCACGGTCGTGCAGACGGATCCGGACGTTTTCGCCGCGAGCAACTGTACGGCCGGCACCGGCGACGACACGATCGTCTTGCCGTCTGGAGCGCTCTTCCCGATGACCACTTTCCTCGACGGCGACGCGTACAACCCGTACGGGCCGACGGCCACGCCGATCGTGTTCTCGACGATCACGATCGAAGGCTTCGGCTCCACCCTCGAATGGACGGGGAGCGGAAACGTTCGGCTCTTCGCGGTCGGCCCCGCATCGATCCAGACGCCGGGCGGCACGGTGTCGGGCACGGGAAACCTGACGCTGAAGGACCTCTACATCAAGGGATTCCACGTCAAGGGCGGAGACGGCGCGGACGGCGGCGGAGGCGGCCTCGGAGCCGGAGGCGCCGTCTACCTCCAGGACGGGACACTCACGATCGAGAACTGCACGTTCGACGGAAACGGAGCGCAAGGCGGCAGCGCCATCGCCGTCCTCAACTCCGGCAACCCCGGCGGAGGCGGCGGCGGGCTGGGAGGCAACGGAGGAGGACATCGCTACGGGGGCGGCAGCGGAGGCGGCGGGGCGCGCGGCGACGGCGGCGTGAGCGACAGCGGCAGCGGAACGGACGCCGGAGGCGGAGGCGGAGGCGGGACGGTCTTCACCGGCGGAAACAACAACGGCAACGTCGGCGGTGCGAGCGGATACCTCTGCGGCGGTAACGGCGGCGACAACGGCAATCACGGCCACGATGGCAAGTGTCCCGGCGGCGGAGGCGGAGGCGGAGGCGCCGGCAGCGACGGCGGCAACGGGGCCTACGGCGGAGGAGGCGGAGGCGCCTGCGACGAGACGTCGAGCCGTGTGTCCGGCGGCGACGGCGGTTTTGGCGGAGGAGGCGGCGGGACCTGCAACGGCGGCAACGGGGGAAGCGGAGGGAACGGCGGCTTCGGCGGGGGCGGCGGTATCGGGGACAGCTTCGCCGGGATCGGCGGCCCGGGCAGCGCCGGCTATGCGGGCGGCGCCGGATCGGCGGACGGCGGGGGCGGAGGAGGAGCCCTGGGCGGGGCGATCTTCAACGACAGCGGGACCGTGACGATCCACAACAGCACCTTCACGAACAACTACGCGTCGCGCGGAACCGGCGTGCACAACGGCGGCGACGCCGGCGCCGCAATCTTTTCGCACAACGGCTCGCTCACCGTCGTGAACGCGACCGTCAGCGGGAATCAAGGCACAGGGTCGGGCGCCGGCATCGCGGTTCTCGGCGACGACATCTTCAACGCGGCCGAACTCACGCTCGACGACACGATCGTCGCCAACAACGGCGCCGACGAATGCATCACTCAAGGGAACGTCTCGACGAGCGGCATCGGCAACCTCGTCATGAGCAATGGATCCGGCGACTTCAGCCCGTGTCCCGGCGTCGCGGTCACCCAGGATCCGAACCTCGGACCGCTCCATATGAACGGCGGCAGGACGCCGACGATGGCGCTCTTCCTCGGCAGCTCGGCTCTCGGGCACGCCGACGCGGCGACGTCGCTGCCGACGGACCAGCGCGGCGCCACGCGCCCATATAACGCCGCGTACGACATCGGGGCTTACGAGCTCTGCCGCGGCAAGTTCGGTCTCGTTTCGTGCAACCTGACGTTCCTGAATCCTTCGATCGCGCCCGCCGGGCTATCGGTCGACGACGGCGGAAGCGCGACGTCCGACGATAACGGCGTGCTCGAGCCGGGAGAGACGGTTCCCGTCAAGCCTTCCTGGAGAAACTTCGAAGCCGGGGACGTCGCACTGACCGCGACGGCGTCGGGTCTGACCGGGCCGTCGGGACCGGCATACTCAGTCCCCGACGGTACGGGCGACTACGGCGCGATTGCCCCGGACACGGTCGGCGAATGCGTGGACTGCTACTCGATGTCCGCGTCCAATCCGGCGAGCCGTCCGGCGACGCATTGGGACCTCCTCTTCACGGAGATCACGAACCAGGGACAGACGGCGAAGGTCTGGACGCTCCACGTCGGCGAGAGCTTCACGGACGTGCCGAAGAGCCAGCCGTTCTACAAGAAGATCGAGACGCTCTTTCACTCGGGCATCACGACCGGCTGTACGCCGACGACCTACTGTCCCGGCGTCGACGTCTCGCGTTCGCAAATGGCGATCTTTCTGGCCCGTGCGCTGGCCGGTGTCGGCGCGACGATCCCCGTCTCCGGCAGCGTCAATGGCATTCCCTACAATTGCGTGTCGGGCGGCGTCTCGCTTTTCACCGACGTCGCTCCGACGGACCCCGCGTGCAAGGCGGTGCACTACATCGCCGCGAAGAACGTCACGGCGGGCTGTGCACCGAACCTTTTCTGCCCGGCGCCAAACGTCCTGCGCTCGGACATGGCGATCTTCGTCGCCCGGGCGATCGTCGCTCCGGGCGGCGGAGCCGCCGTCCCGCTCACGTACACCGACGGCGGGACTGGTCTGTCTTACTCGTGCAACGCGGCGAGTCCCAATCTCCACTTCACCGACATCCATGTCACCGACCCGTTCTGCAAGCACGTCCACTACCTGTGGGCCCGCGGCATGGTGGCCGGCTGCACGGCCACCACCTACTGCCCGTCGCTCGACGTCACCCGGGACGCGATGTCGAAGTTCCTCGTCAACGCGTTTCAGCTCGTGCTGTATCGGCCCTAGGCCCGGACCCTCGGCGGGACGCGCACGCGCACGTTAGAATCGGGGGTTCCGATGCGCTACGCGTCCCTCCGCAGCCGGCTCGACCCGCTCCTGCCCTCCGTGGAGAAGCCCGGGCGCTACGTCGGGCTCGAGCGAAACCTCACGCGCAAGGACCTCGCGTCCTGCTCGGCGACGCTCGCGCTCGCCTTCCCGGACACCTACGAGATCGGGATGAGCCACACGGGGCTGAAGATCCTGTACGAGCTCGTCAACCGCCGGCCAGACTTCGCCTGCGAGCGCGTGTACGCGCCGTGGGTGGATCTCGAGGCGAAGATGCGGGAAGCGGGCATCCCGCTCTTCTCGACCGAGTCGTTCGCGCCCGTGGCCGACTTCGACGTCCTCGGCTTCTCGCTCCAGGCGGAGCTCAATTACTCGAACATCCTCAACATGCTCGACCTCGCGAATCTCCCGGTCTGGCAGCGCGACCGGCGTGAGCGCGACCCGATCGTCCTCGGCGGCGGTCCCTGCACCGCCAACTGCGAGCCGATCGCCGACTTCTTCGACGCGTTCCTGGTCGGCGACGCGGAAGAGGCGCTGCCCCGCTTCCTCGACGCCTCTCGCGACGCGCGCGCGCGCGGTCTCTCGCGGCGCGATCTCCTCGCCGCGCTCGCCGCCATCGAGGGCGTGTACGTTCCATCGTTCTACGACGTTGCGTATCGCGAGGACGGCCGTATCGCGTCGATCACGCGCAACGACGCGCGCGCGCCCGAGCGCGCGAAGCGGACCTGGGTGCCGGTCCTGAAGCCCGAGTACTACCCCGAGAAGCCCATGGTCCCGTCCGTCGAGATCGTGCAGGACCGGCTCGGGCTCGAGGTCATGCGCGGCTGCACCCAGGGCTGCCGCTTCTGCCAGGCGGGCTACTGGTACCGGCCGGTGCGCGAGCTCGACCCGGCCGACGTCGCGTCGATGACGACGAAGTTCATCGCGGAGTCCGGCTGGAGCGAAGTGGGCCTCCTCTCGCTCTCGACCGCCGACTACTCGCAGATCGAGCCGCTCGTGAAGTGTCTCGCGCCGCAGCTCTCCGAGCGTCGGGTCTCGATCTCGCTGCCGTCGCTGCGCGCCGAGGCGTTCTCCGTGGGGCTCGCCGACGCCGTCTCCGAGGTCCGCAAGTCCGGCTTCACGTTCGCGCCCGAGACCGGCTCCGACCGTCTTCGCCGCGTCATCAACAAGACGTTCACGAACGCCGACATGATCGCGGCCGCCGACGTGGCGTTCGCGCGCGGCTGGGACCTCATCAAGGTCTATACGATGATCGGCCTGCCGACGGAGACCGCTCCGGACCTCGATGAGCTCGTGTCCCTCGTCGAAGGCATCCTCGCGCAGGGACGCAGGCATGGACGCAAACAGGTCAACGTGTCGGTCGGATCGTTCGTGCCCAAGTCCTGGACGCCGTTCCAGTGGGCGCCGTTCGACGGCGTCGAGACGCTCGCGCGGAAGCTCCGGTACCTCAAGGACCGGTTCCGCAGCGTCCGGGGCGCGAAGATGAAGTGGCACGAGCCGCGCGAGGCGGAGATCGAGTGCGCCCTCTCGCGCGGCGACCGGCGCATGGGCCGCGTGCTGCACACGGCGTGGCGGTCGGGCGTCCGTTTCGACGGCTGGAGCGAGCACTTCCGCTACGACCTCTGGATGAAGGCCTTCGAGACCGAGGGAATCCTGAAGGAGTCGTACCTGCGCGAGTACGCGCTCGACGAGGTCCTTCCGTGGGACGTGCTCGACGTTTCGATCGCAAAGCGCTGGCTCGGCATCGAGCTGATCAAGGCGAAGAAGGAGATGCGGACCGAAGACTGCAAGTGGGGACACTGCTACGCGTGCGGCGTGCCCGGCAACGGCGAGGACACGATGCTCGCGCGCCCGATGGCGGGGACGCTGCCGACGATCGACGCCGCCGTCGCCGCGCCGGAAGATCCCGCGGCGTACCGCGAGCCGGCCAAGGGCGCCGCCTACCGGCAGAAGGCGATGCCGGACCTTCCCTCGGCCGCACGCCTCGCGTCCCAGGGCGACCGCGTTTTCCGCCATCGCGCGACCTTCGAGAAGACGGGCGACGCGCGTTTCCTGTCGCACCGCAACACGATGGACGTCCTCGAGCGCGCGATCCGCGCCGCGGGACTGCCCGCGCGCTACTCGGAAGGCTTCAACCCCCACATGAAACTCTCGATGGGACCGGCGCTCGCGCTCGGCCTCGAGAGCCGCCGCGAGGTCTTCGACGTCGAGGGCATCGCGCCGTTTCCCGCCGACGCGGCGGCCCGCGTCACCGAAAAGCTTCCGCCGGGCGTCACCGTCGTCGAGCTGCGGCCGCTCGGCCCCGCCGAGCCGGGGATCTCGAAGGCCGTCTCCGGAGCTCGCTACGTCGTGCGGCTCGACTCGGCGGAGCAGATCGGCCGCGCCGGCGAAGCCGTCGCGGGCCGGTGGCGCGAGGCGATGCCGGCGGTCAAGGCGCTGTCGCTCGACGCGGACGCGACCGGCGCGCGACTGCGCTTCGAGGTGAACCTCGATCCCGCGGCGGGAGAAACCGCGACGGCGAAGAAGGTGCTCGAGACGCTCCTGGCGATCCCGCCCGGGGCGCAGGCCTCGCTCGCGATCACGCGCGAAGTGACGCTCTCGTCGCCTTCGCTTGCTCGGGGATCTGGCTAACGCCACCGGCGTGCGGCTCGCCAAGAGGGGCTCGACCGCTCGCCTGATCCCTTCGCGTCGCTCCGGCTCCCGCGAGGCGAGTCGGTTTGCTCGTCGGCTCGCAAACCTTGGTCGCGAACGATTTGTTCGTGGACGACCTGAAAGTGATACCTATCGACTCGTCGCCGCTGGCGCGGCCGGCGCTCCCTCCGCCGTCCAGGACGACCCGTCCCTCAGCTTCTTCCAACGCTCGTACTGCGCGGCCTTCCCTTCGCCCGGGTTCTCCTCCCCGTTGAGCCAGAACGCGAACCAGTCGAGATTGCGATTGGCGGACTCGCGCTGGATCGCCGGCAGGCTCGGGTTGTGCTGCGTCTTCGGGTACACGACGAACTCGGTCGGCGCGCCGAAATGCCGGGCCGCCTTCGGGTAGCTGAACATCATCACGGCGGCGCTCTGCGCGCCCGCCTCCCAGAGGCTCGCGGTGCGCACGCCGCGGAAGTGCATGTCCGGCGACCCTTCGAGATACGGCTGCGGGTCGTCCCAGAAGCTCTTGCCGAGCCCCGTCACGACGTCGTGGACCTGGCGGTTGAGATCTCCCGGCATGAGCGAGTACATCAGCACCCCGTTCGAGGAGCCTTCGGCGAACGAGCTGGCGCGGAAGACCTTCTCGCGAGTCATGACGACGGGCCCGAGCCACGCGCCGTGGCTCTGCCCCGTGATCCCGAGCCGCGCCGGATCGGCCACGCCGTCGGCGATCATCTTCCGAACTCCCGCGATGATGTCGCCGGCCGGCTCGCCATCGAGCCGTTTCGGCGAAGCGAACGCACGCCCATACGACTGCGTTCCGCGATAGTTGGGGATGAAGATCGCGAAGCCCTGCCCCGCCAGGACCTCGAGCGGGTACGGCCAGACCTCGAAATAGGGCGCGAACGCGTTCGGGAACGCGAAGCCGGGACCGCCGTGCACGTGCGTGATCATTGGCCACGGTCCCTTCCGCCTGGCGTCTTCGGCCGGCTCCAACAGCCATCCGTGCGCGACGACGCCGTCGTCGCCCGGCCAGCTCACCTCGCGCGCCGTGTAACCGACGCGCCGTGCGATCTCGCCGTTCAGGTCCGTCAGCCGCCGCGGCGCGGCGTTTCCGCTTCGGACGAAGAGCTCCGGCGGACGCGTGAGGCTCTCGTTGACGAAGGCGGCCGCCCGGAGATCGGCGCGGAAGCGCACGAGCGAGCTCGAACCGTCGAGTCCCTCGACGAGGGGCGACCGCGAGACGCCGGACGGCGTCACCTCGAAGAGCGACCGCACGCCGTCGCGCGTCTCTTCGAGGAGTATCCGCGATCCGCCCGCCGGATGGAACGACGCGCCGTAGACCGCGATCGGACGCCAGGACGTCCCGTCCGTCACGCCCGCCGCCGCGTCGACGATTGCCCAGTCGGGATGCGACGGGCTCACCCAGGCGTCGGTCTCGGTGACGCGCCGCACGAGGATACGGTTCTCGTGCGGCACCCACTCGCCGCCCGCAAATCGCGTTCCCGGACGATTCGCCTCCGGCTCGACCGCCTTCCCGACGACGCGGAACTGTTTCGTCGCGACGTCATACACACCGAGACTCGTGCGGTAGGAACCGATGAGCGACGGCTGGACGTCGCTCGAGACGTACTCGACCGAAAGGAACCGCCCGTCGGAAGACCAGTGATAGCCGTCGGCGGAGGATCCCGGCTCGCCGGGAACGGCGACGTCGAACGGCGGACCGCCCGGCGGCGCGACGTGCAGAACGGCAGCCGCGGGGCGGCGGGCGCTGTCGTTGGCGGGATCGACGAAGTCGTAGACGGAGACCGTATTGCTGTCGATGACGATGCCCTCGTCGCCGTTGTTGAGCCGGCTGTAGAGGCTCTTCGAAGGCGGCGTCGCGGCACGCGTCGCGTAGGCGAGGCTGCGGCCGTCGGGAGAGAAGCGGAAGGACTGCACGCCGTCGGGGGACTGCGTGATCTGCGACGTCTTGCCGGCCGCGATGCCGTACGAGAAGACCTGGCTGGCGCCGGCGCGCGCCGAGAGAAACGCGAGCTCCTTCGAGTCCGGCGTGAAGACGAGGGACTGGGCGTCGCCGATCGCCTCGAGAACCGCGGCCGGCGCGTTGCCGTCCAGACTCTGGAGATAGACCGTCTGCACGCTGCGCTTCTCCGCCGGCGGGAGCTTGTCCGAGTAGTACGTCAGCATGGCGCCCGCGTGGACGACATAGGCGACGCGCCGGCCGTCCGGCGACATCGCGACCTGCGTGATGCGCTTCAGCCGGAAGTAGTCGTCGATTTCGAGCGCCGGATGGGCGGGCGGCGTCTGCCCGGCGGCCGCCCATGCGAGCACGGACAGCAGGAGCGGAAGGAAAACCCGCTTCGCGCCCATCGAATCCCCCTTCCCCTCGGGGCGGACTTTACCCGATAACATTCGCGCATGTCGTACCGCGTGACGGTGACCGCCCGGTTCGAAGCCGCGCACAACCTCATCGACTACGAGGGCGGCCCGGAGCCGCTGCACGGCCACTCCTATCGCGTCGAGGCGGTTCTGGAGTCGGAGAAGCTCCAGCGCTACGACGTCGCCGTCGACTTCGTTCCCGCGAAAAAGGCCCTCGAGGCGATCGCGAAGGAGCTCGACTACACGTACCTGAACGAAAACCCGGCGTTCGCCGGGCGCAACACGTCCGCCGAGAATCTCGCGCGGCATTTCGCCGAGCGGCTCGAAAGCTCCGGCGCGCTCGGATGGGCGCGCGTGGCCGAGGTCACGGTGTGGGAGGGGCCGGAGAACCGCGCGACGTACCGTCTCGAAACGCGGTAGAAGTTCCGCATTCTTTCGAGCGTCCGCGTCCGGCGCGCGTGATAGCGTGCGCCACCACACGCTTCCGACATGCAATGTTTTTCGCGGCGTCTGCCGCTCCTGTCGTTTCTCTGCGCCGCCGGTTGGCTCGCGTTCGGTTCGCGTGCCGCGGCGCAGGTCGTCATCAGCCAGATCTACGGCGGCGGGGGCGCCGCGACCAAGATTTACGGGCAGGACTACGTCGAGCTCTTCAACCGCGGCGCGTCGCCCGTCTCGCTCGCCGGCTGGTCGGTCCAGTACGCGAGCGCAACGGGGACGAGCTGGGAGGTGACGGCTCTGTCCGGTTCGATCGCGGCCGGCCGCTATTACCTCGTCGGGGAAAGCATCGGAGCGGGAGACCCTCTCCCGACGCCGGACGCGAATGGATCGACGCCCCTGAGCAACAACAGCGGAAAGGTGGCCCTGGTGGCGACCACCGCCGCGCTTTCCGGCGGCTGTCCCGTGGCGGGAACGGTGGACTTCGTGGGCTACGGCTCGGCGGACTGCTCCGAAGGCGGTGCGGCGGCTCCGACGCTGACCGCGTTGAGCGCCGGGCTCCGGCGGTTCTCCGGGTGTCAGGATACGAATCAGAACTCCGCGGACTTCGAGTCCGGGGCGCCCCTCCCCCGCAACAGCGCGTCGCCGACGAATACCTGCGCCGGCGGGCCCACTCCGACCCCGACCCCCACCGCCACGCCCACGCCGCCGCCGACGCCGACTCCGACGCCCACTCCGACTCCATCGCCCACTCCCACTCCGACGGCGACCCCCACCCCGCCTCCGACTCCGCTTCCGGGAGGGGTCGTCGTGAGCCAGGTCTACGGCGGCGGCGGAGCAGCGGGGGCCACCTTCTCGAGCGACTTCGTCGAGCTCTTCAACTCCGGCTCCGAGACCGTCTCCCTGGAGGGTTGGTCGGTGCAATATGCCTCGGCCACCGCCTCGACCTGGCACGTCACCGATCTCTCCGGCACGATCGCTCCGGGACGCTATTACCTCGTCGGCGAGAGCTCGGGCGGCAGCGGCGCCGCGCTTTCGGCGCCGGACGCGACCGGCTCGATCCCGATGGCCGCTTCGACCGGAAAGATCGCGCTCGTCGACAATCAGACGCCTCTGACCGGACTCTGTCCCTCGGCCTCCCGCGCCGTCCACGACTTCGTCGGCTACGGGGGCGCGGCCGTGTGCTTCGAGGGGAGCGGGCCGACGTCCTCACCCGGTGGAAACGCCTCGGCGCATCGCCTTCACTCGGGCTGCCAGGACACCGATCAAAACGCATTCGACTTCGCGCTGGCGGCGCCGGTCCCTCGCAACAGCGGATCGCCCACGTTCTCTTGCAGCGCGGTACCGATCGCCACGCCGACGCCGACCCCGACGAGCGTCGTGCCGGAAAAGCTCGTCGTCGATCGCTCCGCCGGCCCCGACTCGGACGGCAACGGCGTCTTCGAGCCGGGCGAGACGGTCTCCGTGGAGCCTTCCTGGAGGAATCATGCCGACGTGCCGCAGGCGCTCTCGGGTGTCGCGTCGGAGCTGGAAGGCCCGGAGGGCGCGACCTATACGATCGTCGATGAAGCGGCAGACTACGGCGCGATCGGCGGCGACTTCGTGGGAAGCTGCAACGACACCCTCGATTGCTACTCGTTCCAGATCACGGCGGCGGTGCGGCCCTCCACGCACTGGGACGCGGCGTTCACCGAGACGCCGTCCGGAGGCCACGGGCCGGCGGCCCGGACGCTCCACCTCGGCGACAGCTTCACCGACGTGCCGCGCTCGCAGCCGTTCTACGTGAAGATCGAGACCCTCCTCCACGCGGGAATCACGTCCGGCTGCGCGCCGGGCGCGTTCTGTCCGGCGGAGGAAGTCAGCCGCGGCCAGATGGCGATTTTCGTCGCGAAGGCGCTCGCGCGAGGCGCCGAGAACATCCCCGTGTCGGGAAAGATCCACGGAGCGGACTACGATTGTTCGGATGGGGGCGCGTCGCTCTTTTCCGACGTCGAGCCCACGGACGTTTTCTGCAAGCACGTCCACTACCTGGCCGCGGAGAACGTCACGCTCGGCTGCGACGCCACCCACTTCTGCCCGGAGGAGCCCATCACGCGCGATGCGATGGCGTCGTTCATCGCGAAGGCGCTCGTCGCGCCGGCGGGCGCCCTCGGCGTCCCGACCATCTACAGCGATCCGGACACCGGCCGCGAATACTCCTGCGCCGTGGCAAGCCCGAACGTTCACTTCACGGACGTGCCGGCCGGCACCTCCTTCTGCAAGCACGTCCACTATCTCTGGGCCCACAACGTGATCGCGGGCTGCGGCGCGACGAGCTACTGCCCGGGAGATCTCGTCCGCCGCGACGCGATGGCCAAGTTCCTGGCGAACGCGTTCCAGCTCCCGCTGTACGGGCCGTAGGAGGACCGGACGGCAGCAGCTATATCAATTCTGATATAGCTCGCGTGCCCGGACGCTCGCCGCCACGACCTCCGGCATCCGCCAGTGCCGCGGCGACTGTCTCGAAAGGACGGCGGTCGCCGAATCGAGGAGCGTCCGCGCCTCCGCACGATCCTCCGGGCGGCCGATGGCCAGCAGATCCGCCGCGACCTGGAACTCCGACAGCGCCACCGTCGCGCCGCCGGTCTTCCCGAGCATCTCCCTCTGCTTCGCGAGTACGCGGCGGTGCATGGGGAGCGCTTCCTCGGGCCGGCCCATCCGCCGCAGCGTCTCCGCGAGAGCGCTCTCGGCGTCGAGCGCCTCCTGGCTATCGGGCCCGTTCAACGCCCGCAGGCGCTCGAGCACCGTCCGCTGGAGCCTCTCCGCCTCCGCGAGCCGCCCCTGCCGCGCGATCTGGAACGCGCGATTGCCCATCGTCATCCACGTGAAGGGGTGGCTCTCCCCCAGGACCTCCCGAAAGAGCGTCTCGACCTCGAGAAGCTGAGCCTCCGCTTCGGCATACCGTCCCCGCCGGGAGGCCACGAGCGCGAGGCCGTTTTTCACCTTGCCGACCTCGAAGTGCTTCGGGTCGATCGCGCGGAAGATCGCGAGCGCTTCGCGGTAGCGGGCCTCCGACTCGTCGTAGCGCGCCTGGTTCAGATAGAAAAGACCCATGAGCTGCAGAGTCTGTCCGACGGCGCGATGCGTCGGCCCGAGCGTCTTGCGGCGGACCTCGAGCGCGCGCCGGTAGAGCGACTCGGCTTCGGCCGCTTGCCCGCGGCGGATGTCCAGGAGCGAGGCGAGATTCACGTAGCTCTGCGCCGTGTTCGGATGCTCGGGTCCGAGCTTCTTCTCGAGGATCGCCTGAGACGTCCGGTAGGCCCGCTCGGCCTCGTCCACCCGGTCGAGCTCGTCGAGCAGAACGGCGAGGTTCCGCAGATGCGTCGCGGTCTGGACGTGATCGTCGCCGAGCGTGCGGCGATACGTTTCGTAGACGGAGCGCTCGAGCTTTTCGGCGCCGACCGCGTCGCCTTTCCAGAACAGGACCTGCGCGAAGTCGCTCCGGAGGCGCGCCGCGGCGAGGCTCTCGGCGCCGTCCCGCGCTTCGACGAGGGAGAGCGCCCGCGCCAGCTGATGTTCCGCGAACTCGAGCCGCCCCTTGTCCATCGCGATGGCGCCGAGCGTGCCGAGACTTCGACCCATTCCGTCGCTCGCGTCGGGCAGCCCGCGGCGGACCGCCACCGAGCGCCGCGCCAGCTCTTCGGCCGGGTCGAGGCGGCCCATCGATCGATCGATGCGCGCGACGGCGTCGAGCAGATCCGCCTGCACGTCCGGCTGCGCGGAGAGCTCGGTCGTGAGACGGCGTCCGGCCTGGTCGAGGAGGTCCCGCGCCGCGACGGAGCCGCCGGATTGCTCCGGATCGGCGATCTCGAAGAGCCCGATGAGGAACTCCTTGACCGCGTCGGCGCGCCGCGCGGCCGCGGCGGCGGCCCGGGCCTGCGCCTCGGCGCGCCGGGCCTGCCAGATCGTCGCCGCGAGGCCGGCGAGGAGCGCCGCGAGCACGAGCGCCGCGGCGAAGACCGCGAGCCGATGCCGCCGGAGGAATCGGGAGGCCCGGTAACTCACCGAGTCCGGCCGCGCCGAGACGGGCCGGCCGGAAAGATGCCGGCGGAGGTCCGCGGCGAAGGCGGCGACGGACGGATACCGCCGGTCGGGCTCGCGGCGCAGCGCGGTCGCGAGGATGTTGTCGAGGTCCCCCGCGAGACGCCGCTCGAGGCGCCTCTTGTCTCGAAGCGTCGGATCGTGCAGCGGGAGCTTGTCCGGCTCGGTTCGCGCGACGCGCGCGCTCGGGCGCTCGAGCGTCTCGCGTTCGACCGACGCGGCGAGCCCGGCCGCTTCGCGCGCCTCGCGCCGCACGGGCAGCGTCCCCGTCAGGAGCTCGTAGGCGAGCGCGCCGAGCGTCCAGACGTCGGTCGCCGTCGTGACGGGCTCCCCCAGCACCTGCTCCGGCGCCGCGTACGCCGGCGTCAGGAGGCGCGCTTCGGCGCGCGTCGCGCCGGCCCCGGCGGCTCCTTCGTCCGACGCCAGCACCTTCGCGATGCCGAAATCGAGCAGCTTGACGTCTCCCGCGTTCGTGACGAGAACGTTCGAGGGCTTCAGGTCCCGGTGCACGACGAGCCGCGCGTGCGCCGCGGAGACGGCGTCGCAGCAGTCGAGGAGCAGCTTCAGACGGTCCTCCGTCGAGAGGCGGCGCTCGCGGCAATGGATCGTGATGGGATTTCCCTCGACGAGCTCCATCACGAAATAGGGACGCCCGTCGGGCGCCGCGCCGCCGTCGAGAATCCGCGCGATGTGCGGATGCTCGAGCCGCGCGAGGATGCGCCGCTCGCGCTCGAACCGGCGCAGCACGTCCTCCGAATCCATGCCCCGTCGCAGCAGCTTGATCGCGACGCGCTGCTCGAAGAGGCCGTCGGCGCGCTCGCCGAGGAAGACTTCGCCCATGCCGCCCCGGCCGAGGCGGCCGAGCACGCGGTAAGCGCCGAGCCGTTCGGGAGGCGGCTCCTCGGCGGCGGGCGCGCCTTCGCCGACTTCCAGGAGATCTCCGGCGAGCGCGACCGCCGGCGTTTCGAGAAAGCCGCCGGCCCGCGCCTCGGCATCGAGGAGCCTCTCGACGGATCTGCGCAGATCCGAGTCGGTGATGCCCGCGAGGCGCCGCGCGCGCTCCGCGGCACCCGCCTCGACGAGGTCCTCGAAGAGGGCCCGCACGGCCGGCCAGGAGGAGCGGTCGCCGGTCACGGCGCGCTCAGCTCCTGAAAGAGAAAGGCGCGCGCGGTCTGCCAGTGGCGCTTCAGCGTGCGCACGGAACGTCCCGACATCGCCGCAATCTCGTCCACCGACAGCCCCGCGAAGAAGCGCCACTCGACCAGCCGCGCCAGATCCTCGTCCACGGCGCCGAGGCGATCGAGCGCCTCGTCGAGCGCGACGAGCTCCGCCGCCCGCTCCTCGACGGGGATGTCCGCGGCGTCCAGGTCGAGCGGCCGCACGCCCGCGCCGCGCCGGCCCCGGGTGCGCGCGCGGGCCCGATCGATGAGGATCATTCGCATCGCGCGCGCGGCGATCGAATAGAAGTGCGAGCGGTCGCGAGCGGACCAGGACGAGCCGCGCGAGAGCTTGAGGTAGGCCTCGTTGACGAGGGCCGTCGTCGAGAGCGTCCGCTCGGCGGGAGCCTGGCGCAGCTGCCGGTGGGCGATCTGCCGCAGCTCGCCGTACAGGATCGAGAAGAGGCGGTCGACGGCCTCCCGGTCGCCGCCCTCGGCGGCGCGCAGGATCGCCGTGATCTCGGCCGGCGGAGGCGCTTCCGGCGCCTCCGGTCCGGCATCGGCCGGATGGTCGTCCATTGCTTTGGGATCAATATCTTAGCGAAGGGATCGGGGCACTTTCGTGCGGCCCGGCGCTTCGGCGTGGCCCCTGGCGGTCGATTTCGTCGAGTTCCTCGGTAGACGGCCGCCCGCGCGGCCAGGAGGAACCGACATGGCGCCTCGCACCGCCCGCCTCGCGATCGCTGGGCTCGTCCTCTCAGCGGCCGCCGCCTCGTGGGCTCGCGCCGATACGTACACGGTCACGACCACCGCCGACTCGGGAGCGGGATCGCTCCGGCAGGCGATCATGGACGCCAACGGGCACTCGGGAGCCGACACGATCGCTTTCAACATCACGGGGTCCGGCGTCCAGATCATCGCGCCGGCGAGCGCGCTGCCGAAGATCACCGGCGCCGTCACGATCGACGGGTATCTGCAGCCGGGCGCCTCCGCCAATACCAACGCGCCGGACGAGGGCCTGAACACGGTCCTCAAGATCGAGATCGACTGCACCAACGCCGGCTCCTACTGCCTTCAGATCGGCGCCGACGACGTCACGATCCGAGGTCTCGCGATGACGAACACGACGCAATACCTCATCGCGAGCGACTTCCTGAAGCGCGTCAAGAACACCGTGATCGAGGGGAACTTTCTCGGAATGCACGCCGACGGCCTGACGCCCACGGCGGTGGCCGGAGGCGCCATCCTCGGGAACCACGAGAACGCGCGGATCGGGGGGACGACTCCGGCCGCGAGAAACCTCTTCGGCACGACGACCTCGAACGGCGATGGCTTCGAGAGCGGCTACGCCTCCGACGCCGGATCCGTCGTCCAGGGGAATCTCTTCTGCACGGACCGAACGGGCGCGGTCGCGCTCCGCACGGGCAGCGGGATCCTCATGGACGACGGGAGCAATTTCACGGTCGGAGGCCTCACGGCCTCCGCCGCGAACGGGTTCGCCTGCCGCGGCTACGACATGCGCGTGACGCGCATGACGGACGTCCGCATTCAGGGAAACCGATTCGGGATCGATCCGACGGGAACGAAGGCGCTCCTCGGAGGCGAGGGTCAGGGCGTCTATCTCGAGTTCGGCGGCGACGGGATCGTCGTCGGGGGAACGGCGGCGGGCGCGGGGAACGTGATCGGCGGGCATTCCGCCGGCATTCAGGTCTACGAGGCGGACGGCTCGGTCATCCAGGGCAACTTCGTCGGCACGGACGCCACGCAGACGAAGCTCTTCGGCAACGACCATTTCGGGATCAACGTCTCCCTCGCGAAGGACGTGGTCGTCGGCGGCGACGGCTCCGGCGAGGCCAACGTCGTGGCTTACAACCACGGCGTCGGCGTCTCGGTCGGCGGCGAGGCCGGAAACACGATCCGCGGCAATCGGATCTTCGACAACCTCGGGAACCAGTCGGGCACGCCGGCGCTCGGCATCGACCTCGCGACCTCCCCGCTCGGGCCGACGGCCAACGACGCCGGCGACGCCGATACCGGCCCGAATGACCTCCAGAACTTCCCGCTCGTGACCTCCGCGGCGCCGGAAGGCGGCGGCACGCGCGTGATCGGCACGCTCAACAGCACGGCCTCGAGCCCGTTCCATCTCGACTTCTACTCCAATCCCGCCTGCCGGAGCCGGCCGCGCTCCGCGGTCCAGGCCGACCATTACCTGGGAGGGATCGACGTCACGACCGACATGTCCGGGAATACGTCGTTCAATGCGCTCTTGCCGACGCCGATTACGGCGGGCCAGCCCGTCACGGCGACGGCGACCAACGGCGCGGGATCGACCTCGGAGCTCTCTTCGGAGATCGTCTTCTCGACGAGTCCGGACTCCGGTCCGGCCGCCGGCGGCCCGCAACTGCTGATCAAGGGAATGCTCTTCTCGGGTACGCCGGCGGTGACGATCGGCGGCGTGGCGGCGACCGACGTGCAGCTGCTTTCTCCGACGGAGATCGTCGCGAAGGCTCCGGCGCGGCCGGCCGGCGCCGCGTACGATCTCGTCGTCTCGATCCCGGCAGGGCCGACGGGCCGCTTGAAGAACGGCTACGTCTCGCTTCCCACCGACGCGGGAGGAAGCTCGTACGCCGCGTCGATCGTCAAGCTCATCGCGGCCGGGATCACGCAGGGGTGCGGGGTCGGCACGTACTGCCCGAACAACACGATCACGCGGGCGGAGATGGCCATCTTTCTCATCCGCGCGAAATACGGATTGTGCTTCACGCCGCCGGCCGCGACAGGCACGATGTTCACGGACGTCCCGGCGAACGCCTTCGGCGCGAAGCACATCGAGCTCCTCGCAAACCTCGGCATCTCGACCGGCTGCGGGGGCGGCAAGTTCTGCCCCAACGACACCGTCACGCGCGATTCCATGGCGGTCTTCCTTCTGCGGACGCTCCTCGGGTCGGGCTTCGTGCCGCCGCCGGCCACGGGCAAATTCACCGACGTCCCGGTCTCGAATCCGTTCGCCAAATGGATCGAGGAACTCTACCGGCGCAACATCACGGGCGGGTGCGGCTTCAATCTCTACTGCCCGACGAATACCAACACCCGCGGCGAAATGGCCGCGTTCATCGTGCGGACGTTCGGATTGCCTTAGGACGGCTCATCGCCGGCGTCCGCGTGTCACAATGGCGGCGTGAAGGCACGCGGACCCGCCGCGGCGTTCGTCCTGACGTTCGCACTCGCGCTCGCCCCCGCCGCCGCGCTCGGACAGGCGCTCGAGATCTTTCACGACCGCGGCAACCCTTCGGACATCGGCGGCGGATGCGGGACCTACGCGAGCCCGATCTTTCCCGGGAGCGCCGACGTCGAGACGCTCCGCTTCCGCATCAAGTACCAGGGGTATACGCAGCAGGGGCGGCTCTACTACACCACCGACGGAACGGCGCCGAACGGCGTCCTCGGCATCGGAACCGGCACGACGCAGGTGGTCACGGCAAGCTACGCCTGCCACTACACGGACATCTCGATCGTTCCGACACAGGAGATCGACGTCGTGAGCGCGACGATCCCGGCGCAGCCCGGCGGCACGACCGTCCGCTACATGTTCGAGGCCTGGAACACGACGGGAACGCGGATCGAGATCTTCGCCAACAGCGGCACGTGCGCGACGTGCACGGCCTGCCAGACGCCGGACTGCGCCGACATCTTCCAGTACACGATCCCGGTGCCGACCAACACGCGCACCCCGACGCGCACGGCGACCTCGACGCGGACCCCGACGTTGACCTTCACGGCCACGCCGACGCGCACGCCCACGCTCTCGCCGACGCCGAGCGTCACGCCGTCGATCACGCCGACCCGGACCCGAACGGCGACCGCCACCAGGACCGCAACCGCGACCCGCACGCCGACCCTCGGGCCGCCCACCGCGACGCCGACGGTCACGCGCACCCCCGGCCCGCCTCAGGCCGCGCCGCAGGCGATCGGCATCGATCCGTTCGTCACCGCCTCGTCCAACGCCAACGGCGTCTTCGAGCCGGGAGAGGTCGTGGCCGTGCAGCCGGCGTGGAAGAACATCACCGGAGCGTCGATCCCGCTGACCGGCGCGGCCGCCTCGTTCACCGGTCCGCCGGGCGCCGTCTACGGGACGCCGGACGCCGCGGCGGACTACGGCACGGTCGCCCCGGGCGCGACGGCGAGCTGCGCCGATACGGGAAACTGCTACGCGCTCTCGGTCTCGAATCCCGCGACGCGGCCGGCGCCGCACTGGGACACGACGTTCACCGAGACGCTCTCGACCGGGGGAGATTCGAAGGCCTGGACGCTCCACATCGGGAGATCCTTCACCGACGTCCCGCCGTCGCAGATCTTCTACAAGAAGATCGAGACGATCTTCCACGCGGGCATCACGAGCGGGTGCACGTCGACGACTTATTGCCCGTCCCAGAAGGTGCATCGCTCCGAGATGGCGATCTTCCTCGCGAAGGCGATCGCGGGAAGCGGCGGGGCGATTCCGGTGAGCGGCGTCGTCGGCTCGACGCCCTACAACTGCGTCGCGGGCGGCTCGTCGGCGTTCACGGACGTGCTGCCGACCGACTCGTTCTGCCGCCACGTCCATTACCTCGCCGTCAAGAACGTCACGGCCGGCTGCGGCGCCGCGATGTACTGCCCGAACGACCTCGTCTCGCGGCTCCAGATGGCCTCCTTCGTCGCGAAGGCGATGGTCGCGCCGGGAGGAGGACCCGCGGTTCCCCTGTCCTACGGGCCGGACCCCGTCACGGGACTCTCGTACTCCTGCGAAACCGGGAGCCCGAGCACCCATTTCACCGACGTTCCTCCGACGGACCCCTTCTGCAAGCACGCACACTTCCTGTGGGCCAAGGGAGTCGTGACGGGATGCACGGCCACGACTTACTGTCCCGACTCCGACGTCGCCCGAGACGAGATGGCGAAGTTCCTCGGAAACGCCTTCCAGCTCGTCCTGTACGGGCCCTGAAGCCGGCGCACCAATTCCTTTGACAGCGGCCGAGGTCGAAGGGTAGCGTCGGCCATCGCCCCGGTCCGACTCCGTCGAAGGAGGTCCCATGCGCGCGTGTCCCTTCGCAAAGGCCGGTTTCGTCTTTTCACTCGCCGCGGTCGCTCTCCTGGGGGTTCCTTCCGCCCGCGCCGCGACGATCACGGTCAACGGCACCGCCGACACGCAGGCCAACGACGGCAAGTGCACGCTGCGCGAGGCGATCATCTCGGCGAACACCGACACGACGTCCGGCGCCGCAGCCAACGAGTGCGCGGCCGGCTCAGGAACCGACGTGATTCACTTCGCGATCCCGGGGACCGACGCGGGCTGCACCGGAGGAGTCTGCACGATCACGACCGGCGGGATGCCGAGCATCACCACTCCGCTGACGATCGACGGCTACACGCAGGCCGGCGCGTCCGTCAATACGGCCGCGGTCGGCACGAACGCGGCTCTCAAAATCGTCGTCAAGTCCGCCTCCATCAGCACGGGTACGGGTTTCTTCTTCGACAGCACGGACGTCACGCTGCGCGGTCTCGTGATCTCGAACTTTTCGAAGGGCATCCAGACTCTGGGCTCTGCGTCGGCGGTGACGGCGAAAGTCCTCGGCTGTTTTCTCGGAACGGACGCGGCAGGAATGCTCACCGTCTACAACAATCGCGACATCGACGCGACCGGCGACAACTGGCAGATCGGCGGTTCGGCTCTCGCGGACCGCAACGTCTTCGCGGTGTCTTCCATCGGAATCACTCTCGACCAGCCCGGCGACGTCACGATCCAGGGCAACCTGATCGGCGTCAAGGCGAGCGGGACCGAGGTCTTCCCGACGTCGATCGGCGCCCTCGGCCTCCAGGTGGCGCGCTATACGGGCACCCTCACGCTCGGCGGTTCCGCCGCGGGCGCGGGCAACGTCATCGGCGGAGTTGCGAACGGCGTCTTCCTCAACAACAGCATCGGCGGGACCGCCACGGTCTACGGCAACCGTGTCGGCACCGACGCGACGGGAACAGTCCATCTCGGCAACCGGCTGTCGGGCCTCATGGTCAACGCCGAGAACGTCACCGTGGGCGGAACGGCGGCGGGTCAGCCCAACATCATCGCGTTCAACGGCGAGGGAGGCGTCCTGGTCGGTCCGTTCACGAACGCGATCGCCGGAATCTCGGTCCGCGGCAATTCCATCCACGACAACGGGCAGGCCCCGACTTTCCCGGACTCCGATCTCGGAATCGACATCATGTTCAACAGCGGGTCCGGAGGGCAGGCCGGCCCGACGGCGAATGATCCCCTCGACGCGGACGACGGCCCCAACGGCCAGCAGAACTACCCGCTGATCAACACGGTCACGGCCTCGTCCGTTCAGGGCACTTTCAACAGCAAAGCGAGCACGACCTACACGCTCGACTTCTACGCGAACACGACGTGCGGCGTGTCGGGTTTCGGCGAAGGAGAGACGTATCTCGGCTCGACGTCGGTCACGACCGACGGGAGCGGGAACAAGGCCTTCAGCTACTCCGTGGCGGTGCCGGTCGGCGCGAAGGTCACGGCCACCGCGACCGCTCCGGACGGCTCGACGTCCGAGTTCTCCCGCTGCGCGGACCTGCTGCCGCGCTTCCTCGACGTGGACGTATCGGGCGGCGGGACGTCGGACTCGAACGGCGTCCTCGAGCCCGGCGAGACGGGACAGGTCCGGCCGAACTGGGAGAACCCGACCGAGCTCGCGATCACGGCAACCTCAACGGCGTCGACTCTGACGGGCCCCGCCGGCGCCGTCTATTCGACCCCCGATACCGCCAACGACTACGGCCCGATCGGTCAGAAGAGCATCGGCAATTGCGCCGTGACCTTGAACTGCTTCGCGATGTTCGTCTCGGCGCCGGCCACGCGTCCGGCCCAGCACTGGGACGCGAATTTCGTCGAGACGATGTCGACGCGGGAAGGCGCGCACCCCTGGAAGCTCCACATCGGCGACAGCTTCACCGACGTGCCGCGCGGCTTCACCTTCTACAAGAAGATCGAGACCGTCTTCCACAACGGCATCACCCTCGGGTGCACGCCGACGACGTACTGCCCCAACGACAATGTCCCTCGGGACCAGATGGCCATCTTCATCGCGCGCGCGGTCGCGCACGGCGGCGCGAACGTGCCCGTCTCGGGAAGCGTCGCCGGGCACCCCTACAACTGCGTCGCCGGAGGAGTGTCGCTCTATGTGGACGTCGCGCCGACCTCGACGGCGTGCAAGAGCATCCACTACATCGCCGCGAAGAACGTGACGAGCGGCTGCGACGCGACGCACTACTGTCCCAGCCAGCTCGTCAGCCGCGCGCAGATGGCGATTTTCGTGGCGAAAGGCATCGTCGCGCCCGCGGGAGGCGCGGGCATTCCGCTGACCTACACGGATCCGGCGCCTCCGCATCTCTCCTACTCCTGCGACGCCGCGGGGACGCCCCATTCGTTCTTCAGCGACGTTACGCCGGCCGACGTCTTCTGCAAGCACGTGAACTATTTGTACGTCAAGAACATCATCGCCGGCTGCTTCTCCGGACACTACTGCCCGGACGACGGCGTCACCCGCGGCGAGATGGCGAAGTTTCTCGGCAACGCGTTCAATCTGCTCCTGTACGGACCCTAGCCAGGCTGCGCGACAATGGGCGCCGTGAGGCGTCGGCACACGATCCGGGCTTGTGTCCTCGCGGCGGCATTCGCCGCCGGGGGGATCGCCGCCGCCGCCACCGTCAACGTGACCGAGGGCGACGACGGGCTTCATGCCTCGGGCTGCGCTCTGACGGGCCAGGCGCCGTGCACGCTCCGCGACGCGATCACGTACTCGAACACCCATCCCGGCCCCGACACGATCCTCTTCGCCGTCGGATCGGGCCCCGTCTCAATCCGCCTCACATCGCCGCTGCCCGCGGTCACCGACCCGGTCGTCATCGACGCGACCAAGCAGCCGGGCTGGCCGGGCTCGCCGATCGTCGCGCTCGACGGCGCGGGCGCCGGCGACGAAGCCGCGGGGCTCCGGATCACCGCCGGATCGAGCGCCGTGCGCGGGCTCGTTCTCTCCCGCTTTCGCTCGGCCGCGCTCGCCGCGATCGTTCTCGATGAGCGGGGCGGCAACGTCCTGCAGGGCAACTTCGTCGGAACGGACCTCGCCGGAGCGGCGTCACCGGGCAACCGGGGGACGGGAATCCTCGTCCGGTCGGACCGCAATCGAATCGGCGGCACGTCGATCCCCGTCCGCAACGTCGTCTCCGGAAACACCGGCGCGGGAATCCGGATCGAGGGCGCCGGCAACGTCGTCGAAGGGAATCGCGTCGGCACGGACGTGACCGGCGCGCGCGCGCTCGGCAACGGCGCCGAGGGCATCGTTTCGACGGGGGCGGGCGGCAACACGATCGGGGGCGAGGCCGCCGGAGCGGGCAACGTCGTCTCGGGAAACGGCGACGTCGGGATCGCGGCCGGGCCGGCCGACTCGGTTCTCGGGAACATCGTCGGAGCCGACGCCGGGGGGGCGGTCCGGCTTCCGAACCGGAAAGGCGGAATCCGGGGAGGCGGGCGGATCGGCGGCACGGAAGGCGTCCGTCCGGAGGGGCCGTGCTCCGGCGCCTGCAACCTCGTGTCGGGAAACGGCGGGCCCGGCGTCTCGCCCGGGGAGCGCGCCGCGGTCCGCGGAAACTTCATCGGCACCGACGCCGCGGGAACGGCCGCGCTCCCCAACGCCGGCGCCGGCGTTCTCGTGAGCGGCGTGGCGCGCGCGACGATCGGCGGACCCTCGTCCGCGGCCGGGAACCTGATCTCCGGGAATTCCGGGCCGGGGATCGAGATCGCCTTCGACTCCGAGGAGACGGCGGTGTCCGGCAATCGGATCGGCGTGGACGCGACGGAGACGGCCGGCGCTCTGCCCAACGCCGACGGCGTCCGCCTTCGGGACGGCGCGCGCAAAACCGCCATCGGCGGAACCGACTTCGGCACCGACGGCAACCACATCGCCTGGAACGCCGGCGCCGGAGTCCTCCTCGAGTTCTCGGCCGGCGCCGGAAACGCGATCCTGAGCAACTCGATTCACGACAACGGCGCGCTCGGAATCGACTCGGGCGGCGACGGCGTGACTCCGAATCACGGGCCCGAAGCGGGCGCGCGCATCTCCGTGAACTTCCCCGTCCTCACGAAGGTGACGCCCTACAGCGTCGAGGGCACGCTCGACGCGGCGCCGCACACGGGCTTCACGTTGCAGTTCTTCTCGAACGCATCGTGCGATCCGTCGGGCTACGGCGAGGGGCAGACCCAGATCGCGACGTGGAACGTGACGACCGACGCGGGCGGCCACGCGGACTTCGGCGTCTCGCTGACCGCGCCGCGCGACCAGGGCGTGGCGGCCACGGCGACGAGCGCGGCCGCCGGAACTTCCGAGTTCTCGCCCTGCGTCATGCCCGAGGTCGAGGAGGAACCGGGCGGCTCTCCCGAGCCCTGATCGGCGAACGCGCCGCGCGGGAGCGAACTCTTCCGGTCTCTGTGGGTTGGAGATCGCGTCCGCTCCGAGACGCCGGCGGCGGTCGCCAGGGGGATCGGCGCTCGTCACACCGGCACGAAGGTGCCACTTCGCACCACCACCGTTGACTCCGATGGCACACCCGCCATAGCGTCCGCCCCATCCCGAAATCCCCGGTGTCGGTCTGATCTGTCGGAGACGGAAAAGGAGAAGGTGGGCACCATGAGACTCTCACGGGCCACGCGGACTTCCTGGGGATTCGTTGTCTCGGCGATCGCAGCTCTCGCTTTTTTTGCCGCCGCGACCGCGCGCGCGGACACATGCACCTGGACCGGCACGACGAGCACCGCCTGGAAGACGACGACGAACTGGAGCGGCTGCACGACGGCGCCGAACTATCCCGACACCAACGACACCGCGATCATCAACACCGGCACGCCGCACGACAACCCCGTCATTGCCGGCGCGGACAGCATCACACTCACCAACCTCACGATCAATGGGGGCACCGTCACCGTCAACGGGAGCTTCACTTTCGCCGGCGGCACGCTCTCGGGAACGGGAGGGCTCACCATCGCGTCGGGCGGCGCCTTCAGTCTGAACAGCGGAACGCTCAGCGGAACCGGAGGCATCACCGTCGCCTCGGGCGCCACGTGCCTCGTGGCCGGCGGGATCTCGGTCGGCCGTCCGTTCTCGAACGCCGGCACGACGACACTCAGCGGCTCCGGCTATCTGTCGCTCGTGTCGGGCGGCTCTTACACGAACACCGGAACGACGGACATCCAGAACGACGCCGGCTTTTACGGAGGCGGCCAGCTTCTCCAGAACAACTCGCCGGGCGTGCTCAAGCGTTCCGTGAGCGCGGGCGCGGCCTTCATCCAGCCGATCCTGAACGGCAACGGCGCGGTCAACGTCACGACCGGCACGCTGCGCTTCACCGGCGGCGGCACCTACAGCGGCACCTTCACGTTCACCGGCACGACGCTGCAGATCAACGGCGGCACGTGGGCCATCACGGCCGATTTTTCGGGCGGTTCCGGCGGCAATCTGCTGCTCGACAGCGGAACGATCAACTTCAACAGCGGCGCCTCTTTCTCGCCGTTGTCGACGCTCACGGTGGCCGGCGCCAGCTCGACTTTCGCCACCGGAACGACCGTCACGCCGACGAACTGGGTCTTGTCCTCCGGAACGCTGACCGGCACCGACTCCTTCGCTCTCGGCGCGGGCGGCTCGTTTACCTGGAGTGGCGGCACGATGTCGGGGACCGGAACGACGACGATCGCCAGCGGCCGCACGCTGCTCTTGAACAACGGCGGCACGACCCTCCAACGCAAGATCGCGAACGCGGGCGCCGCGACGATGAGCAGCAACGCCTACATCTCGATGTCCACGGGCGGATCGATCGACAACTCCGGCACCTGGGAGATCCAGAACGACTCCGGCATCTACGGCTCGGGCCAGATCGTCACGAACACGGGAACCATCAACCGCACCACCAGCGCGGGCACCGCGTTCATTCAGGCGAACGTGAACGGCGCCGGGGGAACGGTCAACGTCAACAGCGGAACGCTCCAGCTGTCGGGAGGCGGGAGCAACTCCAACAATTTCAACTTCGCCGGGGCGACGCTCCAGTTCAACGGCGGCACCTGGTCGTTGACGGGAGATTTCAAGGGCGGCTCGGGCGGCATCCTGCTGCTCTCGTCCGCGACGATCACGTTCGGCAGCGGCGCGTCGTTTTCCCCGCTTTCGCAGCTCACCGTCAGCGGCGGGACGAACACGTTCAACAGCGGCGCGACCGTCGCGCCTTCGAACATCACCCAATCGGGCGGTACGATCAACGGCTCGGACAGCATGGGCGTCGCGAGCGGGGGAATCTACACGTGGTCGGGCGGCACGCTCGCCGGCACGGGAACGACGACGATCGACACGGGCCGCCAGCTCATCATGAACGGGTTCGGCGTGACGCTGCAGAGGCCGCTGGTCAACAAGGGCACGGCGATCCAGAGCGGAAACGAATACATCTACATCTCGACGGGCGGCACGCTCAACAACCAGGGCTCGTGGGAAGCGCAGAACGACCAGTACATCAACGGCTCGGGCGGACAGACGTTCACGAATTCCGGCACGTTCAAGCGCACGACGAGCGCCGGGATCTTCTACATCTACGCCAACACGACCAATAGCGGGATCATGGACGCGCAGACCGGCGACCTGACCTTCCAGGGCACCTACACTCAGACGGGCGGCGCCCTCTTCCTCGACGGCGGCAACATCAACAGCAGCTCGGGCCAGGCCCTGAACATCCAGGGCGGGGTGCTCAAGGGCAGCGGAAACATCAACGGAGACGTCAGCGTGTCCGGCACCGGCCAGGCGAGCCCCGGCGAGTCGCCCGGCGAGATCTCGATCACCAACAACCACAAGTACACACAGGCCGCGCCCGGTGTCTACAACGTGGACATCAACGGCACGACTCCGGGCGTCGACTTCGACCGGATGCTCATCGCCGGAGCGGCGACGCTCGCCGGTGAGCTCAAAGTCAACCTCGGATACACGCCGGCCGTCGGCGACTCCTTCACGATCCTCACGCACGCGTCGCGAACCGGCACCTTCGGGACATTGACCTTCCCCTCCCCCGGAGCCGGCCTCGGTTGGGACCTCTCCTACAGCGCGACGGATACGACGCTCAAGATCGCGCAACTGAAAGCGGCGCTCCTCAAAGTGGACACGTCGCCAAGCGGCGGCCCCTCGGACATGAACGGCATCCTCGAGCCCGGCGAGACCGTGGTCATCGACCCCAACTGGCTCAACATGACGGACAGCCCCATCGCCGCCACGGGAACCGCGTCGACACCGGGAGGCCCCGGCGGCGCGACCTACGCTCTTCCGGATACCTCGGCCGACTTCGGAACCATCAACGCGAACTCGACCGGCGACTGCCTCGCGACGACGGCCAACTGTTATCAGTTCTCCGTGTCCGCGCCGGCGACGCGGCCGGTGGCCCACTGGGACGCCTCGTTTCACGAGGCGGTGACGGGCGGCGTCGACAAGACGTGGCTGCTCCACGTCGGCGACAGCTTTCTCGATGTCCCGCGGACGTCGCTCTTCTACAAGACGATCGAAACCATGTTGCACACGGGCATCACGGGAGGCTGCTCGGACGCCCGGCACTACTGCCCGTCGGACAAAGTCAGCCGAGGCTCGATGGCCATTTTCATCGCGAAGGGCATCGCCGGCGGCGGGGCCAACGTGCCCATCTCCGGACAGGTCTCCGGAATCGATTACAACTGCGTCGCCGGCGTCGGCGGAGTTTCCATCTTCGCCGACGTCAAGCCGAGCGACTCCTTCTGCAAGCACGTCCACTACATCGCGGCGCAGAACGTCGCCTCGGGAACCGACCCCACACACTTCCAGCCTGCGACAAACGTCGATCGGGGCTCGATGGCCATCTTCATCGCGAAAGCCATCGTGGCGCCCAACGGCGGAAACGCGATTCCGAAGGTCTACGGCCCCGACCCGGTCACCGGGTTCTCCTACAACTGCAACACGTTCGGCACCAACATCCACTTCTCGGACGTGAAGGCGACGGACCCGTTCTGCAAGCACGTCATGTATCTCTGGGCGCGCGGCATCGTCGCGGGCGTTTCCCCGACGACCTATCAGCCGGCGACCCTCGTCACGCGCGATCAGATGGCCAAGTTCCTGACGAACGCCTTCGGCCTCCTGCTCTACGGCCCGCAAAACTGAGCCCGATGTCCACGAACCGGCGGGGCGCGAATCCCGGGGAAGACCCGGGACGCGCCCCGGCCGCCGTTCCCCCGCGATAGGTCATCCAGGATCTTCCTTGTTCGGGGATTGAACATGCGCGAAAAGCCCGGGCTCGCTCTATCCATTCTTACCGGCCTCGCGATTGCCACGCCGGCAAAGCTCCTCACGAACGCATTCTGGTTGTCTTTGTACCAACCCTAACCCCGAAAGGAGATTCGATCCGATGGACCGCCGCCGTCTCCGATTCGCAGCCGTCCTCGCGCTTCTCGCCGCGACCTTCGCCTCCTCCGCCCGCGGCGCCGATGCGATCGACTCGCGCGCGCTCACGCAGATCCAGGCGCTCCTGGAGGAGAAGGCCTCCCGAACGCCGGCGCAACAGAAGATCGACTCGAATCTCCTCTACCGGATCAAGCAGGACCGCGGCGAGCCGCTCGCGGCGGGAATCTCGTCGCTCGAAACCGACGTCGCGGTCGATGTGCAGGCCCGCGCCCTCGTCGACATCACGGCGAACGTTCAGGACGCCCTTCTCGCCCGGCTTCGAGAGCTCGGCGCGGAAATCGAATCCGTGCATCGCGAGTTCCGCGCGATCCGCGCGCGGCTCCCGCTCGCGGCGATCGAAGCCGTCGCATCCGACGCCGCGGTGATCTTCGTGCAACCCGCCCAGGAGGCGCTTTTCGGGGCCGCGGGTCTGCCGCCCTCGGCGCGCGAGCGGGGCGCACAGCGCAAGGACGCGAGCGGGTTCGCCGGCCGCGCGGCACGCGTGCGGGCGCAGCTCGCCGCCGTTCTCCCGCGCCAGACGGACGCGCTGAACGTCTCCGAAGGCGACGTGACGCACCGCGCGAAGCTCGCGCGCACGACCTACGGGATCGGCGGCGCGGGGCTGAAGATCGGCGTCCTCTCGAACGGAGTCGATCCGTTGCAGCAGGTCCAGCTCTCCGGCGACCTGCCGTCCGACGTCACGATTCTTCCGGGCCAGGCCGGCACGGGCGCCGAGGGCACGGCGATGCTCGAGATCGTCCACGATCTCGCCCCCCTCGCGAAGCTCTACTATGCGACGGCGAGCGGCGGCGTCGCGAACTTCGCGAACAACGTCCACGCCCTGCGGACCGCGGGCTGCGACATCATCGTCGACGACGTCAACTACTTCAACGAGACCGCCTTCCAGAAGGGACAGGCGGCGAGCGTGGTCTCGAACACGAACGGCGGACTCCCCACGCAGGCAGTCAACGACGTCACCGCCGACGGCGCGCTGTACTTCTCTTCCGCCACCAATTCGGGGAACCTCGACGACGCCACGTCGGGAACGTGGGAAGGCGACTTCCTCGGCGGCGGCGCGACTTCGTCGCCGCTTCCAGCGGGCGTCCTGCACGACTTCACCGGCTCGGGCGGCACCTTCGAAACGATCACGACCGGCAGCGGCAGTCCCATAACGATCAGCTGGTCCGACCCGCTCGGAGGATCGGGCAACGACTACGACCTGTTCGTTCTCAACGCGGCCGGTACGTCGATCGTCTCTTCCTCCACGAACGTGCAGAACGGGACGCAGGACCCGTTCGAGCAGGTCCCGGGGGGCGCGAACGCCGCCGGCAATCGGATCGTCATCGTGAAGCACGCGGCGGCCGCGACGCGCGCCCTGCACCTCGCGACGAATCGCTCGAAAATCTCGGCCGGCACCACCGGAGAGACGCACGGACACAACGCCGCGGCCCCCGCCTTCGGAGTCGCCGCCGTGGACGCGGCCGGTCCCTTCCCGAGCCCGTTCTCGAGCTCCGACCACGTCGAGACCTTCAGCTCGGACGGTCCGCGGAAAGTCTTCTTCAACGCCGACAGCACGCCGATCACGCCGGGCAACGTCCTCTTCGCGTCCGCGGGAGGGCAGGTCCTTCAGAAGCCCGACATCGCCGCGGCGGACGGCGTGTCCTGCGCGACGCCGGGTTTCAATCCCTTCTTCGGAACTTCGGCCGCCGCGCCCCACTCGGCGGCGATCGCCGCGCTCGTCAAGTCCGCGAAGCCGTCGCTCACGCCGGCCCAGATTCGAACGGCGCTGACCTCGACGGCGATCGACATCGAGGCGCCGGGCGTCGATCGGGACAGCGGGGTCGGCGTCCTCGACGCGATGGCGGCGGTGCAGAGCATTGCTCCGACGCCGAAGGCGCTTCTGCTCCTGGGCACGACGACGCTCGTGGAGGACGGTGGCGACGGGGACGGCTTCGTCGAGCCGGGAGAGTGCGGCACGCTGACCGTTCAGCTTCAGAACGAGAACGCGACCGTCGGCGCGACGGCGATCTCGGCCGTCCTCACGACGTCGACCCCGGGCGTCACGGTCGCGACGGGCTCGTCGGGCTACGCGAACATCGCCGGCGGGGCCCACGGCAACAACGCGACCCCTTTCCAGATCTCCCTCGCGAACACCGTGACGTGTCCTCTCGCCATCGACTTCACGCTCACCGTCACGTTCTCCGGCGGCGTGAGCCCGCAGGCCTACCACTTCCTCGTCCGCGCGGGCGTTCCCGCCTGGAACATCTCGACGACCCTCGACACGACCGTCCCCGCCACCGTGCCCGGCGCAACCTCCGCGACGGGACTCCAGTCGCCCCGGCTCAATCGGGACGGCGTCGTCGCGAGCTGCGCCACGCCGAAGAGCTTTCCGGGCACTTTCGGCTCGGGCAATCGCCGTTTCGACTCCTACACGTTCACCAACTGCTCGGCGAGCACGGTGTGCGTCACGGTCGGTCTGACCCAGACTTCCGGCACCGCGTTCGAGCTCTTCTCGGCCGCCTACTCTCCGTCGTTCAACCCCAGCAGCCTCAGCACGAACTGGGTCGCCGACCCCGGCACGAGCGGCACCACGCAGTACTCCTTCAACGTGCCGGGCGGCGCGACGTTCGTCGTCGTCGTCAACGAGGTGGACGCGGACGGCGGCATCGGCGCCAACTACACGCTTTCGGTCGACGGCCTCTGCTTCCCCTGCGCGACCTACACCGGAACCTGCTGCGTCGCGCCGAACGCGACGATCACGGCGCCGGCGACGGTCTGCGCCGGATCCGCCGGCAACACGGCCTCGGTCCCCGACGCGGGAGCGGGCGGGACCTACGCGTGGACGATCGGAAACGGAACGATCACCGGAGGAAACGGCACCCGAACGATCACCTTCACCGCCGGAAACTCGGGCTCGGTCAACCTCGGAGTGACGGTCGTCAACGGCACCGGCTGTTCCGCGACCGATGACGCGTCTCCGGCGATCTCCGCGACGGGCGCCTGCGTCTCGACGGGGAAGGCCCTCGAGGCCGACCCGACGGACCTCGCGACGTCGAACGGCAACGGCGTCTTCGAGCCGGGCGAGACGGTCGTCGTCGCGCCGTCCTGGAAGAACAATTCGGGATCCGCGGCGAGCCTGACGGGCGCGGCCTCGAGCTTCACCGGTCCTTCGGGGGCGACCTACACGATCTCGGACGCCGCCTCCTCGTACGGGTCGGTCGCCGCCGGCGCGACCGCGAGCTGCAAGACTTCCGGCGACTGCTTCCAGCTCGGCATCACGGCGGCTTCCCGCCCGACACCGCACTGGGACGCCACGTTCCACGAGACGCTCTCATCGACGGCATCGAAGACGTGGACTCTCCACATCGGGAGCAGCTTCACGGACGTGCCGACGTCGGAGCCGTTCTACAAGAAGATCGAGACGCTGCTCCACACGGGCATCACGGCCGGCTGCACGGCGACGACCTATTGTCCGAACGATCCCGTCTCTCGCGGCGCGATGGCGATCTTCATCGCGAAGGGTCTCGCCGGCGGCGGCCCCAGCGTCCCGGCGAGTGGAACGATCGGTCCCAACGCCTACGACTGCAAGGCGGGCGGCGCCTCGCTCTTCCCCGACGTCCTTCCGACCGACTCCTTCTGCAAGCACGTCCACTACATCTCGGCCCAGAACGTCACGGCCGGCTGCGCCGGCGGCGGCTACTGCCCCAACGACACCGTCACGCGGATCCAGATGGCGTCATTCATCGCGAAGGCGCTCGTCGCGCCGGCCGGCGGTCCGGGCGTCCCGATGACTTACGGGCCGGACCCGGTCACCGGGTTCTCGTACTCCTGCGCCGCGGGCAGCCCATCGATCCACTTCACCGACGTGCCGGCGACGGACGCGTTCTGCAAGCACGTTCACTTTCTGTGGGCGAAGGGAATCATCACGGGCTGCGGCGCGACGACCTACTGCCCCGCAGACGCCGTGACTCGCGACGCCATGGCCAAGTTTCTGGCGGCGGCCTTCAACCTGACGCTGTACGGGCCGTAAACGGAAAGCGGAGGAAAGGATGCTTCGGAGAATCGCGCGCGAAACGCTCCTTCTCGGGATCCTGTCGGCTCTCGCCGCTCCCAGGGC
>DATBFU010000134.1:0-12434 GCA_036558325.1 Thermoanaerobaculia bacterium | reverse complement strand
GCGAACAGGAGCGGCACGTGGAGCGTCGCCTCGTACACGAAGAAGCCGTGGCCGTCCTCCCCGTGCTCTCCGAGCGACTCGCCGTGGTCTCCGGCGAAAACGACCGCCGTACGCTCTGCGACCCCCTGACTCGCGAGCGCGGCGAGCAGCCGGCCCAGCTCCGAATCCACGTAGGCGATCTCGCCGAGGTAGGGCCGGTCCTTGTACTCGTCGGCGAACGGCGGCGGCGGAGCGTACGGCGCGTGCGGATCGAAGAAGTGCACCCAGAGAAAGAACGGTTTCGCCCTGTCGCGGCGCGCCATCCAGTCGAGGACCGCGTCGACCGTCTCTCCGGCCGGGCGCTCGATGTCGCCGATCGAGATCAGGTTGGCCTGGCGCGTGTCGAACTGGTCGAAGTACTCGTCGAAACCGCGGTTCAGCTTCCAGCGCGAATCGAGCACGAAGGCGGAGACGAAAGCCGCGGTCGCGTAGCCCGCGCCGTGAAAGAGCTCGGCGAGCAGCGGCAGCTCCGGCGGCACGGTAAAGGAGCCGTTGTCGCGCACGCCATGATGCAGCGGCAGCGTCCCGGAGAAGATCGTCGTGTGCGAGGGCAGCGTCAGGGGCGCCGCGGTCTCGCAGCGCTCGAAGAGCACGCTGCGCGCCGCGATCGCGTCGATCGTCGGCGTGCGGACGTCCTTGCGGCCATAGGCGGGAAGGCGGTCCGCACGAAGGGTGTCCACGGTGACGAAGAGGACGTTCTGTCCTTTCCAGGCCGCCCGCCGCATCGCGCCGCCGGACCGCCGCAGCAGAAACACCGCCGCCGATGCGACGGCGACGACGAGGAACGCGACGAGGATCGGGAGAACCGGGCGCCGGCGTTCGAGCTTCGCGGGGCGTTTCACCGACCGGAATTATTCACGGTTTCGCGGGCCCCAGATGCCCGTCCACCCACGAGACGATCCGCGTCGTCAGATCGCGCACGTTCTCCGGCCGGAAGACGACGTGTCCCTCCTGCTTGTAGCGGAGCATCTGCGTCTCGACGCCCTGCTGCTTCAGCGCCGAGTACATGTATTCGTACGGGCTCGCGTAGGAGCCGCCGTAGTCGACGCCGTCCCCGACGATGAAGAGCGTCGGGATGGTGGCTCCCTTGACCATGTAGAGCGCCGAGTTCTTGAAATAGTTCTCCGGGACCTCCCAGGGGCGGCCGCGGAACTGCCACGCCAGAGTCGTGTTGCCGCCGACGCTGTACATGTCGCCGTAGGCGCGATACCAGTCGGGATCGCCCTCGTAGGCGACGGCGGCCTTGTACCGGTGCGAGTGCGTGATGATCCACTCGGTCTCGACGGCGCCGTAGCTGTGACCGCCGACGACGATGCGATCGGGATCGGCGACGCCCGCCTTCACCATCGCGTCGACACCGCTGTCGATGTCCGCGAAGTCCATCTCCATGAAGTTCTGCTTCTCGCGGCCCGCGAGGATCTGATCCCAGCCGTAGACGCCGCTCGTGCGGTAGTCCGCCGCGAGGACGGCGTAGCCCTTCGCGGCCCAGATCTGCCGCTCGAGCGCCCCGACGCAGATCAGCTGGCCCGTGACGGACATTCCGCCGATCGGGCCCCCGTGCAGCTCGACGACCATCGGCAGGGGCTTTCCCGGAGCCGAGCCCGGGGGGAGGACGAGGATCCCCGCGATCTCCAGGCCGTCGAGGCTCTTCCAGCGCACTTCCTTCGCTTCGCCGAGACGCAGCGAATCGTACTGAGGCGTCAGGTTCACGACGGTCCGCGGGTTGGACCCGTCGACCTCCGCGAAAACCGCGCGCGCCTTCCCATTGGCCGCTTCCTCGTACCAAGCGAGCCGCTTGCCGTCCGGCGAGAGCGTCGCGTTGCGGTGCATGGCCGCCGACGTCGTGATCGCCTTCGGGGCGCCGCCGTCCGGAGAGATCGCGAAGATCTGCGTGAACGCTCCCGCGTGGGCGATGTAGTCGATCGTCCGGCCGTCCGGCGACCAGATCGGACGCCCGCTCGAGACGAGCTTCGGCGTCAGGCTCCGCACCGCCCCCCCGTCGGCCGGCACGACGGCGACCGTGTACATGTCGGGATAGCGGACGTCGTCCGCGTCGTAGAAGAAGGCGATCCGGCGTCCGTCGGGCGAGACGCGTCCGACCAGGCCCTCGCCGCCCGCGGAGACGAGATTCTTCCGCGCGCCGGTCTCGGCGTCGATCGCGATGACGTCGCTCTGGTCCTTGCTCTCGCGGTAGGACGTGCCGTGCCGGAATCCGTACACGAGGAGCCGCTTCGAGTCGGGAAACCAGGAGAGCTCGAAGAGCTGGGCCTGATAGGAGCCGATCTTCTTCTCCGCGCCGCTCGCGACGTCCACGGTCCAGATCTCGGAGTCGAGCGGGAGATCCGCCTTCGATCCGTACACGACGACCGTGCTCTTCGGCTCCTCGGGCTTCCTGTCCTTCGCGCCTGCCTTTTCCTTGCGCGCCTTCGTCGCGGCAATGTCGGGCGAGTAGCTGAACGCGATCCGCCGCGCGTCCGGCGACCACGCGACGTTGAAGGCCCATCCCCCGAGCCCGCCCTCGTAGTGCGTGAGCTGCCGCGGGTTCTTTCCGTCCGCGGACATCAGCCAGATCTGCCGCGCCTCGCCCATTCCCCGCATGAAGGAGATCGCCCGGCCGTCGGGGCTCGGCCGGGGATCGGAGCCTTCCTCGAGCCGCGCCGTCTTTCCCGTCTCCGTGTCGAAAGACTCGATCCAGAACCGCCCGGGCATGGCGGGATCGGGACGAGAGAAGACGAGACGCCGCGAATCCGGCATCCATTCCGGCGACACGTTCATCATCGAGAAGTAGGCGTTCAAATCGCCCGTCTGAAATCCGATCACGAGCTCCGGCGTCACCGGCGTACCGGCCCGGACGGGCGCGTCGGGAGGCACCGGCGTCGCGATTGCGGCGGCGGCCGTGATCCCGGCGATGAACGCGAAAGCGCCGAGTCTCTTCGGATCCGGATGCATGAGGTTGCCTCCGATCGTTTGCGCGCGACTCAGGATGCGGGCGACGGCGCGTTCTTGACGTACTTGTCGAACCAGCGCAGGACGGCGTTCCAGAAGTCGATCAGGTTTTCCCGGCCCTCGGGGACGTGCTCCTCGCCGGCGTACTCCCGGAACTCGACCTCGCGGCCCAGACGGCGCAGACCGACGAAGACCTCGTTCGCCTGCGTGATCGGGACCGCCCGGTCCTTGTTGCCGTGGAGGATCAACACCGGCGTCGTGACCCGGTCGAGGAGGAAGATCGGCGAGTTCTCGAAGTAGCGCTGCCGGTGCTCCCACGGCGTCCCGCCCATGAGCCCCTGGCCCGCCTCCGCCCAGGACGAGCTGTCGGCCCCGCTCGCGTCGAGGTTCCCGTAGTAGGAGAACAGATCGCCCAGACCCGCGCACATCACCGCCGCCTTGAAGCGGTCCGTCTGCACGACGACGGAGATCGTCGTGTAGCCGCCATAGCTCTGGCCGATGATGCCGAGGCGGTTGGGATCGGCGATCCCGAGATCGATGACGCGGTTCACCGCGACGTGAATCCCTTCCATCAGGTCGCGCATCGGTGTTCCGAGCCGCTGCGGAATCTCGGGCGAAAGAACCGCGTAGCCGCGCGTGGCGAACATCTGCATGTTGGATATGTCGGTCGAGCCCTCGAGGCCGAAACGGTTCACGGCGTCCGAGTGGGTGTAGGGGCCCGGGTACGGCCGGACGATGAGCGGCACGCGTTCGCCCTCGCGATATCCGGCCGGGAGGAGCAGCGCTCCGCGAAGGGGCTTTCCGTCGATGCCCCGATACTCGATCACGCGCGACTTGCCGAGCTCGAGCTTCTCGATCTGGGGGTTCAGATGCGTCAGCTGGCGCGCCGAAGCGAGATTCCCGGACGCGCCCCAGAGGTCCGGCGGGTGTTGGGCGTCCTCGGCCGACCAGACGACGAGCGATCCGTCGCCGGACGTGATGGGCGGCGAATAGGAGCCGCCATAGCGCTTCGGCTCGTCCCGCAGGCGCTCGGCTCTTCCGTCCGCGAGCGCGATCCGCGCGAACCCCATGTTCTTGGCGACCGGATCGCGGACGACCGCGGTGACCGTGCGGCCGCCGTCGCCCGACCACGCGATATTCGTCCCGGCATCGGCGATGACCTGCACGACTTCGCGATCCGCCTTTTCCACCGTCACCGGCGCGAGCGGGCCGCCCGCGCTCGGGACCGTCCAGAGCCGCCCGACGGCGGCGACGAGCAGCGCCCGGCCGTCCGGTGTCCAGAACGCTTTCAGGTCGGCCTGCTCTCCGAAGCCCGGGTGCGGTCCCGTCGAAACCAGCCGATCGGCCGCCGAGGCCGCGTCCACGACGTGGACGTCGCCGGACTCTCCTCCTCCCTCCGCGACGTACGCGATGCGGGTGGAGTCGGGCGACCAGGTGCAGTAGCCGTAATCGGCGCGCGTGAAGCGCGCGAGCGTGCGGGCCGTCCCGCCTCCGCCGGCGAGCGGCGCGGCCTCGATGTCGTAGAACACCTCCTGCTTCGAGGGACGCCGCCCCGACTGGTGCGAGAAGGCGACCCACTTGCCGTCCGGCGACGGCGCGAACCAGAAGACCGCCTTGCCGCCCGCGACGCGCCGAACCCTCCCCGACGCCACGTCCACGACGGCGACGTCCGACTCCATGACGGCGAAGAGGTGCGACGTGTCCATGTCGTCGGTCTTCTTTTCGCCCTCCGAAGGCGCGCCGGCGGCCGGCGGCCCGCTCGCTTCCTTCTCCTTCGCCGGAGGCCGCGCGGCGGATCGGCGCACGACCACGGTGGACCCCGGCACGACCGTCGGATCGTTCTCGGCCTTCGCGGCCGGGGCCCCGCCGCGGGCGTTCGCCTGTTCGACCGTCATGCCCTCAGGCAGCACCAGGGCGATCAGACTCCGGCCGTCCGGCGTCCACCGCAGGTGGGCGCCTCCGAAGAACGACGGGCGCACGACGGCATCGGAGACGCGGCGCAAGGATCGCGTGTCGCGGCTCCAGACCCAGATGTGGCCGACGCCGTCGCGGTCGGAGAAGAACGCGACGCGATTCCCGTCCGGCGAGATCGCCGGCTCCTCGACCGCGCCTTTCCCGTCGGTGACCCGCTCCGCCGCGCCGGTGCGCGTGTCCGCGATCCACACATCCGTTCCCGTCGCGTAGTCGGGCATCAGCCCGCTCTTCGCGTACGGACCTCCGCCCTCCGCGCTCGCCGCGGAGCTCCCGGCGCGGAAGGTGTACGCGAGCGAGCGCCCGTCGGCCGACAGCGACCCGATCGGCCAGAGGCGCGAGAGCGAGGAGAGGCTCGTCAGAGCGTCCACCGTCAGCGGTCCGGCGCCGTCCGCGGCCGGAGAGACGCGCGCGGCGAAGGACAGGAAAAACGCGATCGCCAGAAATCGCAGGGGCCGTCGGTTCTTCATGTCGATCTCCTCAAGGTTTGGCCGCCGGCGGCTTGCGCGACTTCACGCGATCGCCGTCGAAGACGAGACCTCCCGAGGCGTCGCGCGTGATGTCGCCGAACTCGTCGAGCCATTCGTAGATCTGTTTCCACATGTCCCGGATGTTGGCGGGACTCTCGAGGACGTGTCCCTCTCCCCAGTACCGCACGAACCGCGCGCGCTTGGCCTGGCGATAGAGCGAGACGAAGAACTCCTCGCCCTGCTGGATCGCGACGTAGTCGAGGTCGCCCTGGATGATCAGGATCGGCGTCTTGACGCGATCCACCGTGAAGATCGGACTGTTGCGCAGGTAGCGCCCGAGGTCCTTCCACGGCGGACCTCCCATTCCGGTTTGCGCGGACTCCATGAGCGCCGCCATGAAGAGGTTGTCCTGGGGATTGTCGGTGTAGCGGCTGCGCGCGTCGAACTGAGAGTACAGGCTGATGAAGTCCGAGAGCCCGGCGAGCGACACGGCCGCCTTGAAGCGCGTCGTCTGCGTGACGAGTCCGTAGGTCGAGAACCCGCCGAAGCTCTGCCCCATGACGAAGACGCGATCGGGGTCGGCGATGCCGAGCTCCACGGCCTTGTCCACCGCCGGCAGAACGCCTTCGGTGAGCCGGAGCATCGGGTCCTCGACCTCGCCTTCGGGCTTCAACGGCATGCTCGGCAGCAGGATCGCGTAGCCGTGCGCCGCGGGAATCTGCATCGAGAGCGGGCTCGCGTCGGCCACGTTGGCGATCCAGGGACGCTGGGGGCGATACATGTAGCCGGCGTACACCCACGTGATCACCGGATAGCGCTTGCCGGGCTCGTACCCCACGGGCAGGAGGATCCATCCGTTCAGCTTCTCGCCGTTGCTGCTCACGTACTCGATCGGCTTCGCCTCGGCCTCGGCGAGGTCGCGCAGGAACGTGTTCACGGCGACGAGCGTCTCGGGCTTCGCCGCGGCGGCGCCCGCGCGCCAGACGAACGTGCCGCTCTTGCCGCCCGCCGCGAAGACGGACGAGCCGCGCGGGTCGTAGACCTTGAGATCCGCGTCGTCCGAAGGCTTGGCGAGCGGGCGGATGTCGCCGGAGACGAGATCGAGGACGTAGAAGTCCGACGTCTGACCCTTCGCGACGCCGAGCGCGATCTTCGAGTACGTCCTTCCGGTGTACGGATACTCGTCGTCGCCGTTGTTCGTGAGCCGCGGCCACGCGATCTGCGACACGGGAGGATCGAATTTCGCCGTGAGATTCTCGGGCGCGCGATCCGCACGGATGCGCCAGACGTCGTCGGCGCCCGCGGCCCGGGCCGGTTTTCCGTAGCTCGGCTGCGGACCGCCCGCCAGGCCCACGAACGCGGCCCGGCCGTCCTGCGGCCACAGCTCCGGCGGCGGCGAGTCCATCCCTTCGGTCAGGCAGCGCGTCTTGCCGTCCCGCGCCACGATCCACCAGTCGCGGCGCGCCGTCGGCCCGGGCCTCTCGCCCTTCTCGCGCCGGGCCGCCAGAAAGAGGAGGTCGCCCCCCGCCGTCCATTCGAGCTGCGGAAGCAGCCGGATCGCGGGCTCCGCGTCGAGATCGCCGAGATCGATCTCGGAGACGCGCCCGGTCTCGGCGGCGACGCGATAGAGGCGCGGCGCGTTCGCGCGGTTCTCGCCGAAAGCGAGGAAGGCGACCTCGCTCCCGTCCGGCGACCAGCGCAGCGAATCCTTGAGGACGTCCTTCGGAAGCGGGCGGTCGGTCTTCAGCGCGCCCGCCGCGCCGCCGATGCGCCGGATCTCGACCGAGTACGTCCCCGCCGTCGCGAATCGCAGGGGCTCGTCGGCGCGCGGCGTGTAGACGCCGACCTGGCGGCAGTAGGCGATCGCCTGCCCGCCCGGCGCGAGCTGCCAGGCGTCCGTGTTGTAGTCGGCGATGACGTCGGACGTCCCGGCCGCCGCGTCGAGGACGAGGAGCCGGCCCTGCCGGCGCTTCGAGAGATCGACCGGCACCCCGCTGTCGAGGACGCTCGCCGTCGCTTCCTCGCCGCGCGGAGTCTTCGCCCATTCGCGCGTGGCGATCTGCGGCGTCTCGAGCTCGATCTTCATCGAGAGCGGTTGCTCGCCTTCGGGCAGCACCGGACAAAGGACGCGCCGCGCGTCGATCCAGAGATAGGGACGCTCGCGGACGTTGACGAGATCGACGCCGCGATCGGTCAGTTTCCGAAGGCCCTTGCCCGATTCCCAGACCCAGAGACCGACGTTTCCGCCGCGGGTCGAGAGCATCGCGAGGAAACGGCCGTCGGGCGACCACTGCGGCGAGAACCAGCCGGAGCCGTCCGAAACGCCGTTGGTGAGATTCACCGGCGCCTCGCCGGGTGCGCGCTGGAGCCAGACGTCTCCCGCCGCGTTGCCCCAGAGGTACTCCCACTTGTGGTTCTTGAGCGTCTTCTTCGCGCGCTTGCGCGTGAACGCGAGGGCCTTGGCGTCGGGCGCGAAGGCATACGGGCCGCCGTAATACATCCCGAGGCCTTCGATCTCGAAGAGGTCGTCGACCTTCAGCGGGCGCGCGGCGTGCGGCGCGGACGCGTCCGGCGAGATCGCGAGGAATGCCGCGGCGATCAGAAACGCCGCAACGGCGGCGGCGAGGCGGCGCGTCATGGTTTTCCTCCCATGTGCCCGTCCACCCAGTCGAGCGCCGCCTGCATCACGTAGCGGCGGTTGGCGATCTTGGTGGTCCCGTGACCTTCGTCCTGGAAGAGGATCAGCTTCGTGTCGATCCCCTTCCGGCGGAGCATCGTGTAGATGTACTCGTTGGTCATCTGCCCGATCCCTCCGAGGTCCTTGCTTCCCGCGATCAGGAGCGTCGGGGTCGAGATCTCGTGGAGCCGCTGCATCGGGTCCTCGTCGAACCACGCCTGCGGGTTCTCCGCGCGCTGGCCCTTGAAGAACCAGACGTTGATCGGCCATTCCCAGTGGCCGGTGTTGTCGCCCGTCGAGTCGAGGAGCCAGGCATTGGCCCAACCCTCGTTCGAGATCGCCACGCGGAAGCGCTTCGTCGTGGGGAGCAGCACGTTCGCGCGGTGGGCGCCGGCGCTCTGGCCGAGAAGCGCGATGCGGTCCGAATCGACGTATCCGCGCGAGACCATCCAGTCGACGCCCGCCATGACGTCCTTGCAGTCCACCGGGGAGAAGGCGTGGCCGCGCATCTTCTCGATCACGCCCGGGCCGTAAGGCGCGGCGGTGCGATAGTCGGGAACGAGGACGACGTATCCGCGCGTGGCCCAGAGCTGCCGTTCGATGAGGCTGCCGATCACGCCGCCCATGAGATAGAGGCGGCTGCCCGGACCGCCGCCGTGGACGTCCACGAGCATCGGATACTTCTTCCGCGGGTCGAAGCCGGGCGGACGCACCTCGTAGCCGCCGATCTCGAGCCCGTCGAAGCTCGGCCAGGAGACGACGCGGAAGTCGCCCATCGCGTACTCCGCCGTCGGGTCGTCGATCGTGTCGAGCGTCTTCGCGCTCGAGCCGTCCGCGTTGGCGACGCGCAGGAGCACGCGGCCGTAGCCGTCGGACGTGATCGCGGCGTATTTCCTGCCGTCCGGAGACAGCGCGAAGGAGTCGATGAAGCGCTCGCCGGCCTCGATCTGCCGGACCGAGCCGTCGAGCCCGAGCCGGAAGATCCCGTTGAAGCCGCGGATCAGGCCGCGCGCGTAGACCGCCGTCGAGTCCGGTGCCCATTGCAGGTCGTCGCCCACGTGCATGGTCGGCGCGAGGAACGTCTGCTTTCCGGTGTGCGGATCGAGAATGACGACGTGCTGGCGGAAGTCATAGATGACGTTCTCGGTGTCGTAGCTCGTCGCGATCCACTTCCCGTCGGGCGAGAAGTTGCTCCGCAGCGCCTGGCTGCCGCCCGCCGTCCGCAGGACCTCGCGCGTCTTCCCGGTCTTCGGGTCGAGCGCGAGAATCGCCGACCAGAGGTCCTTGTCGTTGTATCCCCAGGCGTGGACGGCGAGGACATGGAGTTCCGACGCGCGCGGGTCCCAGACGAGGTTGCGAACGTCCGCATCGACCTTTCCGACGAGGCGGCTCTGGCCGGTCGCGACGTCGAGGCGATGGATCTCGAGGGGCAGCGGCCGCTCCGCGTCGGGATCGAAGTCGATCGCGGTCGGCTCGCCTTCCGCCGGCTTGGGCTTTTCGGGCCGCTTGGGACGCTGCGAGAAGTAGATCGCCTTGCCGTCCTCGGCGAGGCAGAAGACTTTGCGATCCTCGTAAGCCTTGTCGAGCGAAAGGTCGAGCGAGGCGACCTTCGTCGGCGGCGCGGAGCCGTCGAGCGGCTGCGTCCAGATCGCGCCGTCCTTCTGGTAGGCGAGCTTCGTCTTGTCGGGCGACAGCTGCGCCGAGCCGCCGAAGTTGAGCTGCAGACCGGTGATCTCGCGTCTCTCGCCCGTTTTCGTCGAGAGGATGATCGTCTTCTGGGGCTCGTAATAGTGGCCGAGCGTGAAGAGAAGCCGGTCGGAGTCGGGCAGCCAGGTCAGCTGCGGCAGGTCCACGCCGGGCCGATCGCTGACGGCCGCGACGGTGAGCGGCTTCTTCCCGCCGGCCGGCGGGGCCTGCGCCGCGATGACGGACGCGAGGGACGCGGCGGCGGCGACGCCGAGCGCGCGCCGCGCGATCACTGGGACCCTCCCAGGTATTTTCCGAACCATCCGAGCATCCGTTTCCAGTAGTCCACCTGGTTGAAGAATCCCCACGTGCCCTCCCAGTGTTGTTCGCCCTCGTAGATCGCGAGCTCGACCGGCTTGCCCAGGCGGCGCAGCCCGACGAAGGTCTGCTCCGCGTTCTCCGGAACGTCGAGGCCGCCGTGGACGAGCAGCACCGGCGTCTCGACGCGGTCGAGGAAGAAGAACGGCGAGTTCGCGACGTAGCGGTCACGCTCCTTCCACGGCGTATCGCCCATGTCGCCCTGTCCCTTCTCGAGGTAGCCGATGCCTCCCGACTCGCCGTTGGAGAACTCGCCGTACATCGAGAGGAGGTTCGACATGCTGGCGCTCGCCATCGCCGCTTTGAAGCGCGTCGTCTGCACGACGATCGAGAGCGTCGAATAGCCGCCGTAGCTGTGGCCCATCACGCCGAGGCGCTCGGGGTCCGCGATCCCGAGCGCGATGGCCCGGTCGACGCCCGGCAGCACCGTCCGCGCGATCTCGGACATCGGCGAATGCTTCTCCCGGTCGATCGGCGTATCGGGCAGGAGCATCGCGTAGCCGCGCGTCGCGAAGAGCTGCATGTCCTCGACGCCGGCGCCGGAGAGCCCGAAGCGGTAGAGCGAGTCGGAGCGCGACGACCCGCCGTAGACGTTGACGATCGTCGGGTATCGTTTTCCCGGCTCGTAGCCGGCGGGAAGCAGCAGCGCGCCGCGCAGCGACGTGTCGCCCGCCTTCCAGCCGACGAGCTGCGTCTTCCCGAAGACGTACCCCTCGAGCTCCGGGTTGACGCGCGTCAACCGGCGCGGCTGCGCGAAATCCGCGCCCGCGATCCAGAGGTCCTCCGGGTGCGTCGCATCCTGCCGCCCGAAGGCGACCCATTTGCCGTCGGGCGACACGTCGAGCGTGAACGGGCCCCGACCGATGAAAATCTCCTCCGAGAAGAGCGTGCGCGACTTGCCCGACGCGAGGTCCACGCGCGCCGCCCCCGTCTTCTTCGTCGCGCCGTCGCGGAAGACGACATAGAGCGACTTTCCTCCGTCCGGCGACCAGTACCGGCCGCTCGCGGGACGCGCGGGGACGTTCAGGGTATCGCCGTCCGGCGTCTCGAAGACCGGCGCCGATTCCTTGGCGCCCACGGCGACGCGCGCGAGCGCCTTCTCGCCCAGCACGTAGACCGCCCGGCCCGACGGGTCCCAGAGCGGCGGGGTGTCCTGCCAGTCGGCGTCGATGTGCGGCGTCTCCGCGACCGTCGTCTCGCGACCGTCCGCCGCGGAGATCACGACGACCTGATCCTTCGTGAGCTGGCCGGACCGGACGTAGGCGAGAGACCTCCCGTCCGGAGACCAGCTCACCGAAACGCCGTAGGCCATGTTGAGCGCGCGCCCGAGGACGCGCCGCGAGCCGTCGGACAGACGCACGACGTACAGGTCGTATTGAGGCTGCTGCGTGTTCTCGGCCCAGCCGGTGATGTCGGTGAAAGCGAGCTCCACTCCGTCCGGAGAGAACCAGTAGCCGCGCGGGCGCACGCCGGTTGCGATCCGGCGGACCGCGCCCGTCACGGGATCGACGAGCGCGAGGTCGGCGCGATTCACGTTGACGTAGCCGGACGTCTCGGCCGCGACCGCCGGCGCGGCCGGGGATTCGTCGGGAACGCCGGACCGGTACACCACGACCGTCGATGCGCCCTTCTTCGGCGTTTCGGCCGTCGGCGCCTTTCCGAAGGCCCGGTCCCGGATCTGATCGAGCGTGAGGTCCCCGGGAAGAATCTTCGCGAGGATCTTTCCGTCGCGGCTCCAGAGCGCAACCTCGAAATTGAAGTACGTGCGCACGACGGCGTCCGAGACGCGCCGCACCGCGCCCGTCGCCGCCTCCCACGCCCAGACGCGGGCCAGGCCATCGCGATCGGAATAGAAGGCGAGGGACCGGCCGTCGGGCGACCATGCCGGCCCCCAGCTCGTGCCCCGGCCGCCCGACACGTTCTTCGCCTCGCCGGTCGCGACGTCGGAGACCCACACGTCGCAGCCGAGCGCTTCGGGCCCGGCGGACGTCGGGGGCATCGCCTGAAAGCGCCGGTCGCCCGTCGGTTCGATGCGCTCCGGGTACTGGACCGTGTAGGCGATCCGGCGCCCGTCTGGCGAAAACTGGATCGGAATCCGCTGCGTGATCTCCGCCTGGCGCAGCGCGGCCTCGATCGGGAGCGGCCGGGCGTTGGAATCGGCGCCGCGCGCTCCGGCGGAAAGGGCGAGCACCGCGAGACCGAGCGCCAGGCGCTCTCCTCTAGCGCGCATCGGACGAGGCCTTTCGGTCCGCGGCGTCGAGCTCGCG
>DATBFU010000133.1:0-3788 GCA_036558325.1 Thermoanaerobaculia bacterium | reverse complement strand
CGACATCGGCGCTTCGACCGTTCTCTTTCCGGGCCGGCCGACACCCGAGGCGGTCTTCGAACAGGTCCGCCGCCACCGGCCGACGCTCTTCTTCGGCGTGCCGACGGCCTACGCCCAGATGCTCGCCGCGATGGACCGCGGGCTCGCGGCCGACTTCTCGAGCGTGCGCGCCTGCGCCTCCGCGGGCGAGGCGCTCCCCGCCACGCTCTTCGAACGCTGGCGCGAGAGGACCGGTCTCGAGATCTTCGACGGCATCGGTTCGACGGAGGCCTGTCACATGTTCGTGTCGAACCGGCCGGGCGGCGTGCGGCCCGGCTCGAGCGGAAAGCCGGTCGAGGGCTACCAAGCGCGCGTCGTGAACGAAGCCGGAGACGAGACGGCGCCCGGCGAGATCGGCGACCTCCTCGTCCGCGGCGATTCCGTCATGGCGCTCTACTGGAACAAGCACGAGGCGACGAAGAAAACGCTCGCCGGCGAATGGCTCCGCACGGGGGACAAATACCGGCGCGACGCCGAAGGCTTCTACTGGCACGCCGGCCGGAGCGACGACATGCTGAAGGTCGGCGGCATCTGGGTCTCACCGGTCGAGGTCGAGGCCGCGCTCGTCGCGCACGCGGCGGTGCTCGAGTGCGCCGTGATCGGCCGGGAGGACGCCGACGGCCTCGTCAAACCGCACGCCTTCGTCGCGCCGCGCCCGGGAGTCGCGGCCGACGGCCTGCCCGAGACGCTGCGGGCCTTCGCCAGGGAGCGCCTCGAGCCGTACAAGTGCCCCCGCTGGGTCACGATCGTCCCCGAGCTGCCGAAGACCGCGACGGGGAAGATTCAGCGCTTTCGGCTGCGCGAAGCCCCGGACTCCGGACGCCCGGGCTAGAGGGACGTCACGCCCTCGCGCCCGCGCAGCAGGACGACCAGCCCGAGGCCGGCGAGAACGATCCCGTTGCCGACGAGCACCGCCGGAGCGGAGAAGGCCTTCGCGAGCGCGCCGGCCGCGAGGTTCCCGATCGGAATCGCGCCGCGAAACGCCAGCGAATAGACGGAGACGACCCGCCCGCGCAGCCGGTCCTCGACGTTCGACTGCACGAGCGTCATGAACAGCGCGAAGACGACCATGAGCGCGGCGCCCGCGAGCGCGAGGAACCCATAGGAGAGCAGCGGCGTTCGGGACAGCGCGAAGCCCGCCATGAGCACGCCGAAAGTGACCTGCATCGACACCGCCACGACGCCCTTGCGCCGGACGTGGCCGAGGCTCGCAACGCCGATCGCACCGGCGATCGCGCCGATGCCGAACGCCGCGAGGAGCACGCTGTATCCGCGCGCGTCCCGATGAAAGACGTCCTTGGCGAAGACGGGCAGGAAGGTCACGAGCGGGAAGGAGCAGAGGCTTCCGGCGAACGCGAGGCCCACGAGGCCGCGAAGCGACTTCTGGTCGCGGACGGCGCGCAGGCCCGTCTTGAGGCTCTGCATCACGTTCTCCGTCGGCTTCCCTTCGATGCCCCCCCGCGTCAGCACCAGGAGCGCGCCGATCGGCGCGAGGAAGGAAAGGGCATTCAGCCCGAAGCAGGCCGCGGCGCCGAGGCGGTAGAAGGCCACGCCCGCGAGGACCGGACCGATGACCCGCGCCAGGTTGAACTGAATCGAGTTCAGCGCGACGGCGTTCGGCAGGTCTTCCTTGTCGACGAGCGTCGGCACGAGCGCCTGGTAGGCCGGCCCGCCGAACGACTGCGCGAGGCCGACGACGAATGAAAGCGACAGGATGATCCAGACCTGGAGCCCGCCGCGGAGAATGAGCGCCGCGAGCGTCAACGCGCTCGCCATCTGCACGACTTGGGACCCGAGAAGGATCCTCCGGCGATCGAACCGGTCCGCGAACACACCGCCGAAGAGCGAGAAGAGGAGAAACGGCGCGTCGCCCAGGAACGCGTCGAGGCCGAGGAGCGCGACGTTCCCGGTCATCGTCAGGATGAGCCAGTTCTGAGCCACCTCCTGCATCCAAGTTCCCACGCTCGAGGTGAAGGCGCCGGCCCACATGAGGCGGAAATCCCGATAGGTGAACGCCTTGAAGGTGCGTTTCAAGAGGTCGGGCGGGTGGTCAGTTGTCGGGGACGGTCGGCGTCTTCTCGACTTCGCCCGTCATCGGAACGAAGCGCACCGGAAGGATCGCCTGCTCCGTCACGACTCCCGCCGCGTCCTTTCGGTAGACCTTGAGCTCCTGAAAGAAGCCGCCCACCGGGATGACCAGGCGGCCGCCGGGCGCCAGCTGGTCGAGCAGCGGCTGGGGCAGCCGCTCCGGCGCCGCCGTGACGATGATGCCGTCGAACGGCGCCTCCTCGGGCCACCCGCGGTAGCCGTCTCCCTCGCGCACGACGACGTTGTCGTATCCGAGCGACTTCAGGCGCGCCGCCGCCGACCGGGCGAGCTCCGGAACGATCTCGATCGAGTACACCTCTTTGCAGACCCGCGAGAGGACGGCGCTCTGATAACCGGACCCCGTTCCGATCTCGAGCGCGCGCTCCCCCGACGTCAGGTCGAGGAGCTCCGTCATCAACGCGACGATGTAGGGCTGCGAGATGGTCTGGTGGCCGGCGATGGGCAGCGGTGTGTCGTCGTACGCGCGCGCCTGCTCCGACGGCTCGACGAAGAGGTGCCGCGGCACCTCGCGCAGGGCGGCGAGCACGCGCGGATCGCGCACGCCGCGAGAAACGATCTGCGTCTCGACCATGCGGGCGCGGCGCGCCGCCTCGGCGTCGGAACCGGCCTTCGGCCGCGCCGCGGGCGGCTCCGACCGGCCGCAGCCGGCGGCCGCGAGCGCCGCGACGAGCCAGGGGACGAGTCCGGTCTTCATTTCGCCGGGACCTCCGCATCAAAGACGACGCGTCCGCCCACGATCACGAGCGCGGGCCGGATCGCGGGGATCTCGCGCGCCGGCACGGTCATCGGGTCGGCCGTGAGGACCGTCAGATCCGCGTCGTATCCCGGGGCGATCTTCCCGCGGCGGTCCTCTTCGAACGCCGCGTAGGCCGCGTCGGTGGTGAAGAGGGCGAGCGCCTCCCGCGTCGTGAGGCGCTCCTCCGGCCGCCATCCGCCGGGAGGATTCCCCGCGAGGTCCTGCCGCGTCACGGCCGCGTAGAAGCCGAGCACCGGGTTCTCCGACTCGACCGGGAAATCGCTCCCGCCCGCGAGGCGCGCGCCCGCCTGAACGAGCCGGCGCCACGCGTACGCGCCCTCGATGCGCTTTCGACCGACGCGCTTCTCGGCCCAGGGCATGTCGGAGGTGGCGTGCGTCGGCTGGATCGAGGCGATGACGCCGTCCCGCGCGAACCGCGGGAAATCCGAGAGCGCGACGACCTGCGCGTGCTCGATGCGGGGGCGAGCGCCTCCGGGCGCCGTGCGAGGGACCGCCGCCGCGGCCTTCTCGAAGGCGTCGAGCGCGAGCGCGTTGGCGCGGTCGCCGATCGCATGAACCCAGAGCTGCCAGCCGTGCTCCCGCGCCTCGCGAGCGATCGCATCGAGACGCTCGGGCGGCGTGACGAGGAGCCCTCTCTTTCCCGGCTCGTCGCTGTAGTCGGCGAAGAGCGCGGCGCCGCGCGAGCCGAGCGCCCCGTCTTCGATCACCTTGATCGCGCGCACGGTCAGAAAATCAGAGCCGCGTCCGATCCGGATGCCGCGCCGGAACTCGGCCTGCAGGGTGTCTTCGTCGGAGGAGACCGTCGCGTAGACGCGGATCGGGAGCTCGCCGCGCCGGGCCAGCCGCTCGAGCGCCGCAATCGAGGCCGGCCCGTAGTGCGAAG
>DATBFU010000132.1:0-10253 GCA_036558325.1 Thermoanaerobaculia bacterium | reverse complement strand
TGCTCGAGAAGACGACCGACGGCTTCGTGATCGCGGAGAAGGATCTCGAGGCGCGCGGCCCGGGCGATCTCCTCGGCATGCGCCAGTCCGGACTGCCGCCGCTCTCGATCGCGGATCCGGCCCGCGATCTGCCGGCCCTCGCCGAGGCGCGTCGCGAGGTGGTCGCTCGCCGCGCACGCGGCGAGAAGATCGTGAGCGACGTCTTCGGATATCGTGAGACGTGAGACCTGAAAGAGAATGCGGGACGGAGGTTGATGCCTTGAAGATTCTCGTCACCGGCGGAACGGGGTTCGTCGGAACGCATGTCGTGAACGCGTTCCTGCGGCGGAGGCACGACGTCGCCGTCCTCGAGCGCCGGCCCGGCGCCGCGAGGAATCGCTACAACCGGCCCGTCGAGGGCGCGCCCGGAGACGTGCTCGACGCGTCGTCTCTCGAGGCCGCCGCCCGGGGGCGGGACGCCGTCGTGCATCTCGTCGGGATCATTTTCGAGAAGGGCGAGCAGACTTTCGACCGCCTGCATCGCGAGGCGGCGGGAAACGTCGTTACGGCAATGCGCGCGGCCGGCGTGCGACGCCTCCTGCACATGAGCGCCATGGGAAGCTTCGAGGACGCCGCGTCGGAGTACGCGCGCACGAAGGCCGCGGGGGAGAAGCTCGTGCGGGCTTCGGGACTCGATTGGACGGTCTTCCGGCCTTCGATCATCTTCGGGCCGGGCGACGGGTTCGTGTCGCTCCTGGCGGACGTCGTCCGCCGCAACCCCGTCTTCATTCCGGTCATCGGTCCGGGCACGACCCGCTTCCAGCCGGTCTCCGTGTACGACGTGGCGCGCGTCTTCGCCGACGCCCTCGAGAAGCCCGAGACCTCGGGGCGCGCGTTCGAGGTCGGCGGGCCGCAGAGCTTCACTCTGAACGACATCTACCGTGAAATCGCCGCCGCCGTCGGAAAGGCGCGCAAGCCCCTGGTGCACTTTCCGATCTGGTGGGGGCGGTTCCTGGCCGCTCGATTCGAGGCCGCGGCCCGCCGGGGTTGGATCGGGGCGCCGCCGCTCACGCGCGACCAGCTGAAGAGCCTCGAAAGCGACAACACCGCCGATCTCTCCGCCACGCTCGCCGCCTTCGGCGGGACCTGGCGGGAGTTTCGGCCGGGCATTCGCGAGTATCTGCCGCCGGGCCGCGCGCACGACCCGCGTTTCGGCACCGGGCGCGAGGTGGATCTCGAGCCGGTGAGAGTGATCCGGGTCCGCTAGACGGATCCGTAGGGGGCGGGGCTCGTCCCCGCCCCTCGAATCCGGGCGGCCGCGAGGGCCGCCCCTACTGCTTCTCGTTCGAGATCTTCTGCTTCGAAGCCCGATACCCGGCCGCGATCGCCTCCTGCTCCGTCATGTACTTGCCTTCCTTGGTGCGGCCGTACCAGGGATCGCCCTCGAAGTGGTACACCTTCGTTGCGGTGTTGACCCAGACCATTCCGGCCCGCGGCGGCGCCTGGTAGGGAGCCATCTCGCTCGAAGCGCCGGACGAGCTCGAGCTCGTCGACCGGGACGTCGACGCCCCGGAGGCCGCCGGAGGATTCGACGCGGAAGTCTGCGCCGGGCCGGCGGACCGTCCTCCGCTGGCGACGACGAGACCCGAGATCTTGTCGATGGTCGACCGGGAGACGCCGGCGTGCGAGAGATCCGCCACGGACGCGTACGGCCGGCCGGCGATGATCTTCTTCGCCGTCGCCTCGCCGACGCCCGGCAACGACTCGAGGTCCTTCTGCGAGGCGGTGTTGAGGTCGATGGGACCCGCGGAGCTCGATGTCGAGGTCGACTTCGAGGTCGAGGTCTCTCTCGAAGCGGACGCCGCGGCGCCCGACGGAGGCGGCGGCGCCGTCGCGGCACCGTTGTGCGCCACGACGAGCGGAGAGATCTTGTCGATCGTCGACTTGGAGATGCCGGCGTGCGAGAGAGCCGCCACCGTCGCGTACGGGCGGCCCGCGATGATCTTCTTCGCCGTCGCTTCGCCGACGCCCGGCAGGGCCTCGAGCTGCGCCTGCGTGGCTGTGTTGAGGTCCACGCGGCCGCCCGACGAAGTGGCCGAGGAGGTCGCGCTCGACTTCTTGTCCTTGGTCTTTTTCGAAGATGTTTCCGTTGCCATCGACGTCGTGGTCCTCGTCGATTTCGATGAGCTCGCCTTCGACCCCTTCGCGGTGACGAGCGAGGAGATCTTGTCGATGGTGGACGCGGGGATCCCGGCTTTGGACAGGTCCGAGACCGAGGAATACGGGCGGCCCGCGATGATCTTCTGGGCCGTCGCCGCGCCCACGCCGGGCAGGGCCTCGAGTTCGGCCTGCGTCGCGGTGTTGAGGTCCAGCTTCTTGGCCTTCGCCGCTTCCGCGGGGGCCGCCGCGAGCAGGGCGACCGCGGCGAACGCAGCGGCGATTGCGAGCATCCTCCGGAGCTGTTTCATGATCTTCCTCCTCGCCGGTGAAACGGAAGCCCGGGCGCCCGACCGGCCGCCCCACTGTATCGCCCCCGGCGATGAACCCTCAATGAACGCCGCGCCGCGCCGCGCGCCGGGAACGAGGCTCTAGGACCCCGCGGCGGGACCCTTGCGGATCCGGATGGAGCCGGACGACGTGCGGACGGTGATGCGGGCGCCTCCGCCGTTCAGCGCGCCCACCGCGCGCTGCGACTCCTCGCCCCGGCTGATCGCAATCCCCGGGAAGTCCGAGCGGATGAGGACCTCCTCCGGGTCGGCCGGCCCCTCGACCCGGAGGTCCAGGTCCGCCTGCGCATCCGAGGGCAGGGTCAGCACGACGTCTCCGCCGTCGTTGCGGATCACCACGCCCTTCGGCATTCGCGCGACGATGCCGATCCGCACCTCGCCGCCGGCGGTCTGCGCCTGAACGGCGCCGCCCACGGCGGGGAGGATCACGTCGCCTCCCGCCGTGCGCGCCACGACGAGGCCGGAGACGCGCTCGATTCGGATGTCTCCGCCGGAGGTCGACACCGTCGCCGAGCCGGTGACCGGGCCCACGCGGACGTCTCCGGCCGACGTCTGCGCCTTCAGATCGCCCAGAATGGGTCCGAGCTGAATGTCGCCCCCGAAGGTCTTCAGGTCCGCCCCCTTGCCGGCCGACGCGAGATGGATCTCGCCCGAGTTGGTCAAAATCTTGACGCGGCCGCTCACGTGGCCGACGCGATAGCTTCCGTTGCTCGTCGAGAGAAAGTCGCCGGCGATGTCTCCGCGGACGATCTCTCCGACGTCCGGGGCCTCGGGCGCCGGCATGACGACCACGGGAGCCGGGACCTCGACGTGCACGGGCGGTACCCGGACGTGGACCTCGGGAGCGTGCACCTCGACGCGCGGCACGGTGACGACGATCGACCGCCGTCCGGACGCGAGGGGTTTCGCGTCCGCCTCGCGGGTGCCGGCCGCGAGCAGCGTGATGCTCCCGTTGAGCGTGGTCGTGCGGAGAGAGGCGCCGCCGGCTCCGACCGTCGCCTCGTAGTTGAGGTGCGGCAGCACGACCCGCATCTGGCGCATCGTCTTTTCGTGCTCGTGCATGGCTTTGTCATTTTCGCGGATGACGACCTCGACCTGGCGCAGAGATTCTTCGACCTGCCGCTCGATCTCTTCGGTGTCGACGACCAGGTTGCCGTCCTCGTCCTCGTCGGCGGATCGTACGCGTGCCGCGGGGGGCGCGGGCGCCGGCCTCGGGCGGGGCACCGGGGCCGCGATCGGCTCGGGCGCGAGCATCTCCTCGCGCGCGGGCGAGAGGGCGAAGGTCGATGCGATCGATCCGCTCATGGTCGTGGCGCTCCAGCGGAACCCGGCGTCCTTCGGCAGCGTCGCGAGCACCGACCCGTTGACCGTCTCGAGGGCCCACGACACGCCCGCCGGCATCGCCTGCGCCGCCGCCTCGACCCGGCCGTTGACTGTCTGGGCGCGGAGGGACCGCCGCGCCCCGGAGACGATGACGCTGCCATTGACGCTGTGTGCTTCGACGTCGCCGTCCAGGTCGCTGACTCTCACCTCGCCGTTGACGGTCTGGAGGCGCGCGGAAATCCCCGCGGGCAGCACGAGCGCGTAGCGCGCCACGATCCGGCAGTCGTGGCAGTCGAACCCCGAGCGATGGCGATCGCGGGCCCGGGATCCCGACCTGCCCGGCCAGATCGTCTCCAGCCGGTAGGCGCCGTCTTCGTTTCCGGACTCGATGCGCGTGCGGTCCAGGATCTCCTGAGCGCGCGACCTCGTCGCGGCCGCCACCGTGATCGTGACGGTCGCCGAGAAGGCGCGCCCGGGCGCCGCGACCAGGTCGCCGTTGACGTTTTCGACGCGGACCACCGTACCCGGCGCGAGCGTCGCGTCGAAGCGGTCCGTGCGCGTGACCGTCGGCTGGTCGCCCGAGGCGACGCTGGCGGCGAGGAGCAGCGCCAGCCCCGCGGCGAGAAGGATCCAGAGGGCGCGCCGCTCGGCGCGCTCGGCCCGAGAGGCGGGCATCGGGTATTCGTCAGTCGGTCTCATCAATCCGAGAGACGCGGCGGCCGCCACGGAGTTTCGGGTCACGTTAGAACTCCATCGTCTTGAGCGCCGAGGCGGCCTTGGCGCGGACGAACCCGTTCTCCGACGGATCCACCGCCTTCTCGCGCAGCGACTGGATCGTCCGCGCGTCCGGCTCGTCCTTCGCGGCGGCGGCCAGGCGATCGATCGCGACCAGCCGCACGGCGGGATTCCCGTCGGCGCGCAGCGCGTCCAGAAAGGCCGTGCGGATCTCCGGCGTCATGCGCATTCCCGCGAGGGCGTCCGCGGCCTTCTTGCGGACGCCCGGATTCGGATCGTGCTTGAGCGTGGCCGTCAGCGCGGCGACGATGTCGGGCGACGCCGGCGCCTCGCCCTGGCCGTAGTGCTGCTGGACGAGCTCGATCGCGCGCGCCTTCTCGCCGGCGTTCTCGGCGTTGTGCGCCACGACGTACGCGAGCACCTTCGACACCTCGGGGTCGGCGGGCGAGCCTTCGACCGTGTGGCGCGTCGTGACGTCGAACCCGATGCCGATCCGGCCGTTCGGCCCGGCGCCCTGATAGGAGAGATTCGACAGCCGGGAGTTGTCGCCGAGGCCGGCGAGGAGGGGAGCCGGCGTCGGACCGAGGCGCGGCGCGGAGGGCGCCGGAGGGGGCGTCGTCCGTCGGCCGGCGGCCAGATATCCGAGACCCGCGGCGGCGAGCACCGCGGCCGCCTGCAGCGCCGGCCGCATCCACCGAGTGCGCGGGCGGAATTCCCGCACGCGGCGCCGGAGCATCTCCTCTTCGACGAGCTCTCTTCCGCGCCGCAGGAATTCCGGCGTCGCTTCGGCCCCGCCGTCCTCGCCGAGAAAGGCCCAGGCCCGCTCGACCGCCGCGGCCTCCGCGCGGCAGGCGCCGCAGGAGTCCAGATGCGCGGCCAGATCCCGCCCGGCCTCGGGCGAGAGCTGACCCGTCAGGCGGTCGGTGACTCGTTCGTTCAGTTCGCGGCATTCCATGAGGCGGCTCCTTCGGAAAATCGGGCCTTGAGCGTCTCGACGGCCCGGAAGATTCGGGTCTTGACGGCGCCGACCGAGATGCCGAGCACGGTGGCGACCTCGGCGTAGGGCAGGCCGTGGTAGCGCGCGAGCACGAGAGCTTCCCGCTGCTCTTCCGACAGGTCGGCGAGCGCGCGGCGCACGGAGTCTCGCCGCTCGCGGTCCATGAGGGCGCGCTCGATCCCTTCGCCGCGTGCAACGGGCTCGGGGAGCGCGTCGATCGGCACGACCGGGGCGCGCCGGCCGCGGCGGCGCCGGTCCCGGCACGCGTTGGCCGCGATTGCGAAGAGCCAGGACGAGACCTCGGCCCGGCCGTCGTATTGATGCGCGCGGGAAATCACCTTGACGAAGACCTCCTGAGAAACTTCCTCGGCCTGCGCCCGGTCCGAGAGCAGCCGGTCGGCAAATCGCAGCAGCGCCGGGGCATAGCGCTCGAACAACTCCGCCGCGCCGTCCGTATCGCCGCGCCGGACCCGGTCCAGAAGGACCCGATCTTCGGCCGACGTGTCTTGCCCGTGTCCGCTTGCAGTCGGCACGACACTCCGGAGACGCCCGGGGCCTCCCGAGGTTACGCTCTCCCCGGGGTCCGCGCGCTCCGAGGCACCGTATCACCGGCCCGGCCGGCGGCGGTCCGGGCGCGGGTATCATGCCCGCCCATGGATCCGGCCAAGGCCCTCGATTTCGTCATCGTCCTCGCCGTGCTGCTCTTCGCGGTGTCCTTCCACGAGTCGGCGCACGCCTGGACGGCGCTGCGGTTCGGCGACCCGACCGCGCGCGACCTCGGCCGGATCAGCCTCAACCCGCTCCACCACATCGACCTCTTCGGCAGCATCCTCCTGCCGGCCCTGCTCTACTTCACTTCGGGGCTCCTCTTCGGCTACGCGAAGCCCACGCCGGTCGACTTGCGCAACACCCGCAACCCACGCCTGGCGAATCTGGCGGTCTCCGGCGCCGGCCCCGCCTCGAACTTCCTTCTCGCCGCGCTCGGCGTCGCGGTCCTGTGGGCTCTCCGGCGCAGCGGGGCGGGGCTCGATCTGCGGCTTCTCGGCCCCCTCGGCCAGGTGGCGATGACCGTCGTCCAGGTCAATCTGGGCCTCGCGGTGTTCAATCTCCTGCCGATCCCTCCCCTCGACGGCAGCGGCGTGCTCGCGGGGCTGCTCGGCGGCGGCGTCGCGCGCTTTTTCGCGCAGCTCACGCCGTTCGGGTTTCTCCTGCTCATCCTGCTCTCCTCGACGGGCGTCCTCACCCGCATCCTCGGCCCGATCTTCGCGCTCTTCAGCGCGGTCATTCTCCGGGTCCTCTCGTGACCGATCCGTCCGATCCTTCCGGCGAGCGCTCCGAGACCGATCTTCCGCCGGTCCAGATCGCGGCCTTCAACGGGCCCCTCGATCTGCTTCTTCACCTCATCCGCATCAACGAGGTCTCGATCACGGACATCCCGATCGCGCAAATCACCGAGCAGTACACGGCGTACCTCGACACGATGCGCGAGCTCGACCTGGACGTGGCGTCGGACTACGTCGCGCTGGCGGCCGAGCTCATCTACATCAAGTCGAAGATGCTCCTGCCGCGGCCGCCGGGCGAGCCGGCGGTGGATCCCCGCGAGGACCTGGCCGCGCGCCTGCGCGAGTACGCGCGCTTCAAGCAGGCCGCCGAGGACCTTCACGAAGTGGACACGCTCCGGGCGGGATTGTGGCCGCGCGGCGAGCCGCCGATTCCGCGGGCGCCGGACGGCGAGGCGCTCGAGGTCTCGCTCTTCGACCTCATCGACGTCTTCCGCAAGGTCACGGAGCGGTACCGTCTCGCCCACCCGCCGGCGATGGAGATCAAGCATCTGCGGTTCTCCGTCGCCGAGAAGATGCAGCAGCTCGTGGAGCGCCTCGAGTCCGCGGGGACCCTGCCGCTCCTCCAGTTCCTCGGCGAGATGCACTACCGGGCCGAGGCGGTGACGGCCTTCCTGGCGACGCTCGAGCTCATCCGCCTGGGCATCGTGACCGCGTATCAGCCCTCCGCGTTCGCCGAGATCCACGTCTCGCGCACCGAGGCGCCGTTCTCGGCCGAACAGGTTCGGGACACGTATCGGTAACCGAAGGCGCGGCCGACGTAGACTCAACGCATGAGCGAGATCCTGACGCCTCCGCCCGCCGACGCTCCGGCCGAACGCCCCCGCGAGAAGCGCGCGGAAAAGATTCTGCCGGCCCTCGAGGCGCTCCTCTTCTCGAGCGCCCGCCCCGTGAAGAAGAAGGACCTCGCCGAGGCGCTCGAGGCGACGCCCGACGCCGTGGCCGAGGCGCTCCAAATGCTCGCCGGCGCCGCGGAACGGCCCGAGCGCGGCGTGCGACTCGAGTCCGTCGCCGACGGCTGGCGGTTCGTGACGCGCCCCGAATTCGACGGGCTGCTGCGGCGGTTCCACGACGTCTCGGAGCGGAGCCGCCTTTCCCTCGCGGCGCTCGAGACCCTCGCGATCATCGCGTACCGCCAGCCGATCACGCTGCCCGAGGTCCAGGAGATCCGCGGCGTCAACTCGGCGAGCGTCCTGAACACGCTCTTCGAGAAGAAGCTCATCACGACGGCCGGCCGGCGGTCCGTCGTGGGCTCGCCGTTTCTCTACCGAACGACCTCGGACTTCCTCGTCCGCTTCGGACTGAAGGACCTGGACGATCTTCCGCAACCGGAAGAGCTCGCCGAGGACCTGGCGGCGACCGTTGGCGAACCGCCCGCGCCCGAGGCCCTGCCCGCGGCGATCTCGGCGGCCTCTGCCGAAGAGGAAGAGGACGAGGACGAGGATCTGGAGGACGAGGACGACGACGCGTCGGAAGACGACGACGAGGACGAAGCCTCTTAGGTCGTGGCTCTCGAGCGTCTCCAGAAGATTCTGTCGGAGGCGGGGCTCGCCTCGCGCCGTGAGGCCGAGGAGTGGATTCGCGAGGGCCGGGTCATCGTCAACGGAAAGATCGCGGCGATCGGAGAGCGCGCGGACGCCGCCCGGGACGCGATCCGCGTGGACGGCAAGCGCGTCCGTCCGCCGGCCGCCAGGACGTACGTCCTCCTCAACAAGCCCAAGGGCGTCGTCACGACGACGTCCGACCCGGAGGGGCGCAACACCGTTCTCGAGTATCTGCCGGCGCCCCTGCGGCGCCGCGTGCGGCCGGTCGGCCGGCTCGACGTGCAGACCGAGGGGCTTCTTCTCCTGACCGACGACGGCGATCTGGCGGCGCGCGTGTCCCATCCTCGTTCGGGCTGCGGCAAGGAATACGCGGTCAAGGTGGCCGGTGTGCCTTCGGACGCGGACCTCGAGCGCCTGCGGCGCGGCATCTTTCTCGACGGGATGCGGCTGCGCCCGTGCCGCATCGAGCGGGTCTCGACGACCGGCGGCCGCGGCAAGGGCAACTCCTGGCTGCGCGTCACGCTCTTCGAAGGCCGCTCGCGGCAGATCCGGCGGATGTTCCAGACGGCGGGACACCTCGTCTCGAAGCTGAAACGCACGGCGATCGGACCGCTGCGCGACGGGCGGCTTCCGCCGGGCGCGTGGCGGACCCTCACGCAGGCGGAGGTCTCCGCGCTCGAGCGGAGCCTCGCGAAGCGACCGGAGCCGGCGGCCGCGGGGAGGCGCCCCCGATGAGCGCTCCGGCGCCGCTCATCGTCGCGATCGACGGGCCCTCCGGCGCCGGCAAGTCCACCGTGGCGAGGGCGCTGGCGGCCCGGCTCGGAGTCCCTTACATCGACACGGGCGCGATGTACCGAGCCGTCGGGCTCGCCGCGCGCGAGGCCGCCCTGCGCCTTCCGATCGCGGATCCCGAGGCGGTCGTGCGCATCGCCGAGTCCGGCACCATCGGCCTCGAGGCGACGCGCGGGGGTCTGCGCGTGCGGTGGAACGGACGGGACGTCTCCGAAGCGATCCGCGAGCCCGAGATCTCCCTCTACGCGTCGGCGGTCTCCGCGATCTCCGGCGTGCGCCGCCGCCTCGTCGCCGAGCAGCAGCGCCTCGGGCGCCGCGGGGGAGGGGTCCTCGAAGGCCGCGACATCGGGACCCACGTCTTCCCCGAAACGCCCCACAAGTTCTTCCTGACGGCTTCGCCGCAAGTCCGCGCGGAGCGCCGGACCCGGGAGCTCGCCGAGCGGGGGACCCCTCGGCCCCTGTCCGAGGTCCTCGAGGAGATGCGCCGGCGGGACCGCGACGACAGCACGCGAAGCGATTCTCCGCTGCGGCTGGACGACCGGTACGTCCTCGTCGATTCGACCGGCCGGGACGCGCCGGACGTGGTGTCGGAGATCGAGGCCCGCGTCCGCCGGGACCGTGGTTGACTCGGCCTCCGGCCGCAACATAGAGTATGCTTTTGCGGTTCAAATACTTATGAGAGGCCACTCTTCATTTCGATGACGGCCAAGAAGCCCGAAGGAGGACGCGAAGAAGCGCCGATGGAGACCGAACAGGAGCTTTCGCCCCAGGAGTACGAACATCTCCTGGCTCAGTACGAGGACTCTTTCAAGAATCTGCAGGAAGGGCAGATCATCCGGGGCCGCGTCATCGGCATCACGCCCTCCGAGGTGATCGTCGACATCGGGTACAAGTCGGAGGGGATCATTCCGGTCTCCGAGTTCACCGACTTCGCGGGAAAGCTCACGGTGAAAGAGGGGGATGCGGTGGACGTCCTCCTCGAGCGCACCGAGGACCAGAACGGCTACGTCGTCCTCTCCAAGGACAAGGCCGAGAA
>DATBFU010000131.1:0-3825 GCA_036558325.1 Thermoanaerobaculia bacterium | reverse complement strand
CGAGCGATCCCTTCGGTAACTTCGTCATCGCCTGGCAAAGCTACGGGCAGGACGGCGACGGAGCCGGGATCTCGGGCCGGCGATACGACCATTTCGGGAACGCCACCGGCACGGAGTTCCAGGTCAACACCTACACGACGGGTTATCAGTCGCAGCCGGATGTGGCGTCTGACGGAGGCGGAAATTTCGTCGTCGTTTGGAACAGCAATGGTCAGGACGGCGACGGAGGCGGGATCTTCGCGCAGCGATTCGACAACTCCGGAACGGCCGTGGGCTCGGAGTTCGCGGTGAACGCCTACACGACGGGCGACCAGCAATACCCGGTCATCGGGATGGACGGCGCGGGCGATTTCGTCGTCGCGTGGGTCGGAAACGGTCCGACGGCGGCGAAGGGAATCTTCGCGCGCCGCTTCAACGCCGCGGGCGTGCCGCAGGGCACGGAGTTCCAGGTGAACACGGGCACGTCGCCGGACTTTCCGGCGGTCACGATGGATCGCGCGGGCGATTTCGTCGTCGCGTGGGAAGGCGTGACCGCGGGCGGGTCGGCCGTCGATGCCGTCGCGCGCCGCTACGACGCGACGGGCACCGCGCTCGGACCGGAATTCCGCGTGAACACTTACACCGCCGGAAACCAGCAGTCCGTCGACATCGCGGCGGATCCGTCGGGGAATTTCATCGTGACCTGGGAGAGCGAGGGCCAGGACGGCGACGGCGCGGGGGCCTTCGGCCAGCGGTTCGACCGTTTCGGCACGCTCGTGGGATCGGAGTTCGCGCTCAACACATATACGACGAGCGCTCAGAAGCTTCCGCGCGTGGCGACGTCGCGCCGCGCCGACTTCGCCGTGGCGTGGAGCAGCCTGGGTCAGGACGGATCGAGCTACGGCGTCTTCGCGCGGCGAGCGGCGTTGTCCGCCGCCTCCTCGATCGCGGCGGACGCGCACGCGAGCTCCGGATCCTCGAACGTCAACGGCGTGCTCGAGCCCGGCGAAACCGTGATGGTCGAGACGGCCTGGCACAACGGGGGCGGGGCGCCGCACGCCCTGACGGGCACGTCGCCCGATTTCTCGGGACCACCCGGCGCCACCTACACGCTCGGTGACGCGACCGCCGACTACGGGAGCGTCACGGCCGGCGCCACGGCCGATTGCCACACGGCCACCGGCGACTGCTACGAGGTCACCGTTTCGAATCCGGCCACGCGGCCGGCGACGCACTGGGACGCGCAGCTGCAGGAGACGCTCTCGGCGGCGGCGCCCAAGACGTGGAGCCTCCACGTGGGCGGCAGCTTCACCGACGTCCCGACGAGTCAGCCGTTCTACAAGCGGATCGAGACCCTGTTGCATTCGGGAATCACGGCCGGCTGCACCACCACGACGTACTGTCCGGGTGACGCCGTCTCGCGCGGACAGATGTCGCTCTTCATCGGCCGTGGGATCGCCGGAAACGGCGCCGCGATCCCGCCGCGTGGAAAGGTCGGCGCCAACAGCTACGTCTGCGGGCCGGGAGGGACATCGCTCTTCACCGACGTGCCCCCGACCGACATCACGTGCCGCAGCGTGCACTACATCGCGTCGCAGAACGTGACGGCCGGCTGCTCTCCGACGACGTATTGCGGGGCCAACAACGTCACGCGTCTCGAGATGGCGAGCTTCATGGCGAAGGCGATCGTCGCGCCGCAGGGCGGCCCCGGCGTGCCGCTCACCTACGGGCCGGATCCGGTCACCGGGCTGTCGTACTCCTGCGACACGGGCTCCCCGAACGTCTTCTTCACCGACGTGCCGGCCTCCAACACGTTCTGCAAGCACGTGCACTTTCTGTGGGCCAAGGGTTTCATCACGGGCTGCGGGGGCACGCTCTACTGCCCGAACGATCCCGTGACCCGCGACGCGATGGCGAAATTCCTGGTCGCGTCGTTTAACCTGCAGCTCTACGGTCCGTAGGGCGGCACTCATCGGCCAAGTCCTCCGGCCGGGCGCGGGTGCCCGGCCGCGCTCTTCCGGAAGGACTCGAGGAATCCATTGATCCGAAACCGGACGCTCTTTGCGGCGGCGGCCCTTGCGGCGATCGCGGGCGCGGCGCCGGCCGAGGGGACGGGCCCGACGCTCGTTCGGAAGGCTTCCTCGGTGGGGGTCTCGGCGCCGCTCCGCGAGGTCGCGGCCCGCGCTCCCGCGTACTTCCGTCCGCCGCGGCCGGAGGTCTGGGAGCGCGTCAACGAGCGCAACCCCAAGGGCGAGCGGCGCCGCTCGGGCCGATCTTCCGACGCGGCGCTGCAGCGCATGGCGTCGGCCACGGCCGCGATGCCCGCGCCGTCGGCCAACTTCGCCGGGATGACCGCGGCCAACAACACCGCGATCTTCGGGGGAGGCCCGCCGATCCCGCCGGACCCGAACGGCGACGTCGGTCCCGACCATTACGTCCAGATGGTGAACACCCTGGTTCGGGTGTACTCGAAGACGGGTGCGCCGCTGACGCCGTTCTTCGCCATCGACGATCTCTTCGCCACCGTGGGAGCGCCCTGCGCCGAGACCGACGACGGCGATCCCATCGTCGTCTACGACCCCCTCGCCGACCGGTGGCTGCTGTCGCAGCTCTGCGTGGAGACGACGGCCGGCCGGGAGCACGAGCTGGTCGCGCTCTCGACGGGCCCGGATCCGACGGGCACCTACTACGTCTACGACTTCGTCCTGCCCAACGACAAGTCGAACGACTACCCGAAGTTCGGCGTGTGGTCCGACGCCTACTACATGACGAACAATCAGTTCCTCGGCGATACGGACACCTTCGCCGGAGCGGGCGCCTATGCGTTCGACCGCGCCAAGATGCTCGTCGGCGATCCCGACGCGTCGTACATCTACTTCGACGAAGACGACATCAATTCCGAGGTCTCGGGCCAGCTGCCGACCGATCTCGACGGCGTTTCGCTGCCGCCGGCCGGCGCGCCGAATCTCTTCATCGACATCCGGGCCGACGAGTACGGCGATCCGGCCGACGCGCTCCGCGTCTACGAGTTCCACGCGGACTTCGCGAACCCGGAGAGCTCCACCTTCACGCCGCGCTCCGACGTCTCGCTCGCGGCCTTCGACCCGAGGGACACGGGCGACCGCAACGCGGTCGCGCAGCCTCCGCCGGCGGACGAGGGCGACTTCCTCGACTCGCTCGCCGGACAGATGATGCACCGGATCGCGTATCGGACGCTCGCCGGCGGCGTCCAGTCCTACGTCCTGAACTTCATGGTCAACGTGAGCGGCGAGGATCCGACCGGCGACCCCGCGAAGTTCCAGGCCGGGATCCGCTGGGTCGAGCTGCGGCGCAACGCCGGGACGGGAGCCGTCACGGTCAACAACCAGGGGACCTACGCGCCCGGGGCGGGCACGCCCGCCACGGGCCGCGACGTGTGGATGGGCTCGGTGGCGCAGGACCGCGCCGGCGACATCGCGCTCGGCTTCTCGGCTTCGTCCACGACCCTCTTTCCCTCGATCCTCTACGCGGGCCGCCTCGCCGGCGACCCGGCCGGCCAGCTCGCGCAGGGCGAGGCGACGCTCCAGGCGGGCGGCGGGTCGCAGACGACCCCGGCGGACCGCTGGGGCGACTACAGCGCGATGAGCGTCGATCCGGCCGACGAGTGCACGTTCTGGTACACGAACGAGTACTACGAGACGTCGAGCTCGTCGCTCTGGCTGACCCGGATCGGGAGCTTCAAGTTTCCCTCGTGCACTCCCGAGGCGGCCGCGACGATCCAGGGCACCGTGACCGACTGCGCTTCGAGCAACCCCCTGCCTGGCGCCGTGGTCTCGGCTCCGAACGGCTACATGCGCCAGAGCGGCG
>DATBFU010000130.1:0-30574 GCA_036558325.1 Thermoanaerobaculia bacterium | reverse complement strand
CAAGGGAATCCGAGCTTGGATCGGTTGAATCGACAGGAACGGGTCGCTTTTCCGGAGGGCCGTTCCCCTGACAATGGAAACCTAGGAGTCGCCCCATGAAGGTCCTTCGCCCGTTCCTGGTCGCCGTGGCCCTTGCGGTGTCTCTCGCCGGCTCGGTCCTCGCGGACACGACGATGGAGATGCCCAAGTTCTCGGGGACCCCTTCGGGCGTCTTCGCCGCTCTGACGACCGCGAGCCCGTACCTCTACATCAAGACGCAGTACGGCTTCGCGCGCGTGAGCGTGGCGGATCCGTCGAACCCGAGCAACGGGCAGCTCGCGCAGGTCGGGCAGAAGTTCGTCGGCGGCGTCATGAACGGCGGCGTCGTCGGAATGAGCTGCGACTGCTGGCAGGGCGGCACGACCATGGATACGGCCGAGGCCGCGGACGGATCGAGCCGAATGGTGTCGGACTGGATCGCCGGCGATCAGGGATTGAACGGCGAGGTCGCGACCGGCAATGGAAACGGCCTCTCCTTCGGACAGCAGATCGACGTGGACACGGTGCCTCTCGGATCGCGCGTCGCGGCGATCGCGCTTTCCTCGGGCAAGTACGTCGCGTATTTCCCGACGCAGTCGAACGGAGCCGGCGGAGGCATCTCGGTGGTGGACGTGACGAGCCCGACCGGAAGCCCCTCGCGCAACAATGGCATCAAGCCTTTCGCGAGCCTGGCATGGGGCAACGGCTCGGCGGTCCTTCTGAAAGCCGCCTACATCGGCGGCAAGTATCTGCTCGCCGGGGCCGTCCGCGGCGACAAGACGATCCGCATCGCCGAGATCGATCCGACGACGGGCATCCCGACGGAAAAGTCGAGCATCGTCACCCTCGGAACGTTCGCGTCGATCGCCCTGGCGACGGTCGAAGGGCGCACGTTCGTGTTCGCGGCGCAGAACGCGAATGGCCTGCGCGTTTACGAGTACGCCAACGGCGCACTCCAGGCGCCCTTCGTGCTGCCCGGCAACTTCAACGAGGTGGTGATGCGCGGTGGCGCGCTTCCGATCATGTTCCTGAACAGCGTCGTGTCGTCCTCGACGGAGACGTATATCGAGGCCTGGGACACGAACTGGATCACGCGCGCCAACGGGAACTCCAACGCCGCCCGCCGCGGCGCGCACATCCGCCACATCGGCGCGCCCGAGAAGTTCATCGGAGCGTACGACGCGCGCGTGGTCGGAAACCTCGCCTACATCTATCGGATCACGCCGTTCGGCGGGGTCACGGAGACCGTGCTCCAGACGACGCCGGTGGACCTCTCGGCGTTGACCGTCGATCCGAACTCGGCTCCGATCGCGAGCTCGAGCGCGACGAACGTCTCGGCGCTGCAGCGCGTGGGCGCCGAGCGGGCCATCAATTACTACGGCGACCGCTGGGAGATCGAGGACACGTCGGCCTCCTCGTCGAGCCCGCCGGCCAACGGGCTCTCCAAGATCAGCTGGGACTTCAACTACACGGGAACGTTCGCCGCGGACACCGGCTGGAACCAGGTGGCCTACGGCGGCAACTCCGACATCTCGCCCGCCTTCTTCCCGTGCGAGCCCGGCGGAGGCGGCAACATCCAGACCGGCGCCGGCTGCTCGGCGAGCCTCGGCAACCCGACGGCGGGCGGCAACTACCGCTACGCGGTCCAGACTTTCAACGGCGTCGGGCCCTCGAATCCGGCCCCGTCGTCGCCGATCGCCGTGGCCTTCCCGAAAGTCCTCATCGCCGGCCTGAACACGTCCGTCTCGCCCGCCCTCCTCCAGGTGCTGACCGGCTCGGGCGTGGCCGACGCGAGCGGCTCGCAGGGCAATCTCGCCGACGCCACCTTCGCCTGGACGTTCAATCCGGGCGGCCTGCAGTTCTCGACCGCCAAGGTCACGAACCTGCCCGGCAACGCGACGAGCTTCGCGCTGACCATAACCTACAAGGGCGGCTACACCGCGACCCAGACCGGAAACATCAGCCAGGTGGATCTCGTGCCCGACTTCACGCCGGCCTCGGGCTCGATCGTCGTCGGCGGAAACCTCGCGATCACGAACAAGATGCAGAAGGGCACCGGCGTCACCGTCAACTCCGTCGAGTACAAGTGGGACTCGGACGCCTCGTACACGACGCTCGCCGGCGCCTTCAACGCGGTCAACGGGCAGGCCTCGGTGCCCGCGCCGCCGATCGGCACGAGCCATACGCTCACGCTGCGCTACAACTACTCCGTCGGCAGCTCGGGAAAGCAGGTGAGCGTCTCGCACGGGCCGTTCACGACCGTGCTCAACAACCTCGCCGTCAGCGTGAGCGCGAGCCCGAGCTCGGGCCGCACCGGCCAGACGATCTCGTTCACGGCGACCGTCACCGGCGGCTCGGCGAGCACGACGCTCGAGTGGTGCTGGCAGGACTGCCTCGGCGGATTCGGCACGTTCTCGGTCGGGCCCGCGGCCAACACGCACGTCTACACGACGGGCGGCACCAAGACGGCGACCGTCCGCGCCACCGACGGATCGGTCCAGGCGTACGGGTCCACGACCGTGACGATCTCGGGCAGCGGAGGCGGCGGCGGCGGAACCCCGTCCGTCAATCTGAGCGGACCGACGACCGGCGTCGTCAATCAGAGCGTGGCCTTCAATGCGGCCGGCAGCGGCGGCACGCCGCCTTACTCGTTCTCGTGGTGCTGGGAAGCCTGCAGCCTCGGCGGGACCTTCGCCGCCGGCCCCTCGGCGAACTCCCACACGTTCACCACGACAGGCCCCCGCACGGTCGTGGTGCAGATCCGGGACTCGGCGAGCAAGACGAACACGGACTCGCTGACGATCACGATCAACACCAGCGGAGGCGGCGGCGGAGGGGGCGGCGGCAGTCTGGCCGTCTCGATCTCCGGCCCTTCGAGCGGCAAGACCGGAACGCCCCTGAGCTACACCGCGAACGTTTCCGGGGGCACCGCGCCCTACAGCTACTCCTGGTGCTGGGAGGCCTGCAGTCTCGGCGGCACGTTCACGCCGGGCCCGGCCACGAACTCGCACACCTACACGTCGGCGGGCAACCGCTCGCTCGCGGTTCAGGTGTCCGACTCGAAAGGAAACAACGAGACCGACACGCAGCCCGTCTCGATCTCGGGCTCGGGCGGGAACGGGAACTCGGCGCCGAGCGGGACGTACACGGTCGTGTCGGGCGCGGACGTCAATCCGTTCAACGGCAGCTACTCGGGCTCGGTCGGCACGCCAATCACGCTCTCCGCCACGGAGACGCACGCGGCGACGTGGGCCTGGGACTTCGGCGACAGCACGACCGGATCCGGCCAGTCCGTCACGCACACCTACGCGTCCGGCGGCAGCTACACGATCACTCTGACCGTCACGGGCGACGGCACGAACACGCAGGGCACGTCCAGCACGAACAAGGACTTCTCGATCTCCGGGCCGGTCTTTTCGGCGGTGGCCGTGCCGGACGCCGCCAACATCGCGACGTCCGACGGCGTCTGGAAGACGGACGTGAGCGTGACCAATTCGGGCCCGACGGAGATCTCGATCACGCCGATCTTCGTGACCTACGAGTCGCTCAACGCGCGGCCGTCGCCGCTCGACGTGACGAGCCTCGGCTTCTCTTCCGCCAACAAGTACACGATTCCGCCGGGCGGCACGTGGTCCCAGGCCAACGTCGTCGACTTCCTCCAGGGAACGGGGAAGGGCAACCTGTTCATCCAGACCGAAGGCGGCCTCTTTCCCGACGTCGCCGCGCGGGTGTACTTCGAGCCGAACGATCCTACGGTCGGCACGTTCGGAAACGCCGTTTCCGCGTTCCGGATCGGCGCCAGCGGCCAGGTGGGCGTCGAAGCGATCCGCGCGCTCAACCCGCAGACGATCGTCGGCGTCCGGTCCGATGACCAGCTGCGCTTCAAGCTCAAGCTCTACAACTCCTCCGGCGGCGGCGGGTCCTTCCGCGTGACCGCGTTCGACGAGACCGGCACTTCCGTTCCGATCCAGGGCGCGCAGTTCCTGGACGTCGGGATCAACGCCTACCAGGCTCCGGAGTTCTCGGGCGAGGACCTGGGACTGACGGATCCGACGCACCGGTACGTGCTCCAGGCCCAGCCGATCTCGCAGGGCGGCATGCTGATCGCGTCCGTGTCGGTCATCGACCGGACGACCAACGACCAGGTGCGCCTCGCCGACGACGCCACGCGGCCCGGGGCGAACGCCGGCGTCGTGACGGCGTTCGTGCCCGGCGCCAGCCGCTTCGATACGGCGACCGCCCACTGGCGGACGAGCATCTCGATGGAGAACGCGGGCTCGCAGCCGCGGGACGTCACGGTCGACTACATCTACGGCGCGGGCAAGATCGCGACCTACGAGCGGACGCTCGCCCCGGGCGAGCTCGCGAGCTTCGACGACATCTCGCAGCTCTATCCGAACGTTCCGGAGATCGCGACCGAGACCGGGACCTCCGGTCTGCTGCGCGTCCACTACGCGGCGGACGGCGAGGAATCCTCGAAGCCCGTTTACGTCAACGCGCGCTCCTACGACGACCGCTCGTCCACCACGGGCGGCACCGCCGGCACGGCGCTCGCGGTCTACGCCGCGTCGGACGCCATCGGACCGGGCGATTCGCCGCTCGTCATCACGGCCGTGGAGGTGAGCGACCGGTTCCGGACGAACGTCGGCGTCTTCGCCGTGGACGACTCGCTCGCGATCGCGAAGATCACGGCGCTCGACAAGGACGGCAACGTCCTGGGCGTCGTGGACGGCGTCGCGCTCAACAACACGGGCGTCTCGGGTCCCTGGAGTCAGTTCCCGATCTCGGTGCTCTCGGGTCTCCCGACCGACCCGGTGAGCCTGCGGGTCGAGGTGAAGCAGGGGCGCGCCGTGGCTTACGCGATCAACGTCGACCAGAAGAGCCAGGACACGACCTTCATCCGGGCGACGGAGTAAGAGGCGGCCGCCGGACCCTGGCGAGCCCGGCGGCCCGAAGCTTGCAGCTTTGGGGGAGGGGCGCCCCGGGCCGGAAGACCCGGGGCTCCGTGAGCAAAGGCAAGTAGAATGGCGCCGTTGTCTTCGTCGACGCCCGGCGGCGGGAACCGCCTGGAGTCATCGCCGTCCGCGCCGCGGCCGGCGCTGCTCGAACCGGAGTGCGTCTCTCCCTTCGTCCACGATCGGGGGAACGCGCTCTACAGCCCCCTGTCCGGCGAGTCGCTCGAGCGCGGCGGCGAAGGCCATCGGGCGCTCACGCGGATCGCGTCGGGACTGCCGGCCGACGCCGCACCGGCGGTTCTGGATCACCTGCGCGCGGCCCGATTCCTCATCGACGACGTCGAGGCCGAGTCGCGCCGCACGCGGCTCCTCTACGTGTCGCTCGAGACCTGCACGTCCTGCAATCACCGGTGCCCGTTCTGCCCGGTCTCGGTCTCGCCGCGCGACCGCGAGGTCATGACCCAGGAGCTCTTCGAGTCGATCCTCGATCAGGTCGTCGAGGTCGGCGGCCAACGGACGGTCGTATTCCTCTCGAACTACAACGAGCCCACCGTGGATCCGCTCTTCGAGGAGCGCGTGCGCTCGCTGTTCGCGCGCGGCCTGCCGACGAGCCTGCTGACCAACGCCTCGCACCTCGATCCGGCGCGCGCCGCGCGGCTGGAGCCCTACGGCAAGTTCCGGTACGTCGGAATCAACCTGCCGACGCTCGACCCGGAGCGCTACGAGAAGCTCCACGGCACGCGGGACCTGGCGCGGGTGCTCGAGAACGTCGACGGCCTCGCGTCGAACCGCCTGTCGGAGGAGTCGGCCATCGTGGTGCTGGGCGACGAGGACGAGGCGCACCGCCGGGACGTGGAGGAGATCCGCCGGCGCTTCGAGCCGAAGGGCTGGGCGATCCGGCCATTCAAGCTGCGCAGTCGGCCCTCGAGCGGTACCTACCTTCCGTCGCCGCCGCCCAAGAAGCGGCTCCGCGGCTGCGAGCAGATGGGCTCGCGGCCCTTCGAGCACCTGCACGTCACCGCGACGGCGAAGGCCGTGCTCTGCTGCCAGGACTACTACGAGAAGCTCACGGTCGGGGACCTGAAGACGCAGACCGTGGCGGAGATCCTCGGCGGCGAGACGATGGCGCGCCTGCGCCGCTGGGCCTACGGCGTCGAGGACGCGCCGGAGGACTTTCTCTGCCGCCGGTGCGAGTTCGCCCTCGGCGATTGAGCGAGAATCGCAGGCGCGTCCCCGGCGAGCCGGGCGCGCTCGCGACCATTCCATGACCGCCATCGCCGTTTCCGCCGACCGGGTCAGCAAGACCTACCGTCTCTACGACCGCCCGTCGGACCGTCTGAAGGAGTTCGTCCTTCGCCGCCGGCGCCACCGCGACTTTCCGGCGCTCTCCGACGTGAGCTTCGAGCTTCCCGCCGGCGCCTCGCTCGGCCTGATCGGGGAGAACGGCGCGGGGAAATCCACGCTCCTGAAGATCGTCGCCGGCACCGCGCACGCCACTTCGGGCGCCGTCACGCGCCGCGGCACCGTCGCCTCCATTCTGGAGCTCGGTATGGGCTTCCATCCGGAGTTCACGGGCCGCGAGAACGCGCGCCTGAACGCGGCTCTCCTCGGACTGACGGGAGCGGAGCTGAAACGCCGGCTGCCCGAGATCCGCGCCTTCGCCGAGCTCGGCGAGTTCTTCGACCGGCCCGTGCGCACCTATTCGTCCGGCATGGCGCTGCGCCTCGCCTTCGCCGTCGCGACGCACGTGGACGCCGAGGTCCTCATCGTCGACGAGGCGCTCGCGGTCGGCGACGGTTACTTCCAGAAGAAGTCGATCGACCGCATCACGGAATTTCAGAAGCGCGGCGGAACGCTGCTCTTCTGCTCGCACGCGCTCTACTACGTGGCCCTGCTGTGCGACCGCGCGATCTGGCTCCGCGACGGGCGCGTGGCGGAGGCGGGGCCGTCGCTCCCGGTCGTGCGGGCCTATGAGGCCTATCTGCAGGAGAAGGAGCGGCGCGCCGCGGGCCCCGAGACGGAGCTACCCGACCTGCCGGCGGAGGGCCGGCGTCCCGCCCGATTCACCGAAGTGGTCCTCCACGACGGCTCGGGATATCCGCGGGCGGAGTTCGCGTCGGGCGAGACCGTGGCCATCGATCTCGCATTCGAGTCGGACGATCCGTCGCTCGCTTTCCAGCTGCGCGTGGGCGCGGACCGCGAGGACGGCGTCCAGGCCTTCGCGACGGACACGCGCGCCGAGCCCTGGGCGCCGCTCTCCGGGCGTCGGCGATACCGCGTCCGCCTCGCGCTTCCGGAGCTGCCGATCACGCAGGGCGATTTTCGCGTCTACGCGTTCCTCGGGGACGAGGCCGCGCTCCACCTGCACGACCTGCGAATCCTCCGGCCGGGCTTCACGGTGGTGGCGCCCGACTACGCCGTGGGTCTCGTGCGGCCGCGCGCGGTCTGGAGCCGCCTGCCGGCCGAGGGCGCCGCGGTCCCCGCCGGAGACCGGACGGCCGCCGCCATTTCGTGACGCCCGGCGGCGCCCCGGGGACCGCGCGCCGCTTCCTTCCGGACGCTCTCGCCGCGGCGGCGCTCGGAGCGGCGGTCTGGGCGGTGTACGGGCGCGTGCGGAGCCTCTGGTGGACGTTCGACGATCTCTTCCTGCTCCACGTCCTCCAGGGGCGCTCCGCGATCGACTTCTTTTTCTCGCCCGGACTGTGGAGAGGCCTTCCGTTTCGGATGTTCCTGCCGGTTCTCCTGGCCTCGTACGATCTCGACTTCGTGATCGCGGGCGCCCAGCCGCGAGCTTTCTACGTGCACGAGCTCCTGGCGTGCACGGCGGCGGCGGTTGCGCTCTTCGCGGTGTTTCGCCGCTGGTTCGGAACGACGCTGTCCGGTGTCGGCGCGCTCCTCTTCGTCCTCGGTGCGCCTTTCGTGACGTGGGCGCAGCAGATCATGCACCGCCACTACGTCGAGGGGTTCGTCTTCGCCGCCGTCTCGGTGTGGCTCTTCGTGGGCGCGCTGCGAAGGGGCCGCAAGAGCGCGGCTCTCTTCTCGGCGCTCTTCTATCTCCTGGCGACGCTCGCCAAGGAGGTGTACATCCCGCTGCCCGGGATCCTCGCGCTCCTGCCGGAGGGCTCGTGGCGCGAGCGGCTGCATCGTCTCGTTCCGCACGCGGCCGCCGCCGTCCTTTATTTCGCCTGGCGCGTCGCGATGATCGGGACGATGCTCGGAGGGTACGGTTGGGCGCTGCGGCCGGGAGACCTGCCGGCGGCCGCCCGCGCGCTTCCGGGACACGTGGCCGCGAGCCTCCTGCCCGGCTCGCGGACCTGGAATCTCGTCCTCTTCGCGGTCCTGGCCGCGGGAGCCATCGTCTATTTCCGCCGCGCCCCGCGGGCCCTCGCCCCGATTCTCGGCGCGGCGATCCTCACGATCCTTCCGGCCGTCCCGGTCTCGAAAGCGGCGGGAGTCCGGTTCGCCGCGATGCCCTGGGCGCTCGCGGTCGCCGTCTTCGTCTCGGGCTGCGCCCTTCTGCTCGAAGGCTCCGCGCGCGCCCGGGCGGCGGCGGCCCTCCTGCTCGGGCTGGCGGCCGTGTCGGGTTTCGCGGCCAATCGCGCGCGATGGAATCTCCAGTGGCTCGAAGTGGAGCGGATGAGCGCGGAAGGTCGCTTCCTCGTGTCGATGGCTCCGGGCGATCTCCTGCGGTCGCCGTCCCTGCCCCCCGCGGCGCGCGAGGAGACGCGCTGGTTTCGGGAGGAGTACCTGCATCGGCCGGCGGGCGGCGCGTGGTTCGAGGACGACTTCTCCCTGTGCGGCGGGCCGCGGGCGGGGCGGATCTGGGAGTACGACGTCCGGGAGGATCGCGTCCGCGACGTGACGGCGAGGGCCCGCTCGCGGGCGGCCGCGCGATGCGACAGTTGGAAGCGCAACGCGCCTCTGCGGGCGAGCCTCTCCTTCTCCGGGAACGCCCTCTTCTGGGACTTCGGTCCCTACGTGACGGGCTCTTACGCCATCCTGCGAAACCGGGGCGCGGATGCCACGCCGGTCGATCGCGTCGGGGGGTACCGGCTCTCGACCCCCGCCATCTCTCTGATGGTACGCTACGTATCGGCCGCGGGATGGGTCACCTACTCCCCGGAGCTCACCCTGGACTCCCGCACGGCCGCGAACCTTTCCTGGGAGCGTCGCCTCGCGAGCCGATAAGAACGCAGAGCGTGTTGAACCCCCTCGTCGAACCGAAAGCCGATCCCGAGCGCCTGCGGGAGGAATTCCGCGGCGCCGAGCCGTTTCCGCACGTGGTCCTGGACGGCCTCTTCGAGGACGCAGACCTCGATCGCGTGCTCGCGGCATTCCCGCCGCCCGAGGCCGCCGTCTGGCGCCGCTTCGACAACGAGCGAGAGCGCAAGCTCGGGATCCGCGAAGGCCTCGGATGGGAGGACCCGCGGATCGCGGCGTTTCTCTCGGCCGCCAGCGCGCCGCCGATGCTCGAGTTCCTCGAGCGGCTCTCCGGGATCGATGGGCTCGTGCCGGATCCGTACTTCGCGGGAGGCGGTCTCCACCAGACGGTCCGCGGAGGATTTCTGAAGGTGCACGCCGACTTCAACTGGCACCCGAAGCTGCGCCTCGACCGCCGCCTGAACGTGCTCGTCTATCTGAATCGCGACTGGCGGGAGGAGTACGGCGGAGCGCTCGAGCTCTGGACGTCCGGCGGCAAGCGCGCCGCGAAATCGATCCTTCCTCTGTTCAACCGGACGGTCATCTTCGCGACGTCGGACGCCTCGCTCCACGGCCACCCGTGTCCGCTCGAGTGCCCGGAGGACCGGACGCGGAAGTCGATCTCGCTCTATTACTACACGAACGGACGGCCGGAAGAGGAACGGTCCGCGCCGCACGACACCCGGTTCCTCGAAGAAACGGCGCCGTGAGGGTCGCCTATCTCGCGCCCGAGAGCGGCATCGCGGGCGGACAGCGCGTCATTTTCCAGCAGGCCGAGGGGCTCGCCCGCCGCGGGCTCTCGGTCGCGATCGTCGCGCCGGCTCCGGCGCCCGATTGGTTCCCGCTCCGGCGCGCCCGATGGGAGCATGCCGACTTCGCGCGGTCGCGGGAGCTCCCGGCGGCGGACGTCCGCGTCGCGACGTTCTGGACGACGGTCGCTCCGGCGCTGCGCGGCGCCCGCGGTCCCGTCTTCCACCTCTGCCAGGGCTACGAGGCCGACCATTCCTTCAACGCCGCGCAGCACGACGCCATCCGCGCGGCGTACGCGCAGCCGACGCGCAAGCTCGCGATCACGCCCTTTCTCGCGGAGCGGCTCGACCGGGAGGGCTTCGGTCCCGCCGCCTTCATCGGCCAGGCGTTCGACGCCGAGGAGTTTCCGCCGCCGCCGGCCCGGCGTTTCGACGCGGCGGCGCCGGTGGTTCTCGTCGTCGGGCCTTTCGAGGCCGACGTGAAGGGCGTGCGCGAGGCGCTCGAGGCGCTGGCGGATCTGCGGGCGCGCGGTGTGCCGTTCCGGCTGCGCCGCGTTTCCGCGACGCCGCCCCCGGAAGAGGAGACGGCCTTCGGGCTCTCGGAGCGGTACGACGTCCGCCTCCCGCCTCGCGAGATGGCGGCGGCGTATCGCGAGGCCGACCTGCTCATCGGCCCCTGCCATCCGGAGGAAGGCTTCGGACTGCCCGTGCTGGAGGCGCTGTCCTCCGGGCTTCCGGTCCTCCTGTCCGACACCCCGGTGCACCGGCTCGTGGCGCGCGCTGCCGCGTCCTACTTTCCCACGGGCGACGCCCGTGCGCTCGCTGCGGCCCTCGAGGCGCTCCTTCCGGACCCGGCGCGCCGGCGCGCGCTCTCCGAGGCGGCTCCGGCCGAGGCGAGGCGGTTCCGCACGGAGGACGTCGTCGAGCGGCTCCTCGAGGAGTTCGGCCGCTCCTCCGGCCTCGCCGAGGAGTCCGCATAGCGGGCCCCGCCCGGGCGGCGGCCGCGAAGCCGGCCATGACGCCCGACGTTTCCGTTCTCGTCGTCAATCACCGCAGCGCCGGCGAGGCGGCCTCATGCGTCGTCTCCGTCCGGGAAGCTTTCGAACGCGAGCGCATCGCCGGCGAGATCGTGCTCGTCGACTGCGGCTCCGGCGCCGAGGAAGTCGCCCGGCTCGCCGCGCTTTCGGCCGACGTCTTCCTTTCGCTGTCGGAGAACCGGGGCTACGCCGGCGGCTTGAACGCGGGGCTCGCGCGATCGCGGGGACGGCTCCTGCTCCTCTGCAACGCGGACGTCGTCCTCCTGCCGGGGGCGCTCCGGGCGCTCGCGGCGGCGGCGGGGCAGCCTTCGGTGGGCGTCGCGGCGCCGCTCGCGTTCTGGGACGAGGGACTCGGGCTGCGGCTGCCCGCGGGGGATGCGCCGCGGCTTGTGCCCGCGCTGGCGCGGCTCGCGGGGATCGCCTCTCCGGCGCTCGACCTCCGCCGATTCGCCGCGTACGCGCGGGAGACGGTGCGTCTCTGGACGGCCGGAGGAAAGACGAGGCACCTGGTCGGCGCCGTCCTGGCCGCGCGGCGCGAAGTCTTCGATCGCGTCGGGCGCCTGGACGAGCGGTTTCCGTTCGAGTACGAGGAGACCGAGTGGGAGGACCGCGTCCGGAGGTCCGGCCTCGAGCTGCGCTTCGTCCCCGAGGCGCGCATCCGCCACCGTTGGGCGGCGAGCGCGGAGCGCAATCCGGAATCGGCCGAGCGCCGCGCGGCCTCGCGCCGCCTCTACCGCGAGATGCGCTGGGGGCGCGCCGCGCGGAGAGCGCTCGAACGGGCCGACGCCCTCCCGCAGGCTCTTCCGGAGGCGCGCTCCGTCGCGGAGCCCGAGGCGCCCGCGCGCGCCGGCGCGTGGATCGCGCTCTCGACCAATCCGTCGCTCATCCCGTTCGCCGGGGCGCCGCTCGATCGTGCGTTCCGCCTTCCGGACGACGTCCGCCGGCGCCTGCCGCCCGCCACCTGGTACCTGCGCGCGTTTCGCGCGACCGACGGCCGGACGCTCGAGACGCTTCGGTGGGACAAGAAGGCGTGAGCCGATTCCTCGTCCGCCCGGCGACGGCCGCGGACGCTTCGGGCATCCGGGCGCTTCACGCGCGGGTGTTCGGAGCGGAGATGTCCGAGGCGGAGTGGGCGTGGAAGTTCGAGAGGAACCCCGACGGGCGCTTCGGAACGGTGGCCGAGGCGGACGGCCGGATCGTCGCCAACTACGCGGGCTGGGGAGCCCGCTTCCTCGTGCGCGGAGCGCCGGCGCTCGTTTACTTCGTCGGCGACGTCGCGACGGATCCGTCCGTGCGCGCGCTCGGCGCCGGGCGCGGCGCGTATCGCGAGACCGCCGACGCTTTCTACGCGGCGATCGCCGGGCGGGTGCCGTTCTGCATGGGCTTCCCGAACGATCGCGCGCTCACGATCAGCCACCGGCTCGTCGGATCGCGGACGATCCGCCCGATCCGCCGCGTCTTCGCGGACCTCGACGCGTTCGGTCCGCCGCCGCCCGGCGCGGGCTCGGGAGATTTCGTCGACGAGTCCTTCGATCCGCTCTGGGAGACTGCCTCCCGGTTTTTGACGCACGCCGCCGTCCGCGACCGGGCGCGCGTCAACTGGCGATTCCACGCGCGCCCGAGCCGCTACTACCGCATGGTCTGGTGGAAGGAGGGCGGGGCGCAGCGGGGCTGGGCGGCGCTTTCCGTCGGCGGCGGCGACGCGCTCGTCGCGGACTTCCTCGGGAGCGACCCGCGGGGCCGCGACCTGCCGGCGCTCTTCGCCGCCGCGGCGCACGAGGCGGCCCGCATGGGCGCCCGGCGCCTCGTCTTCTGGGAGACGCCCGGCGGTCCGGGCCGGGTGCCGATCGAGGCCCTCGGCGGCCCGCGGGAGGACGCCGGCTTCTCGATCGTCGCCCGGGTCCTCGACGAGGCGGCCTACGCCGACCTTCCGAAGAACCTGCATCTGGTTCCGTCGCTCTACGACCTCGTCTGATCCGAGGAGGCGCTTCGCGGCCGGAGCGTTCGGACGGTGAGGCGGTTAGACTGAGGCGATTCTTTTCGAAGAGCGAGGCGAGGTGTTGAGCGAAGACTCCCTGATTCCCTTTGCCGCGACCGGGCTCTCCGGCCGGCGAATCCTCGTCTTCGCCGCCCATCCCGACGACGAGGTCGCGGGGCCGGGCGGCGCTCTGTGTCTCGCCGCGCCCGGGGCGGAGGTCCTGCGTGTCTGGATCGCGACCGACGGGACCCGCCAGGAGGGCGTCGCGCCCGGCACCGAGGCGGCCTACGGGCTCGCGCGGCGCCAGGAGTCCGCCGCCGCCGCCGAGGTTCTGGGGCTGCCGGCGCCCGAGTTCGGCGGGCTTCCCGACCGCGGCCTCGCGGCGCGTCCCGAAGAGCTGCGCCGCGAGATCGAGCGCCTCTTCTCGGAGACCCGGCCCGACCTCGTCCTCTGTCCGTCCCCCGTCGAGATCCATCCCGACCACCGCGCGCTCGCCGAGGCGGTGTACGCCCGCATCGCGGCCTCGCGCGCCGAGGACGCGGACCACGACCTGTACCGGTACGTCCGGGTCGCCTTCTACGAGATCTCGCATCCGGTGCTGCCGAACGCCCTCGTCGACATCGGGCCCGCGGCCGAGCGCAAGACGCGCGCACTCGCGGCGTTCCCCAGCCAGCAGGCCGTGCGCGACTACGCGCGCGCCGTCGCGGGGCTGAACGCCTATCGGCGGCTGACGCTGCCGGGCGACGGACCGGCCGAGGCGTTCCGCGTGGCGGGCTACGACGAGATCTCGACGCGCTCCCTCGAGGAATTTCGCGGCGCGATCGGCCCGGCGGCGGTCTCCGCCTCCATCGTCGAGGGCGAGCGCGGCGCGGCCCCGGCCGCGATCGTCGTTCGGACGAAGAACCGGCCCGCGCTGCTGCGCGAGGCGCTGGACAGCCTGGCGACGCAGCGGCGCCGTCCGGCGCAGGTCGTCGTCGTCAACGACGGCGGTGCTTCCGTGGCGGATGTGGTCGCGTCGTTCCGCGAGGCATTCGCGCTCTCGATCGAAGAGCTGCCGCAGAGCCGCGGGCGGTCCGCCGCCGCGAACCGCGGGCTCGCGCTCGCGAAGCCGGAGCTCGCGGGCTTCCTCGACGACGACGACCGGCTCTATCCCGATCACGTCGATCGCCTCGTGCGCGCGCACCGGGCCGGCCCGGAAGCGGCGGTCTACTCCGACGCCGTCACCGTGCGCTACCGCCGGGAGGGGGAGGGCTGGCGGGAGTCCCGCCGCGAGCTGCAATATTCCCTCGATTTCGATCCGGACTATCTCCTGCTCGCCAACTACATCCCGGTCCACACGCTGCTCGCGCCGGCCGCGCTCCTGCGCAAGGTCGGCGCCTTCGACGAAGGCCTCGCCTACTCGGAGGACTGGGACCTGCTGATCCGCCTCTCCGCCGAGACGGCCTTCCGCCACGTCCGTGCGGTGACCTGCGAGTACCGGGTCTTCGAGGACGCGGCCCCCGGCCACGAGGCCGCGGGCTCCGAAGCCTTCCGAAGCGCGCGCCGCGAGATCTACGAGCGGTATCGCGGCCGGCGGACCGAGGAGGGCCTCGCGCGGATCATCGATCGCCTGCGCGCGCAGATCTCCGTCTGGTATCACCGGGAAGGGGAGAACCACGACCGGCTCGCGCGGTTCGCGCAGGTGTCCGAGCGGCTGGCGACGCTCGAGGCGGAACGGGCGCGCTGGCAGGCGCGCACCTCGGAGCTTCTGCAGTCCAACGAAGACTATCGTCTCCACGTCGCGGCGCTGCACCGCGAGATCGAGCGGCTGAACGGCCTGCTCTCGCAGATCTACGCGTCGCGCAGCTGGAAGCTGCATCTCTGGCTCGACCGGCTGCGCGGACGCGGCGCGGCCGGATGAAGCGCGTCGTCGTCCTCGCGCCGGAACCGATCCGGCCCCGGATGGCGGGGATGGGGATTCGGGCGCTCGAGCTCGCGCGCGCTCTGTCCTCGGAGTTCGACGTGCGGCTCCTCGCGCCGAATCCCGTCGCGGAAGCGCGCGAGGCGGCCGGAGGCGTGGCGGTCGAGTCCGTGGGGACGGACTTCGCCGGCATCGCCACGGCGGCCGCGCGGGTCGATGCCGCGGTCGTCTCGGGTCACGCGGCCAACGCGTGGCTCGGCGCGGCGCCGCGCGTTCCCGTGGCGGTGGATCTCTACGATCCCTTTCCGATCGAGAACCTCCATTACGCGGCGGCGCTCGGCGAAGACATGGCCCGCCGCGACCGCGAGACGCTCGCGCGGTCGCTCGCCCGCGGCGACTTCTTCCTCTGCGCCTCCGGCGAGCAGCGTCTCTTCTACGCGGGCGCCCTCTATGCGGCCGGACGGATCGGCGCATCCAACTTTCCCGAAGACGCCGAGCTCGCCCGCCTGCTGGCGATCGTGCCGTTCGGCGTGCCGGCGGCGCCGGCCACCGGAGACCGCGTCCGCGGCCGCGCGGCGGCGTCCGTGCCGGCGGAGGGTCCCTTGATCCTCTTCGGGGGGATTTACGACTGGTACGATCCGGATCTTCTTTTCGACGCCTGGCCGCTCGTGCGCACCGCGGCGCCGGATGCGCGCCTGCTCTTCTTCGAGAGCCCGAACCCGGAAACGACGCCGCAGCGCGTCCTCGCCCGCGCCCGGTCGCGCGCGCGGCAGCTCGATCCCGCCAGCGCCTCGATCGTTTTCTCGCCCTGGCTGCCCTACGCGTCGCGCGCCGACCTCTACGCCGCCGCGGACCTCGCGATCTCGATCGCCGCACCCGGACTCGAGACGGACCTCGCGTACCGCACGCGGCTTCTCGACGCGGCGTGGGGCGGCGTGCCTTCGGTGACCGTCGGCGGCGGCGCTCTGGCCCGCGAGCTCGAGGCGGCGGAGGCGTCGCGGAGCGCGCCGCGCGAGCCCGAAGCGCTGGCCCATGCGATCGGAAGCGTGCTCGCGGAGTCGCCCCGCTTCCGCGAAGCGGCGCGGAGTTTCGCCGCGGAGCGTTCGTGGGCCCGGGTCGTCGGGCCCCTCGCCGACTGGTGCCGGCGCGCCGCGCTCGATCCGGGCCGCCGTCCGATGCCCGTTGAAGAATCGCGCTCCTTCCTCGCGCGCCTCCTGCCGGGCTAGGATCGCCCGAGCATGACGCGGCCGGATTCGACCGTCGCGGTGGTTCATCACCGGGGCCTCGGACATCTGCTCGAAGCGATGGACGGGATCGCGGCCGCGTCCCGGGGGCTCTCGTGCGAGGCCCTCCTCGTGGACAACACCTCGGGTTCGGGCGCCGACCTCGCGGACGCGCTTCGCCGTGTCCCGAACGCGCGGCGCATCGACGCCGGCGGCAACGTCGGGTTCGCGGCCGGTTGCCGCCTGGCGGCCGAGGCCGCGCAGGCTCCGACCCTCGTGTTCGTCAACGACGACGCCGTCGTCGAGCCCGGGGCTCTCGAGCACCTCGTCGCCGCGCTCGGCGCCGCACCGGCCGACGTCGCCGCGGTGGCCGGCCGGCTCACGGACGTCGAGGGCCGGCGCAACGACTTCTCCGACGGCTTCCTCGCGTTCGACGGCCACGCCTTCGCGGCCGACGTCGGGCGTCCCGTCGAGCGCCTGGCCGCGGCGGACCCGGGCGAGGAGCGGCTTTTCGCCTCGGGCGGCCTCATGGCCGTCCGCCGGGAGACGTTCCTCTCGACGGGAGGGTTCGACGACGACTACTTCGCGTACCTCGAAGACGTGGACTTCGGCTGGCGGCAGTGGATCTTCGGCAATCGCGTGGTCGCCGAGCCGCGGGCCGTGGCGCGGCACCGCGGCGGCGCGACCGCGGAAGCGCTCGGCGTCTTCTCCCGCGGCTTTCTCTACGAGAAGAATGCGTTCGCGACGGCGTTCAAGAACTTCGACCGCGACCATTTTCGCGCCCTGATGCCCTCGATCCTGATCGCGTTTCTCGGGCGCGTGGCCGAGATGCTCGCGACGAGGAACGCGGGCGCCCGGGAGCTCGAGCGCGATCCCTACGCCGCCGGGCCGCCGCGGCGCCGCGCCCTCGCCGCGCTCTTCGGAATCGCGCTGCCCGAAACCCCGGCGCTCCGCCTCGAGGACCCGCTGACGGCGGCACACCTGCGCGCGCTCGTCTGGATCCGGCGGCACCGCGAGGCGCTCGCCGCGAAGCGGCGGGCCGTCCAGGCCCGCCGCCGCCGCACCGACGCCGAGATCTTCGCGCGCTTTCCTCTGCGGATCGTGCCGACCTATCCGGGCGACTCCCAGTTCGATTCGGACTTCTTCGGCGAGTTTCTCCAGGGCGCTCCGGGGCTCGTCCGAACGACGCTCGACGAGATCTTCGAGGCGGGCGCTTGACGCCGATCTTTTCCGTCGTCATTCCAACGTACGAGCGGCAGGACACGCTCTTTCGCGTGCTCGACGCGCTCGGGGCGCAGGCGGCCCCGCCCCCGTTCGAAGTCGTCGTCGTGGACGACGGGTCGCGCGACGACACGGCGGCCCGCCTCCGCACCCACGCGGCGAAATTTCCCTTCCGGCACTTCGCGCAAGAGAACGCCGGGCCGGCGGCGGCCCGGAACCATGGCGTCCGCGAGGCCGCGGGGCGGCTCATCCTTTTTCTCGGCGACGACACGGTTCCCGAGCCGGGGCTGCTGGCGGCGCACGCGCGCGCACACGCGGAATCGGGCGCGGACGCCGTCGCGGTGCTCGGGTATACGACGTGGCCTCGCGAGCGCCGGGTCTCGCCGTTTCTCCACCACATCAACGAGTACGGCCTCCAGTTCGGCTACGGGCTGATCGACGACCCCGAGCGCGTGCCGTTCAACTTCTTCTACACGTCGAACATCTCGCTGCCGCGGGAGCTGCTGCTCGAGGTCGGCCTGTTCGACACGACGTTCCCCTACGCCGCGTGGGAGGACATCGAGCTGGCCTACCGCCTGACGCGTCGCGGCATGCGCATCCTCTATCGCCCCGAAGCGATCGCCCGACACCATCACGACATTTCCTTCGCATCCTTCCGCCGCCGGCAGGAGAGCTCCGGAGAATCGGCGGCGGTCTTCTTCGGGAAGCATCCGGAGCTCGAGGACTTTCTCGGCGTCCGCGAAGCGCGGCAGGCGGCGCCACGGGAGAGCGCGTTCGGGCGAATGCTCGCGTTCTGGGCGCGGCTTGCCGAGAGCTGGGAGCTGCCGGGCGGCCGGCGCGCGGTCGATCGGGTTCTCCGGCAGGATTACCTGCGGGGGCTGCGGCGCGGGCTCCGCGCCCGGGAAGTCCCGGCTTCATCCGGAGGGGACGAGTTGACTCCCGGCGAGGTCAGAGCGGCCGGCCGGCGGCTTCCGGGATGATCGGCAAGTGTCTCGATTCGCGCGGGTTGCCGCGAAGACGCGGACGGCTCGAAACTGGCTCCGGGATTGCTCATACTCACCTCGGGAGTAGGTCCATGAAGAAGCTCATTCTGCTCTGTCTAGCGCTCTTGCTCCTTTCGCCGGCCCTCCCGGCAATGGCCCAGGGTCACGGCGGCGGAGGCGGTCACGGCGGCGGCGGCGGTCATGGCGGCGGCGGCGGTCATGGCGGCGGTGGCGGCCACGGCGGCGGTGGCTGGCATGGGGGTGGCGGCTGGCATGGCGGTGGCGGCGGCTGGCACGGCGGTCACGGCGGCTGGCACGGAGGCTGGTGGGGACCGCGCTGGGGCTGGGGTTGGTACGCGCCCTATGGCTGGTGGGGCTATTACGGCTGGTACGGCTATCCGGGTTATGGCTACGAATATCCGGGGTACGGATCCGCGGCCGCTTACCCGGGCTCCTGGGCGATCATCAAGACCGACATCGATCCGGAGGAGGCCCGCATCTTCCTCGACGGGAACTACATCGGAACCGCCGACGACTTCGACGGAAACCCCGACTACCTCTATCTCGAGCGCGGCCACTACAAGATCGAGTTCCGCCTCGACGGCTTCGAAACGAAGGAGTACGACCTCGACGCCCGGGTCGGGACGATGACGAAGCTCGACGACAAGATGAAGAAGATTCCGGGCGCCAAGCAGTACGGCTCCTACGACACGCCGGCGGTGCCGGGCGGCATCCAGCGGTTCTTCGGGAAGAAGAACGGAAACACCGTCGCGGAGCCGGAAGGGGGCGACTCCGAGAACGGCCAGGGTCCGGAATCGCAGAGCCCGCCCGACGTTCGGATGGACAACCCGCCGCCGCGAAATCACGCGACGCAGCCCTACTACGAGCCGCAATCCGCGGCGCCCCCGTCCGACAATACGAACGGGAACTCCAACGGCGAGGGCTGGCGCGAGCGGGAAGGTGCGGCGGCGAGTCCATCGGTGCGTCCGTCGCGGATTCGGATTCAGGTGGGCCCGCCCGACGCGGCGGTGTATCTGGACGACCGGTTCCTCGGAACCGCCGACGACCTCTCGCAGCAGCTGCAGGGGCTGAAGGTTTCTCCCGGTCATCACGTCGTGACGATCTCGCGGCCCGGATTCCGCGACCGGACCGTCGAGGTGAACGTCGAGCCGGGGCGTACGGAGACCGTGGATCTCGAGCTCGAGCACTGAAGAATCGAGGCCAATCTGCCCGGTCTCTCCGGCCAGGGGAGACCGGGCGTATAGTCGGGACGTCGAAGGGACCGTCGGGGAGAGCCCGGCTCGCGGCGACGAAGTCTCGGTTCACGCCCACCGCTCTCGTCCGGCAGCTCCCAGGCCCGCACTTTCCCGGGCCGGGCCCGCTCCCGTCGGTTCCTTCGACCTTCCCGCCGGAAACGCCGCCCTCGGCCTAGGCGCGCGAGAGAAAGAGCTCGAGCAAGACCGACTCGAAATGCAGGCGCCGGTTCCCGCGGCGGCTGTCGGGCGGAGCGTCGGCCGCCCGAAGCGCGGCGCGTTCGAGCGCGGCACGCGGCGCGAGGCGGGCCAGACGCTGGAGGCTTCCCGCCACCGATCGGTGGCGCGGAGGATCGACGCCGCCCTCGACACCGATCAGCGCCGCGTCGGCGAGCAGCTCCGCCAGGCGGTGCGCTTGACCGGGCTCGGCGCGCGAGAGCGCCTCCGCCAGGAACACGAGGGCGGCGATCTTCCCTCCGCGCAGTCCCGCTTCGAGCGACTCGAGGATCGCGGTCCGCCACTGGCGAAAGGTCTCCAGGTCCTCCGGGGCGGCGTGACCGCGCTCGCGCTCGAGGAGGAGGAGATCGGGCGCGTCCGTGTCGGCGAAGCCGCGCGCGCGCCAGCGCGCGACCCGCTCGGCCTCGGTCGGCGGAGCGACGCGCGCGACCGTGCAGCGGGACCGGATCGTCGGAAGGAGGGACTCGGGCCGCGTCGTCGTGAGGACCCACTGCATGCGCGCGCCGGGCTCTTCGAGGCTCTTGAGCAGCGCGTTGCCCGCCTCGGCGCCGAGCTGTTCGGCGCGGGAGACGATCGCGACCCGGCGCGGCGCCTCGTAGGGCCGGCCCGCCGCGAAGGCGAGCGCCTCCCGGACGCGGTCGACGCGGATCTGTACGCCCTCCGGTGCGATGACGAAGAGGTCCGGATGGATGCCGGCCGCGGTGCGCCGGCAGGCCGCGCAGGACCGGTCGGGATCGTCTCCCGGACAAAGGAGCGCGGCGGCGATCGCGCCGGCTTCTTCCGCGAGCGCCGACTCCGAGGGCCCCGTCAAGAGCAAGGCGCCGGGAAGCCCCCGTGCGGGATCGAGGCGCGACGCGAGCGGCGCTCGCTCGAAGCTCGTCACAGCGAGAACCGCTCCGCGATGTGGCGCCACGTGTCGCGGAAGACCGCGTCCGCGTCTCCGTCCGATCGGATCAGGACGACGCGCCGGGGCTCGCGCCGTGCGATCTCGAGGTACGCCGCGCGAACGGCGCGATGGAACGAGAGGTCCGCGGCCTCGAATCGCCCGACGTGCGGGCCGTCCCGCTCCTTTGCGCGGGCCAGCCCGGCTTCGGGCTCGAGGTCGTAGAGCAGCGTCAGGTCCGGATTGAGGCCGTCGCGCGCCAGGCCGTCCACGAGCGCGACGGCCGCGGGATCGATGCCGCGGCCGGCCTGCTGGTAGGCCTCGGTCGAGTCGCTGAACCGGTCGCAGAGCACGAAGGTTCCGGCCGCGACGGCGGGACGCAGCACCTCGCGAACGTGCTGCCGGCGGTCCGCTTCGATCAGCAGCCACTCCGTGGTCCCGTCGAGCTCCCGACGGGAGGCGTCGAGCAGGACGGCGCGGAGGCGCTCGCCGATCGCCGTGCCGCCGGGTTCGCGCGTCTGGAGAACGGCTTTCCCGCGCTCCCGCAGGCGGGCGGCGGCGCGGGCGAGCTGCGTGGACTTCCCGCAACCCTCGACCCCCTCGAACGTCACGAACGGCATCGGCGGCAAGGATATCGGACCGTCCCATCCCCGGCGGCCGGAAGGGCGGCCCGGTTCGAGCGGTTAACATGGGCGATTCCAGAGGAGTGGCGAGGGATGGGGGAGGAGCGGGTCGCGGCGGCCGCGGAGAGGCCGGCGTCGGCGGGGTCGGGCCGCGTGTGGTTCTACGCGGCAGGCTTCGTCGGCCTGGCGCTCGCGATCGTCTCGATCGCCGACATGTTCTCCCCCCGTCCCAACGACGGGATCGTGCCGATGCCTTACAGCCGCGGGGGCATCGAGGTGCGCGCCGTCGAGGCCGGAGGGCCCGCGCAGGTCGCCGGGATCCGGCCGGGCGACCGCGTCGTCGGGATCTGGAGGCGGCTCGTCAACGGGGCCTCCGACGCTTCGGCGGAGCTCCTCAAGCACCACATCGGCGAGACCGTTCCTTACCTGGTCTCGCGGGGCGGGACGCTGCTCACGGTGCCCGTCAAGCTCTCGTCCGTCCGCCTCGGGGGCTCGACGTATCTCTACGCCGCAGGCCTCGGCTTTCTCTTCTTCCTGATCGGCCTCTTCGTCTTCCGCCACCGGCCCGACGACCGGGCCGCGCGCCTCTTCTTTCTCCTCTGCATCCTCTTCCTGCTCTTCTTCGTGTGCCGCCTGCGGCCGGCCTCCTACTGGTGGATCGACGTGTTCGTCCAGAACACGGGCACGGTGAGCCTCTTCCTGCTGCCGGCCGTCTTCCTTCACTTCTTTCTCGTCTTTCCGCGGCCGAAGCAGCTCCGTTTTGCGCGCGCGGACGAGTGGACCGGGGAGTCTCCCGCCCGGTGGAAGGTCGCTCTTCAAGACTTCCTCTCGGCGAGCCCCGGCCTCTTCTATCTGCTCTACGCGATTCCGCCCTTCGTCTTTCTCTACGACGTCTTCCGGCAGGTGCGCGGCGAGCCCGTCTCGGTGCTCTCCGGGGCGCCGCTCTCGTCGTGGGTGCTGCTCGGCGACTACCTGGTGCTCGGGTTGATCGCGCTCGCGCACTCCGCCTTCACGCTGCCCGACGCGCGGGAGCGCCGTCAGGCCTTCCACGTCTTCGTCGGAACGATTCTCGGGACCGCCCCGTTCGTCCTCCTCGGAATCGTGCTGCCGTCGGCTTTCCAGATCGACGACTACGTCTTCTGGGGCATCGTGCCGATGATTCTCATTCCCCTCACGTTCGCGTACGCGATCGTGCGGTTCCAGATGTTGAACATCCGATTCGTCGTGCGCCGCACGTTCCTCTATGCGGCGACGACGGCGATCGTCTTCGGCTTCTATACGCTCGCGATCGCGACGGCGGCGAAGCTCTTCGCCGGCTCGCGCCTCTCCACGTCACCGATCTTCAACTTCGGGTTCTTCCTCGTCGCGATCCCGCTCTTCGAGTTCCTGCGGCGGCGCCTGCAGACGCCGCTCGACCGTCTCTTCTTTCGCGACAAGCTGAACTATCAGACGGCCCTGCTGTCGATGAGCGAGACGATCACGGGCGAGCTCGATCTCGGCAAGATCGCCGATTACCTGACGGCCAACGTGGCGGCCACGATGCGGCTCGAGAAGGCGTCGATCTGGCTGCGCGACCGCGAGGGGTGGCTCGAGCGGCGCGGGCGGCGCGACGACCGTCTGTCGACCGAGGCGGCGCTGCGCCGCGTGCTGCGTCAGGAGGGGAAGCCGGCGCTCCTCGAGGAGCTGTCCTTCCACTTCGCGGATGCGGAGAGCCAGGAGTTCCGGGCGCGCCTGCTCGAGGAGGGCTTCCAGATGCTCGTGCCGCTCGTGTACCGCGAGCGGCTCATGGGAATCCTCGCCCTCAAGGAGAAGCTCTCGGGCGAGCGTTTCGACCGTGAGGACGAGGCGCTCCTGACGACGCTCGCCAACCAGTCGGCGCTCGCGATCGAGACCGCGCTGCTTCACGACGAGATGACCCGGCAGGCCGAGTGGCGCCGCGACCTCGAGATCGCGAGGGACATCCAGGCGAGCCTGCTGCCGCGCTCGGTGCCGGTGCTGCCCGGTTTTTCCTTTCTCGGCGGGAGCCTGCCGGCCAAGGTCGTCGGGGGAGACTTTTATGACTTCATCCCCTTCGAGGACCGCCGCCTCGGCGTCGTGATCGGCGACGTTTCCGGCAAGTCGGTGCCGGCGTCCCTGCTGATGGTCGCGTCCAAGGAGATCGTCTATTCGCGCGCGCTGACGACGCGCGATCCGGGCACGCTCTTTCAGGAGTCGAACCGCCGGATCTATTCGATCAAACGGCGCATGTTCGTCTCGCTCGGATATTTCCTGCTCGACCCCGACGCGATGAGCCTTCGCTACGCGATCGGCGGGCAGCCGCTGCCGATCCTCCTGCGGTCGGGAGACGGCGGACCGCGCTTCCTGGACCCGCCGGATCACCGGCTCCCGCTCGGAGCATTTCGCGAGGTCGCCTACGACACGCGGGAGCTGTTCCTGCGCCGGGGCGACCTGATCTTCTTCTACACGGACGGATTCACGGAGGCGATGGACGAGGAGATGAACCCCTTCGGCGAGGACCGTCTCGTGAAAGCCGTCGGCGCGCGGCGCGACCAGCCGCTCGAGGAGATCGCCCGGGGTCTCCTCTCCGACATCCGGGAGCACGTCCGGGGCGCCGACCAGTACGACGACATGACCTTCCTCCTGCTGAGGGTGGAATAACGTGCGGCCGGGACGGGTAGTCCGAAGCGGAGGCCGGGCGGGTGGGTCCGGCCGCCTCCGGACGTAAGGCTCCGAAACTCAGGGGGTTTCCTCCCGTATGATCCATCGGAAGACCATGAGGAAGCGCCTGGTGGCCCTCGGGGCCGGGGGTCTGCTCGTCGCCGTCGTCGGCGTCGCGGCGGCCATGTATTTCGGCCGCGGGCGGGACTTCACGACGTCCTCTTCGGAGGCCGAGCGGGTCTTCCGGGAGGCGCTCCAGAACGAGCGCGCCTACTACCTGAAGGAGGCCCGCGAAGGGTTCGCCAAGGCGCTGGAGCTCGATCCCCAGTTCGCCGAGGCGATGCTGGGTCTCGCCCGCATGACCCCCGGGGACCAGTCGCTCATGCTCGCCCGGCGCGCCGCCAAGGAGCGGGACCGCCTGACCGAGCGCGAGCGCCTCCACGTCGACACGCAGCTCGCCCTTCGCGAAGGCCGGCGAGACGACGCCCTGCGCTTCGCGCAGATCACGCACGAGAAATACCCGGACGACATCCGGGCGGCGATGATGCTCGCCAACCACGAGATCGACAAGGGCAACACGGAGCGGGCGCAGGAAATCTTCAAAGAGCTGCTCGCGGTCGAGCCGAACAACGCCCTCGCCTACAACAGTCTCGGCTATTACCACGCCTACCGCGGCGAGTACGAGCTCGCCATGGAGAACATCCGCAAGTACCAGTTCATGGCCCCCGATCAGGCGAACCCGTACGACAGCCTCGGCGAGATCCAGGCTTATTCGGGGCACTACGACGAGGCGATCCAGAACCTGAATCAGGTCCTCAAGATGAAGCCCGACTTCTTCCTCGCCAATCTCCACCTGGGGATCGCGTACGAAGGCAAGGGCGACTACGCCCGCGCGATCGAGGCCCTGCGCCGCGGGGCGCGGGAGGCCAACAACGACGACGTCCGGCGCCAGCACCTGCGCGAGGCGATCCGCGTCGCCTTCGCGGCCCACGACGCCGCGCAGGCGAGGCAGCTCATCGAGGAGTTCCGCGCGGTGCCGGGCGACAAGAACGCGGAGATCACGCGGGCGGTGACGGACGCCCTGCTGGCGCTCCTCGACAACCGCCCCGCGGAGACCGAGAGGCTCCTCCGCGCGGTCGCGCCGAAGATCGTCGCGGCGTATTCGGAGGAGATGTCCGGGAAGGACGAGAAGATGGTCGACGATCCCGGCTGGACCTATCTGATGGCGCAGGCCCTGGCGCACCAGGGGAAGACGGCCGAGGCGATCTCGTACTGCGAGAAGCTCGACAACCCGCAGAACACCTACGGGAGCTTCGAGCAGCGGCACTGGGTGTATTCCGGACGCGCTCTGCTCGCCGAGCTCGTCGCCCGTCAGGGCGACCTCGACCGCGCGGAAAAGCTCCTGGCCGAGAACCGGAAGTGGAACCCGAGCTGGGCGCCCGCGCGCGCCTCCGAAGAAGTCGTGGCGCAGCTGCGGCGCGAGAAGGTGCTCGCGGCCTCGAAGTAGCCCTTCCACATGGACTCCGCCGGCCGCGATTTCGAGACCCAGCGAAAGCTCCTCCTCCTCGAGACGCTCTACGACGCGGGCCTCTCGCTGGGCTCCCTTCCGAGCGAGGAAGCCCTCGCGGAGGACGTGCTGGGGCGCGCGGTCGGGGTGCTCGACGCGTCGCGCGGGTATCTGGCGACCTACGGGGAGGGCGGGGCGGTTCGGGCGGAGGCTCGGGTGGGTCTCGCCCGCCATCTCTCGGAATCCGTGGTCGCCGCCGACGAGTTCCTGCGCGACGTGCTCGCTGCCGATGCGGCCGTGCGGCGCGAGAAGTTCCGCTTTCTTCGCACACCGGTCTCCGCGGCGATCGGCGTCCCGATTCGGGGCGGGCCGCGCACGGTCGGCGTGCTCGTCCTCGCGGAGAAGGAGCTGCGCCGCGGCGAGAAGGCGGCCTTCGGCGACGAAGACGCCCGCTTCCTCTCTTCGCTCGCCGGGCTCTGCGGCATGGCCATCGAGAACCGCCGGCACCTCGAGCGCCTGACGCGGGAGCGCGGAAGGCTCGAGGAGGAGAACCGGCGGCTGCTCGACGAGACGGGCCGCGCGGCGGCGGGCCGCCTCTTCGTCGGCGAGTCTCCCGCGGCGCGCCGCGTCCTCGATCTCGTGGGGCGGGTCGCCTCCTCGCGGATCTCCGTCCTCATCACGGGCGAGAGCGGAACGGGCAAGGAGCTGGTGGCGCGGATGATCCATGCGCGCGGCGACCGCGCCGACAAGCCGTTCGTCGCGATCAATTGCGCGGCGCTCCCCGAGACGCTTCTCGAGTCGGAGCTCTTCGGCATCGAGCGGGGCGTCGCGACCGGCGTCGAGGCGCGGCCCGGGCGCTTCGAGGGCGCCAACGGCGGCACGCTTTTTCTCGACGAGATCGGCGATATGCCGATCGCCCTCCAGGCCAAGCTGCTCCGCGTGCTTCAGGAGCGCGAGATCGAGCGCGTCGGCGGCCGGCGCCGCATTCCGATCGACGTGCGCGTGCTCGCCGCGACGCACGCGAACCTGCCGGCGCGCATCGCCCGCGGGGAATTTCGCGAGGACCTCTACTATCGCCTTCGCGTCGTCGAGATCGCGCTGCCGCCGCTGCGCGAGCGGCGCGAGGACATCCCGCGGCTCGTGCGCCACTTTCTCGAGCGCTTCGCTGCGCGCGAGGGGCGCGACGTGCCCACCCTGGAGCGCGAGGCGTACGCGGCGCTCCTGACACACGAGTTCTCCGGAAACATCCGCGAGCTCGAGAACCTGCTCGAAGGGGCCGCGGCGCTTTCGCAGGGAGGAATCGTCCGGCGCGAGGATCTGCAGTGGCTGCCGGCCGCCGAGCCGGCGGGGGAAGCGGGCGTCCCGACGGCCGGCAGCGGCGAGGAGCCGGCCAGCCTGAAGGCGCTCGAGGACCGACATATCGAGCGGGTGCTGAGGATCGCGGGCGGAAACAAGAGCCGCGCCGCGCGGCTGCTGGGAATCAGCCGACGGACGCTCTACCGCCGAAAGTCAGTGGGACAATAGTATACAGAGACATATTGTCACGTTACGGCATCCAGCTACTCAAAACAATACTCTTAATACCGATGTAGTTGTGTCATCCATCGAGTTATGTGACTATGTGTCACGACATGTTGTCACATTGCTCGACGCTCAATTACATGTCAAGTCATTCTTTCTCAAGGAGTTATCGGGAATCGGTCTCCGTTTCGAGGCTGGCAGGGACCTTGCCCTCTGTCTGAGGCGAGAACCCCATGAAGAAAGAGCTCGCCGCCCCGGCTTTCGAACTCGCCGCCCCCGGCGTTCTCTGGTCGCTCCTCCTGGGAGAGCTCGCGATCGGCTCGCTCCTGTTTCTCTCCGATAAACTCCCGCCGGTTCTCATCCGATCGCTGCAGCTCTTTCTGCGTTTCTGACGCACGAGGGTCCGACCGCAAACCGAATGGTTCAACGGAAGACGGCTCCTCCGACGCCCCAGATCGGGGGCTCGCGCGACATCTCTCTGGACATCCCGGTAGCGCCGGAGATGGAGATCGTCGCGACGGCCCAGGCGGCCGCTCTCGGCGAGCACGTCGGGATGTCCCGCGATAAGATCGACGAGGTCAAACTGGCGCTCGTGGAGGCCTGCATCAACGCCTTCGAGCACGCGCACACGCGCGACGAGCGGCTGCACCTGACCTTTCGGCTGGGTCGGGACGAAGGCGGAGGGGATTGGCTGGAGGTCGAGGTCTTCGATCAGGGGCGCGGCTTCGATCACCTGCGGATCGAGCCTCCCACGCCGGAGCAGACGTTCCAGGGCAAGCGCAAGCGCGGTTGGGGACTCCAGATCATTCGCAGCCTGATGGACGGCGTGCAGATCAGCTCGGGGGATTGGGGAACGCGGATCGTCATGAGGAAGTACAAGTGAGCGACGCCTGCAAAGTGACAGCCGAGCGCCGCGGCGACGTGGCGGTCCTGTGGACGGACGGTTACATCAACAACCAGGGAGGCGAGGAGATCGCCCGCGAGGCCTACTCGCAGCTCGAGGGCGGCGCGCGCGCGCTCGTCATGAATCTCGAGAAGACGCGGATCGTCAACTCGATCGGCATCTCCATCCTGATCGAGGTGCTGGAGCGGGTGATGGATCGCAAGGGGGTCCTGGCCTTCTGCGGTCTCACGCCGACGATCGACAAGACGTTCCGCATCATGGGCCTCGCCCAGTACGCCACGATCTACCGCACGCAGGAGGAGGCGCTCCAGGCCGTCTCGCCCCGCGTCTGACCTCCATGCCTTCCGCGCCGGAACGTCCCGCCGACCGCCTGCGTGACGCCTGGAGGGAGGTCGGCGTCGCCCTCCGGCAGGATCCCGAGCGTCCGGCCCCGGAACGCGTGGCCGGCGCCGCCGCGCTCGTCTCCGGGGCATCTCGGGCCGCGCTCTTCTTGCGGGAGAAGGGGCGCTGGAGCGAGGCGGCGACCTTCGGCGAAGGCGCCGCCGGCTGGACGATGCCCGACCCCTGCCCGGCGGAAAACGGCGTTCACGACGGCCGTCTCTGGATTCGCCTCGAGGCGGAGGGCGAGCTGCACGGGCTGCTGGGTCTCGAGGGCGTGCCCGCCGAGGAGGCCGTGGACCTCGCGGCGATCCTCGGCGCGCTGCTCGGACCGGCCCTCGGCGCGCACCGCTTCTCGCGCCTGGTCAAGGAGGCCGACTTCGAGGTCCGGACGCGCGTCCTCGAGCTCGAATCGCTCTACGACCTCGGTCTCTCGCTCGCGGGACAGCTCGACCTACCGTCGCTCGCCGACGAGGTGCTCTTCCGCTCGATCTCGCTGACGGACGCCCGCAAGGGCAGCCTCGTTCTGCTCGCCGAAGACGGCTCGGCGCTCCTTTCCCGGCACATCGGCGGAGAGCTCGTGTCTCCGCGCGAAGTCCCGCGCTGGGCGCTGCCGGAAGGGGAGGCGGTCGTCAACAACGCCGCGGGCGCCGAGCCGACGGCCGGCCTGCGCCTGTCCTCATGCGAGAAATGTCTCGCCGTCGCGATCTCCGTTCCGGGCCGGCGCCTGGGAGTGATCGCGGTCGCGGACAAGGAGTCGCGCGACGCCGGCGTTCTCGACTTCACGCCGACCGATGCGCGCCTCCTCTCGCTCTTCGCGAACCAGGCGGCGGCGGCGATCGAGACGGCGCGTCTTCACCGCGCGGCGATCGAGAAGGAGCGCATCGAACGCGAGTTGGAGCTCGCCGCGGCGATCCAGCGCGAGATCCTTCCGCGCGCGCTGCCGGAGGTGGCGGGCGTCGAGCTCGCGGCGGCCAACGTGCCGACACGCCAGGTCGGCGGCGACTACTACGACCTCTTCCCGCTCTCCAGAGGCCGGCTCGGATTCCTCGTCGCGGACGTGTCGGGCAAAGGCGTGCCGGCGGCGCTCCTCGTCTCGACCGTCCACTCGGCCGTGCATCTCCAGATCGACGAGGCCAAAACGGTCGCGGATCTCGTCGCGCGGATCGACCGCCACCTGCGGCGCTTCGCGGCGACGCGGAAGTTCCTGACCCTCTTCTTCGGGCTGCTCGAGCCGGACAGCGGCGTCTTCCGCTACGTCTCCGCGGGCCACAATCCGGCGCTCGTGGCGCGATCGGACGGGCGGCTCGAGCGTCTGGAATCGACCGGCGTTCCCGTGGGCATGCTTCCGAACGCGTCGTGGCGCGAGGAGTCCCTAAACCTCGGCCGCGGAGACCTTCTGTGCGTGTACACCGACGGCGTGACCGAGGCCGTCAACGAGGGGGACGAGGAGTTCGGGCTCGAACGCCTTTCGGCGCTCGTGTCGCGGGAGGCATCGCGGCCCGTGGCCCAGATCTGCGACGACGTTCTCTCGGCCGTCTCGGACTTCGCGCGGGGTATGCCGCAGTACGACGACCAGACCCTGCTCCTCACGCGGCGGGTCTGACCGTCTAGAATCGGCGCGTGCTGCTGCCGCTCCTGCTCCTTTCGGCCCCGGCGCCGACTCCGGCGGTGAGCCTTCTCCTCGAGGGAGCCACGGTCTATGTCTCGCCGGAGGAGCCGGGCCGGCGGGCGAGCATCCTCCTGAGCGACGGAAAAATCGCCTTCGTCGGCGACCCGTCGTCCGCGCGCGCGCAGGCCGGCGGGGCCCCCGTGCGCGACCTGTCCGGACGGTTCGTCTTCGCCGGGTGGGCGGACGCGCACGGGCATCTGGAGGGGCTCGGGGAAGCGCTCGAGATCGCCGACCTCCGCGGGACGGCTTCGGCGCCGGAGGCGGCGAGCCGAATGGCGCGGGCTGCGGCGGCGCTCCCGCCGAGGGCCTGGGCGGCCGGCCGCGCATGGGATCAGAACCTCTGGCCCGGGCAGAGGTTTCCGGACGCGCACGACCTCGACGCTGCGATCCCGGACCGGCCCGCGTGGGCCGAGCGCGTGGACGGCCATGCGGTCTGGGTGAACTCGAAGGCGCTCGCGGCGGCCGGCATCGGGCGCGAGACGCCGGACCCGGCGGGGGGCCGGATCTTGCGCCGCGCCGACGGAACGCCGTCCGGAGTGCTCGTGGACGCGGCCGTGGATCTTCTGCGGCGGGCGATTCCCGAGGCTTCGCCCGCCGTGCGCGAGCGCCGGCTCGCAGCCGCGGCCGGCGCGTGCGCGCGCGCCGGCCTGACGGAGGTTCAGGACGCTTCGCAC
>DATBFU010000129.1:0-10060 GCA_036558325.1 Thermoanaerobaculia bacterium | reverse complement strand
GTCCCGCCGCCCCGGCGGCGAGGCATCCGAGGAGCATTCCCGCCATGTTGACCACGCCCATCCGCCACGCCCCCTCCTGGAAGAGCTGCAGCGTCTCGTAGTTGAAGGAGGAGTATGTCGTGAAACCGCCGAGCACTCCGGTCGTCAGCGCCAGACGCACGGTGGGCGAGATGAGCTGCGACGTCAACCCGACGTGCATGACGGCGCCGATGAAGAACGAGCCGACGAGATTGACCGCGAGCGTCCCCCAGGGCAGCGCCGTGCCGAAGACCTGCAGCGCCCACCCCGAGACGAGATAGCGCGCGCCTGTCCCGGCCGCGCCGCCGAGGCAGATCCAGAAGAAGCGGTTCACCGGGGATTCCTCCCTTCGCCGCCCAAAAAACGAAAAACTCCTACGACTCGCGGGCTGTCGTAGGAGTCATTGGCCACCTGGAGGCGGCGGTTGTTCTGGCGGACTCCACCGCCGTTCGATTCGGCGGCGGACTCTATCACGGTCCGATAGAATCCCGAGACGAAAAAGGAGGAGACCGAGATGAAGAGGACACGGATTCTCGCCGGATTGGCCGGAGGCCTGCTGCTCTCGACGTTCGCGCTCGCGGCCAGCGCGAAGACCTATCAGGTGACGGGCCCGGTGCTCGAGGTGAACAGCGACATGATCGTCGTGCAGAAGGGCAAGGATCGCTGGGAGATCGCGCGCGACGGATCGACCAAGGTTCCCGCCGATCTCAAGGTCGGGGACAAGGTGACGATCGAATACCGGATGCACGCGACCTCCGTCGAGGTGAAGGCGGCCAAGTCGTCGAGCACCAAGAAGAAGGCCGCGTAGGGCCCTCTCTTCCGCTCGGATTTCGGCGGAGCCGCGCCGCGGGGCGCGGCTTTTTCCTTTTGCGGACTTGCGCGGAGGACGTCACTTTTCGGGTCCGGCCGGTGACCAATCTCGTCAGCCGGAGGCCCGCCGGAGCCGTCGGCACGGTGGGCGGCCTTTCCAAGTCGTTGAGCCGCTGTCTGTTGGCGGTTGCGCCCACTTCGGTGGTGGTGCCGGGGAACGCCACTTGCACTGAAAAGGCGGGAAAAGGAACCACGAATATGGCGACCAGATACGAAGCCCCGCTGACCGGCCTCGAGAACGCCCGGTTCGCCGCCTCGGCCATCGACGATCGTCCGACCGTGGAGATCCCGAAGTGGCTCATGGTCCTCGCCGCCCGCGGCGAAGTCACGCTGCGTGTCGCGATGGACCTCGAGGACGACCCGATCGGCGACGACGAGCCGAACGTCCCGGGCGACGACACCGCCGCCGGCGACTGAGCCGCGCGCTTGACGCGGCGGGCAAGCGCCGCGAGACTCGTCGCCGCGATGGCGACGACATACTGCGAGATCGCTCCGGGCCAGGCTTTCCACGCCCCTTACCACGACCGCGAATACGGGTTCCCCATCCGCCGCGACGACCGGCTGCTCGAGCGCCTCGCGCTCGAGATCAATCAGGCCGGTCTCTCGTGGCTCACGATCCTCAAGAAGAAGGCGGCGTTCCGGGCGGCGTTCGACGGCTTCCGGCCGGAGGTCGTGGCGAAGTACGGCGCGCGCGACCGCCGGCGGCTGCTCGCCGACGCCGGCATCGTGCGCAACCGGCTCAAGGTCGACGCCGTGATCGAGAACGCGCGGCGGATCCTGGAGCTGCGCGAATCCCACCGGTCCTTCGCTCGCTGGCTCGACGCGCAGCACCCGCGGAATCTCGAGTCCTGGACGAAGCTCTTCGGGGAGACGTTCCGTTTCACGGGCGGTGAGATCGTGCGCGAGTTCCTCGTCTCGACGGGGTATCTGCCCGGCGCGCACCATCGGGGGTGCCCGATTTACGACGAGGTGCTGCGGCGCGAGCCGCCGTGGGCGCGGGCGGGGAAGTAGCGTTCAGCCCGGCGTTCCCGACTCGAGGTCGAAGATCATCCGCCAGATCCGGTCCACCTCGCCGCGCTCGACGACCTCGAGCGGCTTCAGTCCCCGGAAGGCGCGGTTCGGCTCCTCGAGCCAGCGGCCGACCGCCGCCGGCTTGATGACGCGGGCGAGCGCCTTCTCGAGGCGCCGCGTCTCGATCATTCGCTGGCGGCTCGGCTCGGACAGCTCGCGTCCGGCCTCCCAGGAGGCGATGGCGCGCTCGGAGTAGCCGGTCAGGCGGGCAAAGAGCCGCCGCGACACGCCGAGATCGGCGCGGAGCTCGCCGACGAGGGTTCGGCTCACGGGAAGAAGCGTACCGCCGGCTCCTCCGGGTGTCAAGCAATTTTGCATGTAGAAGTGCATCAGGATTCCGGCCCGGGCCGGAGTGCGAGGCGGCTTTGCGCGCGGAGCGACGCCGGAAAAACGACGAGATTCGAGCCGGCGCGGTCCGCGGCGGAGGGGACGAGGAGCGCCTCGAGCCCCGCTGCGAGGGCCGCCCGACCGATCGCCTGGGTCAGCGCCTCGCGGCCCGCCTCGGCGGCGCGTCGCCAGGGCTCGGAGCGGAGACGCCGGCGCGAGGCGCGCAGGATGCGGCGGGCGGAGCCGTCCGTCAGATCGAGCAGTGTCGTGAGCGAGGCGTCGAGCGCCACGACGACCCGCGGCATGGCGTCGGCGTCCGGAATTCCGTAGTAGCGAGAGTGCGCGAGCGCCTCGGCGATCGCCGTTTCGGGCGAGAGGCTCGCGTAGACGGCGGCGAAGGAGCCCGCGGCGTTCCAGCGTCCGCCCCAGCGCCGCACGCCTTCCCCCGACAGGAGGTCGCGCGCGCCGGCGCGTGCCGGCGAGACGGAACGGTAGGCGACGCCCGACCAGGCGCGGCGAGGCAGGCGCGCGATCGCGCGGGCGATCCGCGGAAAATCGGGGTGGCTCCGCATGTCCGAAGCTTCCCGGAGCGCCCGGTCCGATGAGGTCCGAGCAAGAAAAAGGGCGCGGCATCGGCTGCCGCGCCCGGGGTCGCGACGGATCGCGCGCGATCGCTACTTGATCGGGCCGTAGGGCTTGACCTGATCCTCGATGACCTTGCGGTCGCCGGCGATCACGATCGTGGCCTTGTCGTCCGGCAGGTCCTTCTTCGCGATCTCCTGAACCTTCGCCGAGGTCACGGCGTTCACGCTCGCGACGTAGCGATTCAGGTAGTCCTCGGGTAGACCCTGCAGATCCACGAAGGCGAGCTGCGCGATGATGCCGGTGCGCGAGGAATTCCCGAGCACGAAGGTCCCCGCCATGTAGTTCTTGATTCCCTGGAGCTCCTTCTCCGGCGGCGCCTCGCCCTGCAGGCGGTCCATCTCGTAGAAGATCTCCTTGAGCGAGGGGCCCGTGACGGCCGTCGTGACGTCGGCGATCTCCGCCCAGTACGCGTCGTGGTTGCGCGGCGTGACCGCGGAGGCCGGCGAGTACGTGTATCCCTTCGCCTCGCGGATGTTCGCGGTGATGCGGGACGAGAAGAAGCCGCCGAGCATCGTGTTCGTCACCTGCAGCGGAATCCAGTCGGGGCTCGACGGATCGGCGACCGGCATGCCGAGGATCACCGTCGACTGCACGGCGCCCGGCCGGTCGATGATGTAGATCGCGCGCTCGCTCGTCGGCTTGGGAGGATTCGAGACGGGCGGCGCGCCTTTCTTCCAGTCGCCGAGCGCCGCGCGGATCGCGGCCTCCATGGCCTTCTCGTCGAAGCGGCCGACGACGTACAGATGCGCGCGCGCGGCGCCGTAGTTGGCGTCGTGGAAGGCCTTGACCTGCGCGAGCGTGTAGCCCTGGAGCATTTCCGGCGTCGGGAAGAGGCGGCCGTACGGATGGTCGGGATAGAGGACCGCGAGAAACTTCTCCTGCGCGACGGGCCGCGGCTGCGTCCGGGCGATCGCGAGCTGCCGTGAGCGGTCGCCCTTGAGGCGCGCGAGCTCGGACTCGGGGAACTTCGGGTTGCGGACGACGTCGGCGATCAGCTTCACCATGTCGGGCGCGAACTCGGAGAGCACGTCGCCGCCGATCCCGGTGCTGTCGGGGCCCACGGTGACGTCGAGCGATCCGCCCATGCGCGCGGCAGCCTCGGCGATCTCCGTGGCGGACTTCGTGGCGGTGCCCTGCGTCAGATAGTCGCCGACGAGATCCGAGAGCCAGACCTGGTTGGCAGCCTCGTCGATGTGGCCGCTCCGAAGGCCCAGACGGACCGTGGCTTTGGGCACGGTGCCGTAGGTCACGAACGTGACCGCCAGGCCGTTGTCGAGCGAGAACTTTCGAGGTGCCGGAACGTGGAAATCCTTCGCGGGCGCCGCCTCGGGGGGCGCCTGCTTCTGGGCGAAGAGCGGTGCCGCGGCGGTCAGCGCCGCGAGGCCCGCGAGAGCCGCGAGGCGGAAGCCAGGAAGTCTCTTCTTCATGTTCTCTCCCATGCGCGGCCTACGAGCCGCTCTTCGCATCGGACTTCTTCTCCTCGGCCTTCTTCTCTTCCGCCTTCGGCTCGATGACGAGGATCGTCCGGTTGCCGGGGCGCAGATACTCCTGCGCCGTCTTCTGGATGAGCGCCGGGGTCACCTTGCGGAAGTTCTCCTCGATGCGGTTGATCGCCGACGGATTGTCGTCGAACAACGCGTAGCTCGCGAGAAGGTCCGCGCGCCCGAAACCGAAGAGGCCGTCCAGATTGTCGTAGAGATCCGAGCGCACTTTGACGAGCGCCCGATCGAGCTCGGCCTTGTCCACGGGTGTCGTGCGCACGCGCTCGATCTCGGCGTCGAAGACTTTCAGAATCTCTTCCGAAGACTTGTCCTTGTCGTGGAAAAGCGAGGCGACCCAGAGCGTCGGCCCGTCGATGTTGTACATGTTGCCGAGCCCGGGGTTGATGCCTCCGTTGACGTCGCCGGTCAGGCCGGCCTTCTGCACGAGCGCCTGGTACAGGCGGCTGTCCTTGCCCTGGACCAGGATCTGGTCGAGCAGCCCCATCGCGAAGTACTCGGGGGTGTTGCGCTTGGGCGCGTGGTAGCCGACGGCGAGCGCCGGCCGCGTCGCGAGCGCGTCCGGTTTGGAGGCGCGTTTCTCCTTCTCCTGTCTCGGTTCGGAGATGTCGGGCTTCGGCGCGAGCTTGGCCGCCGGGATGCTCGAGAAGTATTTGTCGATCCACGCGTTGGCCTGCTTCGGATCGAAGTCGCCGACGACCACGAGCGCCGCGTTGTTCGGCGCGTAGTACGTCGCGAAGAAAGACTTCACGTCGTCGAGCGTCGCGGCGTCGAGGTCCTTCAGGTCGCCATAGAAGTTGTGGGCGTTGAACCAGTTGGTGTTCGCGTACTGCGGCAGGTCGAGCCACGGGAATCCGCCGTACGCGCGGTTGAGGACGTTGACCTTCACTTCGTTCTTGACGACTTCCTGCTGGTTCTTCAGGTTCTCGCCCGTGATCGAGAGCCCTTTCATCCGGTCCGCCTCGGCCCACAGCGCCGTCTCGAGGGCGTTCGATGGCACGATCTCGAAGTAGTTCGTGAAATCGAACCGGGTCGAGCCGTTCAGGATGCCGCCATTCGACTGGACGAGCTTGATGAATTCCATCTTGCCCAGATTCTGCGAACCCTGGAACATCATGTGCTCGAAGAGGTGGGCGAAACCGGTGCGGTTCTTGGGCTCGATACGGAAACCGATGTTGTAGTAGACGGCGATGACCGTCTTGGGCGAGGTTGTGTCGCGGGAGAGAACCACCTTGAGGCCGTTGGAAAGCTTGCGATACTCCACCGGGACCGAAAGCGCGCCGGCCGCGGCGTCGGCCGGAGGCGACGCCGTGCCGATGGCGGCGACGAGAGCGCCGGCGGCGGCGAGCAGGGAAATCCGGATGCGAGACTTCATTCAGTCCTCCGTCGTCGAAGGGTCGAGGCCGGTCGTTTGACTCTACGAGGCGCGGGCCCGCGGGTTTCCCCGGAGAACGAGCCCGGGCGCGGAGTCTACACCGGGGCCGCGCCGTTCCAGCCGTCCGGGTGGCTGCCCGGACCCCACGCACACAGCGTCTGGGGCCGCCTTTCGCGCGCGGGCCGGCGCCGCCTGCCGCTCCGGCGCGAGACGTTCGAGACGCCCGACGGCGACGAGCTCCTCGTGGACCGGCTGGACGGGCCCGCCGGGGCGCCGGTCCTCGTCGTGCTGCACGGCCTCGAGGGCAGCTCGTTCTCGGTGTACGTCCAGGGGCTCCTGCGCCTGGCCGCGGCGCGCGGCTGGCGGGGGGCGGCGATGAACTTCCGCTCCTGCGCCCGCGATCCGGTGCGGCCGCGCCGCGCGCTCCCGAACCGCAGGCCGCGGCTGTACCACTCGGGGGAGACCTCGGACTTCGGGTTCCTCGCGGCGACGCTCGCGGCGCGCGAGCCCGGGACGCCGCTTCTCGCGGCCGGCGTCTCGCTCGGCGGCAACGTGCTCCTCAAGTGGCTCGGAGAGAACCCGGGGCAGACGTCGGTGCGGGGCGCCGCGGCGATCTCGACGCCGTACGACCTGGCGGCCGGTGCGCGGAAGCTCGAGCGCGGGATCGGCCGCCTCTACACCGCCTCGCTTCTCTCGACGCTGCGCGCGAAGGCCCTCGCGGCGGCGCGGCGTTTTCCGGAGGTGGCCGCGCGGATCGACATCGAGCGCACGCGGCGGTCGGGGACGTTCTGGGAGTTCGACGACGCGGCCACGGCGCCGCTGCACGGTTTCGCCGGAGCCGACGACTATTACGCGCGGTCGAGCGCGATCGGATATCTCGGGGCGATAGCCACTCCGACGCTTGCCGTTTCGGCGCTCGACGATCCGTTCCTGCCGGCGGAAACCGTCACGCGCGCGCAGGATGCCGCGTCTTCACACGTCCGCTTCGCCGTCACGCCGCACGGCGGGCACGTCGGGTTCGTCGCGGGCGGCGCGCCGTGGTCGGCGCGCGCGTGGGCCGAGGAGACGGCGGTCGCATGGCTCGACGCCGTGATAAGAGGCGAGCGATGAAAGCGAGGGCGGCCTTGGTGCTCGCGGGCCTCCTCTCGGCGGTGCCGGCCGGCGTTCGCGCGGCGGCTCCGTGTGCCGACCACCTCTTCACGGTCGAGCGGAGCAAGAACGCGAACGTCGTCGTCTACGACGCGAAGCGCGATGCATCGGGGGAGCTCGATCCGGCCGGCCCGGTCGAGGAATACTGGATCCTGAACGCGGACCAGGGGCAGCGCCAGGAGTTGAGCCGCGTGGAGCGCGAGCGGGCCTACGGCGTCGACGTCGCGCCGGGTCTGGAGACGAAGACGTTCGTCCTGACCTTCAAGGCGCAGAAGAAGCGAGCGTTCACGGTGCGGATGCACGACGGCTGTCCCGAGGTGCTCACGAGGATTCACGGCCACGAGGCCGTCCTCTCAAGGATCTACGTGAAGTCGAAGGAGGGCGGCCTGATGCCGCGCGTGGAGTCCATCGAGCTCTTCGGCCACGACGCGGCGACCGGAGAGACCGTAAAGGAGAAGTTCGCGCCCTGAGTCGCGTCCCCTCAGGCCGCCTTCTTCGCGGGTTGCGCCGCGGCCGCCGGCATCCCCAGCTGCGAGAACAGGAATCCGAGCTCGATCGAGAGGTCCTCGATCTGCTTCGAGACCGGCGTCGTGAGGAGGCCCCGCGAGTGGCCCGCGCGCGTGTCGTAGAAGAGGAGCACCGGCCGGTCCGCCTGGTCGGCGCTGTCGGCCTGGAGGAGCGCGGTCATCTTTCGCGCATGGAGGGGCGCGACGCGCGTGTCGGAGTCTCCGGTCACGAAGAGCACCGCCGGGTAGTTCGTGCCCTCCTTCACGTGATGGTAGGGCGAGTAGGCGTAGAGCGTCGCAAACTGCTGGGCGTCCTCCGAAGACCCGTACTCCGGCACCCAGTAGCCGGCCACGAAGAACTTGTGGTACCGCACCATGTCGAGGAGCGGATATCCGCAGACGACGGCGCGATAGAGATCGGGACGCTGCGTCAACGCGGCGCCCACGAGGAGGCCGCCGTTCGAGGCGCCCTCGATCGCGAGCTTCTCCTTCGACGTCCATTTCTGCGCGATCAGCCACTCGGCCGCCGCGATGAAATCGTCGAAGACGTTCTGCTTCTTCGCGAGCATCCCGGCCTTGTGCCAGGCCTCGCCGAACTCGCCGCCTCCGCGCAGGTTCGCGACGGCATAAACGCCGCCGCGCTCCGCCCAAATCGCGGCGAGGGGAGAAAAAGACGGCGTGATCGAGAGCGTGAAGCCGCCGTACCCGGTCAGGAGCGCCGGGTTGGCGCCGCTCCGAGCGAGACCCTTACGATGGACGAGGAACATCGGGATCTCGGTGCCGTCCTTCGAGGCGTACTTGACCTGCTCGGTCTCGATCGCGTCGGCGGCGATCGGGACCTTCGTCTCGGCGAAGACCGACCGCTTTCCGCTCGCGACGTCGTACCGGTAGATCGTCTGCGGCACGACGAAGGATTGGAAGGTGAAGAACGCCTCGGGCTTTCCCCACTCGCCCGAGAGGTTGCCGACGGTGCCGATCGACGGGAAGGAGATTTCCCCCTGCGGTTTTCCGGCGGCGTCGAAAACCCGAATCTTCGAGACGACGTTTTCGAGGAAGCGGACGAAGAGCTTTCCCCCGACCGCGGACATGTCCTGGATCGCGAACGGCCCCGCCGGGACGATCTCCTTCCAGTTCTCTCGGGCCGGCGACTTGAGATCGACCGCCAGCACCCGCCCGTTGTCGGCTTCCCAATTGGTGCGCAGGAACATCACGTCGCCGCCGACGGAGGGGAAGAAGCGGGCCTGGACGTCGTTGACCACCGTTCGGATCGGGCCGCCCGACGCGAGGTCCTGGAAGTAGACCTCCGTCTGAGCGGCCGCCGAGCCGTGGAAGACGACGAGGACGAGATACCGGCCGTCGTCGGAGAGGGCCGCGCTGATGATCTTCTCCGGGCCGTATCCGTCGCCGAAGAGCTTCGTGTCGGAGGCCGGATCGGAGCCGGCGCCGACGGCGTGCCGGTAGACGCGCGGGCCTTCCGGCGTCTGGCGCGAGTAGTAGATCGCCTTCCGGTCGTTCGTGAGCGAGACGCCCGCGTAGCGCGCGCGGGGAAGCTCGTCCGGCAGCGTGCGGCGGCCGTCGACGTCCATCATCTTCACGACGATCTCGTCCTCGCCGCCCTTCCGCACTCCGTAGAGGACGGTGCTCCCGTCCGAGGACACGTCGAGGTAGCTCGCCGAGAGGGAGTGATCGCTCGAGAGCCGGTCGGGATCGACCAGCACCTCGTCCTTGCCCTGCAGCCCGCGGCGCACGTAGAGGACGGGCAAGTCCCGGTCCGCCGCCCGCCGCGAGAAGAAGTAGCGGCCGCCCCGCTCCGTCGGCGTCGTGACGACGTCCACCTTGAGGAGCTCGCCGAGACGCTTCTCGAGCGCGCCGCGGCCGGGAACGGCGGCGAGGACCCGCTTCGTGTAGGCGTTCTGCGCGTCGATCCAGGCGCGTGTCTCGGGGGAGTTCTGGTTCTCGAGCCATCGGTACGGGTCGGAGATCTCGACGCCCTGGACCGTTTCGCGGACGTCGACTTTACGGGTCGGGGGCGGCCCGGCGGCCGGCGCTGCGGCGGCGAGGAGCGCGAGAGCCGCAACGGCCCCGGGCGCGAGGGTCCGGCGGGCAGGACGGGTGCGCATGAATCGGCCCTCCTCCAGGAAGAGAAAAAGGAATCGCTATTCGACGCGGACGACGACGCCGTTCTCGAAGACCACCGTCTTGCCGACGCTCCGGTAGGTCCACTTTTCGCGCGGCGCGCCGGTCTCGGTCGTCTCGGAGCTCGTCTCATCCGGGGAGCCGAGGAGCGAACGCACCTGATCGGGCGTCATGTTCTCCGACACGGATCCGCCTCCGAAGGACGCCGGCGCATCCGCCTCGCGCTGCACGGCTCCGGTCTCGGCGGCGCGGCCGCTCGACGCGGCGGCGGCCGTCCGGGCGCGCTCGATCGGCGCCCCGCGGCCGGCGTCGCCGGCCTCGTTCCGGGATCCGAGCAGACCGCTCCGGGTCCACAGCCACCACGCGAGCGCCACGATCACGAGAGCGAGGAGCAGCCTTCCGAGCCTCATCGCACGGCCTCCGTCTTCTCCGTTTTCTTCGGGGGCGGCGGCACCGCCTCCTCG
>DATBFU010000128.1:0-1603 GCA_036558325.1 Thermoanaerobaculia bacterium | reverse complement strand
GCGAGGTCCGCGCGCAGCCACTCGAGCTGCGCGGCGCCGACGGCCGGCTTTCCGAGCGAGACGTTGTCCAGCGCGATGAAATGGACGCCGCGGTGGTCGAAGGAGTAATGGCTGTCGCCGAGCGCATCGCGGAAGAGCTGGCCGCCGTCGAGACCCGCGTCGTGCTCGCCGGGGACGAACTTCACGAGCGGCGCGCGCAGGCGTCCGGCGATCCGGCGGAACGCGCGCATGCGATCGGCGTGCTCGCCCGTCTTTTCCGAGTCGTGCGTCAGATCGCCCGTGAAGAGAACGAGCTCGGGTGGGTTCGGGAGCGCGTTGATCTGATCCACCGCTCTCTCGAAGGCCTGCGTCCCCGTCGGGTTGGTCGGCCCCGAGAACCCGACGTGCGTGTCCGAGAGCTGAACGAAAGAGAACGGCGCCGGCGACTCTCCGTTCTTTCGCGCCAGGAGCGCCGCGAGGCGTCGGCCCTCCGCCGTGCGACCGAGCATCGGGGCGACGTGGAAGAGCGCGCCGACTCCGATCGACGTCCCCGCGATCCGAAAGAACTTCCGCCGGTCGAGATTCCGGGGTTCCATCGAGCCTCCTCGAAGCCATGACTGGGGCTTCAAGGAGGAGTACACCGGCGGCGCCTCCGCGGATCACTCCGCTCGGGCGATCGGGGCGCAGCCTGGGGTAGCCTCGGTTCCCATGTCGCCGGTCGCGCGCCGCCTCGCCGGGATCTCCGCGGGCATCGTCCTCGTCCTCGGGGCCCTCGTTCTGGCGCTTCCTTCCCTGCTGTCGCTCGACGCGATCCGGACCCGCGTCCTCGCGGCGGCCGAATCGTCGCTCCACCGCAAGGTCGAGGCCGGCGCGATCCGCCTCGAGATCTTTTCCGGCATCGGAGCGGGCATCGAGAAGCTCGTCGTCCACAACGCGCCGGGCTGGGAGACGCCGGCGCTCGCGACCGTCGACCGGCTCTCGGTCAAGGTCGCCTTCTGGCCCCTCCTTCGCAGGCACGTCGAAGTGCGGCGCATCGTCCTGGACGGCGCGGCGATCGCCATCGAGCGGGACCTCTCCGGAAAGCTCAACGTGAGCGATCTCCTCGCGACGCCGGCGTCCGGCGAATCGCCGGCCTCCGCGGCCGCGCCCGCCGCCGCCTTCGTGCTCTCGCGCCTGAAGATCTCCCGAGGCCGATTCGTCTTCGCGGACCGCAAGGTCTCTCCCGGAAAGACCGTCTCCACCTCGCTCGACGACCTGAACGGCGAGATCGCGGACGTCGGAGGCGCCTCGGCGGCGCGCTTCGATCTGTCGGGGCGGTTTCTCGCCGACGGCGCCCGCAATCTCGCGTTCAAAGGCACGCTGGCACCGCCGCCGGCCGGCAAGGGATTCGGCGACGCACCGCTCGACGCGACCCTCACGGCGAAGAAGCTCGCGCTCGTCCGCCTGGCTCCGTACTTCGGCGCGCGGTCGGGCATCGATCCGGGCGTGCTCTCGCTCGAAGGCACGATTCAGGGCGCCGCGTCCGGCACGCTGCGGATCTCCACGAACGTCGCCCTGACACCGCCGCCGCCGCCTTCGGCGATCCCCGCCGTCGAGGCGAAGCTCGCAGTGACATACGACGCGC
>DATBFU010000127.1:0-20201 GCA_036558325.1 Thermoanaerobaculia bacterium | reverse complement strand
CCTCTGATATTCCGCCATGAGCTTCTCGCTCTCGGCTTCGGAGAGGTCGCCGGCCATCTTCTCGTTCAGCTCGTCGAAGCGCTTGAGCAGCGCGCGCGTCGGCGCGACCGCCTCTTCGACATTGCCGAGGACGTCCTTCTTGGGGTTGAGTTTCGGATCCTGCGGGAGATATCCCACGCGGATACCGTCGGCCGGGAACGCCTCGCCGGCGAAATCCTTCTCGACGCCGGCCATGATCCGGATGACCGTCGACTTGCCCGCGCCGTTCAGGCCGAGGACGCCGATCTTCGCGCCGGGAAAAAACGAGAGGGAGATTCCTTTCAGGATTTCGCGCTGCGGCGGGACGACCTTCCGCAGCTTGACCATCGTGTAGATGAACTGGTGCGCCATAAGAGCGGGGGAGTGTACATGAAAACTACACGGGCGCCTCGCCGAGGTTGATCCCCATCGCGCCGAGCATCCGGTTCCGCCAGCGCGTGTGGACGAATCCCGCGTCGCGCATCAGGCGCTCGACTCCGCGCTGCGCCGGGTAGCGCTCGAGAGACTCCGGGATGTAGCGGTACGTGTCGGCGTCGCCGTGGAAGACGCGGCCGACGAGCGGCATCGCGGCGCGGAGCCAGGCGCCGTAGAGGGCGCGGATTGCCGGGTTGTCGGGCTTGCCGAAGTCGAGGATCGCGATGCGGCCTCCGGGCGCGAGGACGCGGCGCATCTCGGAGAGCGCCGCCGGCAGGTCGGCGACGTTGCGGAGGCCGTAAGCGACCGTGACGGCGTCGAAGGAGGCGTCGGAAAAGGGCAGGGCGAGCGCATCCGCCTGGACGAACCGGCAGGCGCTGGCCGAGGCGAGGCGACGGCGCCGCGCGATCGCGAGCATCGGGAGCGTGAAGTCCGCGCCGACGACCTCGCGCGCGCCGGACGCCTCCGCGCGGAAGGCGAGGTCGCCGCTGCCGCAGCAGAGGTCGAGCACCCTCCGGGGTCCGGCGGTTCCGTCCAGCGCGGCCCGCACCGTCGCGGCCTTCCAGCGTCGGTGGAGACCGAAGCTCATGAGGTCGTTGACGAAGTCGTACCGGGCCGCGATCCGCGAGAACATCTCGCGCACCCGCGGACCGCGGGTCGAGTCGGAGGAGAGGTACTTGTTGGGCATGGGACTTGCCCCCGGATTATCGCGGAGGCGGAAGCCCTCGGCTGGCCCGGGACTGTCCTTCGGTGTTGTAATGTTTTCGGTTCCATGAGCGAGAATCTGAAGAAGCCCGTGAGCGCCGACGAAGCCCGCCGCGTCGCCGAGGAGGCCCGCGAGACGGAGTGGAAGGCGCCGAGCTTCCTGAAGGAGCTCTTCCTCGGAAATTTCCGCCTCGACCTCGTCCACCCCTTCCCGGAGACGCCTCCGGAGCGGCCGGAGTTCCGGGCCTTCTACGACGCGATGGCCAGATTTCTGGCCGAGGACGTGGACGCCGACCGCATCGACCGGGACGGCAAGATTCCGCCGGAGGTGATCCGCCGCCTCGCGGAGCTCGGCGCCTTCGGCATGAAGGTCCCGAAGGAGTACGGCGGCCTCGGCCTGACGCAGCGCGAGTACGGCGAGATCATGAAGCTCCTCTCGAGCTGGGACGGCAACCTCGTCACGCTGCTTTCCGCGCACCAGTCGATCGGCGTGCCGCAGCCCTTGAAGCTCTTCGGCACGAAGGAGCAGAAGAAGAAGTACTTCCCGCGGCTCGCGAGAGGCGCGGTCTCGGCCTTCGCGCTGACGGAGCCGCAGGTCGGCTCCGACCCGGCGAACCTCTCGACGACCGCGACGCGGACGCCCGAGGGCGACTACGTCCTCGACGGCGAGAAGCTCTGGTGCACCAACGGGACGATCGCCGACCTCTTCGTCGTCATGGCGCGTCACCCCGACACGAAGAAGATCTCCGCTTTCATCGTCGAAAAGGACTGGCCCGGCGTCGAGGTCGTCATCCGCTGCCACTTCATGGGCCTTCGCGCCATCGAGAACGGCGTGATCCGCTTCCACAACGTGCGCGTCCCGAAGGAGAACCTGCTGCTCGCCGAGGGCCGCGGACTGAAGCTCGCGCTCGTGACGTTGAACACCGGGCGCCTCACGCTGCCCGCCTCCGGCGCGGCCGCCGCAAAACGCTGCCTGGAGATCTGCCGCGTCTGGTCGAACGAGCGTGTCCAGTGGGGACAGCCGATCGGACGGCACGACGCGATCGCGCAGCTGATCGCCGAGATGGCGGCGACGGCGTTCGCCATGGAGGCGGTCTCGGACCTGGCCTCTTCGATGGCCGACATGGGCGACCGGGACATCCGCCTCGAGGCGGCCGTCGCGAAGATGTGGAACTCCGAGGAGGGCTGGAAGCTCGTGGACCGCACGCTCCAGATCCGGGGCGGGCGCGGCTACGAGACGGCCGACTCGCGGCGGGCCCGCGGCGAGAAGCCGATTCCCGTCGAGCGCATGATGCGCGACTTCCGCATCAACCTGATCTTCGAGGGCTCTTCCGAGATCATGCGCCTCTTCATCGCGCGGGAGGCGCTCGATCGGCACCTCGCGGTCGCGGGGGATCTCTTCAACCCGAAGGTCCCGGCGTCGCAGAAGCTCGGAAAGGTCCTTCCGCGATTCGTGGGGTTCTACGCGAAGTGGTATCCGACGCGCTGGCTCGGCTGGGGACGCGCGCCGCGCTTCGGGGAATTCGGGCCCCTCGCCCGCCACGTGCGGTACCTCGAACGAACGACGCGGCGGCTCGCGCGCGCTCTCTTCCACATGATGGCGCGGTACGGGCCGAAGCTCGAGAAGCGGCAGGCGCTCCTCTTCCGCGCGGTGGACATCGGGGCGGACCTCTTCGCGATGTCGGCGGCCGTGAGCCGCGCGCAGCAGATGCGGAAGGCCCGCGGCGCGGAGGGCGCGAAGGCCGTCGAGCTCGCGGACTCCTTCTGCCGGACGGCGCGGCGCCGGATCGAGAACCTCTTCCGCGCCCTGCGCGCGAACGACGACGTCCGAAACTACCGGCTTGCGCGCCGCGTGCTCGACGGCGAGCACGTGTGGCTCGAGTCGGGTCTCGTGCCGCAGGCCGAGGCGCTCGAAAAGTTCGCCGCGGCCGGCGCGAAGTCCGAGTCCGAGATGGCGGCGGTCTAGCGGTTTCGAGCGTCCGCTCCGAATTACAGCCCCGGCACCTCGTCGCTCGTCTCGGTGACGCCCTCGAACAGCATCGTCGAGAGGTACCGCTCGCCCGTATCCGGAAGCATCGCGAGAATCGTCGCGCCCTTGCCGGTTTTCTCGGCAATCTTCTTCGCGCCCGCGAACGTTCCGCCCGACGAGATCCCGCAGAAGATTCCTTCCTTCGCGGCGAGATCGCGGGCGGCGTCGCGGGCTTCGGCGTCCGTCACGGTGACGAGCTCGTCGAAACCCTTGCGGTTCAGGACGGCCGGGATGAAGTCGGGCGTCCAGCCCTGGATCTTGTGCGGCTTCCACTCGTGGCCCTGCAGAAGCGCGGCGCCCTCGGGCTCGACGACGGCGATCTTCGTTTCGGGCCGCGCCTTGCGGAGCATGTCGCCCGCGCCGGTGAGCGTGCCGCCGGTCCCGTAGCCGGTCACCCACCAGTCGAGCCGCTTGCCGACGAAGTCGCGCAGGATCTCCGGACCCGTCGTATTGCGGTGGTACTCGGGGTTGGCCTCGTTCTCGAACTGGCGCGCGAGAAACCAGCCGTTCTTCTTCGCGATCTCCTCGGTCTTCTTGACCATTCCGGAGCCGCGCTCCGCGGCCGGCCACAGCACGACCTTTGCGCCGAGAAACTTCATCAGCTTGCGGCGCTCGACCGAGAAGCTGTCCGACATCACCGCGACGAAGGGGTAGCCCTTGACGGCGCAGACCATGGCGAGGGCGATGCCGGTATTGCCGGATGTCGCCTCGATGACGGTCTGCCCGGGTTTGAGCGTTCCGCGCCGCTCGGCGTCCTCGATGATCCCGACCGCGAGCCGGTCCTTCACGGAGGAGAGCGGGTTGAAGGCCTCGCACTTGACGTACATGGTGACGCCGGCCGGGGCGAGGCGGTTGATCTTGACCACCGGGGTGTTTCCGATCGTGCCGAGGATGTTTTCGTGAATCACTTTGTCTTTCCTTTCGCAGCGTCAGAAAGCGAGGGGAGTTAGGATATGCGATCCCCATGAGGCAGGCTTTCTTTTTCATTTCGTTGAGCTTCCTGATGGCCGCGGCCGCGTCCGCCGCCCCGCGCACCCTGCGGGTGGACTACGACCACACGGGCAACGCCACCGAGGAACGGTTCGCCCTCGACCGGGTGGTGCTCGAGCCGCTCGACTGGCCGGGCAATCCGGCGCGGACTCTCGACGACACGAACCTGGGCCGGTACTTCTTCGAGGTCGTGGACCGCAAGTCGAATCGCGTTCTGTACTCGCGCGGCTTCTCCTCGGTCTACGGGGAGTGGGAGACGACGCCGGAGGCCGGGGAGCGGTATCGCACGTTCTCCGAGTCGCTGCGATTTCCGGCGCCGGCCGCGCCGGTCCAAATCGTGGTCAAGAAGCGGGACAAGCAGAATGCCTTCCGCGAGGTCTGGACCTTCGTCGTGGATCCGGCCGACATGTTCGTGGACACGGCGAAGCCCCCGTCTCCGGGCCCGCTCCTCGAAATTCAAAAGGCCGGGCCGCCCGCCCAGAAGATCGACTTCCTGATCCTCGGCGACGGATACACGGCCGCCGAGCGAGGCAAGTTCGAAAAGGACGCGCGGCGCCTGACCGAGATCCTCTTCTCCGTCTCGCCGTACAAGGAGCGCCGCAACGATTTCAACGTCTGGGGTCTTTGTCCTCCGGCGGAGGAGTCCGGCGTCTCACGGCCCTCGACGGGAATCCATCGGCGGTCCCGGATCGGCGCGAGCTACGACGCCTTCGGCTCCGAGCGCTACATGCTGACCTTCGAGAACAAGTCGTGGCGCGACGTGGCGTCGTTCGCTCCGTACGAGTTCGTGGAGATCCTCGCCAACTCGCGCACCTACGGCGGCGGAGGGATCTTCGGCCAGTACTCCACGGTCGCCGCCGACAGCCTGTGGGCGCCCTATGTCTTCGTGCACGAGTTCGGCCACCACTTCGCGGCGCTCGCGGACGAGTACTACACGTCGGCCGTGGCCTATGGGCCGGCCGCCGAGCGGATCGAGCCTTGGGAAGCGAACGTCACGGCGCTCCTCGATCCCGACAATCTCAAATGGAAGGACCTCGTCGCGCCGGGCACGCCGGTTCCGACGGCCTGGCCGAAGGAGCGGTTCGAGACGATGTCGCGCGATTTCCAGGCGCGCCGCCGGAAGATCCGGGCGGCGAACGGGCCCGAGGACCAGATGGACGCGCTCTTTTCGGTGGAGAAGGCCGAAGAGACGAAACTTCTGGGCGGCGATCCGCAGGCAGGCAAGGTGGGCGCTTTCGAAGGCGCGATGTACGAGGCGAAAGGGTACTACCGGCCGCAGATCGACTGCATCATGTTCACCCGGGACGACGTGGGCTTCTGCGCCGTCTGCCGCCGCGGGATCCAGGCCGTCATGGATCTCTACAGCCGCCCCTGAGCCGGCGTTCGCCGCGTAGAATCGGCGCGGGGACCCCTTCATGAGCTTCCGCCGCGGCCTGCAGCTCGCCGGCTTCGCACGCCGCCACCTCGGCCGCATGTCCGCGGGACGCCGCGACGTGATGGCCCACCTCGCCTCGCCGCGCCCCGACAACCTCCCGATGCCGACCTTCGTGCAGCTGCGGGTCACGAACCTGTGCAACCTGCGCTGCAAGATGTGCGGGCAGTGGGGAGATACGGGAATCTACCGTTCGGACGGCTTCTCGGCGTCCGCGACGGACGGGGAGAAGGAACGCGACCGCATCCGCGAGCTCATCGGCTTGAACCGGCAGCTCGCGCTCTCGGACTACGAGAAGCTCCTCGACGAGATCGCGGCCTGGCGGCCGATCGTCTCGCTGTTCGGCGGCGAACCCCTGCTCTATCCGGACATCCTGCCGCTCGTGCGCGAGATCAAGAAACACGGCCTCACGTGCACCGTGATCACGAACGGCGGCCGGCTCGAGCCCTACGCGCGCGATCTCGTCGAGGCCGGCATCGACTCGATCGCCGTCTCGATCGACGGACCTGCCGACCTGCACAACCGGATCCGCGGAAAGGCCGACAGCTTCGAGAAGGCGGCGGCCGGCGTGCGGGCGGTCGCCGAGTGGCGGCGGAAGCTCGGCCGCGCGGCGCCGATGCAGATCGCGATCCTGCCGATCACGGAGCTGAACCTCGACGCGATCGCGCCGGCGGTCGAAGCGCTGCGCACGCTGCCGCTCGACACCATCAACGTGGGACTGCGATGGTTCGTTCCGAAGGAGGCGGGGGCCGAGTACGAGCGGGTGATGCGCGAGACCTTCGGCGTCTCCGGCGATTCCTGGAAGGGTTTCGACTTCGACTGGTCGAAGGCCGGCGCGTCGAAGACGCGGCAGATGACGGACCTCGTCCGGCTGCTCAAGAATCTCAAGCGCCGGCGCTATCTCGACTCGGCGGCCGGGAAGCCCTGGGTCTCGTTCGTGCCCGACGTTCCGGCCGAGAAGGTGCCGGAGTACTTCTCCGACTTCTCGCAGACCTTCGGGCACAACCTCTGTCCCGTGGCCTGGTACTTCGCGCAGGTCGAGCCGGACGGCGAGGTCTGTTTCTGCGGGGATTTCCCCGACTACTTCATCGGGAACGTGCGGAAGCAGGCGTTTCGAGAGATCTGGGCCGGCGAGAAAGCGCAGCGGTTCCGCGCGAAGCTCGCGAAGGAGCCGCTGCCCATCTGCGCGCGCTGCTGCGGGAACTACGTGTATGGGAAGTGGGAGCGGCCGAACGAATCGCTTCACTCCTCCCAGAATCCGTAGAAGTTGAACCACTGCGTCGGGTGATCGCGGACGACGCGCTCGAGATCCGCGGCGACGCGCGTCATCATTCGGACGGCGTCCTCCTCCGCCGGCAGTGTCGGGTCGGCTTCGATGGGCGCACCCCAGACGTTGTAGTACGCGCCGTCCGCGCGCCGCAGGAAGAATCCCGGCAGGATCGGACATCCACAGAAGCGCGCGAGGAGCGCCGGCGAGCGCAGGAACGGCGTCGGCCTTCCGAAGAACGGCACGAGGACGCGGTCCTCGGGATACGCGCGGTCGACGAGGAGGGCGACGGCCCGGCCGGCGTCCACCGCCGCGCGCACCTTGAACGCGGTCGCCATCGACGTGCCGATGTCGATCGACTCGACGCCCACGCGGTCGCGCAGGTGCTGCCGCATCTCCTGGACGCGCGGCGAGAGCTCCGGCTGGCCCACGACGGCCGGCGTCAGAGCATGGCGGCGGAGCGTCACCGCGCCGAGCTCCCAGTTGCCGACGTGGCCGGTTACGAGGAGGAATCCCCGGCCCGCGCAGCGAACCGACGCGAGCACGCGTGCGTCGGTGTCGAAGGTCTCGATCCGCGGGACGAACGCCTCGCCGCGCAGGCGCCATGTATCGATCGTGTGCCGGCCGTACTCGAAGAAGACGCGCCGCACGAGGCCGGCGGCTTCGTCCTCCGAGACGCCGAGCGCCTTGCGGAAGTTGTCGCGCATCCCGGCTTTCGTCCGAGAGAGGAGCGTGACGGCGAGCGAATTGCCGACGAGGTTGACGCCGTTCAGCACGGCCATCGGGAGCCATCGGCCGCCGTAGTGCAAGCCGCCGTAGACGACGCGGTTCGAGAGCCCATGGCTCACCCACTTGGTGCGCGCCCGCAGCGCCTGTTTCTCCGACATTGCCCGCGGACTATACAATTCGCGGTGGAATGAACGTTCTCCTCGTCCGACCCGATCCGGGGAACGAGCGTTTCGGACTGGGGCCGTTCTTCCGCGTCGAGCCGCTCGGCCTCGAGTACGTCGGCGGCGCGCTGCGCCGAGCCGGCCACCAGCCGGCGATCGTCGATCTGCGGTTCGGCCGCCGGCTCGCGCGCGCGATCCGCGAGACGCGGCCGCGCGTCGTGGGGCTCTCGGGCATGCACGCGCTCGAGTACGACCGGCTGCTCGAGACGGCGCGCGAGGTCCGCCGGATCTCTCCGGAGACGTTCATCCTCGTTGGAGGCCATGCGGCGGCGGCCTTCTCGCAGCCGCTCGAGCGCGACGAGGTGGATGCGATCTGCGTGGACGACGGCGAGGAAGTCGTGCCCGCGCTCGTTGCCGCGCTCGAGGCCGGGCGCCCGCTCGCGTCGGTCCCGGCGCTCCGGCTCCGCACGCCGGACGGCTGGGTCTCGACGCCCCCGCTCTCGGAGCGCACCGGCCTCGACCGGATTCCTCTGCCCGCGCGCGACCTCGTCGACCGCTATCGGAACCGCTATCACTGTCTGCTCTTCAAGCCCGTGTGGCTCGTCGAGACGGCCCGCGGCTGTCCGTTCCGCTGCAACTTCTGCTCGGTCTGGCAGCTCTACGACCGTTCGTTCCGCGAGCGGTCGATCGGCGCGGTCGTCGACGACTTCGCGTCCGTCGGCGACAGCATCTTCGTCGCCGACGACCTGTTCTGGAACCATCCGGGGAGAAGCCGCGAGCTCGCGCGGGCGCTCAAAGCGCGCGGCGTCCGCAAGCGGTGGATCCTCGTGCAGACGCGGACGGACCTCGTTTGCCGGCATGCGGACCTGCTCGAGGAGTGGCGGCCGATCGCGCGGGATTTCGACATCTTCTTCGGTCTCGAGGCCGCTTCGGACGAAGGCCTGGCGTCCGTCGTGAAGGACTCGGGCGTGAATGCATCGATCGAGGCGGGGCGCATCAGCCGCGAGCTCGGCTACGGAGTGACGGGGAACTTTCTCGTCGATCCCGACTGGGAGGAGTGGCAGTTCCGCGAGCTCTGGCGCTTCGTTGCGGCGAACGGATTCGAGAAGGCCGGCTACACCATCCTCACGCCGCTGCCGGGGACCGAGCTCTTCCAGAAGCTCGCGCCGCGGCTCTCGGGCCAGCCCTGGTACAAGTACGACATGCACCACGTGCTCTGGGAGCCGCGGCTCGGTGCGCGGCGGTTCTTCGAGCTCTACGCCGAGACGTGGCGCCGCTCGATCCTCAACACGAGCGGGCAGAAGAGATGGATCGACTGGATGCGCCAGATCCGCCCGGCGCAGGTTCCGTATCTCACGGGCGTTCTGCGCCGGACGCAGCGGATGATGAAGGCCGAGGCGTATCTCGCCGAGCACGAAGCCTCGCAGGCTCGCCCGGCCGGCGTCCCCGGCGGCGCGCTCGAAGCGTCGTAGGTCTCTCCGAGCACGCCCGGCGGCTACGGCGAGGTCGCGCCGGCGCCCCCGAGGACGTCGAAAGCGAACTTGGGAATGACCAGCCGCTGCAGCCCGAAGACGATCGTGAATGAAACCTGTTCTCCCGGCGAGAGGACCACGTCCGCTCCGACGTTCGGCGTCTGCCGGGAACCGACACCTCCGGGCGGTTGATCGGCGGTCAGAAGCAGCGCACCGTCTCCGACACCATGAAGCGACAGAAACGGCGCATAGATCGGTTCCGCGCTCGTATTCTTCAGGATCGCGGAGATCGTCGCGGTGCCGGCGGGCCCGTTCGGGACGGGCGTGCTGCTCAATTTCGACTTCGACATGTCCAGAAAGACGAGATTCTTGACAATTGGCGTCTTGAACTCAACCGCTCCGATGTCTCGGATGGCCGCCCCGTCGACGTTCCCGTCCACGATCGACTTCCCGAGTTGATCGTGGGAACCGCTTGTCGCTGGATCGCCGCCGTCGATCGCGGCGCTTCCTGAGAGAAGCGGAATCTGGCCATTGCCCTGAGTCCAGCCGTCGGCCGCGGGGATCTGATCCGTGAACACGCCGAGCCCGGCATCGCCGAGATGGTCGGTCGATCGCAGCGCGGTCGTGCACCCGAAGGTGCTCCCCACGATGTTGTTTCCGATAGACGTGATCGCGCCCGCGCAGTCCCAGGGGGTGCTAAACGGCGGATTGTCGAAACCGTGAAACCAGGTGTTTCTCGCCAGGATGGTGTCCTGCAGCTCGACCGTCCCGCCGCGGTTGAGAATGCCGCCGCCTCCGGTCGCGAACGTGGTGTTCACGGAGTTGTCCGCCACCGTGCAGTAGATCAGTCGCGTCAAACCACCGGTCACTCGGATCCCGCCGCCCCCATCGCCGCTGTCGGTCCCGTTTTCGGCGATTGTGCTGTCTCTGATGGTCAGGTTCCCGCTCGTTTCGATGCCGCCGCCGTCTCGCGAGTAATTATTCGTGATGCTGCTGCCGATGATCGTGATCGTGCCGGACCGGGCTTCGATTCCTCCTCCGGAACCGTAGGTCTCGTTGTTGCGAATCGTGCTTCGGTTGATCTGCATCGTTCCTTCACTCGAGATACCGGCGCCCTCGCATTGGTCGCAGCGGTTTCCATCGATCAGCGAGCCCGTGAGGCTGAGATTTCCCCGATTGTTGATGGCCAGTCCGTCCCCTTCGTTCTCGATGCCCCGGATGGCGATATCGAAGAGGCTGGCAGTCCCGAAATTCAAGAGTCCGAGTCCACCCCATTGTTCGAGGTCTGTGTCCTCTGCGGCGCTCCCCTGAATCGTCAGGGAAGCGAGATAGAGCATGCCCGTGCTCGACACCTCGATGGCCCGAAGCGCATAGTCTCTCTGAAGGATCGTGGGCGACATGCCTGAGCCGTGCAGCACGAGCGACGAAGTGATCACCGGCAACCCGTTGGGACCGTGCGTCGCGTTGTTGTCGACCGAAGTCAGATGATAGGTGCCGGATCCGAGGTAGATCTGGTTGTCCCCGCCGGCGGCATTCGCCAGCTGGATCGAGATGATCAGGCAGGTGACGTCTCCGCCCGCGCAGTTGAAGGTGATCGCCCGGGCGATGCCGGACACCGCTGCGGCGAGAACGATCGATGCGACGAAAAGTTGGAAAAATCGCCGACTACGCATACTTCCTCCCTTTCCGGATGTGCGGAAGCGATCGAGCGATTGGAGAGGGGACGGCGTCAGGATTCGGCACTACGACCGACCGGGCGATGAGATCGTGCAGCGCACGGCGGTCCGAGCGGAGAAAGGCGACCTCCACGTCAACGGCGAGGAATCCGAGGAGGACGCCCGAAAGCCGTAGCAAGGCCCGCCTCATCCCGAGCCGCTCGTTTGCGGCGAGGGATTCCACGCGCACGGCCCGCAGCCCGAGCATTCTCTGGCCGAGCGTGGCGCCCTCGTATCCCCAGGCGTAAACGAGGTAGGCTCCGGCGAGGAGCGCTCCCGTCAACCCGAGGACGAGGGGTTCGAAGCTCGCGACCCCTTCCGGAAGGACGATGACGATCAAGTGAATGCACAGGCTCACCACGATGCCGAGCGTGGCGACGACCGTGGCGTCGACGACTGTTGCGCCGAGCCACAGGCGCGCCGGAGCCGCCCGCCGCCCCGGAGGCGCTTCTGGAACCCGCCGTGGGATGGCCGCGACGCGCCAACTCATGTTCCACCCCCTCCTCTGTAGACACGCGCAGGAACGGGGAGTCGGGGCTCAACCGGCGACGGCGTCCGCGGGCGTGGTCTAATTCCCGGTACCGGAAGGTACGAAATGCCCCACCCCTCCCCGGGGGAAGTCACGGCGCTCCTGCACGATTGGAGCGACGGCGACCGCGGAGCCTTGGAAAGGCTGATGCCGCTCGTCTACGACGAGCTGAGGCGTCTTGCGGCGTCGTATCTGCGCGCGGAGAGGCCGGATCACACCCTGCAGCCCACGGCGCTCGTCCACGAGGCGTATCTCCGACTGGTGGACCAGACCACCGATTGGCGCAACCGCGCGCACTTCTTCGGGATCGCGGCACAGATGATGCGGCGGATCCTCGTCGATCACGCGCGGCGGAGGCAGGCGTCGAAGCGCGATCCGGAGCGTCTTCGCGTCACGGCGGGCGTCGCGGAGGTCGCCGCCTCTCGGAACGACGCCCCGGACCTCCTGGCGCTCGACTCGGCGCTCGACGCGCTCGAGCATCTCGACCCACGCCAGGCGAAGATCGTCGAGCTGCGCTTCTTCGCAGGCCTGTCCGTCGAGGAGACGGCAGAGGTCGCGAACGTCTCCACGGCGACCGTCAAGCGCGAGTGGCGCACCGCGCGCGCCTGGCTGCGCCGCGAGATCGAAGGTCCGGGAGAGCCGCGTGTCTGATCCGCAGCCTTCAGCCGACTGGGCTCGCGTCAAGGAAATTCTCGAGGCGGCCTTCGCGCTCGAAGGGACTGCACGCGAGGAGTACATCGTCGCAGCATGCGTCGGGAATGCGGATCTGAAGCGGGAGGTGGAGTCATTGATCGCGGCCGACGCACGCGACTGGAGCCTGTTGGACGCGACGGCCCTGCCGCTATTCTCGGGCGAATCGGAGCGCGGCCGGATCGGAGACCGCATCGGACCTTACGAGATCCTCTCGGAGATCGGCCGCGGAGGGATGGGCCAGGTCTTTCTTGCGCGCCGTGCGGACGACGAGTTCCAGAAGAACGTTGCGATCAAGCTCGTGCCTCCCGGCCCGGCGAGGGCCTTCGCTCTGGCGCGTTTCCGGAGCGAGCGGCAGATCTCGGCGACGCTCGAGCACCCGAACATTGCGCGTCTGCTGGACGGCGGGACCACGGCCGGGGGCGAGCCGTACATCGTCATGGAGTACGTCGAGGGCCGGCCGCTCGTGGTTTACGCAGAGGAGCACGGCCTCTCGACGGAGCAGCGCCTGCGCCTCTTCCAGCAAGTGTGCGAGGCGGTCCAATACGCGCACCGGAACCTGGTGGTGCATCGGGACATCAAGCCGAGCAACATCCTGGTCACCGCGGAAGGCGTCCCGAAACTCCTCGATTTCGGGATCGCGAAGCTGCTCGATCCGGCGGAGGTTGCGGCCTCGGGCGGCGAAACCGGCACGCTCTTTCGGATCCTGACGCCGGATTACGCGAGTCCGGAGCAGGTGCGGGGCGAGAGAGTCTCGACCTCGAGCGACGTGTATTCGCTCGGCGTCGTCCTTTACGAGCTGCTGAGCGGCCGGAAGCCGTATCGCATCGAGACGGGAGACCCGGCGGAGCTCGTCCGGCGCGTGTGTGAGGAGGATCCGGAGAAGCCGAGCGCGATCTCGCCGAAGCTTTCGAGCGATCTGGACGGGATCGTGCTCAAGGCGATGCGCAAGGAGCCGGAGCACCGGTACGCGTCGGTGGACGCGCTCTCGACGGACATCGGACGATATCTGGCAGGCCGGCCCGTCGAGGCGCGGCGGGGCTCGGCGGCATACCGATTCGGGAAGTTCGTGCGAAGGAACCGGCTGGCCGTGGCGGCAGCCGGAGTCGTCGTGTTGGCGCTGGCCGGTGGCGTCGCGATGACTCTCATGGAAGCGCGGCGGGCGCGCGCGGCGGAGGAACGGGCCGAGCGTCGATTCAATGACGTGCGAAAGCTCGCCAATTCCTTTCTGTTCGAATTCCACGATGCCATTCGCGACCTTCCCGGATCGACTCCCGCCCGTGCATTGCTCGTCCGCCGTGCGCTCGAATACCTCGACGGGCTCACGCGCGAGTCCGGAAACGATCTCTCTCTCCGGCGCGAGCTGGCCGAGGCATATCAGAAGGTCGGCGACGTCCAGGGCAACGTCTTCATGGCGAATCTCGGGGATCTTCCGGGGGCGATCGCGAGCTACGACAAGGCGATCGCCTTGCTCGAGACGGACGTCGGATCCGGCCTCGGCGGCGACGCGGAAAAGGCGACGCTCGCGTCGGCATATCTCATCGGCGGAAGCATCCGGCTCGCCGCGGGCGAGGCGATGGCCGCTGTCGCGATGGCGGGAAAAGGCTTGCCTCTCCGCCAGGAGTTGGCCGAAAAGAGTCCGCAAGACGCGCGCCGCCAGATGGAGCTGGCTCAGGCCTATCAGTTCTACGCCTTCGACTTGTCGGCGGCCGGCCGCAAGCAGGAATCCTACGAGGCCCTTCGCAAGCAGGCGATCATTCTTCGGGAACGGCTCGCCAGTGAGCCAAAGAACGCGCAGGTACTGCGTGGGCTCAGTCAGAACCTGTATCTGACCGGAGAAGCGCTTCGGAGCGCGGATATCGGTGCCGCGCGGGACTCGTATCGCGAATCCGCCCGAATCGTCGAGGACCTTCTGCGGAATGATCCTTCGAATGTTCAGCTTCGTCGGGACCTGGGATATGTCTACGTGGGCATCGGCGGATCCTTTCTCGACGAGAGCCAGTTCGCAGCTGCGGAGGAGCAATTCCGGCGGGCTCTCACGCTTTTTGAGTCGCTTGCTTCCGCCGATTCAAAGAGCGCGGACGCCAGGCTGGCCGTCGCCATGACGCACCACAACCTCGGACACGCTGCGGCGGAAGGCGGTCGTGGGCCCGAGGCATTTCGAGACTTCGAGGAAGCTCGCGCCATTTACGAGCCGCTCATGGCGAAGGATCCGACGAACGCCTGGGCCGCGGGAATGCTCGCAGATCTCTATCTCGAGATGGGGGTCGCGGCGGAGAAGATCGACGGTGGGCTCGACAGGGCATGCACGTTTTACAAGCGTGCGACGGAAACGTACGAGACGCTCCGAGCTTCGAATCGGTTGCAGTCGCGCCGCGCGCAAGACGCCGATCGGGCCGTCCGGCTCGCCTCCCGGTGCGGGCCGAGACCCTCCTGATCGACTACTTTTTCCGCTCGAACTCGAAGACGCCCGTCTGATCCTTGCCATCCACGCGATGGGTCCACGCCTGCGAGAAGTGGTCCGCGTCCTTGAAAATCACGACGAGCGCGTGCATGTGGCTCGCGCCGTCGCCGTCCAGGTTCGTCGCGTCCACGTACTGGAAGTCGAGCTTGGTCACGCTTCCGGCGGGGACTGCGGCGCGCATCCGCGGCTGGTTGCCCTCGGCGCAGTAGTGCGTCATCGCGAGACTCTTGCCGTCGGCGACGTACATGGTGATCATGTCCATGTCTTCAGGCGTCTTCAGAGTCTCCTCGAGCGCCGTCCCGTTCGAGACGAGCCGGTACGAAGCGGTGACCGGCATCTTCTTCCCACCATCGTCCACGGTGCCGGCCCACTCTCCGACGAGCGACGTCATCTTTTCGAACCCTGGATTCGTGGCGGCGGGGGCGTGCGCCTCCATCGCCAACACGGCCGTCGCGGCGAGCGCGGCGGCGAAAGCGACAATCGAACCCTTGGCCGTGAGTCTGAGTCTCATCTCGTCCTCCTTCTAAATAACGTGAACCCGACCGATTCGACGTGAAGTACGGCCCGCGCGGCCGGCCCTCCGCCGAGTCCTTCAACCGATGCATCAGCTCTCCCCACACGGTGTTGCAGGCCGGGAATTCTCCCTCGATCGAGCGCCACCCGAGGTGGCCGAAACGGACGACCGTCTCGCCGGAGGACTTTGCATCGACAATGTCCCGGGGCGGCTCGCCGACGTCGGCGAGCTGTGGAAGCCGCTCCTCGCGGCGCGCGGCCGCGTCCGTCTCGAGAAGTTCTTCGGTACCCGCTCCTAAGGCCCGTACAGGACGCGCCGGAACACGTTGACCAGGAACTTCGCCATGGCGTCGCGCGTGACGCTTCCGCCCGGGCAATAGCTCGTTCCCCCGCAGCCCGAGATGAATCCCTGCGCCCAGAGATAGTGGACGTGCTTGCAGAAGGAATTCGTGGCCGGCACGTCGGTGAAGAAGACGGACGGGCTTCCCGTGCTGCAGTCGTACGAGCGGCCGGTGCCGGGATCCGGGCCGTAGCTTCCGGGAACCGCCGGGCCGCCGCCCGGCGCGACGAGCGCGCGCGCCATGAACCCCGCCATCGCATCGCGCGTGACGACGGTCTGCGGGCAGAACGTCGTCGGCGAGCAGCCGAGCGTCACGTTCTGGAGCGCGAGGAGGTGCGCCGCCCGGCATCCGAGGTCCGTCGGCGCGACGTCGGTGAAGATCGAAAGGCCTCCGGGGGCGCAGTTGTACGGCTTCCCCCCGACCGAGCCGGACTGCGGAAGGGGCGTGCCCGGCGGAAGCATCGAGCGGCCGATGAAGATCGCCATCTGCTCGCGTGTGACGGCGTCGCCGGGGCAGAACGTCGTCGGCGTGCATCCGCTCGTACCGCCCGCGTGGAAGAGCGTCTCGATCGGTCTGTAGAAGGGGTGCGAGCGCGGGACGTCCGTGAAGCTCTCGCCCACGTGGAGACGCCACGTCTTCGGCGCGTCGCCGGTCGAGGGAGTCTCGACGAGCGTCGTGTCCCAGTGGGGCGCCGGGCGGACGGCGGGAGAGTCGAGCGTGACCGAGAAACAGTTGCCCGTCGCGTTGCAATTGACGGTCGCGCCCGGCGCGATCGTCCCGTAGCCCGTCGTCGTGTCGCTGAACGTGTAGGTCGCGCCGGGCGGACCTGTGAACGCGCTGCCGGCTCCCGTGAGGTCGACGCTTCCCGAGCTCACGTTCTGCCAGGACGGCCGGACGGAGACGGTCTCGCCCTTCTCGAGGATCCCGTTGCCGTCGGAGGCGGTTCCGGCCGAGGGATCGACGAGGAGTGCCTTCGGGACGACCGCCTTCGGCGTCGCGGTGGCGGTCGGGGTCACGGTCGCCGTCGGCGTGAAGGTGAAGACCGGCGTAACGGGCGCCTGTGTCTTCGTCGGCGTCGGCGTGACGGAGGGAGTGCGCGTGCCGGTGGGCGTCCGGGTGAGCGTCGGAGTGCGGGTGGGAGTCGGCGTGCGCGTGAGCGTCGGGGTGCGGGTGAAGGTCGCCGTCGGCGTCGCGGTCGGGGTGAAGGTGAACGTCGGCACTGGAGTGAGGGGCGTCGGGGTCCGCGACGGTGTGCGCGTCGGAGTGGCCGTCTGCGTGCTCGTCGGCGTGAGTGTCGCCGTCGGCGTCCGTGTCGGCGTCGAGGTGCTCGTGGGCATCGCGGTGGAGGTCGGCGTCCGCGTGGGCGTGCGGGTGAGCGTGGGTGTGAACGTCGGTGGAACGACCGTGAAAGTGGGCGTGGGAAGCGCCCCACCGGAGTCCACCATGAGACGGCAGTTGGAGAACCAGGAGGTGTTGCCGTCGGGGTCCGTGACCGTCGCCGTGATGACGTCGCTGTTGACGGCTCCGGCGTACGGGAAGTACTGGTCGAAAGTCGCCATGCCTGCCCCGTCCGTCTGCCTCTTGATCGAGCCGAGGAAGAGCAATCCCTCGCCCGGGCCCGTGGCATCGCATGCCTTGCTGGCAAAGAACTCGATCGTGAAGATCGTCGAGGCCGCGCTCGAGAGCGTTCCCTGCACGCGGACCGTCGCGCCGTCGGAGGCCGCGCCCGTGAGGTTCGCCGGGTTCTGGAAGAGGTTGGGCCCGGTGTCCGCGTCGAGCGGGTCGCTCGTCGGGGTCGCGACGTTGCCGAGGTTGATGCCCTTGCCGCCGTTGTCGTGGATCGAGTTCCTCGAGATCCGGTTCTGGATGGGCTCGGCGGCCGGAATGTCCGGTATGCCGATCCCGTCCGCGACGTTGTAGCCGATCCGGTTCTCGAGGAGCGTGTTGACGCTCGACGACACGAAGACCCCGAATCCGTTGCCGAGCGGGCCGCCGTTGACGTCTTCGCCGATCGCGTTGCCATAGAGAAGCGTGTGGCCGCCTCCTCCGAGGACGACGGCGTCCTGTGCGTTGCCGGAGATGATGTTCCAGGTTCCCGAGAATCCGCCCGCCGGCCTTCTCGTCGGATCGGTGATTCGGAGCGCTTCGTCGGCGTCTCCGCCGATCTCGTTGCCGGTGCCGGAGTTGATGATCACTCCCTTCGAGTTCGGGATCGCCGCGGTGCCCCCGGCGTTGGTCCCGATGCGATTTCCGAGGAAGTGGTTGTCGCTCCCGGTGACGAAGATCCCGGTCGTGCACGAACCGATGACGTTGCCCTCGCCGGTGCCCGCGCCGCCGATCGTGTTGCCGCTCGCGTTGTTCAGATTGATGCCGGCCGACGCCGAGGCCATCGCGTCGTTGCCGGTCGGGTCCACGTTGAAGAAGTTTCCGGTGAGAACGTTTCCGGTGGTGTTCTGGAGGGACGCGAGCGTCGACGTTCCGGCGAAGAGATTGTTCCGGACGAAGTTGCCGTTCGAACCGGTGATGACGAGGGGAAACTGCACGCTCGCGACGCCCGGCGTCCCCGTGTTCGTTCCGACCCAGTTGTCCTGCACGGTGTGTCCGCTGCCGCCCTCGAGACGCACGCCGATCTGGAAGTTCGTGATCGCGAGCCCCTTGACGGTGCTCGCGCCGCCGGAAATCCGCAGCGGCGAGAAAAGCCCCGCGACCGACCCGTTCAGGACGACGAGCGGCGTCCCCGCGTAGCCCGGCTGCGTCGTGCCGTCCACCGTGACGGCTTCGGTCAGGACCGGCGGGTTCGTGGCGATGTTGATGAATTTGGGAGAGCCCGCGACATTGAACGCGATCGTGTCGAGTCCGGCGTGCGCGTTGGCGGCATTGGCGGCTTCGCGAAAGGTGCAGTTGGAGACGTTGCACGTGCCGTCGTCGGTATCCGCCGTGGAGTTGACCGTGAACGTGTCCGCGTCCACGTCGGCCGCGGGGAGGACGAGCGCGAGGAGCGCCTTCGCGAGCAGCGCGCGGAAACGGCGGGGATGGCGGAAGAAGGCCAGGCGACTCCTCATGGCAGCACCTCTTTCATCGGTCTTAGTGGAGGGCCTCCGGCAGGATCCGGGCGCGCGCTCTCGGCGGCAGTGGCGAAGCCGTCGATTCTCTCGCGGGGTCCCGTCGGCAAAGCGGTCGGCACGCGAACCTTTCCCGGCGGCTGCTCGGGCTGGCAGCCCCGGGAAACGCCGCGTTGCCCGAGAGGCGCTGGTGAGACGGGCTTATATCCCAGTCCGCCGGACCGGGCGCGGGCACTTAAGTGCCATCGGGACGAAGATCAGGGGAGCGAGAAGGTGCGCGACAGGAAGACCGCCATCTCGCCGCGGGAAACGACGGCGTTCGGGCAGTAGAGTCTCGGGCCGCAGCCGGAGGTGATGCCCTCGGCCGCGAGCTGCTCGATCCAGTTCCCGAGAAACGTCCCGAGCGGCACGTCGTCGAAGACGGTCCCGGTCGCGGGAGGCGGGTGATAGCTCGCGCCGTGTTTGGCGCGCAGCAGGAAGACCGCCATCGAGGCGCGCGTGACCGCGTCGTCGGGACAGTAGTTGTCGTTCCCGCAGCCCGTCGTGATCCCCTCCGCGGCGAGTTGCTCGATCCAGGCCCCGAACGGCGTTCCGAGCGGCACGTCGTTGAACTTGTCGCCCGTGGCCGGGGGCGGATGGTAGGCGCCCGTGTGCTCGCCCCGCAGCAGGAAGACCGCCATCTCGCCGCGGGTCACCGGCAGCTCGGGGCAGTACTCGCCGCCGCCGCATCCCGTCGTGATCCCGGCGCGGAAGATCTTCGAGATCGAAGCGTGGTACGCGTAGGTTCCGGGCACGTCCGAGAAGTCGGACAGGAAGGCCTTCGCGAGCATTCCGCTCTCGCCGCCCGGATTCCGCGTGGAGAGATCGTTGAGCGTTCCGGCCGGGAGGGCCGGAGCCGTGGCAGTCAGCGCGGTCGGGCTCTCGACGACGACGCCGGTCGCCGCGACGCCGCCGATCGTGACCGCGACGCCGGACAGGAAGTTCTCTCCCAGGACCGTCAGGACGGTCGCGCCGGAAGCGGGGCCCGACGGAGGCGTGACGGTCTGGATCACCGGCACGCAACCGAGAGCGACGACCGTGGAAGACGAGTTGTTGGCGGAGTTGGGATCGCTCGTCGCCGCGGAAATGAGCGCGGCGAGCGCCATGTCGCCGGGCGGGGTCCCGACGCTCAACGAGAGCGTGAGACCCGGCGCCGGGCCGACGTCGATGCGGGCGCGGGTGCACGTCACCGGCCCCGTGCCGGTACAGGACCATCCGTCGCCCGACCAGGACTGAAGGGTCGTGCCCGCCGGCAGCGTCGCGGCGACCGAGATGGAGGTCGCGGCGCTCGGGCCGGCGTTCGACGCGGCGAGCGACCAGTCGATCGCGCCGCCGGGGCAGACCTCGGTCGGAGTCGCCTGAGCGGACAGAGACACGTCGGCGGCCGCGAAGGTCGCCGCATAGGTCGCGGGCGACGCCCCCGCGACGATCGAGTGGCTCGCGGCGCCGCCGTCGGACCAGGAGACGAACCCGTACGGGATGCCGCCGGAGGTCTGCGGCGAGGCCGCGACGATCGTCTTCTGCGATCCGACGATCACGGTGTCCGTGAAGGGAGTCGCCGAAATCCGCGTCCCCGAGACGAGCACGAGGCCGGTCGGGCTCGACTGGTA
>DATBFU010000126.1:0-22485 GCA_036558325.1 Thermoanaerobaculia bacterium | reverse complement strand
CCCCCGGGTGAGCGCCTCACCCATCTCCCGCGCGCGCTCCGCGGACGGCCAGGGCAGTCCGTACGTCCATTCCGCGGCGGGATAGCGACCGAAGCGCCGAGCGATCTCGAGGCCGAGGGTCTCCGGCCGCGTCTCCGCGATTGTCCCGGGGTCGTGCGCGCCCCAGCCCACGATGCCCCGCGTCGTCGGCGCGCGCCGCAAATCCACGTAAGGTGCGTCGAAGACGACGACGCGCGCGTCCGTGCCTTCCCACCACGGCGTAAAACGCGCGCCTTCCTGCCAGGCGGCGTACGTGGCGGGATCGAACTCCACTGCCGCCCAGCGTCTTCCGTCTTCCGGCGAGAGTCCCGACGCGACGTGCTCCCAGGCGAGGCCGGTCCGCTGCGCCGGCCCATGGTCGAGACGAAAGCGTGCCGACCGCCGCGCGAGCGCGGACAGCGCCGGCATCTGCCCCGACGCCATCAGACGCTCGACGAAAGTCGCCTCGAGGCCATCGAGCCCGATCGCGAGCACGCGAGAACGCGCCATCGGCCGCCAGTGTACGATCGATCATGCAGGTCAGCGTCGTCGTCGCGACCTCCAACCGCGCGCATCTTCTCCAGGGGACGCTCGAAGCGCTCGCTGCACAGCGGGTTTCGCCGGATCTCGCCTGGGAGATCGTGGTCGTGGACAACGCTTCGCGCGACGGGACGTCCGACCTCGTCCGGTGGTTCGCGAAGGGAGCCCCGGTTCCGGTGCGCGCGACTTTCGAGCCGCGGCCGGGTGTCTCCCACGCCCGGAACCGCGGAATCGCGGAGGCGAGCGGCGCGATCCTCGCGTTCACCGACGACGACGTTCTCCCCGCGCCCGACTGGGTCGCTCAGATCGACGCAGCGATGGACCGTTGGAGATCGCAGGGGGTCGGAGGCCGGATCCTCCCGCGCTGGGAGACGCCGCCGCCGCGCTGGCTCGCCGAGAGCAAGCGGCTGCGCGAGTGTCTCGCGCTCGAAGAGTCGGAGGACAGCCGGCTCCTCTCGCTGCCGCGCCGGCTGCCGACGATCTGGGGCCCGAACATGGCGTTTCGGCGGGAGGTCTTCGAAAAGGCGGGAAGCTTCGACACGCAGCGGGGCCTCGTCGGAAAGAGACTCTTTCGGGGCGAGGAAGTAGACCTCGTCGAGCGCGCGCTCGGCCTGGGACTGCCTCTCGCGTACGACGCGTCGCTCGTGGTCTTTCACCGCATCGGCGCCGATCGGATGCAGCGCGGCTATTTCCGGCGCCTGTTCTACGACAACGGCGAAGGCGCCGCGCGGATCGCGGCGGCCGGCGACGGCCGGCACCTCCTCGTCGCACCCCTCGGCCGATACCGCGCGGCGCTCACCGGTCTTCCGCGATGGATCGGGCGGCGGCTTCTCGGACGTCCACAGGCCTTCGACGCGCAGCTCGCGTGGCTCCAGTCCGTCGGAGCGCTTGCCGGCTACTGGAAGGCGCGGTTTGGAGCTCGGGATCCATCCGGCCCCGACGCCGTCGAGGCGTAGAGCCCCGCGGTGAGCGCCGCGACGCGATCCCAGGAGTACGTCGTGTCGGCCTCCCGCGCGCTGTTTCGCCCCATGGCTTCCGCGGCGTCCGGATCTCGAAGCACGCGCAGAATCGCGGCGGCGAGCGCGCCGGCGTCGCGGGCGGGAACGACGAGTCCCGTGAGCCCGTCGACGACGGTCTCCGCGAGACCGCCCGCGTCCGTCACCACGGCGGGGCGTCCCGCGGCGAATGCCGCGAGCAGCACGCCGCTCTGGGAAGTCTGTGTGTAAGGCAGCACGATGACGTCCGCGGCCGAGAGGTAGAGCCCGACCGAATCGAGCGGGACATAGCCCGCGACCCGGCGGACGTTGGGCTTCTGCGCGACCTCCGCGATCAATCGCGAGTATTCGGCGAACCCGGCGCCGTCGCCTCGAAAGATGTCGCCCACGATCGCGAGGACGGCGTCGGGAAAAGCTTGCTGGACGCGCGTGAAAGCTTCGGTCAGATACTCGAGCCCCTTGTAACGGCGGATGAGCCCGAAGAAGAGGATCGTCGGCGGCGCCGCGGGGAACCCCAGACGCGCGCGCGCGTCCCGCCTCGAGATGCGGCCGTTCGGGAAAAAGAGGTCGTACGCGCCGTGCGGAATGACGGCGATCTTGCGCGCATCGACGGCGAAGAATCGGACGAGCTCGTCGCGGGTTCGCTCCGCGTGCACGATGATGCGGGAGACCGCGCCGTACAGCTCTCCGAGCTCTTGGAGCTCTTCGCCCGAGGGCCGCTCATGAGGCAGCGCCTCGTGCGCCGTGCAGAGCACGGGAATCCTCAACGCCCGGAAGAGACGGACGAGCCTCCGGTCGGTCCCCAGGCCGATCGAGTGAACGTGGACGACGTCGAATCGGCGCATCGCCATCGCCGCGGCCAGGAGGGCTCGATGGATCCGCCGCCGCGTGCCGCCGAACCAAGAGGAGAGGCGCGCGTTCCACGGCGTCGAGGCTTTCGAGTCGCCGGCCGGGCCGCGTCCGGCGGATGGCGCGAGCGTCAGGAGGAGCCGCTTCACGCGGCTGGGCCGTGCGAGAAAGCGAACGCGGAAACTGCGGGGCAGGTTCGCGAGCTCCCAGGACGCCGGCGTCAACACGGTGACGTCGCAGCCGCGGCGCGCGAGCGCTTCGGCGAGCTGATACGTGTAATGACAGATGCCGCCGTGCCCGGAGGGCTCGTAGAGGGCGACGCGGAGAGACTTCTTCGCGCGCGCCGGGGGCTTGGGATCGCAACGAGTCGTCGACAAAGAAGTCAGTTCTCCGATACCCGGGGGCGAGAGCCTCCGAGTTGGAACAAGTCTAACCAAAGCGGGCGCAAACCCTGGTCGCGTTGCGAATGATCGTCACATTCTTCCGAATGCGATAATTCGACCTGCGGGGCGTAGCGCAGCGGTAGCGAACCGTCGCCTTCGCTCGCTCGGGAATCTGCCGGCCGCCTCGAGGGAACGCATGAGGTAGTGGGGGGCTCGGCGGCCGGCACCGGCTCGCGGCTCGGCCAAAGGGCCTCGACCGCTCGCATGATTCCCTCGCTCGGTCCGGCTCCCGCAACGCGAGTCGGTTTGCTCGTCCGCTCGCAAACCTTGGTCGCGTTGCGAATGATCGTCAATTCTTCCGAATGCGATAATTCGACCTGCGGGGCGTAGCGCAGCGGTAGCGTACCTGCTTTGGGAGCAGGTGGTCGCCGGTTCGATCCCGGCCGCCCCGACCAGCCGTCGCCTCAACCGACAGCGATAAGATCCGCGAAGATTTCCGGTTCCAACGGAGGCTCCACGTGCACCGCGAGTACCACGCCTGGGATTCGACGGCCCTCGGCCGGCGCATGGAGCTGCTCTGGTTCGGCCATGCCGGGTATCCGACGATCTGGTTCCCGACGTCTCAGGGACGCTTCTATCAGTGCGAGGACTTCGGCCTCGTCGGCGCGGTGGCGGACCATGTCGAGGCGGGCCGCCTGCAGATCTGCTGTGTGGACAGCGTGGATTCGGAGAGCTTCTACGCGAAGGACCGGCCGCCGGCGGAGCGGATCCGGCGGCACGACCAGTACGACCGCTACCTCTTCGCCGAGGTCGTTCCCTTCGTCCGCAGCAAGGCGAGCTGGTCGGGCCGCGTCGGAACCCTCGGAAGCTCCTTCGGGGCGTATCACGCGGCGAACTTCGGGTTCCGGCATCCCGAGGTCTGCGACAAGATCGTGGGCTTCTCCGGGAAGTACGACATCCACAGCTTCCTCGACGGCTATTGGGACGACCTCTGCTACTTCCACTGCCCGACGGCCTACGTGCCGAACATGGACCCATCCTGGGTCGTGCGCCTCTCGACGGTGGACATCTGCCTCGTGACCGGCGAGACCGACAACATCCTCTCCGGCACGACGGACATGCTGCGGATCCTGAACGAGAGGGGAATCCGAAACCGCGGCAGCGTCTGGCCGGCGCCATTCGGCCACGACTGGCCGTGGTGGAAGGAACAGATCCGCCGGTATCTCGGCTAGAGCGCTCTCATCGGCTCGGCCACAGGCACCCCGCGGAACCGACCCACGTCCGATCTTTGTTGTAGTCGACGCCCATCATCTTGCCCTGCGAGAGCCGCGCGAGCGTCGTCACGGGACAGGGCTGGCCGTTCCTCCAGATGAACAGGATGCGCACCTCGACCTTGGATGAGTTGCCGTCGGTCGTCTCGATCACCGGCGCGTAATCGACCTTCCGCATCAGGAGCGTCTGCGCGCGCAAGTCCTGCGGGACGGCCGCGAGGTCCGCGGCGGTGACCTCGACTTTCACCCCGGAGCCCGCGAAGGAGAAGAGCGGCTTCAGGACCCAGCTCTCGAGGTCGGCCGGAGGCGCGGACAGGTCCGAGAGGAGCACGGCCTCGGGCACGGCCGGGTGCCGGATCTCCGGCAGACAGTGCTTGGACCAGCGGAAGTACCAGTTGGGATGGCCCGCCCACGTCACGTCGAGCGGCTTCGTCAGGTCGAAGGGAAGCGTCGCGCCGCTCGCGGCGAGCTCGTCGAAGATCAGGCGGTTGTAGATCCGGAGGATCCGGGTCGAGCGACCGTCGCAGTCGTACCAGAGCTGCTCGCCCCGCTTCTCGATCTGCGCCGGATCGACGGCACGCACGCCCCAGAACTGCATCGTGAACGCGAAATCGATCGCCGTCTTCTGATGCGGCGGGTCGAGATCGAGCAGCACGACGTTTTCCGACGGGAAGCCCCCGAGAATCGCTTCGCCGACCGCTTTCCAGTAGCCGACCGTGTCGAGCCCCGAGAGGAACCAGCCGAGGCGCTCGCCGTCCGGCGACATCCGCGCGAGCTCTTCGCACTGCGCGACCTGGAAGGCGTAGAGCGTCGGGAAGGCCTGGAGCTCGATGAGCTTCGGCGCGAGGCGGCCGTCCGGCGCGCGGACGACGGCGAAGTCCGTGACGGCGAAGGTCGGCAGATCGGGGCAGCCGGGCACGTCGAAGCGCGCCGGAACGGCGCCCTTCGAGCGTTCCAGGGCGGCCGGAGTCGACAGCTGGCGGAAGATCTCGAGCGAGGCCGTGACCATTTCGTCGCGCAGCTCCGGCGGAAGGAAGACCGGCGATTCGGCGAGGCGGAACGGGATCGTCATGCGGCCGCGCGATTCGAGCCGGCGGCGGTAGTCTTGATACTTCGCGTCCGTGAACGCGGCGTTGTAGGCGCGGCGGAGCGCCGGAATCACGGCCGCTCCTCCAGCCCGTCGACGACGTAGAGATCCGACGATTCCATCCGGACGTACGTGTACGCGTAACCGCTCTGATCTCGCGTGAACCGGACCTCGTCGATCCCGACGACACCGGACCGGTCGTCCGGCTCGATCTCCTTCCAGAGCGTGCGGGCGCCGGTGCTCACATCGATACGGAAGAGCTTCGCTGGCACCTGGGCGGTGGTCTGCGTCTGCAGGAAACGGCCGTCCCGGGTGAAGACGGTGATGTATTCGCCGGGAGGCAGGCGGCCCCCGGGGATCTCGCGCCAGGGCCCGGAAGGCAGCGCTCCGATCAGGATCCGGCGGTCGGTCGTGGAGTACGCGATAAGAGACCCGTCTTCCAGGAGCGCGCCATGCGCGTCCCAGTTGATGCCCGGCAGGTCGAGGGGACGCGGCGGGGTTCGTCCGTCGATGTCGAGAAGGTCGGCTCGTTCGGAGCCCTTGCCGGGCGACGAGCTCAGCGCGATGACCGACCGTCCGTCCGGCTGAAGGAATGCGAGCACGGGTTCGAGCCCGGGCGTTGGAATCGTCTTCGCCGTGCCGACGCCCGTCGGGAGAAGGGCCAGTCCGGGCGGCGAGGTCGCAGTGACCGTCAGCACCCACTTTCCGTCGGACGAAACGTCCGTCGCGATTCCGTCTCCCAGTCGGATCGCCGGACCGCCGTCGGTGGGCCGGATGAAGACGCCGCCCTTCGGCCCTCCGCCTTCGCCGATCTCGTTGAAGACAACCAGGCTTCCGTCCGGCGAGATGTTCTCGATCTCGGTCCTGTCCAGCCAGCCGAGCTCGATCTGCCGAGTTCCGCCAGGCGGCACCCAGATCACGCCGCGTCTGACGGCGTAACGTTCGACGAGGAGCCGTCCGTCGGGCGCGACGTCGTGCAGGTTGAAGCCCGGAGGCGCCTGCCAGAGGAGTCGCTCCCGGCCCGAAGGGGAGACGCTGCGGAGTCCCAGGTCGCCGTTCCCGCGGCCGCCGAGGAAGAGCAGGTTCCCCGTGTGCTTCGACCAGGCGAGATGGCCGAACGACGTCAGGCCGGCCGCTGCCGCCGTCTTCTTGCCCTGCCGGTCGATCGTCCAGATCGTCAGACCAGGCCCGGAGCTGTACTCGGCGAACGCGAGTCGAGCGCCGTCCGGGGACATTGCGAGGTCCCACGAAAGAAGGAACGACTCGAAGACGACGTGCCCGATCGGCCATTCGATCCGTCCGTCTCCGTCCGGCGTCAGCCGGATGACGGCGAGATCGCTGCCGTCGGGTGTCCACGAGGCCGAGAGAATGTTCTCGGCGATGTCCCGGGGGGCTCCGCCACCGAGCGGCACGCGCGCGAGCGTCCCGACCGTTTCCGGCGCCTGGTAGCTTCCGCTGTTTCGCTTTACGGCCAACTCCCCTTGCGAGGAAATGGAGACCACGTCCGCGCGCTCGATCCCGAGCGGCCGCGACTCGACCGAGTCGGTGCGGACGGAGAAGAGCTCGGCGGGCTTTCCCTCCCAGGCCGCGCCGTACACGACCGTCTGGCCATCCGGAGCGAACCGCGCCGAGAGCAGGTTGCCGCGCCGGAACGTGAGCCGTCGGAACGTGATGGGCCGCGGGGCATGGCCCGACACGATGCGCTCGCCCGCCAGGAACGCGACCGCCAGCGCGGCGGCCGACGCGGCAGCGATCACGAGGCGCCGCGACCATCGTGCGGCTCCCGGCACCGCGCGCACGGCGCCGCTCTCCGGCGTCGCGCTCGAGAGCGACGCGAGACCGAACGCGAGATCCCGGGCCGACTGGAACCTCTCGTCGGGCTTCTTCTCGAGGCAGTGCGACACGATCCGCTCGAGCGCGGGTGGAATCGGCCGCTCGGCGCGCGAGAGCTCCGGCGGATCGTCCTTGAGGATCGCGTTCATCGTCTCGATCGCCGTGTCGCCGCTGAAGGCGCGGCGGCCCGAGAGCGCCTCGTAGAGCACGGCGCCCAAAGAGAAGATGTCCGAGCGGTGGTCCGCCGGATGGCCGCGAAGCTGCTCCGGTGCCATGTAACCGACGGTGCCGAGAACGGCGCCGGGCTGCGAGATCTGAGCGGCCGTCGGCGAATGCGTGTCTCCAGACGCCGGCAGCGAGATCTGCCTCGCGAGGCCGAAATCCAGGATTTTCACGCGGCCGTCTTTCGTCAGGAACAGATTCTCGGGCTTCAGGTCGCGATGGACGATTCCCCTCTCGTGTGCCGCCGCGAGGCCCAGGGCGACTTCCCGCGAGACCTCGACCGCTTTGCGCAAAGGCAGGGGGCCCTCCCCGAGGCGCTCGCGCAACGACTCCCCATCGAGGAGCTCCATGACGGCGTACGTCGTCTCGCCGGAGCGGCCGAAGTCGTGAACCGCGAGGATGTTCGGGTGCGAGAGCGCGGCGACGGCCTTCGCCTCGCGCTCGAAGCGCGCGAGCGCCGCCGCGTCGTTGGCGAAGGCCGCCGGGAGAACTTTGATCGCCACGTCGCGGTCGAGACGCGTGTCCCGGGCGCGATACACCTCGCCCATTCCGCCCGCGCCGATCGGCGCGAGGATCTCGTAAGGGCCGAGGCGCGTTCCGGCAGCGATCATGGGCGTGGCTTATCCCCGGCGCCGAGCGCGGCCGTCCAGTGGGTGACGACGACCGCCGCGTCGGGCTCGGTGTCCGGCGCGCGGCGAATGACGAGGAACCGCGCGCCGTCCGGCGAGACGTCGAAAGGATGGCGATGCCACTGGAGCTCGCCGCCCGTTCCGAGCGCCAGCGGAAAGAGCGGCTGCGGCTCGGCGCTGTTGAGCCGGCCGGCGTCTTCGTGGAGAGCCACCGCCATCAGCGTTCCGTCCCGAGCCAGGTAGAAGAGCTCCCTGCCGTTCCGATTCCAGACCGGCATCTGGCCGCCGCCGATCGAGACCTGACGCTTCGGGCCGGCCTGGAGGGGCTGCACGTAGACCTCCCGCTGACCCGACTCGTCCGAATCGAAGGCCGTCCAGCGCCCGTCGGGAGAGAACTCGGCGTGCTGCTCCAGATATCGGGAGCCGCCGCTCAATCCGCCCGCTTCGCCCGTTCCGGACGTCGGAAACAGGACCCGGGCGTAGAAGCCACCTTCACCGACGCTCGCGAGCAGACGTTCGCCGTCGGGCGAGACGGTCGGCAGGACCTTGTCCTGCCGGGTTCGAACGAGGAGTTTTTCGGGGCCTCCGCTCGCCGGTCTCTCGTACAGGTCGTAGAAGCCCGCACGATCGGACACGTAGACCAGACGTTCCCCATCGGGGAACCAAGCGGGATCGAATTCTTCGGTCGGCTCTGCGGTGATCCGGGTGCTCGTCCCGCGGGAAGCGTCCAGCACCCACACGTCCTCGTTCTGGGCATGGGCCGGGTCGCGGAGAGTGACCGCAACCCTTCCTCCGTCCGGTGAAAGGCGCACGTCCGCATATCCTCCGACGGCGCCGACCGTCCCGACCTCGCGACCCTTGCGATCCACCCAGACGAGCCGCCGTTTCGCGAGCCACGTGAGATAGACGATGCGATCGCGCGCGGCCGAGGCGGCCAGGTTGTTGTCGTCGCGGGAGAATTGAACCTGCTCGAATGCGGGTGTCGGCTGGCCGATGAGTGCAAGTTTCCGGGGGTCGAACCGCCACGCGAAGACCGCGCTGTCGTGACCGAACAGGAGGAACCCGGGGTCGGCGAAGACGGCCTCGGAGTCGGTTCGGAAGAGGAGGCGAACGTCCTTCGAATCGAGGGAGCCGAGCATGGCGGCGGTCTTCTCCCGGTCGGCGTTCAACGCGACGAACAGGAAGTGGCGACCGTCCGGAAGGAAAGCCGGATGGTCGTGGGTCACCTCGCCCCGGGCGACGTCGACCGTTGTGACCGGCCGAGGTGCGCCTCCCGACGCGGCGACTGCGAGGATGGGTTCGCCCCAAACCCTTCGGAAGAGGATCGTGCCGGTGCGGCTCCAGGCGCCGTTGTAGGCGAAGCCGCTGTCGCAGATCGTCTGGACGGGGCCGCCTTCGGGGCTGATTCTCTTCAGCTTCTTTTCCGAGAAAAAGGCGATCTCGCGCCCGTCGGGCGACCAGAACATTCCGCGCGCGTCGTCGGTCCCCGGGAGCCGGCGCATGTCGAGACTGTCGAGCGGACGCACCCAGACGGAGTTTCTTCCGGTGTCGTCCTGGAGCAGGAAGAGGATTCGCCGAGCGTCCGGCGAGAGCTTCAGCATTCCGAAGAAAGCGTAGCCAGGCGGCGGCGAGATCGTGAAACGCAACGGCTCCATGGGAGCGTTGTCGGTTCGCCGCAGCACGGCGACCACCGCGAGGACGACGGCCAGTCCGGCGACCGCCCATGCGACGCTCGCGAGGCCGCCCGCGCGGCGCGTTCCCGTCCGACCGTCCGCCCGCGGGTTCTCGGCGATCCACCGGAGCTCGCGCGCCACGTCGCCGGCGTTCTGCCAGCGATCGTCGGGATCCTTGGCGAGACAGGTCCTCACCATCCGATCGAGCGCCGGCGGGCTCGCCGGCGCGAGCTTCGAGATCGGCTCGGGATCGGCGGTCAGGATCGCCGACATCACGCTCGCGGGGCTGCCGCCGGCAAACGGTTTTCGGCCGGTGGCCATCTCATAGAGCGTGGCGCCCAGGGCGAAGATGTCCGTGCGCGCGTCGGCGTCCTTTCCTTCGAGCTGCTCCGGCGCCATGTAGGGGACCGTGCCGAGGATCCCGCCTTCCGCCGTCAGCGGTTTCTCTTCCGTCGCCAGCGCAGACAGCGAGACGCCCGGCGCCGCGGGAGCCGCCGTTCGGGCCAGGCCGAAGTCCATCAGCTTCACGCCGGTTCTCGTGAGCATGACATTGGCCGGTTTCAGATCGCGGTGGATGACCCCGGACCGATGCGCGGTCTCGAGCGCGCCGGCGATCTCGGAGCCGTAGCGGAGCGCCAGATCGAGCGACAAGGAGCTCCGGGCGAGCCGATCCGCGAGCGTTTCGCCTTCGAGGAACTCCATGACGAGGTATTCGGTCTCGCCTTCCCGGCCGACGTCGAAGAGCGCGCAGATGTGCGGGTGCGAGAGCTGCGAGATCGTCTTCGCTTCGCGCTCGAGCCGGAGCCGAGCCTCGGCGGATTGGGTGCGGGTCGCGAGAAGGATCTTGATCGCGACGGTCCGGCCGAGACGCGTGTCCCGCGCCCGGTAGACCTCGCCCATTCCTCCGGCGCCGAGAGGCGCCAGGATCTCGTAGGGGCCCAGACGGGTTCCCGCCGAGAGCGGCATCGCGGGAGACTCTATCCGGCGGGGCGGTCCCCAGCGTCGTCTATATGAGGAACTTGCCCCGCGCCATCACCTGGTCCTCGTCGAACCAGATGTCGAAACGGCGTCCGACGACGTCGATGTGCGTCGTGCTGCGCCACTTCGCGCCGGTGTGCTCCGTGTACGGATGTCCGAAGGCGACATGCAGGGTCGGCAGCTTCTCGTCCTGGAGGATGTTGCCGATGACGTGATCGACGGCGATGTTCGTCCCGATCGCGAACTCGCCGACGCGGTCCGAGTTCTCGTCGGTACGCGTATAGGCGCGGAACTCCTCCACGAGGTCCTGCCTGGCGCACGACAGGCCGGCGATGCGGCTGTTCTCGATCGTGATCTTGAGCGGGTTGGCCTGGAGGTCGCCGTACCGCGCGCAGAGGTACTCGCCGACGACGCCGTCGGCGACGTACACGCCGTCCACGCGCGCCGGGCAGGTGAAGACCTCGCCGCCCGGGAGGTTGCCCCACTTCTGCGTCGAGATGATGCCCGAGGTCTTCAGCCACTTGATCTCGGGGTCGAACGTCGCGACGAGATCCGAGCCGCCGGGGGACTTCGCGACGATGCGGCGCGCGGCGGCGGCGCGGTCCCGCACGCGCTGCGACAGCGCGTCCACCTCGTTGAAGTCGGCGCGCATCGCCTCGCACATGATCTGGCGCGAGATCGAGACCATGTGCGCGTGGCGGATCTTGCGGCGGTCCACGACCTCCGTCAGCGCGCGCCGGAACGCGAGCTCGCCCGTCTTCGGTTGTCCGGCGTAGATCGACACGTCGGCCTGCTCGAGCGCGCTCCGGATCTCCGGGGGCAGGTCGAGCATCGGGCGCAGCCCGTAGTCCTCCATCACGCACACCCGGAAGGCCGCTCCGGCCTCCCGGATCTCGCCGGCGAGGCTCGCCGCGATCTCGGCGGTCTCGCGGTCGGTGATGAGCGCGACCTGCTCGCCCGGCTGGATGCGAAGGCAGGTTCGGACGGCGTTTCGGGCCCCGGGAATCAGTTCTTCGGCGTAGGTCTCCGGCAAGGTCGTCATCTCTCCTTTTGGCCTTCGGGCCCGGCGCTTCGGCTAGGCGGGATTCGATTCCGCGGAGCGGAGCGTGGACTCTGCGGGAATCCCCTGGGAGGTCTCTTCGCAGATGAAGTCCACGACTTTTCTCAGATCTCCGCCGGTGGCATTGTAAACGGCGAGCTGCCGATCCGCACCCGTCCCGTTGGCGAGAATCCACCCGATCCCGCCGAAGACCTCGCGGCGGGAGCCGAGCTCGTCCACGACGTCGTCCACGAACTCGAGCATTTCAGCGGCCAGCTCGCGGAACGGGACCTCGATCTCCTTGCCGAAGTCGATGAGCTTCCCGTCGATTCCGTAGCGCGACGCGCGCCATTTGTTCTCGAGGATGTACGCGCGGCGATACCGCCTCCAGCCGATGTTCTGCAGCCGGAGCTTGTAGAGCTTCACGCAGATCGCCTGGATCAGAGCGGCGATGGCCACCGTCTCGTCGAGGCGCATCGGGATGTCGCAGACCCGGAACTCGATCGTCTCGAAGAACGGGTGCGGCCGCACGTCCCACCAGATCTTCTTGCCGTTGTCGATGCTGCCGGTCTTGACGAGGATGCGGACGAACTCGTCGAACTCCGCCGGCGACTCGAAGTACTCCGGGATCGACGTGCGCGGGAACCGGTCAAACACTTTCGTGCGGAAGCTCTTCAGACCGCTGTTGCGTCCCAGCCAGAACGGCGAGTTCGTCGAGAGCGCGAGGATGTGCGGCAGGAAATACAGCGCCTCGTTCATGATCTGGAGCGCCAGGGCGCGGTCCTTGATCCCGACGTGGACGTGGAGGCCGAAAATGAGGTTCGCGCGCGCGAGAAGCTGCATCTCCTCGACCACCTGGTTGTAGCGCGGGTCGGGGAAGATCTTCTGATCGGCCCAGTTGGAGAACGGGTGCGTTCCGGCGGCCGCGACCCGGGTCCCGCTGCGCTCGGAGAGGCGGACGATCTCGGCGCGCAGCTCCGTCACGTCGCGGCGGAGCTCGGAGATGTCCTTGCAGATTCCGGTGCCGAGCTCGATGACCGACTGGTGCATCTCGGGCTTGACCCGTTCCTTGAGGACGCGCTTGCCCTCCTCGAGGATCTCCTGGACGTGCGAGCGCAACTCCCGGGTCTCCGGGTCGATGATCTGGAATTCCTCCTCCACGCCGAGCGTGAAGGCGGGCCGCTCGCTCATCGGCGACTCGGGCCGGAGGAGAGACTCGTCATGGGACCGCCAGCCTTTCTCACGGCAGGGGGACCGCCGGACCGGGGATTATATCGAGGCGTTCACGCCCGAGATCAGGAGCGATGGCCGGACGAAGCAAACGGATAGCATAGGCCGGCCTTCGCCGAGTCCGGAGAGAGATGGTCAACGCCCTCGAGGTCTCACACCTGACGGTCGCGTTCGGGAAGACGACGATCATCGAAGACCTGAGCTTCGACGTGAAGACGGGCAGCTCGCTCGCGATCATCGGGCCGAACGGATCGGGGAAGACGGTTCTCTTCAAGGCGCTGATCGGCGCCCTGCCCTCCCGGGGAGCGGTGCGCTGGGCGCCCGGCACGAAAATCGGCTACGTTCCGCAGAAGCTCGACATCGAGCGTGATCTGCCGCTGACGGGTCTCGAGTTCCTCCGCGCCCGGGCGGAAGTTGCCCGAGCCCCGCAGGAGGAGGCGACGCGAGCGCTCGGTCTCGTCGACCTGCCGCCGGAGACCGCCGCCCAGCCGATCGGGACGCTCTCCGGAGGTCAGTTCCAGAGGCTGCTCCTCGCCTTCGCGCTCATGGGGCATCCGACCGTCCTTCTCTTCGACGAGCCGACGGCCGGAGTGGACGAGCCGGGGCAGGAGGAGATCTACGGCCTGTTCGGGCGTCTGAAGCGGGAGGAGGGACTGACGCTTCTCATCATTTCCCACGAGCTGACGCTCGTCTACCGGAATGCCGACAACGTGCTGTGTCTCTCGCGGCGTCGCGCCTGGCTCGGCCCTCCGGTCTCCATCCTGACCCCGGAGCGCCTGCAGGAAGCCTACGGCGCACCGGCGCATTTCCACGTTCACGGAGACCGATGAGCCTCCCGGCAGCCTCCGACCTCCTGCTCCCTCTCGGGATGGCCGCGGCAGCGGGTCTCATCGGCTCGATCGCCGTGATGCGCCGGATGACCCTCGCCTCCGACGCGATCTCGCACGTCGCCCTCCCCGGGATCACGGCGGCGATGCTGATCGGCGCCAATCCCGTGGCGGGCGGCTTCGTCGCGCTCGTGCTCGGGGCGCTGCTCGTCTGGTCGGTCGAGCAGAAGACGCGCGTGCCGACCGAGGCGATCATCGGCGTCGTGTTTTCGGCGGCCCTGGCCATCGGAAGCATGCTCGCGTCGGGGGAGGAGCTCATCGAGGCGCTTTTCGGCGCGGCGCGACGCCCGAGCCCCGCGGAGGCGGCGGTCGGCCTCCTCGCCGCGGCGGCGGTCATCGTCTTCGCCGTGCGCGCGCGCAGCCGGCTCGTGATCACGCTCGTGTCGCCGGATCTCGCGCGCACGATCGGGATCAATGTGGCGAGGACCAATCTGGTCTTCCTCCTCGCCTTTGCCCTCACCGTGGCGCTCGGCCTGCGCTACCTGGGCGTGCTCCTGATGGGATCGCTGATCATCATTCCCGCCGCGACCGGCAAGCTCCTGGCGCGCAGCCTGTCCGGGATGCGCCGGGTCTCGGTGGGAAGCGCCATGGGCTCGATGCTCGCGGGCTCGCTCGCCGCTCCGGCGCTCGGTGTCGAAAGAGGGCCGCTCGTCATCGCCGCGTCGGCGGCCTTCTTTTTCGCGAGCCTTCTCCGGCGCCAGGAGACGTAGCCGTCTCTGCGGCGGATCAGGCTCCGGCGCGCGGGCGCGGCCGGCGGGTCGAGGCGCCGGCGGCCGGCGGCCGCGGAGACGGCGATTTGGCGCGCTTGGGAGCGGCGCCGCCGCCCAGGAACTCCTGCCAGTGGTAGCGCGCCGCCGGCTCGGCGCCCTCGCGGACGCGCTCGACCAGCCAGCGCGCGGAGTGATCGAGCACCCACTCGAAGTTCTGCTGTCCGACGGAGGCCGGGTCGGCGTCCGGGGCCGGGTTCAGGAAGTCGATGGCGTAGGGCACGCCGTCGCGGACCGCGAACTCGAGCGTGTCGAAATCGTACCCGAGGGCGCCCGTGAGCTTGAGGCAGTCGGCCTGGACCCGCTCGTACATGGCCGGATCGATCGTCTGGCCGTCGTTCACGTAGCGCGCGTGGTGCGGCTGGCGCGGGTCGTACCGCATGATGTGAACGTGCTTGCGGCCGATGACGTAGCAGCGGAAGTAGTCCTGAAAATCGATCTCCTCCTGCAGCGTCATGACGTGCTGGCCGGAGTCGCGGTACGCCTGGAAGAACTCCTCCGGGTTCGCGACGCGATAGACGCTTTTCCAGCCGCCGCCCGAATACGGCTTGAAGAAGGCGGGGAAGCCGATGTGCGCGAAGATCTCGTCCCACTCGAGCGGGAAGACGAGGTTCGACATCGACTCCGAGGTCGTGTCCGGCGGATGCTGGTTCGAGGGCAGGATCACGGTCTTCGGGACTGCGACGCCCAGTCCGCGCGCGATGACGTTGTTGAAGAACTTGTCGTCGGCCGACCACCAGAACGGGTTGTTCACGACGATCGTGCCGTCCGAGACGAGCTTCTTGAGCACCGCGCGGTAGAAGGGGATGTCCTGGCTGATCCGGTCGAGGACGAGGTCGTACTTCTTCGGCGTCTCGAGGGAAATGCCGCCGACCTTGACCGGCTCGGCCACCACGTCCGAGGCGCCCGAGGAGTTGATGCGGTCGACGAGGGCCAGCGGGAAGGACCTTTCCTGGCCGAAGAGGACTCCGATGCGTTTCATGGGGACACCCGCCACCCTTTCTCGCGGCGGGAGGGCCGCCGGACCGGCGATTATATCGACTGAGGACGGAGCGCCGGGAACGGCGGACTCCGCGTCCGGGCGCGGACTAAGGATCAGGGACTGAGGGCTTTACCCCTCGAGATCGATTCCCTGGAGAGGCGCGGCGAGCGCCTCCCGCTGCGCCTCGGCGAGCCGCTTCAGCCCCTTGCGAGCGAGCGAGAGAAGCTCCTGGAGCTGCTCCTCCGAGAACGGCCGCCGCTCCGCGGTGCCCTGAATCTCGACGAATTTGCCCGAGGCCGTTCCGACGACGTTCGCGTCCACGTCGGCCTCGGAGTCCTCCGCATAGGCGAGGTCGAGCACGGCCTGGCCCGCGCACACGCCGACCGAGATGGCGGCAACCGTCTCGCGCAGCGGCCAGCGCGGGATCGTGCCTTCGCGCACGAGCTTGCCGAGCGCGAGCGACAGCGCCACGCACGCGCCCGTGATCGCGGCGCAGCGCGTCCCACCGTCGGCCTGCAGCACGTCGCAGTCGAGCGTGATCGTGCGGTCCGGGATTCCGCGCAGCTCGGCGACGCTGCGGAGCGCCCGGCCGATCAGCCGCTGGATCTCGTGCGTGCGCCCGCCCTGGCGGCCCGACGCGGCCTCGCGCGAGGAGCGCGTGTGCGTCGAGCGGGGGAGCATCCCGTATTCCGCGGTAATCCACCCGCTGCCCGTTCCCTTCAGAAACGGCGGCACGCGGTCCTCGACGGACGCCGTGCACAGCACGCGCGTGTGGCCGAGCGACACGAGCGCCGAGCCTTCGGCCCAGCGCGCCGCGCCGGTTTCGATCGCGATCTCCCGCATCTCCGACGGTTTGCGGCCGTCGGGCCGCGGAGCGAATCGGGACATGCAGTCGGCCTCCTGACTCCTCGTTAGCGCCCGCTAGGATGCCAGCTCTCCGCGCAGATAGAGGAGCGGGCGTGTCAGGTCCACGTGGCCGCCGAGCGTCTCGGCCGGCTCCCCGTTGACGAGCAGACGCACGCTCTTCGTCTCGGCGACGTTCTGGAGCACCGTATCGACGAGCGCGGCGACGATCGTCAGCTCCTCGTCGGATCCGAACGAGAGCCCCGAGTCCACCGCCAGATCGAGGACCACCTCGCCTCCGGGCAGGAGGAACGCGTTGCGGAGCTGGAGCTTGTCCGGCAGCGGCGCGACGAGATCGAGGTGCGTCGGGCCGCGGTGGAGCTCGTCGAAGATGGCCCGGAGCGCGGCGCCGGGTCCGGCGGGCTTGGGAATGTCTCTCTCCTCCGGGCGTAGCTTCGCATCGTCGCGTCCCGGAAAGAAGAGCGTCAGGCGCACCGTCTCGCCGGGCGTCGGGGTCGGCGCGCCGGGGATCGCCGCGGCGGCCGGCGCCGGAGCGGGCGACACCCGCAGGAAGAGCGGGCCCCGGCGGCGCCCGGGGATCCCCGAGCCGGAGCGCGTCCAGAGAATCAGCACGCCGACCGCCACGGCGAGAAAGAGGAGCAGGAGCGCCGCGGCCCGGCGCGTCATCGGGCGGCGGCCGTGGGGGTGGGGCTCGGCGCGGGTGTCGGGGAGGCGAGGGCCGCGGGACGCCGCCGTGCGAAGAACCGCACCACCGCGCGCGAGACCGCGTCGGCGACGTTCTGCTGGAACTCCGGCGAGGCGAGCTTCTTCTCCTCGTCCGGGTTCGAGATGAAGGCGGTCTCGATCAGGACGGCGGGCATCGTGGCTCCGACGAGCACCCGGAACGGCGCTTGTTTGATGCCTCGACTCTCGGTGCCCGAGACGCCGTTCAATTCCTCCTGGATCGCCTCCGCGAGCTCGCTCGATTCCTTCAAGTGGGCGCTCTGGGCGAGGTCCCAGAGCACGAAATCGAGAGCGTGGTCCGTCGTGTTCGACGCGTCGGGCGACGGCGTCGCCGCGGCGGCCGGCGTCTCGTTCTCACGGCTCGCCACCTCCTGCGCCAGCTTGTCGGACGCTTCGAGCGAGAGGTAGTAGGTCTCGGAGCCGCGGGCGTTCGCGAGGCGCGAGGAGTTGGCGTGGATCGAGAGAAACAGGTCGGCGTGCTCGTGGTTCGCCGTCGAGGTGCGGTCGTCGAGCGACACGAGGCCGTCCACGTCGCGCGTCAGCACGACGCGGCACGCGAGGGATCGCGGGATCGTCGCCGCGAGTTTCTTCGCGATCTCGAGCGTCGCCTGTTTCTCCTGCAGGCCGCCCGGGCCGATCGCGCCCGTCTCGGTCCCGCCGTGCCCGGGGTCGATGACGATGACGGGCGGCGCTTCCAAAGGGGCCGGGGGCGCCGGCGGCGCGAGGCCGCCGGGCGAACGTTCGGCGCGCGTGACCTCGACGACGACGCGGTCGGGAGCCGTCAGCGCGTAAGCGCGCGCCGAGAGGCCCGCGTCCCGGAGCGCGATCGCGGCGCCGTCCTCGGAGAAGCGGACGGCGGAGACGAAGGGATCCTCGTAGCGCTTCTCGGCGAACGGCGCCGCGACGGTCCGGTCCGGCCAGCGCACCTGGACCGAAGCGGGCCCGACCGTCGAGGCGAACTTCGCCGGCCCCGACTGCCGCAGCACGACCTGCGTCGCCGCCTCGACGTGGACGACGGCGACGTCGATCGTGAGCGCCTTCGCCTCCGCGAGCGTCCAGACGCGTTTGACCGCGTCGTAGGAGCCCGAGGCGCCCACGAGTGGGAAGAGCACTTTCTCGAAGAAGTCGGGCGGCGCATACACGGCGCCGGAGATCGTCTGCGCCGGCCGCGAGATGGAGACCAGACGCTGGTCCACGGGAACCTGGGCGGTGCCGGCGCCGACGAGGACCTTGTGGCCGTGGCCGGTGAGCGTCAGGACGCCCGTCGTCGCGTCGGCGGCGACGTCGAACCCCAGCGCCTTCGCGGCGTCCGCGATCTTGAAGTCGCCGCCTGTCGCGGCGATCCTGGCGGTCTGGCCCTGCCAGACGAGCGTCGCCTCCTGACCCTGTGCTCGGGCGGCGGCGGCGAGAAGACCGAGCGCGGCCGGCAGGATCGCGGCGGCCGCCAGGCGCGCGCGCGCCCTCAAGAAGGTCCCGCCGGGGTGGAGGTCACGTCATAAAGGTACACGGAGGCGCCCGCTGCGAAAAACGAATCGAGACGGCGGCCGGCCGCGTCGAGCAGGGACGTGAAGCGGGCCTCGTCGTTGGCGCCGTCGGGGCGGATCGGGTGGGTGAAGAGCACCCAGACGCGGCCGCCCCGAATCTTATCGACGTCCCGTTTCGCTCCGGCCGTCTCGCCGACCCACGCGCCGGGAATCGTCCGGTCCGCCGGAAAACCGCTCCGCGGACCGTAGTAGCCGAAGGCCGGGAGAGCCGCCGAATAGACGTAGAGGCGATCGCCCGGATCGGCGTGGCCGCGCACGTAGGCGAGCGCCGGCTTCATCTCCTCCTTCTCGCGCGGATGAAAAAGCGCGCGAACGGACCAGAGCACCGGATGGAAGAGGAGCAGCGCGAGGAGGATCGCCCAGACGGCGGGCGCCCGCGGCGACGTCGTTTCGCGGATCTCTTCGATGCCGAACGACACCAGGAGATAGAGGGCCGGGGCGAGAAAGAGCAGCGTCCGCCCCGAGAACGGATACCAGCGCAGCACCGACGCGGCGAGCGCGAAGAGCGCCGGCGCGATGAGGAACGCGAGGCGTTCCCGGCTCTCACGGAACAGGACGACCCCTCCTACGAGAAACGCCAGGATGCCGAGCCCGCGGAAGACGAAGCCGGCGGGGTCGCCGAAGAGCGCGCCGAACGTCCGCGGCAGCCAGTAGACGTCGGCGAAGGAGCGCGGCGGAAACGGCAGGAACGCGTCCGCCCAGAACGCGAGCACGTCCGGCGCGCGTCCGATGTGCCGGAGGAACACGATCCAGAACGCGGCGAAACTCCCGATCCAAAGAAGCCCGGTGGCGGCGACCGCTCGCAGGCGCTGCCGCTCTCCGCTTCGAACGGCTCCCACGGCGAGCGTCGCTCCGACGCCGGCGAGGACGAAGACGGCGGGCAGCGAGAACCAGACGAGAACGGCGCCGGAGATCGCCAGGGTAACCAGCGCACCGCGCCTCTGCGGACCTGCGGGCCGTTCCGAGACGTCGAGGGCGCGGTCGAGCAGGAAGAGCGCGGCGAGGACGTCGCACGAGTACTGCTTGAGCTCTGAGGAGAAACCGATCAGGGGACCGGAAAAGGAAACGAGCGCCATGGCGATCGGCAGCGCGGGCGCGGGCAGGAGGCGGCGGGCCACGCGGGCGAACAGAAAGAGCGATCCGATCCCGGCGACGAGCGGCACGAGGCGGAGCGCATACTCGCTCGAACCGAAGAGGCCGACGGCCGCCCGCTCGAGCGCGAGGAACCCGACCGGAACGATCTGCCCGTAGTCCGGCGGCCAGAGCAGTTCGGCGAACGAGCGCCGCAGGATCGTCGGCGCGATGTACGCCTCGTCGAGCCAGAGCGACCGGTTGGCGAGGTACTGCGCGACGCGCAGGAGCGCTCCGGCCGCGAGCAGCCACCGCGTCAGCCGCTCGGCGCGCGTCACGGGCATCGACGGGCGGCGGTCCGGGGGCTCAGGCGCCGAACTGCCTCAGGTGATGGTCGAGATGCTTGTACATGACGAGACCCCAGTCCTCGCCGGTGATCTTTCCCAGGAACGAATGCGGATGATTCGCCGCTTCCGCGGGGCCCGCCAGGCAGAAGCGCTCGATGAGCGCCGTCAGGTGCGCCTTCTCCTTCGCGAAGTCCTTGTCGTCTCGGATGACGAAGTGCGGATCGGTCGGGGAGTTGCGGGAGAACGGCTTCTCCGAGAGGAACGTCTTGCGCGCGAACGGCGCGAAGATCCTGCCGATCAGAGACTGGCGGAGCGGCAGGTCGCCCGTGCCGACCTCCATCGCCCGCGAGCAATGCGCCAGCATCTGCGCGGCGCTCATCTTTCCCCATTGGCGCTTCGCGTCGGGCGAGAGCCTGCCGAGGCGGTCGAGAATTTTCTGCCGCACCGCGGGATCGAAGAGTGTCGTCATGGCGTCTCCTTTCCGGCCGCGTCTTCCTCCTCGCGCCGCTGGACGTGCTGCCAGCCGAAGCGTCCCTTGACGCAGAGGTGGCCGCTCGTCACGTCGTGGTCGAGCGGCGACGTGACGCGCACGATCTCGTTGTCCTGGACGCGCAAGGCGAGCGTGCAGCCGACACCGCAGAACGGGCAGATCGTGTCGGTGACGGTTTGCCTCGACTCGTCCCAGCGCGCGTTCTTTCGCAGGTCGTGCTCGGTCTTGAACATCAGGGCGCCCGTCGGACAGACGCCGATGCAGTTGCCGCAGTAGACGCAGGCGGACTCGGGCAGCGGCGTCGCGAGCTCCGTCGAGATACGCGCGTCGAAGCCGCGGCCCGCGACCGCGATCGCGAAGGTGTTCTGCGCCTCGACGCCGCAGGCCTGCACGCACTTGTAGCAGAGGATGCAGCGCGCGTAGTCGCGCACGTAGAGGTCGTTGTCGACCTTCACCGGCTGCGCCACGGTCGCGGCCGCCCCGGACGGCGCGCCGTGGTGTCCCGGATGCAGGAGGTCGCGCTCGTTCGCCGCGGCCGGCGGGGCGGGGGGACCGTAGCGCTCCGGCCGCGCGCCGTATTGCTCCATCCAGCGCCGCACGTCGTCCGAGGCGCACGACAGGTCCACGGAGGACGCCAGGAACTCGAGCACCATCTTGCGCGACAGACGCACGCGCTCGCTGTCCGTCGAGACCTTCATCTTCGCTTCGACCGGGCGCGAGCAGGCGGGCACCAGAACCCGCGAGCCCTCGAGCTCGACCACGCAGACGCGGCAGACGTTGACCGGCGTCAGGTTCTCGAGGAAACAGAGCGTGGGCGTGTCCGTGCCCGCCTGCCGGCAGGCCTCGAGGATCGTCGCGCCTCCCGGCACCGTGACGGCGCGGCCGTCGATCGTCAGCTCGACCGGACGCTCGGGATGCAGCCGGCGGTCGGCCGGGATCATGCGGGGAACGCTCCGAGCTTTCGGATGGCGGTTTGCAGAGCGCCCGACGCCGTCTGTCCGAGGCCGCAGATCGACGCGTCCCGCATCGCCTGGGCGATCTCGTCGAGCAGCGCGAGCTCCTGATCGCGGGAGCCGAGCGGCCGTCCCGCCGAGAGCCGCGCGACGAGCTCCTCCTGCCGCTCGGTGCCGACGCGGCAGGGGACGCACTGCCCGCAGGATTCGTCGCGGAAGAACGCCGCGATCCGGCGCGCGGCGTCGGCGAGGTCGTCCCGCTCGTCGTAGACGAGGACGACGCCGGAGCCGAGGGAGGCACCGATCGCGCGCGTGCCTTCGAAGGTGAGCGGCGTGTCGAGCGCGTCGGGCCCGACGAAGGAGCCGGCGGCCCCTCCGAGGAGCACGGCCTTCACGGACCGCCCGCCGGGCACGCCCCCCGCGAGCGCGAGGAGCTCCCGCAGCGTCGCGCCGAAGGGGACCTCATAGACGCCCGGATGCGCGACGCGCCCCGAGAGGCAGAAGAGCTTGGGGCCGGTCGATTGTTCGGTGCCGATCGCGGCGAAGGCCGCGCCGCCTTCGAGGACGATCGCCGGCACGTTCGCGAGCGTCTCCACGTTGTTGATCACCGTCGGCCTTCCGAAGAGACCCTTCTCGACGGGGAACGGCGGCTTGTTGCGCGGCTCGCCGCGGAATCCCTCGATCGAGTTGAAGAGCGCGGTCTCCTCGCCGCAGATGTAGGCGCCGGCGCCGCGCCGCACCTCGATGTCGAAGCGATGGCTCGATCCGAGAATCGCGCCGCCGAGCAGACCCGCCGAGCGCGCCGCCTCGACCGCGTTCGCGACGCGCGCGAGCGCCAGCGGATACTCCCCGCGCAGGTAGAGGTAGCCCTTCTCGCAGCCGGTCGCGAAGCCCACGATCGTCATCGCCTCGACGATCGCGAACGGGTCCTCCTCGAGGAGAACGCGGTCCTTGAAGGTGCCGGGCTCCGACTCGTCGGCGTTGCAGACGATGTAGTGCGGCTTCGCGGCCTGCATGGCCACGGCCTCCCACTTGCGTCCGGCCGGGAAGGCCGCGCCACCGCGGCCGACGAGCTTCGACTCGAGCGCCTCGCGGACGACGCCCTCCGGC
>DATBFU010000125.1:0-36527 GCA_036558325.1 Thermoanaerobaculia bacterium | reverse complement strand
CATTTGTTATCAGTAGATTTAAATGATTCTAAGTTGGGCCAATTCTTGCTTTTTGGCGGGTCGAACCGAGAACTTTTGCGATTCTCAACTTAATCAGGAAGGAGTCAGCATGCGATTTAGAAGCCTCGCGACGTGCCTGATCCTCGCGCTCGTCTGCCTGGTGGCGGCCCCCGCCCTCCTGGCCGACGGGACGCAGCTCGGGACCGTCAACGGGAAGGTCCTGGATCAGGACGGGAAGGCGTTGCCGGGCGCGACGGTGGAGCTGACGAGCGCGGACAAGGGATTCCAGCGCACGGCGGTTTCCGACGCGGCCGGTTCCTACAACTTCCCGCTGTTGAGCCCCGGCCGGTACATCGTGAACATCACCCTGGCGGGATTCCAGTCCTTCGAAGCGAAGGAAGTCGTCGTCTCGGCGGACCGATCGACGGCGGTCAACGCGACGTTGAAGCTCGCGCAGCAGACCGAGGCCGTCACGGTCACCGGCGAGGCCCCGCTCGTGGACAAGTCGAACACCACGGCGACGACGAACGTCTCCTCGACGCTCACGCAGAAGCTCGCGGTCGGCCGCGGGTACCAGAACCTGATCACGTTCGCTCCGGGCGTCACGTCGGCGAACAACTCGGCCAACCCGAACTCGCACGGCGCCCTCGGGAGCAACAACCTCTACCTCTTCGACGGCGTCGACACCACGGACCCGACGACGGGCACCTTCGGCCAGAACTTCAACTACGAGGCCATCCAGGAGGTCAACGTCTCGACGACGGGGATCTCAGCCGAGTACGGCCGGTCGCAGGGCGCCTACGTCAACGTCATCACGAAGTCCGGCACGAACCAGTTCCACGGGTCGGTGAAGCTGCTGCTCACCAATGACAACTGGAACGCGCAGAACAAGGGCTCGAACCCGCAGACGGGAGCTCCTTTCGAGCGCGTCAAGTACGACAAGGTCATCAACGACTGGGCGTACACCCTCGGCGGGCCGATCTGGCAGGACCACGCGTGGTTCTTCGGGGCGTACGAGCACGTCAACAACACGACCCCGCAGCGCCAGACGCTCCAGTCGAACGTCTTCCCCGACCAGTCGGGTCAGAGCTACCAGCAGACGACCAACACGCGGCTGTGGGACGGCAAGCTGTCGGCGCAGATCACGTCCTCACAGCTCTTCACCGCCCAGACCAACAGCGACCCGATCGGCGGGTTCGTGGTCGACTACTGGGGCGGGTCGGCCGACCTCGGCGCGCTGACGTCTCAGTCGCAGAACTCCTGCAGCGGCCTCGGCTGCACGCAGCAGCTGCGGTGGTCCGGCGTCTTCGGGTCGCGCGTGTCGGCGGAGGCGGGCTGGGCGACGGCGTCGGGCAACATCATCGTCGGCTCGTACTTCGGCCATGGCAGCCCGTTCTTCTCGGCCGGGCCGGACGGCGACGGTCTCTTCTGGAACGGTGCGACGTTCGAAGGCTTCGTCGTGCGGCCGCGCACGCAGGCGAACCTGGCGACCTCCGTCTACCACGAGGTCATGGGCAAGTCGGCGCAGTTCAAGGTCGGCGTCGACTACCAGCTCGTGCGCTCGGAGAACTCCTTCACCTACCCGAACAACGAGATCTACATCGTGGACTCGTTCAACCCCGTCGAAGGCCAGGCGAACCAGACGTTCCACGTCGGCGACGAGTGGGACCGCCTGACGACCCCCGTGCCGTCCGTCTCGCGCGGAAAGATCTGGGGCTTCTACGGCCTCGAGAAGATGGAGCTCGGCCCGGTGGCGATGAACCTCGGCGTCCGCGTCGAGAATCAGAAGGAGGACAGCGACATCGGCAACCTCGTCGTGGACTCGACCTACGTCGATCCGCGCCTCTCGGCGGCCTGGGATGTCATGGGCGACGGCAAGACGCTCGTGACGGCGGGATGGGGACGGTACCATCAGCCGCTCATCCAGGACGTCGCGGACTCGGTCTTCTCGGGCGTGCCCGTGCAGACCAACCGCGACATCTTCCTGTGGGACGGGAATCAGTTCCAGTTCGTTCAGGCCGTGCGCGTCGGCGGCAACAGCGCGCCGATCAACACGGACCTCAAGCCCTCCTACGCCGACGAGTTCAACATCGGCTTCCAGCGCCAGATCGGCTCGACGATGGCGGTGAGCGCCCGCGGGATCTACCGGAAGTGGTACAACCTCGTGGACGACATCAAGCAGTACGCGGCGGACGGCGTGACGCTCCTGAAGACGCCGGAGAATTTCGACGACTCGATCGCGAAGCGCAACTATCGGGCGATCGAGCTCACGTTCGAGAAGCGCTTCAGCGGCAACTGGCAGACGCTCATCAACTACACGCTCTCCCGCGCGAAGGGCACGGGCAACGGCAACACGTTCAGCAACTACTCCTCGTTCCTGTACGACTTTCCGGGCTCGAACTGCAACGTCAACGGCATCGGAACGATCCCGTGCACGCAGGCGACGAGCACGAACAGCTACGGCGTCGCGCCGTACGACCGCACGCACATCCTGAACGCCTTCGTGGCGTACTCGTACTCTCTGCCCATCGTGAACCTGACGGCGGCGCCCTCGGTCGTCTGGCAGTCGGGCCTTCCCTATCAGGAGCAGCGCACCTTTGCCCAGCCCGACGGCTCCCGTCCGAGCTACCTCTACACGCCCCGCGGCTCCTCGCGCCTGCCGAGCTACGCCACGGTGAACTTCTCGCTCGAGGCGACGTTCAAGCCGTTCGGCAACGGCGCGCTCGGGCTCATCGGCGGCCCGATCGAGCTCGGCGTCAAGGGCGAGGTCTTCAACCTCTTCAACGACCAGACGGTGTATCGCACGGACTTCATTCAGCTGCTTCCGAGCGCGGGCGAGGTTGGCGGCGGACCGGCAGGCACGATCTTCGGGGCTCCGACGTCCCGCAGCGCGCTCAACCCGCCGCGCAACTTCCGTTTGACGGGCCTCCTCCGCTTCTAGCGGCTCGTCGAGATCGTCTTTCGAGGGCCCCGGCTCACGCCGGGGCCCTTTCTTCTTTTCAACGAGGGTGGCGGGGGAGAAAATCACGGCCATGAAATCCATTCGGCTGCACGGGCTCGCTCCGGCGCTCTTCCTCGCGGCGGCGGGCGCGCTCGGCGCGGCGTGGCCTTCGGCAACGAGCAAGGACTGGGCCGACTCGCCCGACGCTTATTTCCTGACCTCCGACGAGATCCAGGAGTGGCAGGCGCTCTCGACGGACGACGCGAAGAAGGCGTTCGTCGAGCGCTACTGGTTGAAACGCGACCCCACGACCGGGACGGAGAAGAACGAGTTCCGGGAGCTCGTGCTCGGGCGCATCAAGACGGCGGACGACCGATTCGGGATCGAGAAGACTCCGGGCTCGCGCACGGCACGCGGTTTCGTCTTCATCGTCTTCGGCAGCCCGGCGCGCGTGCGCGACGAGCACGCCGCGCCCACCACCGGCGGCTTCGTCGGGGCCCCGGGCGGATCTCTCGAAGGCAACGAGACGATCACGCACTGGATCTACGATCGCGAGCGCACGCCGCGAGTTCTCGAGGCGCTCGACCGCCCCACGCTCGAAGTGTCGATCATCGTCGAGCCCTTCCGGCACTCGGACTCCATTGAGAGCCCGGGCCTCGTCAAGGAGCTCCGGGAGAAGCTCGCGCGCCAGACGATCGTCAACCCGGACGCCGTAGCGCCGGCAGCGGCGGCGGCCGCGGCCCCTCCTGCGCCGGCCGCGTCAACCTCGGCCCCTGCCCCGGCCCCTCCTGCTCCGGCCGCCGCAGCCCCCATGGCCCCGGCGCCGGTGCCGCTTCCCCGCGACGTCCTCGACGCGGCATTGCGCGCCTCGCTCGAGCAGGCGCCCTTCGTCTCGCGCTCAGGGGACGCCGTCTTCGGCGACGCGATGCTCTGGCGCGACACGGGCGGCGCCCGGACGCTCGTCTGGTTCTCGCTGCCGCCGCCGGCGGGCGCCGCCAAACTCTCGCTGCACGGCGTCGTCCGCAAGGAGAACGGGGGGGAGGAAGTCGCATCCTTCAACGACGCCTCGCCGGCGTCGGACGTGTTCACGTCGGCCGGCCCGGGGCAGGTCCTCCTGCGCCAGCTCGATCTGCCGCCGGGAGCCTACGATGGCTACTTCGCCGTCACGGACTCGGCCGGCGGCAAGCCGGTCGCGTCGGCTGCCGCGAAGCTCACGGTGCCGGACCTCGCGACGGGGTTCTCGGTGTCGCCGCTCCTCCTGACCCGCGGCCCCGCCGCGCGCACCCCCGAGAACGACGGCTCGCCGTTCGCTCTCGGACAGGGAGTCCTCCCGCCGCGAGCCGACGCCACGTTCGCTCCGTCCGAGAGCCTCTGGTTCTACGTGGAGTGCGCCAACCCGCCGGACCCGGCGAAGGCGACGCTCGAGTTGCGGCTGCGCAAGGGTACTGAGAACGTCCGGCAGCAGGCCGCGTTTCCCGCGCAGTTCGCGCCGGTGGGTCCGCACCGCTACATCGCGGGGTTCGAGATCCCGCTCGCGAAGGTCCCGCCGGGCGACTACCGCCTCTACGTCATGGTCCGCGACGGCGTCTCGCCTCCCGACCAGTACGCCCTGCGCTCGGCGGACTTCCGGGTGAAGTAGTCAACGGCTGGCGCCGAGAGCTGACTGCTCGTGGCTCGATGTGCACGTCCGCGCTCGGTCCCCATCGGCGCCTTGCATGGCGCTAGTGCCGCCGAGGCAGCGCTATGGCGGATGTGCCGCGCGCTGTCGTTCTCAGTTCCTCCACCGTTACGGCGAGGCGGCGAGCGTTCGTCGGCCATTGAAGCGGAATGTCTGCACCCCATCCTGCATCCGCAGCCGCAATCTCGAACTCTTCAGTTGTGGTGAACGGCTCGGTGGCGCCGTCCACTTCAACGGCCATCGTGATTCGGATTCGGCCACCCTTCAATGTCTCGAGCGATTCGGTGAGCGATTCGAGATCGACGTCCACGTGCAGAGTCGCCGTGGAGTCTTTCTCGTGCCCCTGAAGGCCTTGGAGTGAGATGCGAACCGGAAGGCCGCCCGTCGGCGGCGCCTCATGCAAAGCACGAAGTGTCGCGCCTCGGGCGAGCGACTCGGTTCCGGTTCCAGTTGTGAAACCTTTGCTCCGAACGACCAGCCCGCTCCGAACGCTATCGACCCTCAACGTGTGCACTTTTCCGTCGGTCGCAAAGCGCGAAGTGTAGGAAACGTAGTACGAGTCCTTGAAGCCTTCGAGAGCCGAAGGCATCTGGCGATCGGAGGTGACGACCTCTCCTCCCGTCGCTGCGGCGATCATTCGCAGCGGATCGACGCGCCCGGCGAAGGTGGGTACGGGAGGGGAAGTGGCTCGGTAGTGAAGGCTGCCGGAAACGGAGGCATCGTTGCCGTAGTCCAAGAGATTGCCGCCAAGTGCTACAGGAATGGCCTGAATGCCGAGTGCGGCCAACGAACGGGCCGCCAAGTCGACCATCTCACCGCCTTTCGGGCCGTACTCGCTATTGAGTTCCGAGAAGAGACGTCCCCCAGGCTTGCCGCCCCCGGGGCAGGCGCGGCTTCCCGTCGCGATCTGCTGGATCACCTTGGTGTACGTGTCAACGACGTTCGTGTCGAACCCGTCCGACGCCAGATAGACGACGTCCGAGCGGTCATTGCCGAGCGCCGCTGCCCATCGGACGAGACGTGCGAGAGAAGCCTGGATGAGGCGAATCTCCTGTTCGGCGGCCGTGCGTGTCTGCATTTCGAGGTTGGAACAAAATCCATTGCGCATCGTGGCGATCGTTGATTCACGCACGAGGAGAAGGCTCTGTTTGCCGGATATCTCCCGGCCGAGCTTCTCGAGCGTGGCGCGAACTGTCGAGCGGTCCTTCGTCGAAGGAAGGAATCGCCGGGGCTACGGGTCAGCGACGACGATCTCCAACGGGCCATTCTGCAGGAGTGAGTCGATCCCGCGCTCGAAGACCTTGACGAGACGTCGGATCGAGTGAAGCTCGAGCATTGACGTGTCGACATAGAGGTGCTGAGGAATTTCGCCGAGGGTGAGTGCAACTGGCGCTTCCCCTCGTCCGGACGTCGGAGTGGCAGACGGGGGAAAAGCGGATATGGAAGGTCGAGCTGCATCGACGCCGACGACTTCAGCAGGCACGGCGTCCTCGAGGACTCGAACGTCGGATGCTCGAGGCGGCGGGTCGGCTGTGGCTCCGGCCCGGTTTGTGATCCTCACGAGAATCCTTCGGACGTTGACCTCGACCCTTTCGACGTAAGGCCTTTCCTGCGCGGTGGAGAGTGACGCCGCAGGCATCAGAAGAGCGAGTGTAGCGATCAGCGAGTTCGATCCCACGATGGCTCGACCCAACAATCGGGACCGCTCATGTCTCCAGACATTTGATTCGCCGCCAGACAGCGAAACGCCAGCATACAGCGTGGCAGCTTGGGGAGCGCGCCCCGAATAGCGCGCGCCCCTACTCGATGTGGACGTCGGCGCGGGCCGTGCCCATCTTGCCCGTGGCCTTGTCCCGCACGTTGACGACGATGCGCGAGTTGCCCTTGCGCATCTGCAGCGTGATCGGGTACGCGAGCGCCGCCTCCTGCACCGGCTGGGCCGGCTGCGTGAAGGCCGCCTCTTCCTTGCCGATGTCGCTCGTGCGGCCGCTCTCGTCCACGACGCCGACGAAGATCTCGGCGTCCGCCTTGGCCGACTCGCCCGCCGGCAGGAATGTCAGCGCCGTCGCCGGGATCAGGACCGTGATTGGTTGGTCATACTGCTTCTTCGCCTTGGCCGCGACGCCGATCTGCAGCTTCACGGGAAACGCGCTGTACGACACGCTCGTCTTCAGCGCGGCGCGCGCGGCGTCGCGGGCCCGGTCGTCGCTCGAGCGCGGCGCATAGCCACGCCGGTAACGCACGGTCGCTCCGGGGCGGGAGACCGCGAGGTCGATCTTCTGGTACCCCGCGGCAGGCAGGGCCGAGAGGTTCACGCCGACCGAGTAGTAGCTCGAGACGTCCTGATAGACGCGGGAGAAGCCCTTGCTGAAGTCGTTCGAGTTGATGAGCGCGAGGCCGCCGGTCTGGCTCGCGAGCTCGAGCATTCCCGACTGCGCGTCCTGCCGCGCGATGAAGGAGACGTTCGCGCGCATGGCGAGCGGATCGTCGTTGGACGCCGAAGCGCCGCCGGCCGTCAGGCCCTGCGCGTCCACCGTGTAGAAAGTGATCTCGTCCGAGTTGGCCTGGCGCGCGAGGTCGGCGATCTGATCGCCGACCCGCCGCGTGTCGAGCGAGGCGAAGGCGGCCGAGCCGAAGTTGCCGACCGCGTACGTGTACATCGCGTAGCCGGGCGTCGAAGGGAGGCCGCCCGAGACGAAGAGGAAGGCTTTCTTGCCCGGCAAGGGCGTCAGCGTGGCGAGCTGATTCCGCATGTCCTTGACCATCGTGTCGAGCTCCGTCGCCGTCTGGTCCGTGTAGGTCTGGGCCAGCCACGCCCGGCTCGACCTCGAGCGCGTCGAGTCGATGGACCGGAGCGTCAGCATCTCGTTCTGGAGACGCGACATCCCGACGCCCTTCTCCATCGAGTCCACGGCCGCCATCAGCGTCTCCTTGCTCGTCGTCCAGTCCGTCAGCTCCTTGGGCCGGCGGTCGAAGAGGACGATGCGCGCGGTGTCGGACGGGCCGAGGCGCGTGACGAAGTCGCGGAGCTGGTTGAGCGCGTTGTTGCGGGTCAGGGGCGAGAGGTCTCCCGAGTCGACGTAGATCAGGAAGTGCCGCGGGACGAAGGCCTCGCCGCCCTTCTTGTAGACCTCCAGGACGCGGTCGGGCGAGGCCGTCGAGAGATCGGGCGCGTGGATCGTGCCGTCGTCCACCCGGGCGAAATAGTCGATCGGAACCGGCCTGCCGTCCACGCGCACGGTGAAGTCCTGCCGTGCCAGATCCGTCACGGGCTGGCCCTTGGAGTCGGTGACGACCACGTCGAGGTCCATGACGCGGACCTCGACTTGCTCCGTGAACGCCGGCAGCGGCGGGGGCTGCTGCGCCGGAGGGGACTGCGGAGGCTGTTGGGCGAGAAGCGCCGGAGCGGCCGCCAGGAGGACCGGGAGAATCATTCTTTTCATCGGCTTTACCATCCCGAGCCTATCCAACGCGCGGGGGGCTTTGCCGATTCCGCAAGAGTCCTCGTTTTAGGACATCTTGAGGAGAGGTGCGTAGGGGCGGGGCTCGTCCCCGCCCGACGACACGGGTGGCCGCGAGGGCCGCCCCTACGACGCCTTCACCTCCACCGCCGCGAGCCCGAGGAAGTCGAAGACGACGTTGACCTCGTGGGCGATCTCGTCGGACCACATCGGCTCCACCGCCTCGTGCGTCACCGAGCCGAGGGCGCAGGAGGGGACGGCGGCGCGGGCGGTCCGGACGAGGGCGGCGGCGGCCGAAGGCTCGGCGCCGTCGTCCGAGATGACGGACTCGAAGTCCTGGGGCAGCCCCCAGCTCTCCGCCAGGGCGGCTCCGAGCGCCGGGCGGTAGGCCTCCAGGGCCGTTGCGCGGAACGGGCCCGAAGGGAAGTCGATCTGACGGAGGAGCTCGAGCATCTCGGCATACGCCACGGTGTGCAGGAGTCCCAGCGTGTAGCCGCGCTCGCGGGTCATCGAGTACCGCTCGGCGTACCGGCCGGCGGCCACCGCGGCCGCCACGGCCGCGCGACGGAGCACCTGGCCCGGCTTGTCGCCTTCCGGCAGGCGGGCGAAGTCCGGGCCCGAGAGGCGGTCGATCAGGACCGTGACGGCCCGCGCGCCGACCCGCTGGATGGCGTCCGGAGCCGTTCCGACCGAGTTGTCGCGGTCGATCGAAAGCGCGTTGGCCAGAATGAGGAGGTCGAGCGTGAGATAGGGATCGAGCGCGGCGACCGGGATGACCGCCGAGACGTCGATCGGCGACTTGCGCAGGATCTGCTGGAGAAGCTGTGCCGTGTCCTCGTGGATCGGGTGCATGACGACGTGCCGGGCCACGCGCTCTCGAAGGCGGCGGGTGAACTCCAGGAACTGCCGGTGCGAGGCGCGCGCGTCCTCCGGCGCGATCGGCGCTCCGAGGCGCTCGAGGACGTCCCAGAACCGCTCGTCCGCCTCGGAGGCCTCGAACGGGAGGGTCGGGACCTCCGGAGCCGCGGCGCCCGCCCCGCGGCGGCGCCGGCGCGTGTTGTCGTCGAGGGCCTTGACGCCTTCGAACGCGAGCGCCTGGCCGCGCAGCGAGAGGCCGATCCGGAGAATCGGCTGGACGCGGAAGTCCGGGTCGTACTCGAAGCGCGCCTCCTTCCACTCGAAGGTCTCGAAGAGGAGCTTGCGCGCGAGCTCCTCGACGCGCAGCGACAGGCCGTCGAGCGTGTCGAATCCCGCGTCCAGGATGAGTCGGGTCAGGTTTTCCTGGCTCGTGAAGTTGCGAGCGAGCAGCTCGTAGAGGGTCGCCGCCGGCAGCGCGCCGCTGCGGAGCAGATGGACGCCGAGCCGGTGGCGGGGCTGAGAGCCCGACACGTACACGATCTGGCCGTCTCGCCAGTCGAGCACACGGCGGTCGCGCCCGTGCTCGAGCGTCAGCCGCCCCGTGCGGCGATTGAGCTCCATCCACTGCAGGAGGTCGGCAAAGCCGAAGACCTCCAGCCGGCCGGTCAGTCTCGACGTCAATTTCGCGCCTGTGGCCTCTATTTTAGCCCGACCCGACCGGCACCTTCGGGCGGCGCTGAAGGGATAGCTGCCCTGTGCCAGAATCTCGGGCGTGCCGGCCAAGCCCAAAGAGCCCGGCGCCGCGGAAAAGGCGGCGCGACCGCGGGTTCCGGGGCAGACGAGCTCCGGGATCCCTGTCCTTCCGTACTACGGCGACCCGCCTCCGGGACAATACCCCTTCACGCGCGGAATCTCCGAAGAGATGTACCGCGGCCGCTACTGGACGATGCGCCAGTACGCCGGGTTCGGGAGCGCCGGGGAGTCGAATCGACGCTACCGCTACCTCCTGTCGCAAGGGCAGACCGGGCTCTCGGTGGCCTTCGACCTGCCGACCCAGATGGGCTACGACTCGGACGACCCGGTCGCGCGGGGCGAGGTCGGCAAGGTTGGGGTCGCGATCGCGACGCTCGACGACATGCGCGTCCTGACGGACGGGCTCCCGCTCTCGGAAGTATCCATTTCGATGACGATCAACTCGACGGCGGCGATCCTCCTCGCGATGCTCCTCGCCGTCGCGCGGGAGCGGGGCGTCTCCTGGGCGGCCTTGTCCGGGACCGTCCAGAACGACCTGCTCAAGGAGTACGCGGCCCGCGGGACCTACATCTTTCCCCCGAAAGCCTCGCTGAAGATCACGACCGACATCTTCGAGTTCTGCGGGAGAGAAGTCCCGCGCTGGAACACGATCTCGATCTCCGGGTATCACATCCGGGAGGCCGGCGCGACGGCCGTCCAGGAGGTCGCCTTCACGCTCGGCAACGCCGTCGCTTACGTCGAGGCGGCCCTCGCGCGCGGCCTCGCCATCGACGACTTCGCCCCGCGCCTCTCGTTCTTCTTCAACGCGCACTCGAACTTCTTCGAAGAGATCGCCAAGTTCCGGGCCGCGCGTTCCCTCTGGGCGGAGATCGCGCGCGAGCGCTTCGGGGCGAAGGACCCGCGGTCCTGGCGCCTGCGATTCCACGCGCAGACGGCGGGCTCGACGCTGACGGCGCAGCAGACCGACGTGAACGTCGTGCGCGTCGCCTATCAGGCGCTCGCCGCGATCCTGGGAGGGGCCCAGTCGCTCCACACCAACTCGTACGACGAGGCGCTGGCGCTGCCGACCGAACGCTCCGCGCGCCTCGCGCTGCGCACGCAGCAGGTGCTGGCCGCGGAAACCGGCGTCGCCGACGTGGCCGATCCGGTCGGAGGCTCCGCGATGGTCGAGGCGTGGACCGACGAGATCCGCGCCCGCGCGCGCGCGCTGATCGCGAAGATCGATTCGATGGGCGGCGCGGTCGCGGCCATCGAGAACGGATTCCTGGCGCGCGAGATCGAGGACGCGGCGTTCGCGGCGCAGAAGGAGATCGAGGATGGCCGCCGCGTCGTCGTCGGGGTGAACGCCTACCGCGAGGAGGACGCCGAACGGCCGCCGCTGCTCTCCGTCGATTCTTCGATCGAGCGCGAACAGGTCGAGCGGCTGGCCGCGTTTCGGGCGGCGCGCCACGGGGGAAAGGCGCGGAAGGCCCTGGATCGCGTCGCGCGCGACGCGGCGGAAGACCGTAATCTCATGCCGGCGATCATCGAAGCGGTCGAAGCGGGCGGAACGCTCGGCGAGATCGTCGCCGGCTTGAAGACCGTTTACGGAGAGCACCGCCCCGGCGGTTAACGCGGGCTTAAGTGCTGGTCTCCGAAGCGGTTGCCGGTGTGGAAATCGGGCCGGGACGATCGGCTCGCCCCCGTCTTTTCGAGCGAAACTCCGGCGCAAGGCTCTAAATTGTTCATGGGAAAGGCTCTTGTCCGTTCGCACAGGAGTCGGTGCAATTCGGTCGCGGACCGCTCGGTTCGGCCTTTTTTCGCCGCTTTCCGCAGGCATTTCGACAGAGTTTTCCGCCGTGACTCCGGAAAACTTCGGGAGAGCCCGAATCGGCTCGTTTCGGCCCGCCGCGCGAGCGGGCGGACGGCGCCCTTCTAGACGCCGGAAGGGGGCTCGAAACAGCGCCGGCAGCGCGCCTCGTAGACGCCCTGCGCGCCCACGACGACGCGCTCGCCGCTCGAAACGAGCCGCTGCGTGTTGTTGGCCGGCGCGCCGCAGCGCATGCAGATCGCGAGCGTCTTCGTCACGTCCTCCGCGATCGCCATCAGCGCCGGGACCGGCTCGAACGGCGCGCCGCGGAAGTCCTTGTCGAGGCCGGCCACGATCACGCGTTTGCCCTGATCCGCCATGCGCTGGCAGGCATCCACGAGGCCCGGATCGAAGAACTGCGCCTCGTCGATGCCGACGACCTCCGAGCGGTGATCCAGTTTCGCGAGCAGCTCGGCGCTCGAGGAGACGGCGATCGACGGCAGCCGCATCTCGCTGTGGGAGACGATCTCCTCGACCCCGAACCGCGAGTCGATGGCGGGCTTGAAGACCTGCACGCGCTGCTTCGCGATCAGGGCGCGGCGCAGGCGCCGGATGAGCTCCTCGCTCTTGCCGGAGAACATGCTCCCGCAGATCACCTCGATCCAGCCGAGCTGGGTTTTGACGAGAGCCATGAGGGGGGCGGATATTACACGAGAGCGGCGCGCAGGAACCGTTCGACCTCGTCGAAGCTCCCGAACACCCTCTCGGCGCAGGCGAGTACCCATCCGGAGGCCTCCGCCCGGGGCATCCCGAGCACGAGGTAGACCGGCAGGTTCCGGCGGAAGGCCAGAGTGATCTCGGCCGCGGTGCCGCCGCCCCGCGCGGCCGCGGCGTCCCAGAAGGCCACGACCGCGTCGGTTCCGCTCTCGATGCGCTCGAGGTCCCAGGCGACGATCTTCCGGACGACGGCCCGGAACCGGTCGGGATCCGTCTCCTTCCATCGCCGGAACCCCGAGACCTCCTCGTCGGTCAGGCTTTTGCGCTCGTCGGCCGCCGGGTCGTATGGCTCGTGGCCGAGCTCCGCGAGCCGGCGGGCGAGACCCCGGCGCCAGTCCCTGCCGCCGTCGGGACTGTGCTCGATCGCGCCCGAGAGGTAGATCCGCAATCTTCAGCCGACGCCGACCCGCGGGCAGAGAGGGAGCACGGGGCAGATCTCGCACGCGGGCTTGCGGGCCTGGCAGACGCGGCGCCCGTGCGTGATGAAGCGATGCGCCGCCAGGGTGCGTTTTCCTCTGGGCACGAGCGCGTTCAGGTCGTTCTCGACCTTCACCGGATCGGTCTCCCTCGTGAGGCCCATGCGCCGCGCGAGGCGGCCGACGTGCGTGTCCACGACGAAGCCCTCGTCTTTGCCGAAGGCGTTGCCGAGGATGACGTTGGCGGTCTTGCGCCCGACGCCGGGCAGCTCGAGGAGCTTCTCCATCGAGTCGGGAACCTGCCCTGCGTGCTCGGCCGCCATCACGGCGCCCGCGCGCCGGAGGCTCTTCGCCTTCGCGTTGAAGAAGCCGGTCTGCCGGATGTCGCGCTCGAGCTCGCCCGGCTTGGCGCGCGCGTAGTCGGCCGCCGTTACGTACTTCCGGAAGAGAGCCGGCGTGACCTGATTGACGCGCACGTCGGTGCACTGCGCGGAGAGGATCGTCGCGACGAGGAGCTCGAGCGGGCTTCGGAAGTCGAGCGCGCAATGCGCGTCGGGGTAGGCGCGGCCGAGACGCTGCAGGATCTTGCCGGCGCGCTTCTTCTTTTCCTCGAAGGTCTCTCGCGGCGCGCGCCGCGGGCCGCGCGCGGGGAGGACCGGCCGGGGTCGCGGGGAAGCCTTCACGCGGCGGGATTCTATTTCGACTAGAGTGCGTGGCCGGCCATGAAGCGTCTCCTCTCGTGCGCGGTTGTCGTTCTTCTCGGCCGCCTGCTCGCGGCGGGAACGGCGTTCGCCGCGCCGCCCGCGACCGTCACGCTGACCGTCCTCCACACGTCGGACCTCCACGGTCACGTCCACCCGCAGGACGCGCTCGCGGACAAGGACTGGGGCGAGGGCCTCGCGCGCGTCGCCGCCGCGGCGCGCGAGATTCGGGCGGAGGGACACCCGACGCTGCTGCTCGACTCGGGAGACACGATCGAGGGCGCTCCCGAGCAGGCGATCGCGTTCGCGGCGAGCGCGGCGGCTCCCGATCCGATCATCGCCGCGATGAACCGCGTCGGATACGACGCCATGGCGGTGGGCAACCACGAGTTCGATTTCGGGAGGGAGCGGCTCGAGCGCTCGCGGCGCGAAGCCCGGTTTCCGTTTCTCTCGGGGAACGTCCGGGACGGCGATCGGCCGGCGTTCGATTCGTACAAAGTCCTGACCGCGGGCGGGGTGCGCGTCGGCGTCCTCGGCCTCACGACGCCGAACGTCGCCTCCTGGGAGTCGCCGTCGCGTCTCGGGGGCCTGCGCTTCACGGACTCCGTCGAGGCGGCGGCGCGGCTCGTCCCGATCCTGCGCGGGCGGGAGCGGAGCGACCTCGTCGTCGTGCTCGTCCACGAGGGCTTCGAGAAGGACCTCGACACCGGCGCCGACCGCGGCTCCGGCGAGGAGAACCAGGCCTACGCGCTCGCGACGACGGTTCCCGGCATCGATCTCCTGCTGACCGGCCACACGCACACCGTCATCGAGCCGCGCAAGCTCGGCGGCGCGTGGGTCTCGCAGCCCGGCCGGTTCGGAAACACTCTGACGCGTTTCGACGTGACGTTCACCCGCGCGGGAGGGCGCTGGACGGTCGCGGACATCCGCGGACGCAACCTGCCGATGAAGTCGGTCGAGCCGGACCCCGAGATCGTGCGGCTCGCGGGCCCGTCGCACGAGGCGGCGATGTCGGCGCTGGCGAGGTCGGTCGCACGCCTTGGGCAGCCGCTCTCGGCGCGGTTCGCCCGCACCGAAGACACGCCCCTCCTCGACTGGCTCCACGCCCTCCAGCGCGAGACGGGAAAGGCGGACCTCTCGTTCGCGTCTTTGCTGCCCGGGATGCTCCCGAACTGGCCGGCCGGAGACCTGACGGCGCGCCAGATCTGGTCCTTCTATCCGTACGAGAACACGCTCGTCACCGTCCGGGCGACGGGCCGTCAGGTCCGGCAGGCGCTCGAGCGCGCGGCGCTGTGCTTTTCCGGACTCGAACCGGCGCGCGACGGCGTCGCCTGGCGACGCAACCCCGCCGTCTGGGGCTACAACTGCGATTCGATGGACGGGGCGGAGTACGCGATCGATCCCACGCGTCCGGAGGGCGAGCGGGTCCTCTTCCTGCGACGGGGCGGGCGCGACGTGGCCGACGACGATTCGTTTCTCGTGGCGCTCAATTCCTACCGCGCCTCGGGGGGCGGCGGCTACGCCGTCTGGAGATCCTGTCCGCGGGTCTTCGAGTCGCGCGAGTCGCTGCGGGATCTCCTCATCGCGGACGCCGCGCGCCGCGGCGAGCTCTCCCCGAAGGCGAACGAGAACTGGTTCCTGGCGCCGACGCTCCCCGAGGGCCCGCTGCGCCTGCCGGGCAACTGAGGGGCGAGATCGCTCGGAGCGCGCTCGCCGCGGCGACTCTGCGCGGAGCGTCGCGCGAACGCGACGAGTCTAAGCAGAGCGCCGCGCGAACGCGACGACCTTGGCGGTGGCGCGGGTGACTTCCTCGAGCGCGAGGCGGCGCGCCCCCGCCACGGTGCTCTCGAGCGCGGTCAGGAGCCCATCGATCTCCGAGGCGAGGACGACCGATCCGCGCGTTTCCGCCGCCTTCCGCTCGCGCCCGAGCCGCCGTTCGAAGCGGCGCGCCGAGTGCCAGCGCTCGAGCGCCTTCTCCGCGGCCTGATCGGCCTCGCCGGGCTCCGACGGCACCCCGGACGCGGCCCGCGCGAGCGCGAGCTCCCGCGAACGCCGGCAGAGCTTTCGATAACGCGCGAGGTCGCGGTCGCTGCGCGCTCCCCGGGCCGGCCAGAGCTTCTCGACGTCGCGCCGTGACGCCGCATCGAGGCGCGAGTCGAGGGCCTTGTCCCCCTTCTTCGCCCGGCGGGCGAGCGCGTGGCGCAGCGTGCGGGTCGCGCTTCGCGCCGCGTCGCGGCGCAGGCTCTCGCGGCGTTCCCGCGCGAGCTCCTCCCAGCGCGACTCGAGCCCCGACGCCGCCTCCGGCGAGATCAGTCCGAGACGCGCCACACGGGCGAGCATCGCCCGATCGGAATCGAAGGCGAGGACGCGCGACAGGCCGCGCGCGAGACCGCGGGCGCGCCGCGCGAGGCGCCGGTCGCCCGCCGCGCGCGCCGCCGCGCCGATCCGCGCGAGAACCGCCGCGAGCTCCTCCGCCGCGCCGGGACGATCCTGCCGGGTGTCGCGCGCCGCCTGCCTGAAGCGGCGCTTCTCCGTTTCCCAGAAGGCGTTGCGGGACACGGGGCGTTATTATATGAACATCGGCAACGCAGTCTCCTTCAAGCGGTTTTCACGTCGCCTTCAGGGAGGTCCCTCCTCTCCGTCGCAGAATCGACCGACGATGAGGCAGCTCGCCGCGATCGACATCGGGACCAACAGCATCAAGCTGCTGATCGCCTCCGTGGAGGAGGACGGTTCGCTGCAGGTGATGTCCCGCGAGAAATCCCTGGTCCGCCTGGGCAGCGAGACGCTCGCCACCGGACGTCTGTCGGACGAGGCCATCGAGGCGGGCGTGGACGCCGTCGCGCAGTTCCTGCGGTCGATCCAGGCGGCCGGCGCCAACCTCGTGCGGGCGGTGGCGACGTGCGCCGTGCGCGAGGCCTCGAACTCGGCGGCTTTCCTCGAAGCCGTCCGGCGGCGGACGGGCGTCGCGGTGGACGTCGTTTCGGGGGAGGAGGAGGCCCGCCTCATCAACCTCGGCGTGCGGAGCGAGTTCCCGGCGCGGTTCGACCCGCTCTTCCTGATCGACATCGGCGGCGGCTCGACCGAGTTCGTGATCTCGGAGGGCTCGCGCGTCAAGCTCACGGAGAGCCTGCCGCTCGGCGTCGTCCGGCTGGCGGACCGCTACCTGCGCGACGACCCGCCGAGTGACCGCGACCGCAAGGCGATGAAGAAAGCGATCCGCGCCGTCGCCAAGCGCGCCGCGGATGCCGTGCGCAAGACGGGGTTCAAGACGTGCGTGGGCTCCTCGGGCACCATCCAGTCGCTCTCCCTCGTGCACGAGGCCGCGGTCCTCGGGCGCGAGGCGACGCCGACCGGCCACCGGACGCTGACCCGCGACGGGCTCCGGAAGGTGAATCGGCTCCTGCGGCGCACGACGGCGCGGGAGAAGTTGCGCGTTCCCGGCCTCGACCCCCGGCGGCGGGACATCGCCGTGCCGGGCGGCACGCTGCTCGCCTGGATCCTGAAGCGCTCCGGCGCCAAGTCGATCGTGGTCGGCGAGCGGGGTCTCCGGGAGGGGATCCTGCTCGACCATGTGGCGCGCCAGGGCCAGAAGCGGGTCCTCGACCGGGACGTGCGCGCCCGCTCGATCGACCGGCTCCTGCGCCGGGGCAACGCCGAGGTTCTCCACGCGGCGCACGTGGCGCGCCTGGCGCTCGAGATCTTCGACCACGCCCACCCGCTCCACCAGCTCTCCGCGACGGAGCGCGAGTGGCTGCAGTACGGAGCGCTCCTCCACGACATCGGCTGCCACATCGGCTACGCCAAGCACCAGAGGCACTCCTACTACCTCATCACCCACGGGGACCTCACCGGGTTTTCGTCCGACGAGGTGGAGGTCCTGGCGTCGATCGCGCGGTACCACAAGGGCGGCGGTCCCAAGGAAAGGCATGAGAACTGGCGCCGGCTCGACCCGTACCTGCGGCCGGTCGTCGAGAAGCTCGCCGCGATCGTGCGGATCGCCGACGGCCTCGACCGGAGCCACCGTCAGCTGGTGACCGGCGTCGAGATCGACATCCGGTCGCGGCGCGTCGAGGTGACCGCCACGGCCCGCGGCGACTGCGAGCCGGAGCTCTCGGCGGCGCGCGACAAGGCGGATCTCTTCGAGCGGGTGTTCGACCGGAAGATCTCGTTCCGGGCGGTTCCCGCCGAACGCGAGGAGAAAGTCCACCAGAAGGATCTGGAAATTCTGTCGGCCGAAGCCCTCTGGGGCTGAGAGTGACGTTCATCAGCGGGGGAGCATCGTGAAAGAGCATTTTTCGGAGCAACTCGAGGACCTGCGGCGAAACCTGATCCTGCTCGGCGGCGAGGTCGAGCGCCAGATCCAGCACGCCATCGAGGCCCTCATCGAAGCGGACGAGAAGAAGGCGGAGGAGGTCATCGCCTCCGACGAGGAGATCGACCGCATGGAGATGATGGTGGAGGAGCAGGCCGTTCAGCTCCTCGCCCTCCAGCAGCCGGTCGCCGTGGACCTGCGTTTCCTCGTCGCGGCGCTCAAGATCAACAACGATCTCGAGCGCATCGGCGATCATGCGGTCAACATCGCCGAGGGCGCGCAGCGGCTCTCCGGCCAGCGGCCGTTCAAGCCGTTCATCGACATCCCGTACATGGCGGAGGTCGCGATGTCGATGCTCAAGCAGTCGCTCGACGCCTTCGTCAACCGCGACGCCGAGCTCGCCAAGAAGGTCATCAAGAAGGACGACATCCTCGACGAGAAGAACGTTTCCATCATCCGCGAGCTCCTCACCTACATGGCGGAGCACCCGTCCCTCATCACCTACTGCCTCGAGCTCATCTCGATCTCGAAGAACCTCGAGCGCGTCGGCGACCTCGCGACGAACATTTGCGAGGACACGATCTTCATCGCCGAAGCGCGCTGGGTGAAGCACCACGCGACCGAGCTGACGCCTTAGAAGCGGACAGCTCGCAGCGGACGGCCGAGACCTCGTGTTTCTCTGGGGCGTCGCCACCTCCGCGTACCAGATCGAGGGCGCCCCCGAGAACGACTGGACCGCCTGGGAAGCGGACGGGAGGTTGAAGCCCGGCGCCCTCCGGTGCGGCGAGGGGTCGGGCCACCGCCGCCGATGGGAGGCCGACCTGCGCCTTCTCCCGTCGCTCGGCGCCAACGCATACCGCTACTCCGTCGAGTGGAGCCGCATCGAGCCGCGGCCCGGCGAATTCGATGCCCGGGCCCTCGATCTCGAGTTCCGCCGCGTCCAGATCCTCGGCCGTCTCGGAATCGAGCCCGTCGTGACGCTCTCGCACTACACGCACCCGCTGTGGTTCTGGCGTGCGGGCGGCTGGGAGAGCCCGGACAGCGTGGGGCGGTTCGCGAGATTCGCCGCCCGCGTGGCCGAGGCGCTCTCGCCGCGCGTCCGGATCTGGGTCACGCTCAACGAGCCGGTCGTGCTCCTCCTCGGGGGATATCTGGCCGGCGTCATCCCTCCCGGGCTCCGCAGTTTCGCGCTCGCGGCGAGGGCGCTCGAGCACATGCTTTCGGCGCACGTGGAAGCCGTCGCGGCGATCCGGGCGCGGGATCCGGGAGCGCAGGCCCTCATCGCCCACAACATGCTCGATTTCGCGCCCGACCGGCCCGGCCACGCGGTGGACCGGCGGCTGACGTTCGAGGGCCGCGCGCTCTACAACATGATGCTCCTCGAGGCGTTGGCGACCGGCCGGGTTCGCTGGTCCTTCCCGGGCGAGGGGCGCGCGATCTTCCGCGTCGCGGGCCTGCCGGAGTCGAACGACTTCGTCGGGGTCAACTACTACAGCCGCGTGCACCTGCGCTTTCGCGGCCTGCCGGGGCGCATCGGCGAGTTCTTCTATCGGGACCGGCGCGGCCGGGGCCTCACCCAGATGGGCTGGGAAATCCACCCCGAGGGCTTCGAGAGCGTGCTGGCGGCCGCCTCGGAGGCCGGAAAGCCCATCCTCGTCACGGAGAACGGCGTCGCAACGGGAGACGACCGCGTCCGGCGGGACTTCCTGCGCGAGCACGTCTTCGTCCTCGCGCACGCGCGGCGCGCCGGCCTCGACGTGCAGGGCTACTTCCACTGGTCGCTGCTCGACAATTTCGAGTGGCTGGAGGGCCTCCACCCGCGCTTCGGCCTCTACGAGGTGGACTACGCGACCTTCCGGCGGCGGCGGCGCCCTTCGGCGGACCTCTTCGCGGCGCTCGGGCGCGAATTCACGCGGGGAGCGGATGCGAAGTCTTCCGCTGCTTCTCGAACGTGACGTAGGTCGCGATTCCGCAGTCGCGCGCGAGCGCGAGCGTCCGGTCGTATCCCCAGCCGACCTCCGCCGGCGCGTGCGCGTCGGAGGAGAACGTCACGGGCACGCCGGCGGCCGCGAGGCGCCGGAGCAGTCGCGGCTCCGGATACGCTTCGCCGACGGGCTTTCGCAGGCCGGCCGAGGAGATCTCGACGGCGCAACCGGCGTCGCGCGCGGCGACGATCGCTTCCTGCTCCGCGTCTTCGAGCACGCGCGCGGGCCGATGGCCGTGCTTCTTCGGCAAGTCGAAGTGGGTCAGGACGTCGAACAGCCCCGTCCGCGCGGCCTTCGCGAGCAGGCGGTAGTACTCGGCGTAGAGGCGCTCGGCGCCCTCGGCGGCGAATCGCCGCGCGGCGGACTCGGGAGCGTCGATCCAGTCGCCGGCCACCCAGTGGACGGAGCCGAGGACGAGGTCCCAGTCCGCCCGCGCGAGCCAGCGCCCGAGCGTCTCTTCGTGGCCCTCGGCGTAGTCGGCCTCGAGCCCCAGGCGCACCGGGATCCGTCCGGCGAATTCCGCGGCGAGCCCGGCGATTTCGTCGAGATAGCCGGGCAGCTCCTCCTCGCGCATCGCGAGCCTCGGGTCGCGCCGGTCGGGCGGCAGGAAATACAGGGGGATGTGATCCGTGAACGCGATCTCACCCAAACCGCGCTCGATCGCCTTGTCCACGAAGGCGCGCGAGGCGCCGCCGGCGTGCCCGCACCGGAACGTGTGGACGTGATAGTCGGGGAGGCCCTTCACCGCTCGACGGCCGCTCAGCCGCGCTCGGCGAGCACCTGCCGCGCGAAGATCTTCGGCTCGTTTTCGAAGAGCTCCGATCCGCGGTCGAGCAGCTCCGCCGACCGGCCCGCCGCGAGGCCGCCGATCGTGGCGAGCAGATGCGGCGCCGCGGGGATCGCGCCTTCGTCGCGGCGGCGCTCGATCTCGCGCGCGAGCACCGTCAGATCCGTGACGCTGCCGAGGTCGCGCGCCAGGTTCCCGAGCTTCTTCTCGCGTTCCTGCAGCTCCCGGGCGCCGCTCGAAGCGACGAGCTCGATCGCGTATCGCAGCTCCTTCAGCCGCTTGCGCCACTCGTGAAAGTCCTGGACACCGCGGCTCTTTCTCGCTTGCTCGAGCGCGCGCCGCTCGCGTCGGCGCAGGCGCAGCAGTCCGCGCTCGAGGTCGTGCGCGGAGAACGCGGGATCGAGGCAGACGTCCAGCACCGCCGGCAGCGCCGCGACCGAAGCGAGGCCCCTCGCCAGCGCCTCGGAGGCGTCGCGCCGCGACCGGCGCTGATCGAGCTCGAAGGAGACGGCGATCGCGTGGCGCGCGAGGTCGTCCTCCGGGACGGGAGGCAGAGCCGAGAGCGTCGTCTGCAGCACGTCGGCGTCGCGGAAGGCCCCCGTGACCTCGAACGCCTCGCGCAGCCTTCGCCGGAGTCCCCGCTCCGCGCGCGGGCCGAGCGCGGGGCGCAGCAGGGCGACGACGGCGCGGGCGCGGCGGATGGATTTTCGGTATTCATGCACGGACGAGGCCGAATCCTCGGCGGACGCGCGAGCGAAGCGCCGCGCCGCGGCGAGCACGCGCCCGAAAGCCGCGACGACGCCGGCGCGCAGCGGGCGGCGCCGGGGGAGCCGCAGCTTGCCGCCCGACTTCCGCCGCGCGGGCTTCGAGTCGCTCTCGTGCGGGGCGGCGTGGGGATGCGCGGATCGGGGCGCCTGTTCGCTGGCCATGGGGAAGCCATCTTATCGCCGGCCCTCGCGGGAAATTCACGCGGGGTTCGAGCCCGCCGAAACGCCGGCATGGTTCGATTCGTTCCTGATGATCAGGAGGCTACGATGCCCGCTTCCGCCGGCCCGGTGCTCGATCGTGAGATTGCTTCGGGAGTTCTCGGGGACCGCGCCGCGCGCGTCCCGGCGTACTCGACGGAGAACGCGGCGGCGGATCTTCTCCTGTGGCGTCTGGCCCAGGCGGGTGTCGCCTTCCGCGTCCAGTGGCTGGACGGGAAGCACTTCTGCGTTCTCTGGAAGGCGTCGCACCGCGGCGCCGCGACGGGGAGCGCGTTCAGCCGACCTCTCGCGATCTGCCGCGCGGCGCTGGAGCTCTCGCGCGACGAGGCCGGCCGCGACGCCAAGGAGCTCGTTCTCGAAGCGCCGCGTTTCTGATCGCGGCCGGCTCGGATAGACTCCGCGCCGGTCCTCCGCGATGGATGCGCAGAGCTACGACCTGGTCGTCATCGGCTCCGGTCCGGCGGGGCAGAAGGGCGCGATTGCGGCCGCGAAGCTCGGGAAACGCGTCGCGATCATCGACCGCAAGGAGATGGTGGGAGGCGTCTGCCTGCACACCGGCACGATTCCGTCGAAGACGCTCCGGGAGGCGATCCTCTACCTCTCCGGGTTTCAGCAGCGGTCGTTCTACGGACGCGACTATTCGCTGAAGGACTCGATCGCCGTCTCGGACCTCTCGTTTCGGATCCAGACGGTCATGGCGAGGGAGCTCGAGGTCATCCGCGCGCAGCTGAAACGCAACGGCGTCGTGACCTTCAACGGGACGGCGCGGTTCACGGACGCGCACACGCTGCAGGTGGACAACGGCGAAGGCACGATTCTCGTGAAGGGGGACCACCTCTTGATCGCGTGCGGCACGCGGCCGGCGCACAGCAAGGCGATTCCCCTGGACGGCAAGCGCGTCATCGACTCGGACCAGTTGAATCAGGTCGAGCGGCTGCCCCGCGATCTGATCGTCGTCGGCGCGGGCGTCATCGGGCTCGAGTACGCGTCGATGCTCACGGCCCTGAACATCAAGGTGACACTGGTCGAACAGCGGCCCACGATTCTCGACTTCGTCGATCGCGAGCTGATCGATGCGCTCTGCTACTTCATGCGGCAGCGGGGCGCGACGTTCCGCCTCGGCGAAAAGGTGATTTCGGTCGGAACGGACGCGAAGAATCGCGTCGTCGCGTCGCTCGAGAGCGGAAAGGAAGTGCACGGAGACGCGCTCCTCTACACGGTCGGGCGGCAGACGAACGCGGACCTGTTGAATCTCGAAGCGGCCGGACTCGCCGCCGACGAGCGGGGACGGATCGCCGTCGATGAGGCGTTTCGTACGGCGGTGCCGCACATCTACGCGGCCGGCGACGTGATCGGATTTCCGGCGCTCGCGGCGACGTCGATGGAGCAGGGAAGGCTCGCCACGTGCTCGATGTTCGGCGTCGCCTGCCGGAGCTACCCGGAGGTCTTCCCCTACGGCATCTACACGATTCCCGAGATCTCGATGGTGGGCTCGACCGAGCAACAGCTCACCGAGAAGAAGGTGCCCTACGAGGTCGGACAAGCCAAATACGTGGAGCTCGCGAAGGGCCAGATGGTCGGCGCCGAGGTGGGGCAGCTCAAGATCCTCTTCCACCGCGAGACGCTGAAGGTCCTCGGGGTCCACGCGATCGGCGACGGCGCCACGGAGATCATCCACATCGGCCAGGCGGTCCTCGCGCTCGGCGGCACGATCGAGTATTTCCGGGACTCGGTATTCAACTATCCGACCTTCGCCGAGGCCTACAAGGTCGCCGGGCTGGACGGATTGAACCGGCTGTAGAGCGGGCCGGTCGCTCCCGCTTCACCCGGACCTAACCTCGCCTTTCCGCCCTCCTTGCGCCGCCCTCCCCGGAACTTCTCGTCCGGCGAGGACAATCCGGACCGGGTGGCAAGCATGTTGCTTTGTGATTTTCACGTCCATACGACGTACTCGGACGGGACCGAGTCCCTGCCGCACGTCGTGGATCTGTTCGGCCGCTCCGGGCACGACGTGATCGCGATCACCGACCACATCGTCAATCGGGACAACGGGCTCGGCCGCATCGCGCATGCGATCCGCCGCTCGCTCGATCCCGAGAGCTGGAAGCGGTATCGCGACGAGATCGCGCGCGAGGCCGAGCGGGCCTGGAGGACTTACGGGATGCTCTTGCTGCCGGGGGCCGAAATGACGCGGAACACGATCAACCGCGACACGTCGGTGCACGTCCTCGCGCTCGGTCTCGAGGAATACCTGCCGGCCGACGGTGATCCCATCGAAATGCTCAAGGAGATCCGGGCGCGGAGCGCGGTTTCGGTCGCGTGCCACCCGCACGAGATGAGCGAGTTCTACGCGAACACGTGGTACCTGTGGAACCGGCGGCGCCTCGTCGAGAAGCTCGTGGATCTGTGGGAGGTCGGCTGCCGCTGGGACCTCTTTCCGGTCGTCTCGCGCGAGAGGCTGCCGCACCTCGCCAACAGCGACTTTCACCGGCCGGAGCATCTGTATGCCTGGAAGACGCTGCTGAAGGCCGAGAAGACCGGTGCGAGCGTGCTCGCGGCGCTGAGGCGAGCCACCGGAATCGGCGTGATGCGTCTGACGCCGGACGCCGCGGCGGCCTCCGCATGACCGCGGCGGCCCTCTTTCTCGCCGGGCTCGCGTTGTCGGTCCTCCTGCACGCGGTGGCGGTCGCGGCCCTCGTGCGCCATCGCCGGCGCGGGCGGTCGCGTCGCTCGATTCCCGAGCCCGCGCCGATGGTCTCGATCGTCAAGCCGATCTGCGGCCTGGACCCCGAGCTGGAGGAGAACCTCGAGTCGTTCTTTCGCCTCGACTACCCGTCCTTCGAGATCGTGTTCTCGTTCGCGTCGGCGGAGGATCCGGCGTTCTCGGTCGCGCGGCGCGTCGCCGATCGTTTCGCCGACGTTCCCACCGTGTTCGTCGTGGATGGCCGCGAGCCCGGCCGCAACGCCAAGGTCAATCGCCTCAGCGCGGCCGTGCGGCGCGCGCGGGGCGCGCTCTTTCTGTTCAGCGACGGCGACGTGCGCGTCCGTGCGGATTTCCTCCGGCGCGTCGTGCCCGAGACGGCGGACCCGGCCGTCGGGCTCGTGTCGTGCCTCTTCCGATCGGTCCGCCCCGCGTCCTTCGCGTCGCGGCTCGAGTCGCTCTATCTCGACGGCGTCCTGCGCCCCGCGACCGCGGCCGTGGCCGGCCTTCTCGGCATGCCCTGTGTGGTGGGCAAGTCGATCCTGATCTCGCGCGCCGCGCTCATGGCGATCGGCGGAATGCTGCCTTTGCGCGACCATCTGGCGGAAGACTTCCTCCTCGGGAGACTGACCGAAAGGGCGGGGTACCGCGCCGTGCTCGCGTCCGAGGAGATCGCCACGATCGCCGGCGCGCGCACCCTCTCCGCCGTCTGGGCGCGCCACCGGCGCTGGGCGATCCTGCGCAAGCGCCTCGGGGGGCTCTCGTATCTCGCGGAGCTCTTCTCGAGCCCGCTGCCGTTTCTCGTCGGCGCCGTCGCCGTGAGCGGCGGCGACGTCCGCGTCCTCGGCGCGGCGCTCGCGCTGTGGCTCGTCCGCGTCGGCACCGAATTCGCGGCCCTGGCCGGCGGCCCGGAGCGGATCGACGTCCGGCGGGTGTTGCCGCTGCTGCCCCTCCGGGATCTCGGCGCCGCGGTGCTCTTCTGGGCCGGGCTCTTCGGCCGGCGCACGCGATGGCGCGGGCGGCGGCTCCTGGTCGGACGGCAGACGCTCCTGCGGGACGACGGCGAGACGAAGGAATCCGAACCGCCCGCCGCGGCGGTCGCTGCGTCGCCGGCGCGCTAGCTCTTCTCGCCCGCCTCGCCGACAGCCCGCAGACCGCGCCGCGCCTGGCGATCGATGAGGGTCTGCTGGGAGTCGGAGGGCGTCTCGCCCGGGGCCGGCTGGCGCCGGACGTAGACGCCGTCGGGACCAAGATCCCGCGCGCGCGTGTTGTCGCGCTTGAGCGGCTCGAAGACTTCCTGCCGGATCTTCTCCTTCGCCTTCTCGTCGAGGATCGGAACCATCAGCTCGACGCGGCGGAAGAAGTTGCGGGGCATCCAGTCCGCGCTCGCGATGTAGATCTCCTCGTCGTCGCCCACGCCGAACGAGAACGCGCGGCTGTGCTCGAGGAAGCGCCCGACGACGCTCGAGACCGAGATCGTGTCGGAGACGCCCGGCACGCCCGGTCGCAGGCAGCAGATGCCGCGCACCGCGAGCGTGATCGGCACGCCCGCCGCGGACGCGCGGTAGAGCGCGCGGATGGCCCGCGGATCGACCAAGGCGTTCATCTTGGCGATGATCGACGCCGGCTTGCCCTCCCGCGCCTTCTGCGCTTCGCGGTCGATCAGCGCGATGACCTTGTCGTGGAGCGAGACCGGCGCCACCGTCATCCGCTTGTAACGCGTGCGCTTGGAGAAGCCCGTCAGGAAGTTGAAGAGCTGGGAGGCGTCCTCGCCGAAGTCGGCGCGCGCCGTGAAGAGGCCGAGGTCGGTGTAGATCCGCCCCGTCAGCCGGTTGTAATTGCCCGTGCCGATGTGGACGTAGCGCCGCATCGCGCTCCCCTCGCGGCGAACGACGAGCGCGATCTTCGCGTGCGTCTTGAGTCCCTCGACCCCGTAAGCGACGTGGGCGCCGGCGCGCTCGAGCGACTGCGCCCACTGGATGTTCTTCTCCTCGTCGAAACGGGCCTGGAGCTCGACGAGCACGGCGACCTGCTTTCCGTTCTCGGCCGCGCGTGCCAGCGCCGAAACGATCGGGGAGTCCGACCCCGTCCGGTACAGCGTCATCTTGATTGCGAGCACGTCCGGGTCGGTGGCCGCGTCTTCGAGGAACCGGACGACCGGGTCGAAGGAGTCGTAGGGCAGATGCAGCAGGACGTCCCGTTGCCGGATCCTCTCGAAGCAGTCGCCCGGCTGCGCGAAGAGCGAGCCGGCAGCCGGCAGGTAGGGCGCATCCTTCAGGTCCGGGCGGTCGAGGCGCTGCACCGCGAGACAGTCCGAGACGGCGAGCGGCCCGCCGGTCTCGTAGACGTCTTCGGCGTCGAGCTCGAGCTGCGCGCGCAGCAGGTCGCGGACGCTCTCCGGACACCGGGAGTCGACCTCGAGCCGGATGGCGGCGCCGAACCGCCGCTGGCGGACGTTCTCGGCGACGGAGCGCAGCAGGTCGCCCGCCTCTTCCTCGCGGACCTCGATGTCGGCGTCGCGGGTCACGCGGAACGACGACGCGCCGCGGATCTTCATCCCCGGGAAGAGCTGCGGCAGGTGCGCCTCGACGAGGTCCTCGAGCAAGACGAAATCGCAGGAGCGCGGGGTGTTCCCCGACAGGGGAACGAAGCGGGGAAGCGAGGGCGGCACTTTGACGCGGGCGAAGAACCCGCGGCCGTCCTCCTTCTCGGCCACCTCGACGGCGAGCGAGAGCGAGAGGTTCGAGACGAATGGGAACGGGTGCGCCGGATCGAAAGCGAGCGGCGTCAGGATCGGGAACACGACGCTCTCGAAGTACGCCGTCAGCTCCTTGCGGCGCTCGGCGTCCACGTCGGCCCACTTCACGATCCGAATGCCCGTTTCGGCGAGGCGCGGGAGAAGCTCGCCGATCAGGAGGGCGTCGGCCGCCGCCAGGTCGCGGCGCACGACTTCGCCGATCGCGCGGAGCTGCTCGTGCGGCGAGAGGCCGTCGGCGCTGCGCTCGGTGACCGCGGCCTCGAGCTGCTCGTGCAGCCCCGAGACGCGGATCATGAAGAACTCGTCCAGGTTCGAGTGGAAGATCGCCAGGAACTTGATCCGCTCGAGGAGCGCCCAGTTCGGATCCTTCGCTTCCTCGAGGACCCGGTGATTGAACGCCAACCAGGAGATCTCGCGATTGAAATAGAGCGAGCGGTCCTGGAAAGTGTCGTCCGGAACGGCGGACGCGGATTCTCCGGCGAGCTTTCCGGTGGCTTCGGTCATCGCGGGAATCGGAGGGTATCACTCCGGTCCGAAATCGATGTTAAAAGGGCGCCAAGCTGCTTTTTTGCATGAGGTTAACGAAGCGGAGCGGCGGCCGGTGGGACGAGCGTCTTCTCGGCGAATTGACGATGCCGGACGGCCAGTCCTTACGCGACGTTCAATCGGCCGCCAGAAGGCCTCGCTACGTTGACCGTCGGCATTGCCGGCGGTCTGATCTTTTCCGTTTCCTTCACGGCGCTCGGGTCCTCGGGCGAGCCCGACGCCGTGCACGAGGTGGCGGGAAACGCGGCTTCCAACGGGCTCGCGAGCGGACTGGTCGAAACGCCGGTCGTCCAGGGCTCCCAGCCGCTCGAAAATCCGGGCGGCGGGCACTTTCTACGGCCACAACGACGACGGTCCGATGGTGCCGGGCCCGGGGGACGTCCAGACGACCGTCCACGACGCCGAGGCCACCAGGACCGAGCCCGACAAGAACACCGATCTCATCCTCGGCCGACAGGATGGTCCCGATCCCGACGACGACTATGGGACCCACTTCCCCTTCCAGGGGCGCGAGCTCGGCGAAACGAGTTACATCACGCGCGTCAATCTCGACGCCGATCCGTCAGCACCGCGTCACGCTCCTCGCCCTCGGCCTACAGCCATCCGTCGAATGAGCCGTTCCGTCTGATCGCGCTCGGAAGGGACACCTGCGCCACGATCGACTCCGCGCTGTCGGCCGCCGGCAACGGCTTTCCGAACGAGGGGGACAACGAGATCACGGGCATCCACGTCTCGGACGGCGACGCCGGGATCCACGGAAGCCGCAGCACGGCGACAACTTCATCTGGGAAGTCCTCCGGTCCGGCAAAGGCGAGGTCGACTTCGGCGGCGACGACGACTGATCCCCGGTTCCGCGGAGCTCACGAAGGCCCGGGTATTCCCGGGCCTTCGCCTTTACATCGACTTAACGCCGCGTCCCGTAGAATCGCCCGCCGAATGGAGGTCCTCATGAAGAAGGCGGTCGGCTTCCTTCTGCCCGCGGCGCTCGCCGTTGGATGCGCGACCGCGCTCACGACCGAGGGAGCCCGCGTGAAAGTCTACGGCTGGAACGGGCCGACGACCGCCGCGGCGAACCTCGAGGGCTGCCGGCTGATCCAGACGACCGCGCCGTTCACCGAACAGGAGAGCGAGCGCGCCGTCAGCGACCCCTATCGAAAGGAACGGAACGACGTCGCCGACAAGGGTGGCAACGTCCTGCTCGTCTTTTCGCAGCGGATGATCCAGCGCCCGAGCACCGACTGCCCGCCGAACGACAAGTCGCCCGGCTGTCTGGAAACCTCGCAGACCTGGTATCGCACCTCGTTCGGGTATTACGCGTGCGCCAGCGACGCAGCCGCGCGCCTCGACGCGGAGGCCTCCGCCGTCGGCACGCCGGGCCCGCTCTTCTCCTTCAAGTTCGCCAAGAAGTCGAAGCCGGAGCCCGCGACGGCGCCGTCCGGTGCGGCATCGGCTCCGGCCGCTCCGGCATCCGGGCCCTCGCCCGCGGCGGCGGCTCCCGCGCCGTCCGCTCCGGCTTCGGCGCCGGCCGCGCCGATTCTCTCCGGCGCCGCCGACATGGAAGCGAAGATCGTCGCGATGATGCACGAGGGCGTCTCCGTGGACGTCATCCTCGCGTGGGTCTCGACGCAGAAGAGCCGGCCGGCGCTCTCCGCGGAGGACGTGATCGCGTGGAAGAAAGCCGGCATCGACGAGCGCGTGATCCTCGCCGTGCTCGGCCGCTGACGGATCTCTCGGGCCGCGCGACGCCGCGCTCCTCGCCAACATTTGACGCGGGCTGCGCCGCGAATTCAGACGCGTGCAGGACTCTCCGCGAGGGTCCACGCGTCGCGCCCCTCCGCAGCGCCCCGAGCATCGGGGCGCCTTTTTTGTCGGGGAGCGGCCTTCAAACCGAGTTAACGTCAAGTTCCCTTCGGGTTGACCGGCCGCTTCTACAAATCGCCTCGCAATACAGGAGGGACGCGAGTCATGAAGCATCGTCTAGGTTCTTTGGCCGCCGCCGCGGCCTTGGCGGCGCTCGTCGTCGGACCGTCCGCGGCGCGCGCGCAGATCACGCCGGCGGCCGGCTACACGCCGCCCGACGACACGCCCAAGGTCAGCGTCGGCGGCACGATCTTCGCGGACTACACGTACCAGATGGACCCGCTCACGAAGGACTCCGACGGCAACAACGTCCACACGAGCGGCTTCAATCTCCAGCGCGCCTACATCAACGTCACGGGCAGCATCTCGCACTGGGTGTCCTTCCGCATCACGCCGGATGTCGTGCGCGTCGGGCCGCTCACCGTCGGAGGCGCGCCCGTCAGCGTGCCCGGTATCACCGGAACCCTGACGTATCGCCTCAAGTACGCCTACGGGCAGATCAATTTCGACGACGTGATGAAGGGCTGGTGGGTCCGCCTCGGCCAGCAGCAGACGCCGTTCATCGACTTCATGGAGAGCATCTACCGCTACCGTTTCCAGGGCACGATCTTCGTGGACCGCGAAGGCTTCCTGACCTCGTCGGATCTCGGCGGCTCGACACGCTTCATCGCCCCGGGCAACTACTTCGAGGTCCACGCCGGCGTCTACAACGGCGAGGGCTACACGAATCCCGAATCGAACGACCAGAAAGCATTCCAGATCCGCGGCACGCTGCGCCCGGCGCCGAATGTGGACGTGCTGAAGGGCCTGCGCCTGACCGGCTTCTACGACGGCGATCACTACGTCCGTCACGCGAAGAAGACCCGGACGGACGCGGCGCTCACCTTCGAGAGTCCCTACGTCAACGCCGGCGGCGAGTATCTCTGGGCGGACGACCAGAACGCCTCCGCGACCAAGCCCGTCGTCAAGGCGGAGGGTTACTCGGTCTGGGCGAACCCGAAGATGCCCTATCACGGCGACCCGAACAACCCGCAGGATCACGCGGTGGGGGAAGGCTGGGAGATGCTCCTCCGGTACGACAACCTGCGGCCCAACGTCGACCAGCCCGGCCACAAGAAGCGCTACATCGGAGGCATCTCCTACTGGTTCCCGGTCACGAAGGCGGGCATCGCCGCCGCGCTCCTGGCCGACTGGGAGGAGGTCAAGTACGACGGCTTCCTGCCGGGAAACGCGAACGCGAAACCCACGGAGCGGCGCCTGGCGCTCCATACGCTCTTCAACTTCTAGTTAACGCGAATTTCGCTTCGATTTAACGAACGAACTTCATGTTTGTGGAAGAGGTGTCACGATGAAGTCACTCCGAACCCTGCTTCTCGCGGCGGCGGCGCTCGGCCTCGCGGCCTTCGGTCCGGCGCAGAGCGCCCAGATCGACGGCGCAGGAGCGACGTTCCCGTTCCCGATCTACTCGAAGTGGTTCTCCGAGTACAACAAGCTCCATCCCGAAGTGCAGATCAACTACCAGTCGATCGGCTCGGGCGGCGGTATCCGGCAGCTCACGAACCAGACCGTGTTCTTCGGCGCGAGCGACGGACCGATGACCAACGATCAACTGGCCGGCGCACCCGGCAAGGTCCTGCACTTCCCGTCCGTGCTCGGCGGCGTCGTGCCGGTCTACAACATCCCCGGCGTGGACGCGGAGCTCAAGTTCAACGGCCCCACGCTCGCCAACATCATCCTCGGCAAGATCACGAAATGGGACGACAAGGCGATCGCCGCGACGAATCCCGGCGTGAACCTGCCGAGCGCCGACATCACGGTCGTGCACCGTTCCGACGGGTCCGGAACGACGTACATCTTCGTCGACTACCTCTCCAAGGTCTCGGAGCAGTTCCGGCGGACGGTCGGCGTGGCCACGTCGGTCAACTGGCCGGTGGGCCTCGGCGGAAAGGGCAACGAGGGCGTCGCCGGGCTCGTGAAGCAGACGCCGGGCTCGATCGGCTACGTCGAGCTCATCTACGCACTCCAGAACAAGATCTCGTACGGGTCCGTTCAGAACGGGGCGGGAGAGTTCGTTCGCTCCTCGATCGAGTCGGTGACCGCGGCGGCCGCCGTCGCGGCGAAGCAGATGCCTCCGGACTTCCGCGTCTCGATCACCAACGCCCCCGGCCCCGGTGTCTACCCGATCTCCTCGTTCACCTGGCTGCTGTTCTACGAGAACCCCAAGGACAAGGCGAAGGCCAAGGTGATGGTGGATTTCATGAAGTGGGCGCTCACGGACGGCCAGAAATACTGCAAGGACCTGGGCTATGCTCCGTTGCCCGAGAGCGTGGTCGCCCTCGAGATGGAAGCCCTGAAGAAGATTCGTCTCTGATCCGCTTCGGAGGCTCGAGATGAAGACCCCGTCCCCGCGCGGCAGCTCCGACGATCGGCTGTTCCGGCTGGGGACGGGGGTTTTCGCGCTCATCGTCGTCCTGCTCGTCGCCGGGATCGGCTTCGAGCTCTACCGGAACTCGCGTCTCTCGATCGCGAAGTTCGGTCTCAACTTCTGGCGCACGAAGACCTGGGACCCGGTCGCCGGAAACTTCGGAGCGCTGCCGTTTCTTTGGGGCACGCTCTACTCGTCGTTTCTCGCACTGCTCATCTCGACGCCGGTCGCGCTCGGCATCGCGATCTTTCTCTCGGAGCTCTCGCCCAAGGTGCTCCGCACGCCGCTCGCGTTTCTGACGGAGCTGCTCGCGGCGATCCCGTCCATCGTCTACGGCCTCTGGGGCATCTTCGTGCTCGTCCCGGCGGTGCGCGCCTTCGAGCAGATGCTCCCGCAGTGGCTGCGCAAGACGCCGCTCTTCTCGGGGCCGCCGGTCGGCGTCGGGATGCTCGCGGCCGCGCTCGTGCTCGCGGTCATGGTGATTCCGTTCACCTCTTCCGTCGCGCGCGAGGTTCTGCGGGCGGTCCCCTCGACGCAGCGTGAGGCGGCGTATGCGCTCGGGGCCACGCGTTGGGAGGCGATCCAGGCGGCGATCCGCTACGGACGGACCGGCATCATCGGCGCCGTCATCCTCGGTCTCGGCCGCGCGATCGGCGAGACGATGGCGGTCACGATGGTCATCGGCAACAACCCGCAGGTCTCCCTGTCGCTCTTCGCGCCGCAGTACACGATGGCGGCCGTCATCGCGAACGAGTTCACGGAGGCCGCCGACGATCTGTACCTGAACGCGCTGATCGAGATCGGCCTCGTTCTCTTCGTCGTCACGCTCATCATCAATGTCATTTCGCGCTTCCTCATCTGGAGCGTGAACCGCCAGGTGAAGGTCAAGGCGGCGGCGGCGGAGCCTCTCCAGAAAGCGAAGGCGGCCGCGTGACGCAAGCCGGACGGAGGCGCGCGCTCTCGAACCTCGTCGTGTTTCTCTGCGGCGCCGCGGTGGTCGTGGCGCTCGTTCCGCTCGCCCTCATCTTCTTCTACGTGATCAAGCAGGGGTTTTCGTCGCTCAACTGGGACTTCTTCACGAAAATGCCGAAGCCCGTCGGCGAGGTCGGCGGCGGGATGGCCAATGCGATGGTCGGTACCTTGATCCTCATCGGCGTCGCGTCGGCCGTCGCCATTCCGATCGGCTTGATCGCCGGGACCTACCTCTCGGAATACGGCTCGAAGCCCTTCGCTTCGCTCGTTCGGTTCACGGCCGACGTCCTGAACGGGATTCCCTCGATCGTCGTCGGAATCTTCGCCTACGGCCTCCTGGTGATGCCCGTGAAGCGCTTTTCGGCGATCGCGGGCGGCGCGGCGCTCGGCTTCATGATGATCCCGATCATCACCCGGACGACCGAGGAGCTCCTCAATCTCGTCCCCTCGACGCTTCGCGAGGGATCGCTCGCTCTCGGTGCGACGCGAGCACGCGCGGCCTTCTCGGTGATGATTCCGGCGGCGCTTCCGGGAATCATGACCGGCATTCTCGTCTCTCTCGCCCGCATCTCGGGCGAAACGGCGCCCCTTCTCTTCACGGCCTTCAACAACCGGTTCTTCTCGCTGCGGCTCGACCAGCCGATCTCCTCCTTGACGGTGCAGGTGTACACGTACGCGATCTCACCCTACGAGGACTGGCATCGTCAGGCGTGGGCCGGCGCTCTGGTTCTGGTGGGCGTGATCTTCCTCTTCTCGGTGCTGGCGCGCGTCGTGACCAAACGACTCGAAAGGATGCACGCACGATGACGGACACGGTGATGGCGGGTTCCGAGCTGCCGCCGTCGGCGATTCGGACGGATGTCCCCCGCCGGCCCGCCGCCGAGACGAAGGGGCCTCCGCCGGCGGCGACCACGCGCACGCGGATGGAGACGAAGAAGCTCTGCTTCTTCTACGGCCGCCATCAGGCGCTGTACGACATCTCGCTCGCGGTGCCGGAAAAGTCGGTGACGGCCTTGATCGGGCCGTCGGGCTGCGGCAAATCGACCTATCTGCGCTGCCTGAACCGGATGAACGACATCATCCCGGACACGCGCGTCGAGGGCGACGTCCTCCTCGACGGCAAGGACATCTACGGGGCCGGCACGGACGTCGTGGATCTGCGGCGGCGCGTGGGAATGGTCTTCCAGAAATCCAACCCGTTCCCGAAGTCGATCTTCGACAACGTCGCGTACGGGCTTCGGATCAACTCCCTCGCCAAACACTCCGAGCTCCCGGCGCGCGTCGAGAAGGCGCTGCGCGGGGCGGCGCTCTGGGAAGAGGTGAAGGACCGCCTGGACGCTTCCGCGCTCGGCCTTTCCGGCGGCCAGCAGCAGCGGCTCTGCATCGCGCGGGCGCTGGCCGTCGAGCCGGAGGTCGTCCTCATGGACGAGCCGGCGTCGGCGCTCGATCCGATCGCGACGCAGAAGATCGAGGAACTGATCTACGAGCTGAAGCGGGACTATACGATCGTCATCGTGACGCACAACATGCAGCAGGCGGCGCGCGTCTCCGAGTACACGGCCTTCTTCATGATGGGCCGGCTCGTGGAGCACGACCGCACGGACAAGATCTTCACCAACCCGGGGCAGAAGATCACCGAGGACTACATCACCGGGCGGTTCGGTTAGAACGGCGATGAAGACGTCGACCAGCCGCGGAAGAGCCGCTGCGCCCGCCGCCGGCCGCGAGGCCGGCGCGATGAAACGCATCGCCCTGATCGAGGACGACGCGGACATCGCCTACACGATCCGGCTGAACCTGAAGAAGGAGAAGCGCTATCAGGTCGAGCACTACGTGTCGGGCATCGCCGCCCTGGCGGCCCTTCAGGAGAAGCCGTTCGATCTCGTGATCCTCGACCTGAACCTGCCCGACATCGATGGCCTCGCGCTCTGCCGCGAGCTGCGCCGCGCCGACGAGACCCGGAGGGTGCCCATCATCATGCTGACCGCGCGGGTCGAGGAACGGGACAAGCTCCTCGGCTTCGAGATCGGCGCGGACGACTACATCACCAAGCCCTTCTCCATGCGGGAGCTCCTGGCGCGCGTCCACGCGCACCTGCGCCGCGTGGCTTCTTTCGAAACGTCCGAGGAGGAGATCTTCGAGGACGGGGACCTTCACGTGGACCGCGCGCGTTTCGAGGTCCGGCTCGGCGGCCAGAGAGTGCACCTCACGAAGAAGGAATTCGACTTGCTCTGGCTCCTGATCCGCAACCGGTCCCGCGTCGTCACGCGCGACGCGATCCTCGCGCGGCTCTGGGACTACGACGCCGACGTCGAGACGCGAACGGTGGACGTGCACATCCGGGCTCTGCGGCGCAAGCTCGGAGAGGATCGGATCGAGACGGTCGTGGGGCTCGGTTACCGCTATCGGGATGCGCCGGGCAAGTAGCTCCGCCGCCCGATTCCGACAAGAACACTTCCTCCCATGAGACTCGGCTCTCGATTCACGGCGCTCTTCGGCGTTCTCTCGGCGGGAGCGGCCGTCCTGCTCATCGTCGTGCTCGATGCGACGCTCCGCCGCGCGGTCGACGAGCGCGTCATGGACCATGTGGAGCACGAGCGCGACCACCTCGCGGGCGAGATGGACCGGTTCGCCGGCCAGCCCGAGGCGCTCGACGCGTTCCTCCGACGGGCCGCGAAAGACTTCGACTGCCGCATCACCGTCGTCTCGCGCGACGGCCGCGTGACGCACGAGACGGATCTGCTTCCGGCCGACGTGGCGGGGATGGAGAACCATGGAAGCCGGCCGGAGGTGGTCCAGGCGCGCGCGAGCGCCACCGGCACGTCCCGGCGCTTCTCGGCGACCGAGAAGGAAGACCGCCTCTACTCCGCGCGCCTCCTTCCGAACGGGGACGTTCTCCGACTCTCCGTCGCCGCCGCGAGGGTCCGACAGATTGAGCAGGCGCATCTGTGGTCGGCGCGTCTGGCGATCATCGGCGCCTGCGTCGGTCTCTTCCTGATCGGAAGGGCGATGTCGCGCCGCTTCTCGAAGCCGATCGACGACCTGACGCGTGCGGCCTCGGCGATCGCCGGCGGCGATACCGGACGAGAGCTGCCCGAGTCCGGAGGCGAGGAGGTGCAGCTCCTCGGCGCGGCGTTGAAGCGCATGAAGGAATCTCTCCTCAGGGCGGCGGGGAGCGCGGACGCCGAGCGGCGCCTCGCGGCGATGGTGCTCGAGCAGTTGCCCGACGGTCTCGTCGTCGTGGACGAGAAGCTTCACGTTCTCGAGTCCAACGCGCAGTTCGCGAGGATGATCGGCCTGCCGGCGCCCGCGGGCCGCGCGCTCTACGACCTTCTGCGCAACCGCGAGCTCTACGAGCTCTTCGAGACCACGCTGAAGAGCCGGGAGACCGACGAGCGGACCGTACGCCTCGCCGACGACCTCGTCTGGCACGTGACCGTCGTCGCGCTGCCGCCGGGCTCCCGCGCCGCGGCGGTGGGAGTGCTGCGCGACGTGACGCGCCTCGAGCGGACCGAGGGAATGCGCCGGACCTTCGTGGCCGACGTCTCGCACGAGCTGCGCACGCCGATCGCCTCGATCGCGGCGGCCGCCGAGACGCTCGCGGAGGGCGGCACCGACGAGGCCGATACGAAGCAGCTGCTCGACATGATCCGCCGGCAGTCGAAGCGCATGCGCGAGCTGATCGACGACCTGATGGACCTCGCCCAGATCGAGAGCGGGGCGGTTCCGCTGGAGCGCCGTCCCGTCGTCCTTCACGAGCTCCTGACCGAGGTCGTCGAGGACCTGGACGCGGCGGCGCGTGAGAAGGGCGTGAAGGT
>DATBFU010000124.1:0-69833 GCA_036558325.1 Thermoanaerobaculia bacterium | reverse complement strand
GGTGAGCGCGCACCGCCTCGGGGATCTCGCGCTCGGGGACCGAGCCGACACCCCAGTCGACGCGGAAGGGCAGGTAGTCGAAGTCGATCGGCAGGAGCCCGAACTTCCAGAGCTGGTAGGCGATGTCCTTGGCCGTGTAGGTCACCGTGCCGTTGGAGCGCACGAGGATCTTGTCGGGCTCCTCCATGCCGGCAAATTCTTCCGAGCCGGCCAGCCGCAGCACCCAGCAGCCCGCCTGCTTGCCCTCCGTCTCCAGGACCATCGCCCCCGAGTCGCGCAGCCGGTCGAACGCCCGCGACCAGAACCGTTTTCGCAGGATGTCGCTCTCGCGCGGGAGCAGGTCGTACGCGATGCCGAGCCGGCCCATCGTGGCGAGATGGGCCGAGGAGATCGCCTCCGACACCGACGCCGCGATGCGCGCCGTCTCGTTGTCGCCCGCCTCGATCGCGTGGAGCGTCTCGGCGCGCCAGGCCTGCGTCTCGGGCCTCGCGGCGTACGTCTTGCCCACCTCCGCGTAAAGGTCCCAGCAGAGGTAGGCGAAGCCTTTCGGATTCGCCGTCCCGGAGGGCAGGCGCGATTCCCGGATCGCCCGCTCGGCGGCCGAGAGCGTCGCGACGCCCTCCATGTGGACCAGCCCGGCCACGACGTCGGCCACCTGGACGCCTGTGTCGTCGAGATAGTTCTGCACCTCGACCGCATGCCCGAGCAGACGCAGCGAGCGCACGAGGACATCGCCCAGAACGGCGTTTCGCAGGTGCCCGATGTGCGCCGCCTTGTTGGGATTGATGTTCGTGTGCTCGACGACGACCTTTCCGCCGCGGGAAGGCGCCGGCGCCGGCGATCCGAGGAGCGCGGCGGCGAAGGGAGCGCGCTCGAGCCGGGCGTTGAGGTACCCGCCTCCCTCGACGCGAAGCTCGGCGATGCCTTCCGGACGGCGGACGGCGCGGGCGAGCTCTTCCGCGATCGCGCGCGGCGGGCGTTTCAGCGGCTTCGCGAGGTCGAAGGCCACGGGGCTCGCGAGGTCGCCGAGCGCCGCGCGCGGCGGCCGCTCGAGCACGACGCGATCGAGGGCGATGCCGAAGAGATCGCGCACGGCGTCGCGCACCGCGCCGGCGAGCGGCGCGCGGAAAGCGTCGAGCGTCGGCGCGTTCATGGGCGCCGGAGTATAGCCGCGTCGCCCGAGGCTGCTCCCGGTAGAATGCGGACGTGGACGTCTCCGTCACGCGCTCCGTCTCGATCGCCGCGAGCTCCTCCGACGCCTTCGATGCTTTCACGCGCGTCTCGGATCTGCTCTCGTGGTGGTGCGAGGGCGCGCTCGTCGGCCTCCGGCCGGGCGGCAACTGGGCGGTCGGGTTCACGGACCGGCGCGGCCGGACCGAGGCGACCGTGCTCGGCAAGATCGCGGAGTTCGAGCGGGGAAGATTGCTCGTCGTCCGCGACATCTCGTACGAGCCGCGCGAGGGCGAGCCGCTCGAGGGCCTGTCGATCGTGTTTCGATTCGACGAGGAGGGCGCGGCGGCTTGCTCCGTCACCGTCGAGCAGACCGTTCCCGACTGTGGGCCGGCCTACGATCTCTACCGCGGCCGAGTCGGCCCGGGCTGGGACGCGAGTCTCGCGGACCTCAAGCACTATCTCGAGGGCCCGCGCCGGCGGCGGATCGTCATCGAGCAGGGGCTGCCGGAGAATTGACGGCGTGAGCGGCGAGAAGCGCGCGCCCGGCTGCCCGCGGTGCGGCGACACGGGCTGGATCCTCGAATCGATCGGCGGGATCAAGCAGGCGCGCTCCTGCGACTGCCGCGCCGCGACGATCCGGCGGCAGAAGCTCGAGGCCGCGGGGATTCCGGAGCGCTACGCCGCCGATACGATCGACAACTTCAACGACCTCGGCCGGCCGGCGCTGCAGCGCGCGAAGCAGGCGGCGCGGGAGTTCGTGGACCTCTATCCCGTCGTGGATCACGGGCTCCTTCTCGTCGGACCCTCGGGACGCGGCAAGACGCACCTGGCCTGCGCCATGCTGGCCGAGCTCATCCTTCGCAAGGGCGTCTCGGGCCTCTACGCGGATTTTTCCGATCTGCTCCTGAAAATTCAGTCGAGCTTCCGTCCGGACGCGGACGCGTCGAAGGAATCGCTCCTCACGCCGTACGCGGAGGCGGAGCTGCTCGTGCTCGACGAGCTCGGCGCGTCGAAGCCGCACCCGTGGGTGCTCGACGTCCTCTACAACCTGCTCAACACGCGATACAACCGCCGGAGGATCACGATCGCGACCTCCAACTACGAGGACGAGCCTGACGCGGCGTCGGGCGAGCGCGACCGCCTCGAGGACCGGCTGAACTACCGGCTTCGCAGCCGCCTCTACGAGATGTGCCAGATGATCCCGCTGCGGGGCGAGGACTACCGCAAGCAGGTCCTGGGCGCCCAGACCCGAACGCCGTTTTGACGCCGTCCCGCGATCTCCGATCCGCGGCGGCGGCGGTCCTGTTCGCGGCCGCCGCCCTCCGGCTCTCCGGCTGCGCGAGCCCGAGACCCCAGACGCCGGCTCCGACACCCGCGGGCGCGCCGTCGGCGACTCCCGGAGCGCCGACTCCGGCGCCGGCGCCCGCCCTGCGGCCCACGCCCGCGCCGCCGGGTCCGGCCGTTCCCGCGCCCGAGCCGGCCGCGCCGAGCGGAACGCTCTTCCGCGTCGGACTGAAGAGCGATCTTCCGCAGTTCGCCTTCGGGCCGCCGGGCTCGCCCTGGATCCTCGTCTCCGAAGGCCGCGCCGAGCGTCGGCGCGGGCCGCTCACGTTCGTTCCGGAGGGAGGCGCTACGGCGCGTTATGCCGCGCAGGCCGGCGCGTTCTCGCAGGAGGACACGGCCAGAGCCGTCGCCGCGAAGCTCTCCTCGGAGCAGAAGCTTCCGGCGGCGGTCGCCTTCTCCGCCGACCGCGGCGTCTACCGCGTTCTGCTCGGCGATTTCGCGGCGCGCGCCGATGCGCAGGCGCTCGTCGAGAAGCTGAAGGCGGCCGGGCAGGAGGCCCTCGTGGCCGAAGGGCCGTCGGCCGCGGCGGCGCGCACGATGCTCGTCACCGACGAGGCCGGCGCGGTGCGGCGCTTCGTGTCGCCGGTGGACGTCTTTCCCGACGCCGCGGGACTGCGTGTCGTCGTGGACGGGACGCCGTATCGCGGGAGCCTGCGCGTCCTGGTCAGCTCGCGCGGGACCCTGAACGTCGTCGGCCGCGTGGATCTCGAGGACTATCTCTACGGTGTGGTGCCGGCCGAGATGGGCCCCAAGCGTTTCGACGAGATCGAAGCGCTCAAGGCGCAGGCCGTCGCGGCGCGCACCTACGCCTTCGCGCACAAGGGACAGTTCGAGACCGAGGGCTACGATCTCTGCGCGACCCCGAAGTGCCAGGTGTACTCGGGTCTCGCGGCCGAGGATGCGCTCTCGACCGCCGCCGTGGACGCGACCCGCGGGCTGGTACTCGCCTCGGCCGGACACTTCGCCGACGCGCTTTTCGTCTCGACGTGCGGCGGCCGCACCGAGAACGTGGAGAACGTCTTCGGCGAGGACCCGGTGCCCTACCTGGTGTCGGTTCCCTGCGGAGAGCTCGCGACGACGCGCCTCGACGGCGCGCGCCTGCCGCGCGGCCAGAAGACGCGCGCGCGCAGCGGCCTCGAGTGGCGGGGGTACGTCCTCGCGCACCTCGCGGCGCATTCGGCCGCCCCGCGCGGCGCCGCGCTCGAGGCGGCGCAGGAGCTCGCGGGAATCGAGCGGCGGGGAAGCGCCCCGGCCTCGCTCGATCCGGCGGCCGTGTATCCGTCCGTCGTCGAGGCGTTCGGTCTGTCGCCGGCCTCCCGCGAGCACCTCGTGCCCGAGACCGTGTCCTATGACGCCGAAGAGCCGGCGGCGTCGGCCTCCCTCGTCCCGCCCGCCCGCGACGCCTACGACTTTCTGCTGCGGTTCCGATTCGGCGCCGGGGAGTCCCTGCCGCCGGCCGACCGCAAGGTCTCGGAAGAGGAGTATCGCGGCCTCCTGTTCTCGGCGGCCCTGCGTCTGACCGGCCTGTCGGAGACGGCGGGGCGCTTTCTGTCGCGCGAGGGCTCGAACCTCTGGGTCAAGACCGCGGACGGACGCGTCGGCCTGCCCGTGGATCCGGAGCTGCCGCTCGCGCGGCGCGTCGGCGACACGTATCTGCCGGCGGCGTCGCTGACGCTGCGGGCCGGAGACCGCGTCCGCTGGTGGAAGCGCGGCGCGCGTGTTCTCGCGCTCTGGGTCGAGCTCGACACGGCCGGCCCGACATTCGATCGCGAGTCGTCGTGGACGGAGTGGGTGCGCCGCGTGTCGGGTACCGAGCTCATGCGGCGGATGAACGGCCGCGTGGCCGGCGCGGAGGTCCGCGAGGTGACGGTGACGAAGCGCAGCGCCGCGGGCCGGGCGATCGAGATCCGCGTGCGGACCGACGCCGCGGAGACCACGCTGCGGCGCTTCGACCTGCGGCAGGCGCTGGGACTTCCGGAGCTGCTTTTCACGGTGGCCCGCGCGAAGGGGCCGCAGGGCGAGATCGAGTTCGTTTTCCTCGGGCGGGGCTGGGGTCACGGGGTGGGCCTCTGCCAGAACGGCTCTTTCGGCATGGCGCTCGCCGGCCAGACCTACGACCAGATCCTGAAGCACTACTACACGGGGATCGACATCGTGCCGGCCTCGGGCGTCGCGCCGGGCCCGCCGTCGAACCGATGAGAGGCCGACGGCGCGGCGCCGTCCGCCACCGCGCTAAAATATCCGGATGAGCTCCTCGGTCTCCGCCGAACGGGAGACGATTCTCCAGACCCTGAAGGACTTCTGCGAGGCCGAGATCCGCCCTCACGTTCTCGAATGGGACGAGGCGCAGCAGTTCCCGCGCGCCATGTTCCGCCGGCTGGGCGAGCTCGGCTTTCTCGGCACGATCTTCCCGGAGGAATACGGAGGCGCGGGCCTCTCGACGCAGGACTACGCGGCCATCGTCGAGGAGGTCGCGAGCGTGGACGGCGCCGTCGCGCTCGCCCTGGCGGCGCACACGTCGCTCGGATCCAGCCACATCTTCCTCTTCGGGACGGAGGCGCAGAAGCGCCGTTACCTGCCGCTCCTGACGTCGGGCGAGTGGCTCGCGGCGTGGGGCCTCACCGAGGCCGAGGCCGGCTCGGATTCCGGAGGAACGAAGACGACGGCCGTCCGCGACGGCGATGCCTGGGTCCTGAACGGTTCGAAGAACTTCATCACCAACGCGTCCGTCGGGAACGTCGCGGTGCTCATGGCCGTGACCGACCGGACGCGCGGTCGCCACGGCATCTCGGCCTTCCTGGTCGAGCTCGACAACCCGGGCATCCGCGTCGGCAAGAAGGAGAACAAGCTCGGGATGCGCGCTTCCGACACCTGCACCCTCGTGATGGAGGACTGCCGCGTGCCGGCCGACGCGCTCGTCGGACGGGAAGGCGAGGGGTTCGTTCAGTCCATGAAGGTCCTGGACGGCGGCCGGATCTCGATCGCCGCGCTCTCCGTCGGCATCGCCCGCGGCGCCTTCGAGGCGGCGCTCGCATACTCGAAGCAGCGCAAGCAGTTCGGCAAGCCGATCTGCGAGTTCGAGGCGATCCAGTTCTATCTCGCCGAGATGGCGACGGACATCGACGCCGCGCGGCTCCTCACGCAGCGGGCCGCCGCCGCGAAGGACTCGGGCGCGGCCGTTCCGCGCCTCTCGGCCCAGGCGAAGCTCTTCGCGTCCGAGATCGCGGTCAAGGCCACCGATCGCGCGCTCCAGATCCACGGCGGGTACGGCTTCATGAAGGACTACCCGGTCGAGAAATTCTTTCGGGACGTCAAGCTCTGCACGATCGGCGAGGGCACGAGCGAGATCCAGAAGCTCGTGATCGCGAAGAGCCTCCTCGCCGACCGCGAATGAACGCCGCCCCGGCCACGGGGACGGCGGCGATCGTCGAGGGCGTGCTCGCGCGCCGCGCGCGGGAGATCGGCCGGGCCCTCTCGGAGGTCGAGCGGGACGGCGGCGCGCCCGAAATCCTGCACGAGATCTTTCCGAGGACGGGCCGGGCGCGCGTCGTCGGGGTCACGGGACCCCCCGGAGCCGGCAAGTCCACGCTCGTTCAGCGGCTGGCGCAGGCCTACCGGAAGCGGGGCTCGACCGTCGCGGTCGTGGCCGTCGATCCTTCCTCGCCCTTCACCGGCGGCGCGATCCTGGGCGACCGCATCCGGATGTCCGAGATCTTCACGGATCCGGGCGTCTTCATCCGCTCGATGGCGACGCGCGGCGCGCTCGGCGGCCTCGCGCGCGCGACGGGAGACGCCGTGGACGTTCTCGATGCCGCGGGCTTCGACGTCGTGCTCGTCGAGACCGTGGGCGTCGGGCAGGACGAGGTGGACATCGTGAAGACGGCCGAGACGATCGCCGTCGTGATCGTGCCGGGGCTGGGCGACGACATTCAGGCCATCAAGGCGGGCATCCTCGAGATCGCCGACGTTTTCGTCGTCAACAAGGCGGATCGCGACGGCGCCGACCGGGCCGCGGCCGAGATCGCCGCGATGCTCGACTTCACGCCGCATCGCGGGTGGCGTCCGCCGATCGTCCGGACGGTCGCGCCGCGCGCCGAAGGCGTCGCCGAGACGGTGGACGCGATCGCCGCGCACGAAGAGTTCCTGCGCACGACGCCCGAAGGCGCCCTCCGGAGCGGACGGCGGGCGCGCGCACGTCTCGTCCAGATTCTTCAGGCGCGTTTCGCGCGCGACGTGGAGGCGGCGGCAGGCCGACCTCAGGGCCTCGAGGAGGCGGTCGGCGACGTGCTCGCGCGCCGCGCCGACCCCTACGCCGCGGCCGACCGCCTCTACGCGAGGATGGTGCGATCGTGAGCGGGTTCCGCGTGGACCACATCGGGATCGCGGTGCGATCGATCGCGGAGGCGCTCGACGTCTATCGCGCGCTCGGGCTCGAAGTGACGCACCGCGAGGAGCTCGCCTCGCAGGGCGTCGCGACGGCGTTTCTTCCCGTGGGCGAGAGCCGGCTGGAGCTGCTCGAGCCGACGTCGCCCGAGTCTCCGGTCGGCCGGTTTCTCGCGAAGCGCGGGCCCGGGCTGCATCACATCTGCCTCGCCGTTCCCGATCTCGAGGACGCGCTCGCGGACCTCGCGCGCCGCGGCTTTCGCCTGATCGACCGGACGCCGGTGCCGGGCGCGGGCGGCCGCCGGGTGGCCTTTCTTCATCCCGAGGCGGCCCACGGCGTCCTGCTCGAGCTTTCCGAGGACCCCCGCCCGGCCCCATAATTCCCGGATTCCGCTTCCGCCGGAGCGCACGCGATGGAAAAAAACAGCTTCGTTCTGGTCCACCTCACGAGCCCGCGCGAGAAGTTCTGGGGGCTCCTCAAGGACGAGACGCCGGCGGGCATCACCGTGCGCGGGCTCTCGCTCGACGGGTTCGAGGAATGGCTCCGGCAGGTCGCGCGCAAGGCGACCCTCTCGACGCACCCCGCCACGGTGTTCTTTCCGATGTATCGCATCGAGCGCATCTTCGAGGACGAGACCGCGGGAGAGCTCGCGTCGTTCGCCGACCGATTCCGGCAGACCGTCGGCGAGGACGCCCGCTACCATCTGACGCCGCTTCGCGACACGGACGCCGAGTGAGACTCTCGGGCGGGCCGTCCGAGGGACGACCCCGAGGCAAGGGCCCCGAAGACTAGCCGGCACGGCACCATCGTGCGGGAAGAAGGCACCCGCGTGCGGGGCGGCCCTGGGTTAACATCGTTTGAAGCGCACGGGGAGGCGACCCATGGCGAGCCGAGGGCTTGTAGCGGTTGTGTTTTTCCTTACGCTGTTTCTTTTTCCGGCACGCGCCGAGGCATACGTCGATCCCGGAACGGGAAGCTACGTTCTGCAGCTGCTCATCGCGGGCTTGCTCGGGGCCCTCTTCGCGCTGAAGGTCTTCTGGCACAAGATGATCGGATTCTTCAAGAGCCTCTTCGCGCGAGGCGAGAAGACCTCCCGGTCCGATGGCTAGCGAGGCCCTTCCAAGCTCCTTTCGGGACCCCAGCGGCTTTCTCTTCCTTCGGGAGGGGGTTCTCTATCGTCAGGTGAACCCCGCCTATGCCGAAGACTACGAGCACCTGATGCGCTCGGGCCTTTACGAATCGCTCGCCGTGGACGGCCAACTGGTCCGGCATGAGGAGGCGGCGAGCGACGCCTCGACCGGCGCTTTCCGGATCCTGAGGCCGGAGCGCATTCCGTTCGTCTCCTATCCGTACGAGTGGTGCTTCGCGCAGTTGAAGGCGGCGGCAGAGCTCACGCTGAAAATCGCGCGGAAAGCCATCGGCTTCGGGATGTGTCTGAAGGACGCGAGCGCCTACAACATCCAGTTCCGGGGCGCTCTCCCGGTTCTGATCGACACGTTGTCGTTCCGCCGCCTCGTGCCGGGGGAGCCCTGGGTCGCGTACCGGCAGTTCTGCCAGCATTTTCTCGCTCCGCTCGCCGTGATGGCCCACCGCGACGCGCGCCTCAGCCAGCTTCTTCGCGTCTACATCGACGGACTTCCGTTGGACCTGGCAAGCGAGCTGCTGCCGGCGCGCACGTTGCTTTCCTTCGGCCTCCTGACACACCTCCACATGCACGCCCGCAGCCAGCAGCGTCACGAATCCGACGCGGCGCTCCCGCCTTCCCGGCGGCAAATGGGGAAGTACGGATTGGTGGCCCTCCTCGACAGCCTCCAGAGCGTCGTTTCGGGCCTCTCGTGGCAAGGCTCCGGAGGCGGATGGGCCGACTACTACGACCACACGAACTACTCGGAGGAGGCGCGCAACGAGAAGCTCCGGATCGTCGGGGGAATTCTCTCCGAAGCCGCCCCCCGGACCGTCTGGGATCTCGGAGCGAACACCGGTCTCTACAGCGAAGCGGCGGTCCAGGCGGGCGCGTACACGATCGCGTTCGACTCCGACGGCGCCGCGGTGGAACGCCATTACCGCCGCTGCCTCGACCGAAAAGAGCCGCGGATCCTCCCGCTCGTGCTCGACCTGTCCAATCCGAGCGGCGGCACCGGCTGGGCCAATCGCGAGCGGGCGTCGCTCTCCGAGCGGGGGCCCGCCGACGTGGCGCTGGCCCTGGCTCTGATCCACCATCTGGCGATCGGCAACAACGTGCCCTTCGAGAGAATCGCCGAGTTTCTCGCCGAGACGGGGCGGACTCTGCTGATCGAGTTTGTCCCGAAGGACGACTCCCAGGTGCAGCGCATGCTCGCGACGCGCGAGGACGTCTTCGCGGAGTACACGGCCGAGTCCTTCGAGCGGGCCTTCGCGCGACACTTTCGGACGGTCTCCAAATCTCCCATCCGCGAGAGCGGCCGGACGATCTATCGGATGGAGCAAAGGCGGACCTGACGGTGGCCCGGCGCCTGTCGCAGCTGCATCCCCTCTTCTTCGCGCTCTTCCCGGCCCTCTCCCTGGCCGCCTCCAATGCGGCGGCGGTGTCGATGCGAGACGTCTGGCCGGCGGCCGCGACCTCTCTGGCCGCCGCCGCGCTGCTCTGGTGCCTCCTTCGGCCGATGCTGCGAAGCTGGCAGAAGGCGGCGGTGATGACGTCGCTCACGATCGTGGCGTTCTTCTCCTACGAGCCCCTTCACGCCGCGAGCCATGACTGGATACCTCTGAGGCATCGGTACGCCCTGCCGCTGCTCGCGCTCGGGCTTCTCGCGGCGTTCCGGGGTCTTCGGCGGGCGCGTCGCGAGCCGGCGGCTCTCGCCCAGGTTCTGACGTTCGTGTCCGTCCTTCTGGTCGCCTTCCCGGCGATCCGCCTCGTGCGGAGCCGCGGCCCCCTCTTCGAGGGCCGAGCGGCGGCCGCCTCGGCCCGAGCGCGCGCCGGCGGGCGGGAGCGCCCCGATGCCGGGACGGCGAATCTCCCCGACGTCTATTACGTGATTCTGGACGGATACGCGAGCGCCGAGACGCTGCGCGCCGTCTACGGCTTCGACAATCGCGAGTTCCTCGACGCCCTGAAGGCTCGCGGGTTCTACGTGGCGGACCGCAGCCACAGCAACTACTCCCAGACGCCGCTCTCGCTCGCCTCCTCGACGAACATGGAGTACTTGAGCCGCGCCATCGAGCTCTCCGGCCGAGAGACGAAGCTGCTCCAGCCGCTCTACGATCTGATTGAGGAGAGCCGCGTCCTGCGGACCTTCCGGGAGCGCGGGTACCGGACGATCACGTTCCAGTCGGGGTGGACCGTCACGGCCCGCAATCGCAATTCCGACTGGGACGTCAACTGCGGCGGCTGGAGCGAGTTCACGCGGGTGCTGGCGCGCACGACGGTCCTCGATTCCCTCGGCTTCTTTCGGAAGATCGAGGTCCAGACCCGCAACCGCGTGCTGTGCGAGCTCGCGACGCTGCCGCAGATTCCGCACCGAATCCCGGGTCCGCGGTACGTGTTCGCGCACGTCGTCTCCCCGGAGCCCCCGCTGCTCTTCGGGCGCAACGGAGAGGCGCCGCCGCCAACCAAAGACGACGCCATCCTCGAGTGGGGCAACCGGCCGGGTTACGTGGAACAGGTGATCTTCCTGAACCGAAGTGTCCTCGCGGCGGTCGACCGGATCCTGGCGGAAGCGCGCACACCGCCCGTCATCGTGCTGCAGGGCGACCACGGCTCCGCGGCGACCAGCTACCGATGGCTCTACAGCGACGCCGGCCCTCCCCCGAGCGGCGACGAACCGGGTCTCGACGTGATGCTTCGCGAGCGGATGGGGATTCTGAACGCCTATCACCTGCCGGGCGGACCTGCCGGGCTCTATGAGTCGATCACGCCCGTCAACTCCTTCCGGGTCATCCTGAATCGGTACCTGGGCGCTTCGTACCGTCTCCTGGAAGATCGGAGCTACTTCTCCCGATACGCCCATCCCTACCGGTGGATCGACGTGACCGACCGGCTCGCCGCGACAGCCGGTGCCCCGCCGCCGGCCTCGGCAGTCCCGTGACGTTCGATCCTTCCGCGATCCGCGCGGACGCGCAAGAGTGGTGCGCCGGCCGCTCGTGGGTCTGGCGCGCCGTGCTCCTCGCGTATCTCGCGTGGGTGGGAGTGCGGCACCTGCGCGACCCGCTGTACTCGAGCCTCTTCGGCGGAATCACGCTCGGCATCCATGAGCTCGGGCATCTGCTCCTCGGCTTCGCGGGAACGTTCGTCGGTATCGCCGGAGGAAGCCTCGCGCAGGTCGCGGCGCCTGCGGCCGTCGCGTTCCTGCTCGGCCGCCAGGGCGACTACTTCGGCGTCGCGGTCGGGGGCGCCTGGGAGGCGTTCTCCCTCTGGAATCTCGCGACGTACATCGGCGACGCCCGCGCGCGCGAGCTGCCCCTCGTCGGGCTCTCGCCCGACCCGGTGCACGACTGGAACTATCTGCTCGGGAAGCTCGGAATCCTGAGCTGGGATCACGTCCTCGCCGCGCTCACGCGGCTGCTGGCGTTTTCGCTCTGGGGGGCTTCGGTCGCCTTCGGCGCCTGGCTCTGTCTGCGGATGGCGCGGGCGCCGCGCGCTCAGACGCGCAGGTAGTCGCCCTGCCAGTCGCGCACCTTGCGCTTGATGACCTCGCGCTCCTCGATCCCGTTGGTGAGGACCTCGCGGACGAGGTCCGGCATCTCGGCGTCGCTCGCGAAGCGCAGGCCGATGAGCTGATCGGGCGTGAGCTCGAGGATGCGGCCGCGGAGGTCGGCCGGCAGGATCTCTTTGAGCCGCAGCCGCATTTCGAGCCGGATGAGCCGATCCTGCGCGGTGAGCGCGAAGATGCGCATGTAGAAGAACAGGCCGAGCAACCCGAGCGCGAGCACGACGTCCCAGATGGTCGCGAACGAGAAGCCGCGCACCACGCGCACGCCGGCCCAGAGAAGGTTGACGACGAACACGCCGAAGAGAACGAAGTGATACAGGGGAATGAAGCGCCGGTGATTGGCGTAATTCTGCGGCGGCTTCTTCTTCATGACTCCTCCGTGCCGTCCCGCCCGCCGGGGGAGGGGCGGGTGGCTCTGCGCTTCCGGGCGATCAGAAGACGACGTTGCGAACGAAGTAGTCTCCGACGGGCATCGTGCCCGCGACCAGACGGCTCGCCTGGTCCGCCGTCATCTCGAAGGTCCCGGCGGGCTCGTTGGTGCCGGTCGTCAGGACGATCTCGACGTTGATCTCCCGGCCCTTGTCGGCCAGCTCGTGCATGGCGCGTGCGGCCGCCGAAAGCACGTTGAAGACGGCCTCCTCGCTGTTGGTCGTCGCGAGCAGCCGTGTCTTTCCGCGGAAATTTGTCAGACGCCACGCCGGAATCGACGCGCCGTCGAAGACGCGCGAGAAGGCGGCCTGGACGAGGGCCTCGGGCGCCTGAAAGGACGCGCTCGAACTCTCGGCGGCGTCCCCCGACAGCGCCTTCGCCGCCAGACCGGCCGGGCCCGTGCGCAGCTTGCTCTGCCGCGCGAGATCCTGCAGGCGCGGCGCCGGCGTCGGCGGTCCGCCGGGCGCGTTCAGGAGCCGCTGCTCGGGCGTGTCGATCGCGATCACGTTGCCGCTGTACTTGGCGTTGTACTCGTCGGTCCCGGGCACGTCGACTTTGTCGATGTCGATCTGGGTCACGGTGCCGTTCTCGAGCGTGATGATGGCTTTCTTGCCCTTGACCTCGTATTTCATGCGGGCAAAGAGCATCGACCCATCCTTCAGCTTGATGACGTATGCGGAGGCCGCGGCGGCCCAGAAGAGCAGGACGAGGAAGAGTCCGGCGAGCCGCTTCATGCGCGCAAACCTCCGATCCGACAGGGTTTGACAGGCCATCGGACCCCTCAGATGATAGCACCCCGATGTTGATCGTCATGGACGCCGCGGCCTCCTCCGAGGAGGTCCGCCGCGTCGTCGAAACCGTCCGCGGCCTCGGACTGCAGGCCCACCCGATTCCCGGAGCTCAGCGGACGGCGATCGGGATCACCGGCAACAGGGGCACGGTCGAGCCGGCGGCCTTCGAGAACCTGCCGGGCGTTCTCGAGGTCATTCCCGTCTCGTCGCCCTACAAGCTCGTCTCGCGCGAGGCCAAACGCGAGACCACGGTCGTCTCGGTCGGCGGCGTTCCCATCGGCGGCGCCGGCCTCGTCGTCGTCGCCGGGCCGTGCGCGGTCGAATCCGAGAGGCAGGCGATCGAGATCGCGCGGCTCGTCAAGGACGCCGGGGCGACGCTCTACCGCGGCGGCGCGTTCAAGCCCCGGACGTCGCCCTATTCGTTCCAGGGACTCGGATTGGACGGCCTGCGCATCCTCTCGCGCGTTCGCCAGGAGACGGGACTTCCCATCGTGACGGAGGTCCTCGACTCGGAGACCGTGGACCTCGTCGCCGAGCACGCCGACTGTCTCCAGGTCGGAGCGCGCAACATGCAGAACTTCTCGCTCCTGAAGAGGCTCGGGCGCCTGAGGAAACCCATCCTCCTGAAGCGCGGCATGTCGGCGACGATCGAGGAGCTGCTGCTTTCGGCCGAGTATCTGCTCGCCGAAGGCAACTACGAAGTGGTCCTGTGCGAGCGCGGCGTCCGGACCTTCGTCAACCACACGCGCAACACGCTCGACCTCTCGGCGATCCCGTACGTGCAGCGGATCTCGCACCTGCCGATCCTCGTCGATCCCTCTCACGGAACCGGAAAGCGGCAGAAGGTTCTGCCGCTCTCGCGCGCCGCGGTGGCCGTCGGCGCCGACGGGCTCCTGATCGAAGTGCACAACCATCCCGAGGCCGCGCTTTCCGACGGCCCGCAGGCGCTCCTTCCCGACATGTTCGTGGATCTCATGCAGCAGGTCCGCCGGCTCGCGCCCGTGCTCGGACGCTCGGCGTGAAGGGGCTGCTCGTCCTCGAGGACGGGGCCGCCTATCGCGGCGAGGCGATCGGCCGGCCGGGCACCTCGTTCGGCGAAATCGTCTTCAACACCGCGATGAGCGGCTACCAGGAGGTTCTGACGGACCCCTCGTACGCCGGCCAGATCGTCGTCATGACGGCCGCGCACGTGGGCAATTACGGCGTGCGCGAGGCGGAGTCCGAGTCCGACCGGGTCCACGTCGCGGGGTTCCTCGCGCGCGACTTCCCGACGCGCTGGAGCGGAAGCGGGGGAGAGCAAAGCCTCGCGGCGTATCTGGAGAAGGCCGGCGTTCTGGGTCTCCACGGCCTCGACACCCGGGCGCTCGTGCGCCGCATCCGGACCGAAGGCGCGATGCGGGCCGGCCTCTCCACCGAGATCGACGATCCGGAGGAGCTGCGCGCACGCGTGCTCGCCTCTCCGCTCATGGAGGGAAGCGACCTCGCGCTCGCGGTGTCGCCCTCGCGGACGTCGGTCTTCGAGGCGCCCCGCGCGCTGCACCACGTGGCCGCCATCGACTACGGCATGAAAAGAAACATCGTGCGGCTCCTGAACGCCGCCGGATGCCGGGTCACGGTCTTTCCGGCGACCGCACCGGCGGACGCGATCCTGGCGTCGGATCCGGACGGGATCTTCCTCTCGAACGGTCCCGGCGACCCGGCGGCGCTCGCGGGCCCGATCGGCACGATCGAGAAGCTCATCGGCCGGCGTCCGATCTTCGGCATCTGCCTCGGGCATCAGCTCCTGGGTCTCGCGTTCGGCGCGCGGACCTTCAAGCTGAAGTTCGGGCACCGCGGCGCCAACCATCCGGTCGGGGACCTCCAGACGGGCGCCGTCGCGATCACGTCGCAGAACCACGGATTCGCCGTGGACCCCGGCACGCTCCCGGCCGAGGTCGAGCCGACGCATCGAAACCTCAACGACGGCACGCTCGAGGGATTCCGGCACCGCGAGCTGCCCATCCTCGCCGCGCAGTTCCATCCGGAGGCCGCGCCGGGACCCCACGACGCCAACGTCCTCTTCGAAAGCTTCCTCGACGCGATGCGCCGAAGCCCCTCCCGAATGCTCGCCGCGGGGCCCTGATGCCGCTGGCGCTCGAGGTCGCGCTCGCGTACCTGCGCTCCCGGCCGACGCGGCTCGTCTCGGCGGTCTCGCTTCTCGCGATCGGCGGAATCGGTCTCGGGGTCGCGGCGCTCGTCGTCGCGATGGGGTTGCTCTCCGGTTATCGCACCGAGATCCGCGAAAAGCTCATCGGCGCCAACGCCGAGGCGGTCGTCTATCCGCTCGTCCCCGCGGGGCCGGAGGAGATCGCTTCGCTGCGCCGGCGGCTGGAGTCGGTGCCGTCGGTGCGCGCGACCTCCGCGGTCGTGTACCAGTCGGGGCTCGCGGCCTCCGCCGAGACGCCCGACGGGATCGACGCGGTCGTCAAGGGCATCGATCCGGGAACCGAAGCGCGCGTCTCGCCGCAGACGGCGGCGATCCTCGCGGGCGCGCATCTGACGTCCGGGCCCGGGCAGCCGCCGGGAGCCGCGGTCGGGGCGGAGCTCGCGAGGGGGCTCGCCGTGAAGGTCGGAGATCCGATCGCGATCTCGGTGCCGGACGCGGCGCTCGGGGCCTCGGCGCTCGTACCCCGGACCGGACGCTTCCGCGTGGCGAAGATCTTCCGGACCAATTTCGCGGAATACGACGCGGAGTGGATCTTCTGCGACCGCGAAGCGCTGCAAGCGCTCGCGCGGATGCCGGGAAGCGCGAACGTCGTCGAGATCGGACTCGCGGCGCCGAAGGACCGGAGCGCGGCGCTCGCCGCGATCCGCGACGCCGCGGGGCCGGGCTTCTCCGTGGCGGACACGCTCTCGATGAACGGCGGCCTCTTTGCGGCGCTGCGCGTCCAGCAGACGACGCTCTTCCTCGTGATCGGCCTGATCGTCGCCGTCTCGACGTTCAACCTCGTCGCCACGCTCGTGATGACGGTCCAGGAGAAGACGCGCGACATCGGCGTGCTCTCCTCGCTCGGCGCGGCTCCGGGCTTCTTCTCGCGTGTGTTCCTCTGGGTCGGGGCCCTGCTGGGCGCCGCCGGCATCGCGGCGGGAGTGGCGTTCGGGACCGTCGTCTGCTGGGCGGTGACGACGTTTCGCCTGCTCTCGTTCCCCCCGGGGGTCGCCCAGATCTACTTCGTCTCGTTCATTCCGTTTCGCGTGCGCGCGTCGGACCTTGCGGCGATCGTCGGCTTCTCCGCCGCGGCCATTCTGATCGCTTCCTGGCTCTCGGCCCGCCGCGCCGCCCGCGTGAACGTGGCCGAGGCGCTCCGGTACGAGTGAGCCGCTCCTGAAGAGCGGGTGAAGACGTTGCCCGGCCTCCGCGCGGCGCTATAATTCGAATCCTCTTCCCGGAGGTCCGCCATGTTCAAAGCGTGGGCACGCGCTTCGCTCCTCCTCGCGGCGCTGCTCGGATTCCCGAGTCTCCTGAGGGCCCTCGACTGCGGCGTCTGGGACTGGGCCAATCCGCGGCCGCAGGGCAACCGCCTCGGGGGCGTCGCCTGGGGCGCCGGCAAGTTTCTCGCGGTCGGCACGGCGGGCTCGGTGCTGACGAGCGCCGACGGGCAGGACTGGGCGGCCGGAAACGCGCGCTCCCGCAGCGACCTGACCGACGTCGTGTGGACCGGATCGCAGTTCGTCGCGGTCGGCGGCGGCGGAGCCGTCCTCACGAGCCCCGACGGCTCGCTCTGGACTCCCGAGCCGGCAGGCGTCACGGCGAACCTCCGGCGCGTGACGTGGACCGGCTCGCGCCTCATCGCGGTGGGCGACGCGGGGACGATTCTCACGTCGTCCGACGGCCGCCGTTGGACGGCCGCCGATTCGGGCACGGCCCAGGACCTCTTCGACGCGGCTTTCGGCGCGGGACGCTTCGTCGCCGTCGGGCGAAACGGCGTGCTCCTCTCGAGCGCCGACGGCGCGCGCTGGCAGGCCTCTTCCGGCTGGGTCGGCTCCTTCTCGAGCGTGGCCTGGAACGGGGCGTCTTTCGTGACGTGGGGCACGATCTTTCCGGGATATGCCCTCATTCTGTCGAGCGCCGACGGGGTGTCCTGGGACGGCGACTCTCCGAACATCCAGACCCAGGTCGCTTCTCTGCAGTGGACGGACGCGGGATGGGTCGGCGTCGGTCCGGGCGGCTCGATCTATCGCAGCGGTGACGGCGTCTCGTGGAGCTCCGTGTCGTCACCGACGGCGAGCGACCTGACGCGGCTCGCCTCGAACGGCGCGACCCTCGTCGCGGTCGGCGCGCGCGGCACGATCCTCGCCGGCGCGGACCCGTCGACGTGGACCAACCGGTACCCCGGCATCCGCACGACGCTCTCCGACATGGCGTACGACGGGCACACCTACGTCGCCGTCGGCGTCTACGGCACGATCCTCGTCTCGCCCGACGGCGAGTCCTGGAGCCGGGCCGACTCCGGCGTCGGGGACTGGCTCCTCGGTGTCGCCTGGAGCGGCTCGGAGTTCGTCGCGGTCGGCGAGGGCGGGCGCGTCCTGACGTCTCCGGACGGCTCGACCTGGACCGTACGGACGCCCGAGGGGCCGGGATGGCTCTTCGACGTCGTCTGGGACGGCGGGCGCTTCGTCGCGGTCGGCACGGGCGGGCAGGTGCTCGCGAGCGCGGGCGGGGCGACCTGGGAGCGGATCGCCACCGTGTTCTCGAATCGCCTCAACCAGATCGCCTGGAACGGGTCCCTCTACGTGGCCGTGGGCGGCGAAGAGGCGCGCCTCATCTTCACGAGCCCCGACGCCGTCCACTGGACGAAGGTGCTGAGCGAGTCGGGAGGCGCGATCTCCGCCGTCACGTGGACCGGGAGCTCCTTCGTCGCGGTCGGCGACGGCGGCTCGGTCTTCTCGAGCGCGGACGGCCTCGTGTGGCGGGAAGGGTCCGCCGGCGTCGCGGCGCGGCTGACGGGCGTCGCCTGGACCGGGACGCGTCTCGTCGCGGTCGGAGAGAACGGCGCCCGGGTCGAGAGCGCCGACGCCGACGCCTGGGAGAGCATCGACTCCGGCACGGCGAACGACCTCTCGTCCGTCTCCTGGACGGGCGGGCAGGTCTTCGCGCTCGGAGTTTCGGGAACGATCCTGACGGGAAGGTGCGACGCCGCCGCTCCGGCGCGGCTCGACGAAACGACCGACACCGGCCGCACGACCCGCGTCGTCACGCGCGGCTGAGTCGGTTCGCCGCGCCGCGGAGCCCGGCGGGCTTCTCGCCCGGGACGCCGTCGCGCTTCGGTCGCGCAACCTGCTAATCTCGCGCCGGAAATGCCCCGGCGCGACGACATCCACAACGTCCTCGTCATCGGGTCGGGCCCCATCGTCATCGGCCAGGCCTGCGAGTTCGACTACTCGGGGACTCAGGCCGTCCGCGCCCTGAAGCGCGAGGGCTACCGCGTCGTGCTCGTCAACTCGAACCCGGCGACGATCATGACGGACCCCGAGCTCGCCGACGCGACCTACGTCGAGCCCCTCACGCCGGAGTTTCTCGAACGGATCGTCGAGCGGGAGCGTCCCGACGCGATCCTCCCGACCGTGGGCGGCCAGACGGCGTTGAACCTCGCGCTGGCGCTCGAGGACCGCGGCGTGCTCGACAAGTGGAGCGCGAGGCTCATCGGCGCGAGCCCGGAGGCGGTGCGCCTGGCCGAGGATCGGGAGCTCTTCAAGAAGGCGATGCTCGAGATCGGCGCGGCCGTACCCCGCTCGGGGACGGCGCGGTCGCTCGCGGAAGCGGAAGCCGTCCGGCGCGACGTGGGTCTGCCGGCGGTCGTCCGGCCCTCGTTCACCCTGGGCGGCAGCGGCGGCGGCTGGGCGCGGACAGAGGCCGAGTTTCACGAGGCGGTCGCGCACGGACTCGCCGAGTCGCCGGTGCACGAGGTGCTCATCGAGGAGTCCGTCGAGGGCTGGAAGGAATTCGAGCTCGAGGTCATGCGCGACCGGGCCGACAACGTCATCATCGTGTGTTCGATCGAGAACTTCGACGCGATGGGCATCCACACCGGTGACTCGATCACCGTCGCGCCGCAGATGACGCTCTCGGACCGGCAATACCAGGACATGCGCGACGAGGCCAAGGCGGTCATCCGGCGCGTCGGCGTGGACACCGGAGGCTCGAACATCCAGTTCGCCGTCGAGCCGGTGACCGGCCGGCGGGTCGTCATCGAGATGAACCCGCGGGTCTCGCGGTCGTCGGCGCTCGCTTCGAAGGCGACGGGCTTCCCGATCGCGAAGATCGCGGCGCTGCTCGCCGTGGGCTACACGCTCGACGAGATTCCGAACGACATCACGAAGAAGACGCCCGCGTGCTTCGAGCCCTCGCTCGACTACGTCGTCGTGAAGATTCCCCGCTGGACGTTCGAGAAGTTCCCGCGCGCCGACCCCCGGCTGACGATCCAGATGAAGTCGGTCGGCGAGGCGATGGCCATCGGCCGGACGTTTGCCGAAGCGTTCGGGAAAGCGATCCGGTCGCTCGAGATCGGCCGCGACGGCCTGGACGACGGCGGTCCGCCGCTGCCGCGCGAGGAGCTCCTGCGGAAGCTCTCGGTGGCGACCTGGGAGCGGATCTTCCACCTGCGCCGCGCCTTCGTGGCCGGCATGTCGGTCGAAGAGATCGCGGCCGCGACGCGGATCGATCCGTGGTTCCTGGACGCCGTGGGCCGCATGGTGGCCGAAGAGTCGCGGTTCGCCGGCCGCCGGCCCGAGGACCTGTCGCGCGAGGAGCTCCGCTCCTCCAAGCGCCTCGGGCTCTCCGACGGCGCGATCGCGCGCGCTCTGGGCGTCCGGGAGGACGAGATCCGGCGGCGCCGTCGGGATCTCGCGCTCGCGCCGGTCTTCAAGACGATCGACACGTGCGCCGCCGAGTTCGAGGCCGAGACGCCGTACTTCTACTCGACCTACGAGGACGAGAACGAGTCCCTGCGCACGCCGCGGCGAAAAGTCGTCGTGCTCGGCGGCGGGCCCAACCGCATCGGGCAGGGGATCGAGTTCGATTACTGCTGCGTGCACGCCTGCCAGGCGCTCTCGGAGCGGGGCTTCGAGACGGTCATGATCAACTGCAATCCCGAGACCGTCTCCACCGACTACGACACCTCCGACCGCCTCTATTTCGAGCCGCTGACGTTCGAAGACGTCGCGGCCGTGCTCGACAACGAGAGACCCGACGGCATCCTCGTGCAGTTCGGCGGACAGACGCCGCTCAAGCTCGCGCGTCCGCTCGAAGCCGCCGGCTACCCGATCTGGGGCACCTCGCCCGAGTCGATCGATCTCGCCGAGGACCGCGGCCGATTCGGCGCGCTGCTGGGCGACCTCGCGCTCCAGGCGCCCGAGCACGCCGAGGCGCGCGCGGAGGCCGAGGCCCTCGCGGCCGCGCGCCGCATCGGCTATCCCCTCATGGTGCGGCCGTCTTACGTGCTCGGCGGGCGCGCCATGGCGGTCGTCTTCGACGACGCGCACCTGACGCGCTACGTCGCGCGGGCGCGCGAAAGCTCGCCCGATCACCCGGTCTTGATCGACCGGTTCCTGGACGACGCCGTGGAGTACGACGTGGACGCGCTCTCGGACGGGAAGGAGACGTGGATCGGCGGCATCCAGCAGCACATCGAAGAGGCGGGCATTCACTCCGGCGACTCGTTCTCGGTTCTGCCGGCCTGGCAGGTCTCGCCGCCGCTGCTCGCGGAGATCCGCGAGGCCACGCGGCGGCTCGCGCGGGCGCTCGACGTCCGCGGCCTCGTCAACATCCAGTTCGCCACGCAGCGCGGCAAGCTCTACGTCCTGGAGGTGAACCCGCGCGCGTCGCGCACCGTGCCCTTCGTCTCGAAGGCGATCGGCGTTCCCATGGCGCGGGCGGCCGCCCGCATCGCGGCGGGGGAGAGCGTCGCGTCGCTCGGCCTGCCGCCGGAGCGCGATCCCGTCGACTTCTTCATCAAGGGTCCGGTCTTCCCGTTCAAGAAGTTTCCCGGCGAGGACACCCTCCTCGGTCCCGAGATGAAGTCGACCGGCGAGGTCATGGGAATCTCGCCGCGGTTTGGAGGCGCGTTCGCCAAGGCCTGCGAGGCCGTCGGCACGCGCCTTCCCCGCGCCGGTCGGGCGTTCCTGACCGTCAACTCCTACGACAAGCCCGCTGCGATCCCGATCGCGCGCGAGCTCGCCGACCTGGGGTTCGCCCTCTGCGCCACCGAAGGCACGCGCGCCGCGCTCGAGGCGGCCGGGCTTCCGGCCGAGCATGTCTACAAGGTCAACGAGGGGCGTCCCAACGTCGTGGATCGAATGGAAGCGGGCGACATCCAGCTCGTCATCAACACGCCGCTCGGAAAGGAATCGCACTTCGATGAGGCGGCGATCCGCGCCGCGGCGTTGCGCCTCGGGATTCCCTGCCTGACCACGATGTCCGCGTCGGCGGCCGCCGTGGAAGCGATCCGTGCGCTGCAGGAAGGGGCCGGCGGCGTCGCGGCGCTGCAGGAGTACCACCGGGGATGACCGGGCGGCGCCGGCGCCCCCGCGAAAAAGCGGAGACGTGGTCGAGCGGATGAGTGAGCCGGCCGTCGCCGGCGAGACGCGGACGCCCGGGACCCTCGCCCGCGTGCTCCTCTTCTTTCTCGCGCTCGGCGGCTATGGCCTGGCATTCTCCGTGGCGTTCCCCCCGGGTGTTCCCGACCGGTTGCCGCTGCTCGCCCTGTCCTTCGCGCTCGCGCTGGCGGCCGCCCAGCGGTGGTCCCGCGGAGCGCGACTGCTCGGCTTCCTTTTCCCCTGCGCGGGGCTCGTGGCGCGCCTCTGCGGCGGCCACGATCCGGCGGCCTGGCCGATCGTGCTCTGCGCGGGCTTCGCGCTCGGCTGGACCTTCCGGTTCATCTATGACTTCGAGACCCGTCCGGACGCCTCCGTCGCCGACGCCTCGCTCAAGGCGCTCCTCGTTCTCTGGGCGCTCGCGACGCTCCTCGCCGCGGCGCAGGCGCGGACGCTGTGGGCGCTCTTCCACGGCCTCGCCCTCCGGACCGTCAACGGCGAGGGGCTGCCCGAAACGACGGCGCTGCGCGAGAGCCTGCTCTCCTTCGGGGCGCTCGCGTCCGGGGCGAGCTTCTTCCTGATGATGCGGCGATCGGGCCGGGACGTCCGGCGGCGCGCCCTCGACGCCGCGCTCGTCGGAACGGCCGTTTCGGCGGCCGCCGCGGTGCTCCAGCGTCTCGCGCTCCTGCCGCCCGAGGCGCATCCCTTCTGGCGGATGACCGGCCGGCTCTCCGGCGGCGCCGGGGACCCGAATTCGCTGGGATTGCTCTGCGGGATCGCGCTCGTCGTCTCCGCGGGCCGGTGGATCGACGCGCGCCGGCGCGCGCTCCCGACCCTCGGGGTCGTGATCTTCGCCGCGGGTCTGGTTCTCTCCGGCTCCCGGAGCGGGCTCCTGGTGGCGGGCGGAAGCCTGGCGCTGTTCATGATCCTTCGCCGCCGGGCGCGCTCGGCGCGAATCCTGGGGCTCGCCGCCGCGGCGCTCGCGCTTCTCGCGCTCGCCGCCCTCCTGACCTCGGGGACGCCCGGCACTCTCGGCGGCCGCCTCGCGGCGACGTTTGACGGATCGCAGTCCGTCGTGTCGCGCGCGTCCGCGCGGCCCGTGCTCTGGAAGGCCGCGGTGCGTCTCTTCCGCGAGCACCCGCTCGAAGGAGGAGGCATGGGCGTGTTCACCTGGAGACTGCCCGACCTTCTGCAGGCGCAGGGCGTGCGCTGGAAGATGCGCGACAACCCGGGCAGCGCCTACTTCCAGGCGCTCGCCGAGACGGGACTTCTCGGGCTCGCGGTCACGCTGGTCTTCGCCGCCGCCCTCGCGCGCGCCGCGCTCTCGCGCGTCGAGAAGGAGCCGGCGGACGCGGTGGCCTCGGCCTGCGCGGTCGCGGTGCTCGCCTTTCTCGGCGCGCTCGCCGTGGGCTCGCACTGGCTCGCCCCGGACGCCGGGCTCCTCTTCTTTCTCGCGGCCGCGGTGGCGGCGCCGTCCGCCTCGGGGGTCCGAGCCTTCCCGGGGCGGCTGTGGCTCGCCGCGTGGGTCGTGCTCTACGCGGGCGCCGCCGCGGTGTCGACGCTGTCCACGGCGCGGGAAGCCGAGGCGTTTCGCTATTCCTCGCGCCTCGGGTTCTACCCGCCGGAGCCGGGCGGCGGATTCCGATGGACGCAGCGCCATTTCGCCCTGCGGCCGGAGCCGGAGGAGCGCGTGCGGCTCCTGCTCGCGAACTACTCGCCGCTCGGCCGGCCGGTGGAGGTGCGCGCGACGGCGGCCGGGGCGCTCGTGTGGCGCGGAACCGTCGCGCCCGGCCGTGCCTTGGGCCTGCGCGTCTCCGGAGCGCCGGCCGGCGCCCGAGCCGTCGTGTTCACGCTCTCGAGCGCGTTTGTCCCGAGGGCCCTCGGCATACCGGGCGGCGACGCGCGCGAGCTCGGACTGCGCGCGATCTTTGCGGACGCGAACGCGCGCTGACCTCGTCCCGTGGAGCTCCAGTTCCATCCCTCGACCGGCCGCCGCGCGGTGGCCGTGCTGCCGCTCGGACCGGGCGCGCAGCGGCTGCTCGTCGTCGCCGCGGCGCTCGCCGCCGGAGCGCTCGTTTCGCTTTGGGCGACGGTCCCGTCGGTTCTCCTCCGTATCTCCCGCAGCGCCGATCTGCCGGCCCGAGGGCGGGAGCTCGAGTCGGCGCGGAGGGCCCGGGCCGAGGCGCTTCGCCGGGCTTCCGGGCTCGCGGCGCGCGCGCTCGATTCCGGCGACCGGCTCTCCCGGATCGCCTTCCTCTACGGCGTCGAGCCCTCGCGATGGCCGCGGGCCCTCGACCCGGCACGGGGACTCCTGCGGGGCGGTCCCGACGCCGAGCGGCTGCCCGACGATCTCGACGTCTACCTGCGCGGGCTCGAGCGCGCCCGCGCGACGCTCGAAGAGGCCGAGAGCTCGGATCCGACGCTCGCCGCCCGCACGCCGGCCATCGCGCCGATCGGCGGAGACCTCTATGAGCCCGCCGTGCTCTTCGGGCCGCGCGTCTCGCCCTGGACGGGGCAGGAGGAGTTCTTCACCGGCCTCGATCTCGCCGCGCCGGAGGGCACGCCGGTCGTCGCGCCCGCGGAAGGCCGCGTCGTCTTCGTCGGGCGCGCCCGGCGGGACGTCGCCCCGCGCCTCTGGCAGTTCGGGAATCTCGTCGTTCTCTCGCACGGGCCCGGCCTCGCGACGCTCTTCGGCCACCTCGACCGGGCGGAGGCTCGCCGCGGCGACCGCGTGAAGCGGGGTCAACGGCTGGGCGTCGTTGGAAAGACGGGCTGGACGCAGTCGCCGCGCGTGCACTACGAGCTGTGGCGGATGGAGGGCGGACGGCTGCGGCCCACGGATCCCCTCTTCGCGATCCTCGATCGGCGGCTCGACGACGCGCGCCGTTCCCTCGGAGAAATGCGCGGGACGTCGGCGCCGGAGCCCTACGACCCGCTGCCCGGTCTGCCGTGACGGCGTTCGGGGGGCGGCCTCAGCGGGGGAAGCGCGCGACGCGCTCGCGGTGGGCGGCGAGCCGGGCGCGGACGTCCTCGAGACGATCTCCGCCCGCCAGCTCGAGGAGCGCGTCGGCGAGCACGAACGCGAGCATCGCTTCGAGAATGACGCCGCAGGCCGGCACGGCGCAGACGTCGCTGCGCTCGTAAGCGGCCCGCGCCGGCTCTCCCGTCTCGAGGTCCACCGAGTCGAGGCCGCGGGCGAGCGTCGAGATGGGCTTCATGTAGGCGACGGCGAGGACGTCCTCGCCGTTCGTGACGCCGGCCTCGAGGCCGCCGGCGCGATTGCTCCTTCGCCGAAGGCTCCCGTCCGGGCCGGGCTCGATCTCGTCGTGCGCTCGAGAGCCCGGACCGCGCGAGGCTTCGATCGCGCTTCCGAGCTCGACGGCCTTGACGGCCGGCACGGAGAGGAGCGCTCGTCCGATCCGCCCGTCGAGCTTCCGATCCCAGGAGACGTAGGAGCCGAGGCCGGCCGGCACGCCGTGCGCGCCGACGAGGATCGCGCCGCCGAGCGTCTCGCCCGCCTGCCGGGCGGCGTCGATCGCGGCGACCATCTTCTCTTCTGCCGCGGGATCGATCGCGCGCAGCGGAGAGTCTTCGCGCACGCGCTCGAGCGCCTCGAAGGATCGGGGGGACGCGGCGTCGCCGGCGCCCCCCACCGCCAGGACGCCGCTCCGAATCTCGATGCCGCACTCCCGGAGCAGCAGCTTGCAGATCGCTCCCGCCGCCACCCGCGCGGCGGACTCGCGCGCGGAGGCGCGCTCGAGGACATCGCGCAGGTCGCGCGCGCCGTACTTCGCGCCGCCGGCGAGATCGGCATGGCCGGGACGCGGCCGCGTGAGCCGGCGGTCGCGCGCGGCCTGCGGATCGACCGCGAGCGGGCCCATCACGGCCTCCCAGTTGGCGTAGTCGCGGTTGGCGACGCCGATCGCGATGGGGGAGCCGAGCGTGACGCCGCCGCGGAGGCCGCCCTCGAAGAGCGGCTCGTCCTTCTCGATCTTCATGCGGCCGCCGCGCCCGTAGCCGTGCTGGCGCCGCGCGAGCTCGTGCGCGACGAATGCGGGGTCGATCCTCAGGCCGGCCGGGACGCCGTCCAGGATCGCGGTCAGACGCGGGCCGTGCGATTCCCCGGCGGTCGTGAGGCGGAGCACCGAGGAAAACTATCAGCTAAGAGCCGGCAGCCGGCAGCCGACAGCCGGAGCGACTCCGCGCCCTTCTGCCTGTGAGCTGAAAGCCGTGAGCTGAAGGCTACTCCGGCAGGATCCCCTCCAGTGTCGGCTGGCTCGCGAGGCTCGAGAAGGCCTCCTCGGGCGGGCGGTCCCCGTCCGAGGTTGCCGGCGGGGCCTGGCTCGTTCCGGCGGCGAAGAAGAAGAGCAGCACCGCCGCCGCGGCGAGCAGATAGCGGCGCCGGCGAACGCGCACGCCGTCGCGCCGGCGGGCCGCCGACAAACGCGCCAGGAAGGCCTCGTCCACCCGGGCCTCGGCGCCTTCGGGGCGCTCGGCGAGCGTCTTCCAGGCCGAACCCAGCCGCGCGTCGGCGCGGCAGGAGTCGCAGACGAACAGGTGCCTCTCGAGCGCCTCTCCCGACAGCTCGGGGCAGTCCGCTTCGCGATGATTCCAGCTCATGATTTGTCCTCCCGGAACCTTGCCCGAAGTTTCTTTCGTGCCCGATGGACCCGCACGCGGACGCTCGTCACCGTCAGGCCGGTGCGCCGGGCGATGGCTTCGTCTCCGATGCCCTCGAGCTCCCGCGCGAGGAGGATCTCCCGATCGATGGGGGCAAGCGTCGCGAGCGCCCGCCGCAGCAGGTCCACGTCCTCGATGCGCTTCTCCTCGCTGGCCGAGACGGCGCGCTCGGCGACGGGCACCTCCGGGCGCCGCCGCCGCACGAGGTCGATCGCCGCGTTGACGGCGATCGTGCGCACCCACGCGGTGAACGATGACTGGTGGCGGTAACGTGGCAGCGCGCGGAACGCCCGCAGGAACGCCTCCTGCGCCGCGTCCTCGGCGAGCGCCGGGTCCCGCGTGATGCGCCTCGCCGCCGCGATCGCCGAAGCGCCGGCGATGCGCGCGAGCTCGCCGAAAGCGGCCTCGTCTCCCCGACACGCCCGCTCGACCAGGAGCGCCTCGGCCGCGCTCGCGGCCGAGCCCGCGCCGTCGCGCGGCGCGTCCCCGATGGCGGGACCCGGCACTTACTTGTCTCCCTCGCCCAGGAACTCCTCGACGCTCCGGGCCGCGCGATCGGAGCGCGCGCGGACCTTGGCGCGGTAGTCGACGATCTTCTGCTTCTGATCGTCGCGCAGCAGCGGATAGATCTCGGCGCGGACCCTGGCGAAGAGGACGGCCCCGTCGCCTTCGACCTTCGAAAGGTCCGCCGCCTTCGCGCGGATCGCGCCCTCGTCGATCGGATCGGCCAGGATGGCGTCGTGCAGCGACCGGCGAGCGTCGGTCCCGGCCTTGAGCTGCGCCTGGATCTCCGCGGCGTGCGTCCGGAGGATCGCTTTGACCTGCGCCTTCTGGTCGTCGGTCAGGTCGAGGGCTCTGGCGATGCGCGCGAAGCGCGGCGGCCCGAAGCGCCCGCCCGGTCCGGAGACCGGCACGGCGCCGGCCAGGAGGCGGCCCGCGAAGAGGCCGGCCGCGGCGAGAACGACGGCGCCGGCCACGATCAGGATGGAACGGCGAATCTGCTGGATGCTCATGGAGTTGGTTCCCTTCTCGTACACCCCGTAAAACGCTAAAAGGAGGTTAAACATTACCTCCCGGGCGTCCCGGTGCCGGGGGACTAAACTGCCTTCCGTGGAGCGCCGCTACGTCCTCCGCAAGCCCGTCGGGACCCGCGTTTACCGCGTCGACTACGACCGGGAGTTAAACGACGAGCAGCGGGAGGTGGTGCTGGCGGGGGAAGGCGCCATCCTGGTCATCGCCGGCGCCGGCTCGGGGAAGACCCGGACCCTCGTCTACCGGGTGGCCCGGCGGATCGAGTCGGGGGTGGATCCGTCCCGGATGATGCTCCTGACGTTCACGAACAAGGCCTCGCGCGAGATGCTCCGGCGCGTCGAAACGCTCCTGACCGTGGACACGCGGCGTCTGATGGGGGGCACGTTCCATTCGGTCGGCAGCCGCCTCCTGCGGCGGTTCGGCACGCGGATCGGGATCGAGCCGAACTTCACGATTCTCGACGAGGAAGACTCCCGCGAGATGCTCGACGCCTCGATCTCCGACCAGAAGATTCCGGTGACCGAGAAGCGCTTCCCGCGCGGCGACGTGCTCGCGGACCTCCACTCGTTCACGATCAACACGGGAGGGCCCTTCGAACGGGTGCTGACGGAGCGCGCCCCGCACTTTCTGTCTCTCCAGGAGGACATCGTCAAGGTCTTCCAGCGCTACCGCGAGCGCAAGCGCGCCGCCAACGCCTGCGACTACGACGACCTGCTCCTTTCCTGGAAACGACTGCTGGACGAGAGTCCGGAGGCCGCGGCGGCGCTCGCCGCGTCCTACGACGAGATCCTCGTGGACGAGTACCAGGACACCAACCGCCTGCAGGGGGACATCGTGGACGGCATGGCGCGCGTCCGCCGACACGTGACGGTCGTGGGCGACGACGCCCAGGCGATCTACTCGTTCCGCGGCGCGTCCTTCGAGAACATCCTGGGGTTTCCGGAGCGGTACCCCGAGGCGAAGACGTTCCGACTGACGCGGAACTACCGCTCGACGCCCCAGATCCTCGCGCTCGCCAACGCCTCGATCGCGCAGAACACGCGGCAGTTCGCCAAGGAGCTCCAGGCGTCGCGCGGAGACGGTCCGCTGCCGGCCGTCGTGGGGCTGCCCGACATTCCCGACCAGGCGAGCTTCGCGGCGCAGCGCCTGCTCGAGTGGCACGACGAAGGGGAGCGGTTGTCGGATCTCGCGGTGCTCTATCGCGCGCACTACCAGGCGCTCGAGCTCCAGATCGAGCTGACGCGCCGCGGCATCCCGTTCGAGATCCGGTCCGGCATGCGTTTCTTCGAGCAGCGCCACGTCAAGGACGTGCTGGCCTTTCTCCGCATCATCGTGAACCCGAAAGACGAGCTCTCCTGGAAGCGCGCCCTGAAGGTCTTTCCGCGAATCGGCGAGCGGACCGCCGCGGCCGTCTGGGAGTCGATCGGGACCCGGCCCGATCCGCTCGCCTCGTTCCGCGAGCGCGGCGCGCGCGGCATCGAGCTGCCGCGGGGCGCCTCGGCGCCCATCGAGGCCTGCCGCGCCCTGCTCGCGCGGCTCGACTCTCCGGCGGTCTCCGCGTCGCCCGCCGACGCCATCCGCGCCGTAGTCGAGGACGTCTACCGCGACTTCGCGCGCGCGAAGTTCCCGAACGGCGACGCCCGCCTGGACGACCTCGAGCAGTTCGCGCAGTTCGCGCAGGGCTACGACTCGCTGCGAACGTTTCTCGAGGACGTCACGCTCTTCAACGAGCTCTCGGGCGAGGACGTCGTGGCCGGCGAGTCCGACGACGACCGCGTCGTGCTCTCGACCGTCCACCAGGCGAAGGGTCTCGAGTGGAGCCGCGTCGCGGTCATCGGGCTGTCGGAGGGGCGCTTCCCGAGCTATCGCTCCTCGTCCACCGACGAGGGCCTCGAGGAAGAGCGGCGGCTCTTCTACGTCGCGGTGACGCGGGCGAAGAACGAGGTGGCGCTCGTGTATCCGATGCTCGCGCGCGACCGCTACGGCGTCGACGTGATTCTCGAGCCGTCGCGCTTCCTGTCGGAGCTGCCCGACGGCGTCTTCGAGCGCTGGACGATTGAAAGCGAAAGCGAAAACGGGAACCAAACCGAGGACGAAAACGGGTCGGAGTCCGAGCGCGCGCCCGAGACCGTCAACTGATTCGCCGGTCCCCGCAGGGACGTCCCGGTCAGCTTCCGGGCGCTCAAATCGCGCGCGTTGTGCGACAATTCTCCGAGACGGCGCCGTGCTCAAGGACGACATCTATTCCGCCATCTGCCGCGAGGCGCTCGAGTCGCGCCAGCGCGACGTGATGTCCTTCGTGGACAACGGGATGACGGGAATGTCCTCGCGGCTGGAAAAGACGCTGATCCGTCTGCCGTCGGGGCACTACCTCCTCGGCCTCGGTCCCTACAACGCGGGTCTGGTCCGGATGGACTTCGAGGAGCTCCTCCTCGGACGCGAGGTGCCGGAGTTCATCGGCGTCGGCATGCCCGTTTCGGGATTCCGGGTGTCCTCGCCGGACGCTTTCCTGAACACCGAGGTCTCGCGCGTCCACGCCAAGGTCGTGCGCCGCGAGCACCGCGGCGGTCCGGCGTACAGGCTGGTCGACATGCATTCGACCTGCGGCACGTACCTCAACGGCGAGCCGATTGCCGTTCCCGACGAGCTCGCGGGCGTCTCCGAGGACGACGTCGCGGCGCCGCTGCGCTCGGGAGACTTCTTCTCGCTCGGGCCTTCGGCCGTCAACCTCTTCCTCTTCTTCCAGAAGTGATCGGACGGCGGGCCCGCCCGGCCGGGGGAGCCCGCGCGGCGATCCTCGTCGGTCTCGCCGCGTCGTTCGTGGCGGCCGTGGACCTGGTGCGCGCCGTCCGGCCGCGGCTCTTCTTCGACCCCGAGGCGGGCTGGGCGATGCCGCGTCTCTTCCTGGGCCTGGCGCTCGCGGCGGCGGCCGCCGGCGCCGGACTCCTCGCGGCGGCCGCGTTCCGGTGGCTCGCCGCGACGCCGCTTCTCTCCGCGGCGCTCGAGCCGCTGGCCGTCACGGCGCGCGCCGCCGCGCTCGTCGCGGCGATCGCGCTCGCGGCGGGCATCGCCGTCCGCGTCGCGGCCGCCCGCACGCTCGTTCTTCCGTTTCTCGAGGACGAGGTCAATCTCGTCGGACCGTCCCTCCGGCTGACCGGAACCGGGCGGGATTTCGCCGACGCCATCCGCCCGATCCCGTACGGGCGGCCGGATCCGCACGAGATGATCGGCGTTGCCTATCTCCGCCTTCTGCGGCGCTCCCTCGACGCCTTCGGTCCCACGGCGTGGGCGATCCGCCTGCCGTCGCTCGCCGGCGGCGTCCTTTCGCTCGTCACCGCCGCGCTGCTCGGGCGGGCGCTGCTCCCTCGAGGCGGCGGCGCGCTGACCGCGTTGGCGCTCGCGGGACTGCGCTGGCACCTCATTCTCTCGGTCTCGGGCTGGCACTCGATCCTTCTCGCGCCCCTGCTGGACGTGGCCGCGCTCCTTCTCCTGCGCGCGCGCCGGACGGGCGCGGAATGGATCGCGGCCGGCGCCGGCGCCGTCGCGGGTCTCGGAGCGCACCTCTACCTCGCGGCCTGGGTCGGGGGTTCGGGATTGTTGCTCTTCAGCCTCTGGCCGGCGGACGCGGCCGGCGCGCTGCGCCGGCGGATCTCTCGCGCGGTCCTCTTCGCCGGCGGTTTCGCGCTCGCGGCGGCGCCGCTCTTCCTCTTCGCCGAGGGACGACGGATCCCGTATTTCGGACGTGCGGAACGGCACAGCGTCGCGCGCGAGATGCGCTTCGCCGGCTCGCCGCTCCCACTGCTTTCCGCGGCGGCGGACTCTTTCGCCGCCCCGTGGTTTCTGCCGGACCCGGAGGGGCGCCACGACCTGGCGGGAGCGTCCCGGCTCGGTTGGATCGTCGGCGTCCCGTTCGCGATCGCGATGGCGCGCGCGCTCGCCGCTCCGCGGGAGCCGCTCTCAGCGCTCCTCCTCTCGCACGCGGCGGCGGGCTTCGCCGGCGCGGCCGCCTCCGGACAAGCCGGACATCCCAATGGATTTCGGTTCGGGTATCTCACGACCGCGACCGCCGTGGCCGCCGCGGCGGGAACGCTGGCGCTCCTGGGTCTGGCCGCGCCGCGGCTTCGTCGGGCCGCGGCGTTGGCGGCCATCGGCGCCCTGCTCGTTTCGGGACTCCGCGGCGCGATCCAGGCCACGGTGCTCTGGCCCGCCAATCGCGCGACGTTCGACAGCTTCCACGGAGAGGACACGCTCCTGGGCCAGTCGGCCGCGCGCTGGGAGGCTCAGGGCGCCGTGCGCGTGGCGCGAGGCCTCGGCCGCTCGGACCTCACGATCGACACGGTGCGCCGCTTCCGTCTGGAGCTTCCCGCGGAGAGCCTCCCGGCGCCCGCCTTCGCCGCCCCGCGGAGCTTCCGCATCGCGTCGCCCGGCGCGCTCCCGGAGCCCGGCGAGAGGCCCGTCGAGCGCGTGCGCGACGAATGGGGCCGTGCATGGGGAACGGTGTTCGGGCGCCCGGGCCGGAGCCGAGCGTCATGAGCTCGAGCACCGCACGATTGCGCGCCTCGGCGGTCGCGGGCCTTCTCCTGTCCTTCGTGACCGCTGCGGCCGCCGCCCGCCTCGTCGGGCCGGCGCTCCTCGTCGACCCCGACCCGGCCTGGGCGCTTCCGCGGCTCGCGCTCGGTCTGGCGTTCGCCGCCTGCTCGGCCTTCGGAGGCGCGCTCGGGGTCTGCTCCTTCTACCTGTTCAGCGGAACGGGAATCGTCCGCGGCGAGCTCGCCGCCGCCCCGTTCCCGCGGGCGGCGATGGCGGTCCTCGCCGCCGCAGCCATCGTGGCCGGCACCGCGCTCCGTTTCACGTCGCTCGCGACGATCCCCGAGCCGCTCTGGGTGGACGACGCCTCGCTCGTCGAAACCACCCTCGCGCTCCGCGGGCGCCCCGGCGATTTCGCCGACGCGATCCGGCCGGCTCCGGCGGGCGTCGCCCGGCCTTACGGCAGCGTCGGCGTTCTGTATCTCGAGGGATATCGCCTGGCCCTGCGCCTGGCCGGGACGACCGTCTTCGGGGTGCGGCTGCCGTCGGCGCTCGCCGGCTCCGCCTCGATCGTGACCGCGGCGCTCCTCGGCCGCGCGTTTCTGCCGGGAGGGGGAAGCGCGCTGGCGGCGCTCGTTCTCGCGGGGCTTCGCTGGTCCCTCGTCCTCTCGCGATGGGGCTGGAACATGATCGCCCTCGCGCCGATCTCCGACGCCGCGTGCCTCCTGATGCTGCGGGCGCGGCGGCGAGACTCGGCGGGCGCGGCGCTCGCGGCGGGGGCGGTGGCCGGAGCGGGAGCCCACGTCTATCTCTCGGCGTGGATCGTCGCGGCCGGGCTCCTCCTGCTCGCGCTCTGGCCCGGCTCGCAGGGCGAATCGGTTCCCCCCGCGCGCCGGCTCCGCCGCGCGGCCCTCCTCGCGGCGGGCTTCGCTCTGGCGGCGGCTCCGCTCTTTCTGCTTCGCGCGGATCGTCGCGGGTCCTACTTCGCGCGCACGAGCGACCACAGCGTGCTGCGCGAGATCGCGCGCGAGAAGTCGGCCCTCCCGCCCGTCTTCGCGGCCGCGGACGCGCTCGCGGGCCCGTGGGCGCTTTCGGACCCGTCCGCACGCAACGATCTGCCGGGCCGAAGGCGGCTCGGCTGGATCGTCGGCGTTCCGGCCTTCGTGGCCTTCGCGCGCTGTCTCGCGCGGCCGCGCGAAGATCTCTCGGCGCTGCTCCTGTCCCAGGCGCTCGCCGCCGCGGCGGCGACGGTCGCGGGCGGCCGGGCGGACGTTCCCAACGGCGCGCGGTTCGCGTATTGGACGACGCTCGTCGCGCTGGCGGCCGCGGCCGGAACGCTCGCGCTCGTGGGCGCCGCCGGAGGCTTGCGCCGGCGCCGTGCCGCGGCTCTCGTCGCCATCGGCTTGCTCGCGATCGGCGGGGCCCGGAGCGCGCGGGACGTGCTCGTCACGTGGCCCGACCGACGGGAGACGTTCGACGCGTTCCACGGACAGGACACCCTGCTCGGCCGCGCGGAGGCCCGCTGGGCGCTGCGCGGCCCCGTGAGCTTCGACGAACGCCTGGCGCACTCGCCGATCCTCGTCCGGACGGTCGCCCGCTGGCGGCTCGATCCGGAGCCGCCGCCGGCGCCGCAGCCGGCACCCGGGCGTCTGCGGTCTTACCGGATCGTCGCGCCGCAGCGCGCCCGGGCTTTGGGCAGGCCCGTCGAACGGATCGCCGATGCCTGGGGCAGGACGTGGGGCGTGGTCGTCGCGGAGCCGGCGAAGAGCGCGCGGTGAGACGTCCGCGTCTCGACCGCGCCATTCTGGCGGGCGCCGCCCTGTCCGCGAGCTTCGTCGCGGCGGTGTCGTTCGCCGACGCGGTCGGGCCCGCCTTGTTCATCGACCCCGACCCGCGCTGGGTGTGGCCCCGCTGCGCCCTGGGCCTCGCGCTCGCAGCGATCGCGGCCGGCGCGGCGGCGGTCGCCCGGGGAGCGCTGGAGCTTCTGCGCCGCGCGGCGGCGATCGTCGAGCCTCCGCCGGCGCTCGATCTTCCCCCGGCCGTCCTCGCCGCGGTCGCCGCCATGGCGCTCCTCGCGGGCGCCGCGCTGCGCCTGCGCGCGGTCGAGCAGATTCCATTCCCTCTGTTTCACGACGAGCTGCTGCTCCTGCCGCCCGCCATGGAGCTCCAGGGCCGTCCGGCGGACTTCCGCGACGCGATCCGCACGGTGCTCGACGACTCGGGGCGTTCGAGCGGCTCGGTCGGCGTCCTCTATCTCGAGGGGATGCGAGGCGCGACGCGGATCTTCGGAACGACGGTCCTCGGGATTCGTCTCCTTTCCCTCGCCGGCGGAATCGTGTCGCTCGCGACCGGAACCCTTCTCGGGATGGCGCTCTTGCCGGCGGGCGGAGGGACGCTCGTCGCGGTCATCCTCGCGGGGTTGCGCTGGCATCTGATTCTGTCGCGGTGGGGATGGAACATGATCGTGCTCGTCCCCTTCATCGACGCGGCGACGATTCTTGCGCTGCGCGCGCGGCGCGGGTCGCGTCGGGGTCCCGCGATCGCCGCCGGCGTCGTGGCCGGCCTCGGGGCGCACGTCTATCTCTCGGCCTGGATCGCGGGCGCTTCCCTCGCCCTCTTCGTGGCCTGGCCCGCTCCCGGGCGGCGCATCCGACCCGCCGCCGCATTGACCGTCGCGCTCGGCTTCGCGCTGGCCGCGGCGCCGCTCTTCCTGCTGCGCTCGGGACGGCGCGCGCCCTACCTCGTCCGGGCGAGCAATCACAACGTCTTCGTCGAGATGCGCCTGACGCGATCGATTCTGCCGATCGCGCACGCGGCGCGGGACGCGCTCATCGCGCCGTGGTTGCCCGACCCGATCCCGCGAAACGACGTGCCCGGCCGTCCGCGCCTGCCGCTCCTGGTCGGCATCGGGCTCGCGGCGGCGATCGTCCGGTCGCTCCTCCGCCCGCGCGACGATCTGCCGGCGCTGATGCTCAGCCAGGCCGGCTTCGCCTTCGCCACCTGTCTCGTCTGGGGCGAGACGCTCATGGCCAACGGATCGCGCTTCGGCTATTTGACGAGCCTGACGGCGGTCGCGTCGGCCTCGGGTCTCCTCGGCCTGGCCGCCGCCGTTCCGGCCGCCGCGCGGCGTCCGGCGGCCTGGATTCTCGTCGGAGCGCTCGCGATCTCGGGCGCCCCGTCGATCGGGCAGCTCGAGCGCTGGGACCGCCTGCACGAGGTCTACGTCGACTTCTGCGGCCAGTACACGACCGTCGGCCGCGCCGCCGCGCGGTGGGAGGCGTACGGCCCGGTCGTCGTCGAGGAGTCGCACCTCTACGCGCCGCTGCCGATCGACGTCATCCAGCGTTATCGGATCCTGCCCCGGGCGGAAGTGCCGCGCGATGCGCCGCCGGGACCGCGGGGACCGCGGCGGTTCCGGATCTGCCCGCCGGAGACGAAGCCGACGGACGGCGAACGCGTCGTCGAGCGCGTGCGCGACGCGTGGGGCAGGGACTGGGCGGTGGTCCTGGCGCGGCGCGACGGCGCCCCCCGCGGCGTCACGGCGCCGGTCAGCGGACGCTGAGGCCCGAGGCGACGGCGCGCGCGAGGATCTCCTCGCCGACGTCGAACGAGGACGGCCGGATCTCGTTCATGCCCCGCTCGTCCCAGATCCCCATCGTCCGCAGCGGCGGACGATAGATGTGGAGGGACACGGACTTCGGGGTCGTGGGGTAGAGACGGTGGAGGACCGTCGGGCCGATCTCCGAGAGGTCGCCTTCGGGCCGCACGCGGTCGTCGGCGAGCGTCGGCTTCGGAATGTCGCCCGGCGTCGTGAATCGTTCCTCCGCCAGCGCGCCCGACAGCACCGCCATGCCGCCCATCACGCCGCGATGGTCGTGGATCGGCGTGACCTGACCCGATTGCCACGCGATCAGCATGACCTCCCAGTCCTCCCAGAGGAGGATCGGATGGCGCATGTACTGATGCGGCGAGAACCGGACGCGGTCGAGACATCGTTCGGTCTCTCGCGCCAGGCGTCCCGCGAGCGAGCCCGGCGTGGCGCGCGCGGTCTCCTTGCCGGCGTCGGCGAGGATTTCCCGGACCATTTCGGCGAGATTCATCGGCTGCGATTCTACGCCGGCCGCGCGCGGCGTGCTACATTCCGCCGCCGATGCGCATCGCGATCGTGGCGGGCGACGGGATCGGCGTCGACGTCACCCGGGAGGCGGTGAAGGTTCTCGAGGCCGTGGACCGCCGGCGGTCGCTCGAGCTGAGGCTCGCGTCCTTCCCCTGGAGCGCCGACCATTACCTCGCGACGGGCGAGACGGTGCCGCCGGGCGCCTTCGAGCAGCTCTCCCGCGACTTCGACGCCGTGTTCATGGGCGCGTTCGGCGATCCCCGCGTGCCCGACATGAAGCACGCCGCCGAAATCCTGCTCGGCGCGCGCTTCCGGCTCGACCTCTACATCAACTTTCGTCCGGTGCGCTGCCTGACGGACCGGCTCTGTCCGCTCAAGGGGTACGCGGCCGGGGACGTCGATTTCGTCGTCTTCCGCGAGAACACGGAAGGCGCCTATGTCGGCGCCGGCGGTCACCTCAAGAGAGGGACGCCGGACGAGGTCGCGACACAGGAGGACGTCTCCACGCGCAAGGGCGTCGAGCGGATCCTGCGCGCGGCCTTCGAGCACGCGCGCAAACGGCCGCGCAAGCGCCTCGTGATGTCGGACAAGTCGAACGCGATGCGCTTCGTCGGCGACCTCTGGCAGCGTGCGTTCGCCGAGGTGGCGCGGGAGTTCCCGGACGTCGAGTCGAGCCACCTCTACATCGACGCGCTCTGCATGCAGATCGTGCGCGACCCCCGCGCGTTCGACGTCGTCGTCACCAACAACATGTTCGGCGACATCGTCACGGACCTCGGCGCGGCGCTCCAGGGCGGCCTCGGCATGGCGGCGTCCGGCAACATCCACCCGGGCCGCCTCTCGATGTTCGAGCCCGTTCACGGGTCGGCTCCCAAATATGCGGGGACCGGCAAAGCCAACCCGTTCGGCGCGATCCTGACGATCGGCCTCCTGCTCGAGCATCTGGGCCGGCCGGCCGAGGCGGCCGCGATCGAGCGGGCGGTCCAGGGCTGCGTCGAGACCGAACGCTGCACCGCCGACGTCGGCGGGAAGCTCGCGACCTCCCAGGCCGGCGACGCCGTCGTGGAGCGCCTGGAGCTCTGACACGGCGGCCCCGCGGGCGCCGCCGGTTTGGTAAAATTGGGCCCGAAAAGGAGACTTACAGAGTATGGTGCGCTACACGACGCGGTGTCTCGGTGTGGCACTGGCTGCGTTTCTCTGGGTCGGCCTCTCGACGGCCCGGGCCGAGAAGAAGTTCCTCGACTCGGACGACGCCAAGGAGCACGACGAGCCGCAGAGCTTCCTGCCCGACTACGACAAGCTGGTCAAGGGCAGCGAGGCCGACTGGGTCTACTTCCCGGGCGGCGGCGGGAGCATGAAGTCCTTCAAGACGGTGTCGGTCAAGGATTTCGACCACACCGGCCACGGCACCGAGTGCCGCGAGGCGGCGCGCGACGGCCGCGACTACATGGAACAGTGGCTCGACAAGAACGGGTACAAGGTCGTCAAGTCGGGCGGCGACCTGGTCGTCGAAGGCAACGTCTTCAACGCCTGGGAGCCGCACGGAGCGGCCCGCTACTGGGGCGGCTGGGCGGCCAATCCGGGCGTGGGGCTCGAGATCATCGCCAAGGACTCGAGCGGCAAGGTGGTGGCGGAGATGCGCCACAAGTCGAAGGGATCGACTCCTCGCGACGCCGTCGAGAACGGCCTCGAGGACATCACCAAGTCGCTCGTCAAGGGTCGCTGAGAAGGGGTCGATTGAGAACGGTCTCGGAAGACCTAACTCATTCATAAACAAGAGTTTTCATGCCGCGGGCTCCGGGCTTTCCGGGGCCCGCGCTTGTCTCTCCACAACGGCGTGGTACCGTTTTCGCTCGGGATGACCGGGTCGCAGGCGGGGCCGCCCTCGGGACCGTTCCGGTCGCCGGTTTCCCCCCCAAGCCTCGATGAGGAGTAACGCCATTCCAGAACCGAACCCTGCCGTCGTTCTCCCCGAAACGGGTCTGACCGAGCTCTTCGGAATCGCCGACGAAAACCTGCGGGCCATCGAGGAGGCGTTCGGTGTGCGCCTGGCGGCCCGCGGCAACGAGATCTCCGTCGTCGGCGATGGCGAGGCGGAAACCGCCGCCCGCCGCCTGCTGGCCGGCCTGTCGGAGCTCCTGTCCTCGGGCTACCCGCTGCGCTCGAGCGACGTCGCCACGGCCATCCGGATCGCCAAGGAGGACCCGGGCGCTTCGCTGACGGAGTTTTTCCTCGACACGCCGTTCGGGCCGACGCTCAAGGCGACCGTCTCGGCGCGAAACACGAAGCAGCGCCTGTACGTGCAGATGATCGACCGCCACGACCTCGTCTTCGCGATCGGGCCGGCCGGCACCGGCAAGACTTACCTGGCCGTCGCGATGGCGGCCGCGGCGCTGCTCGAGAAGAAGGTCAAGCGGATCGTCCTGGCCCGGCCGGCCGTCGAGGCGGGTGAGAAGCTGGGGTTCCTTCCCGGCGATCTCGTCGAGAAGGTCAACCCGTACCTGCGTCCGCTCTACGACGCCCTCTACGACATCCTCGGCTACGAGAAGACGGCGAAGCTCCTGGAGCGCGGGATCATCGAGATCGCGCCGATCGCGTTCATGCGCGGCCGGACGCTCAATGACGCGTTCATCATCCTCGACGAGGCGCAGAACACGACCTCCGAGCAGATGAAGATGTTCCTGACGCGGATCGGTTTCGGCTCCAAAGCCGTCGTCACGGGCGACGTCACGCAGGTCGACCTGCCGCAGGGCAAGACCTCGGGACTTCGCGAGGCGCAGCAGCTCCTGTCCAAGATCGAGGGAATCCACTTCGTCCTGTTCGACGAGCGCGACGTCGTGCGCCACCCGCTCGTGCAGTCGATCATCTCGGCCTACGAGAATCTCGACCGCGAGCGCGAGGCCGCCTCGCCCCGCGCGACGAACGGCCGCTAGGCTCCGATGCCGACCGAGACGCCGCTCCGGCGCACGACGGCCGCTTTCCGGCGGCGCTCCGCTCCGGCCGCGGCGGCCGAGGAGGGGACGTCCGGGCCGCGAGTCCGCTCGTTTCTCTGGGCGACCGCCTACGTCCTGGCGACGACGCTCGCGTTCTCGCCGACGCTCACCTTCCGCACGGCCTCGCAGAAGCCCGGCTCGATCGCCGCGCGCGACTTCGTGGCGCCGCGCGATTTGATCGTGGCCGACCCGGCGGCGACCGAGCGGCGGCGCGCCGAGGCGGCGGCGGACGTGCTCGCGGTCTACGACTGGGACCCGGACGCGGCGGCCCGCCTCGAGCGGGACATGCGCCGCTGTTTCGACAAGGCCCGGGCCGTCTCCAAGAAGCGCGGCGTGGTGACTCCGGCGGTGCGCGAGGCGTTCGACCTTCCGATCGGCGACGAGGCGCTGTCGGCGCTCGCGCGGCTGAATTTTTCCAAGGACATCGAGAACCGGCTCGTCGCGGAAGGGCAGAAGCTCTATCGCGCGGGCATCGTGGACAGCCGCGACAAGCTCCTCGAGGACAAGACGACGGGAATCGCGCTGCGCGATCCCTCGACCGGACGCGAGGCGCGGCGCAAGGAGATCTCCGACGTCGTCGAGTACGGCGCGCAGACGAAGGCGGCTCTGGGCGACGCGCTGGCGGACTCGCCGCTCTCCGGCCGCGAGCGCTCCGAGGTCGCGGCGTTTCTGGCCGCGACCATGCGGCCGAACCTGACGCAGAACGCGGCGATCACGGCGGAGCGGCGCGCCGAGGCCGCGCGCTCGGTCGAGACGGTTCTGACGAAGATCCCGCGCGGGAAGGTCATCGTCCGCAAGGGCGACGAGATCACGCCGCGCGCGGCGCAGTGGATCGACGTGGCGCGCGCGTCGGTGGCCGACCCGTCCTCATGGCTCAAGGTGGCGGGGACGCTCCTCGTGCAGATCGGTGCGGCCGTCGTCTTCTGGCTCGACGCGCGGCGCCAGCGGCGGCGGCGGCGCGAGCGGGCGCCCGAGGTGGTCTACGGCGCCGTGCTCGCGACAGGAATCCTCTTCGCGCTGCTGACGCGCGGCGTCTTCGCGATCACGCAGACGCTCTCCTCGAGCCTCGAGGGAGCGTCCTGGGCCTCGCACGGCTACTATGCGATTCCGTTCGCGGCCGGCCCGATCGTGGCGAGCCTCGTCGCCGGGATGGGCCCGGCGCTTCTCTTCGCCGCCGTGAACGCGCTCGGAGCGGGACTGCTCCTCGGCCAGAGCTTCCCGTTCGCGTTCTTCGCGCTGGCCGGGTCGCTGGCGGGCGTCTTCAGCCTCGGCAAGGTCCGCTCCCGCGGCGTGCTCCTCGCGATGGGCGCCATCGTCGGCGCGGCGAACCTCGTGTCCGTGGCGGCGATTTCGCTTCTCGGCGCGGAGCCTCGCGGCTGGGACTTCTGGGGCGACGTCGTCGGCGGCATCGCCGGTGGCTGGATCGTCGCGATGCTCGTCGCCGTGATCCTGCCGATCTTCGAGCACCTCTTCCACGTCACGACCGACATCCGGCTCCTCGAGCTCTCGAACCAGAACCTGCCGCTCCTGCGGACGCTCGCGTTGGAGGCGCCGGGCACCTACCAGCATTCGCTCGTTCTCGGGACGCTCGCGGAGGCCGCGGCCGAGGCGATCGGCGCGGACGCGATGCTCGCGCGGGTGGCCGGCTACTACCACGACATCGGAAAGATCCGGATGCCGGAGTACTTCATCGAGAACCAGCCCAAGGGCGTGAACCGGCACGACAAGCTCGAGCCGTCGATGAGCGCCCTCATCATCGCTTCCCACGTCCGCGAAGGGGCCGAGATGGGCCGCAAGGCGCGCCTGCCCGAGCCGATCCTCGCGGCCATCCGCGAGCACCACGGCACGAAGAAGATTCACTACTTCTACCAGAAGGCCCTGACGCGCACGGACCCGGCTCAGGGTCCGGTGCGCGACACCGACTACCGCCACTCCGGCCCGCGTCCCACGACGCGCGTGAACGGCATTCTCATGATCTGCGACGCGGTCGAGGCGGCGTCGCGCACGCTGATCGATCCGACGCCGGCCAAGATCCGGACGATGATCCAGACGATCGTGGACGACTGTCTGCGAGACGGGCAGTTCGACGACTGCGATCTCACGATGCGCGATCTGGCGGTCATCGTGGACACGCTCGAGCGCACCGTCTCGACCGTCTACCACCACCGGATCGACTACCCGGGTTTCGAGTTCAACCGCGAAAGAAAGCGCCCGACGGGAGAGACCTCGGTCGCGCCCGATGCGCCGGCCCGTCTCGGCCCGCGCCCCGTGTCGGGCGGCGGGAGCGCCGGATGAACGGAACGTCCCGGGGCGCCGCCTTCGAGGTCGCCGTGACCAGCGGCGTGGCCGGCGCGCCGCCGACGACGCGCGTGCGGCGCCTCCTCTCGCAGGCCGCGCGCGCCACGCGCACGCGTCCCCGCGAAGTCTCGGTGCTCTTCTGCGGGGACGCCCGCATGCGGGCGCTCAACCGCCGATATCGCCGCCGCGACCGTTCGACCGACGTCCTGGCGTTTCCGTCGGAGGGGCCGCCCGGCGCCCTCCTCGGCGACATCGTGATCTCCGTGCCGTACGCCTCGCGCCAGGCCCGCCGCCGGCGCGAGCCGGTTCGCAAGGAGCTCGACCGGCTGCTCGTGCACGGATATCTGCACCTCCTCGGCTACAACCACGAGACCGACGACGGTCAGATGGACGCCCTCGAGGCGCGGCTGCGAAGACGCTTCGGCATCGCCGAGAGGGCGTCGGCATGATCCTCCTCGTCTCCGTCCTGTCGTACCTGCTCTTTCTCATCTTCGAGACCTTCGCTCTCGCGCTCGACCGGCTCTCGCCGATCAAGGTGCGCGGGCTGCTCGAAGAGCATCCCGAGCGCGCGCGTCTCCTGGCCGGCCCGGCCAAGGTCGAGATCGTCCGGACGACGACGAAGGTGCTCGTGCAGGTCCTCCTGCTGACGGGCCTCCTCACCGTCGTCTCGGGAATCGCGTCGCTCGGCGTCCGCTCGCCCTGGGCATGGGGCGGCCTCGTCTTCGTGGCGGGCTGGTTCCTGACCGAGGTCTTTCTCTTGCGGCGCATCGCCGCCTCGGATCCGGAGAAGGCCGTCACGAGTCTCCTGCCGTTCGTGACGGCGGCCTCGTGGCTCCTCTGGCCCATCGCGATCCCGGTACGGCGCATCTTCGAGGCGCGCGAGAAGGCGGAGGCGGCGGCGCCCGCTCCGTCCGCGACCGAAGAGGAAGTTCAGGCCTACATCGAGGTCGGCCGACAGGAGGGGATTCTCGAGAAGGGGGAGGAGAAGCTCCTCCTCTCGATCGTGGACTTCGGCGACACGCGCGTGCGCGAGGTCATGACGCCGCGGACCGACATCGTGTGGCTCGACGCGGCGTCGGCGTTCTCGCAGCTCGCCGACCTCTTCGTGCAGTCGAAGTACTCCCGGATTCCCATCGCCCGCGGCACGATCGACCGGGTCGTCGGCATCGCGCACGTCAAGGACACGCTCGCCTCGATCCGGGCCGGCGGGTCTCCGCCGATCGCGTCGCTCGCGCGCGAGGCGTATTTCGTGCCCGAGACGAAGAAGGTGTCCGAGCTTCTGCGCGAGTTCCAGAGGCGGCACCTGTGGATGGCGATCGTCGTGGACGAGTACGGCGGCGTTTCGGGCCTCGTGACCGTCGAGGACCTGCTCGAAGAGATCGTGGGCGAGATCTCCGACGAGCACGAGGACGAGCGCGAGGCGGTCTCGAAGGCGGGCGAAGGCGCCTATTCGGTCTCGGGCAAGGAGAACGTCGCGACGATCGTCGAGCTCTTCGGGCGAGGGCCGGAAGAGGAGGAGTTCTCGACCGTGGGCGGCTACCTCGCGGCGCGTCTCGGCCACATCCCGAAACCCGGAGAGACGTTCCGCGAGCACGACCTGCTCTTCACGGTGGAAGAAGCCGACCGCCGGCGCGTGCATCGGGTCCGCGTGGAGATGGTCGAAAGCTCGCCGGAAGACTCCCAGCTCTCGGCCGTCGGCTCGCCGCCGGCGCCGTCGAAGCCGGGGGCGGATCGCTGACGCCCCTGCGCGTCGGTCAGGTCGCGGTCATCGGCCGCCCCAACGCCGGGAAATCCACGCTCGTCAACCGGATCGTCGGCGAAAAGATCGCGATCGTCTCGGACAAGCCCCAGACGACCCGCAAACGCGTCCTCGGCGTGGCGCGCGGCCGCGGCTACGAGATCGCGCTCGTCGACACGCCCGGGATCCACCGTCCCGAGTACCGCCTGAACGCGGCGATGGTGCGCGACGCCACCGGCGCGCTGGCGGAAGCCGACCTCGTTCTCTGGATCGTCGACGCCTCGGAGAAGAGCGGCGGAGGAGAAGAGCACATCCGGCGCCTCCTCGAGAGGTCGGGCCGGCCGGCCGTCCTCGCGCTCAACAAGATCGACCGGCTGGCGAAGCCGAAGCTCCTGCCGATGCTCCAGGACTTCGGCTCCCGCTTCGACTTTCGCGCGATCGTGCCGATCTCGGCGCTCACGGGGGACGGCGTCGATCGCCTGGTCGTCGCGCTCGCGGAGAACTTGTCCTCGGGCGAGGCGGCCTATCCGGAGGACTTCCTCACCGCGACGCCGGAGTCGGAATGGATCGGCGAGCTCATCCGCGAGAAGCTCCTCGATCGGACGCGAGAGGAGCTGCCGTTCGCGTCGGCCGTCGTGGTCGAGTCCGTGCGGGAAGACGACGCGAAGAACCTGACCGTCGTGACCGCGTCGATCGTCGTCGAGCGCGAGGGACAGAAGGGGATCGTGATCGGCGCCGGTGGGACGATGATCCGGGAGATCGGCAAGGCGGCGCGCGCCGAGCTCGAGGCCGAGACCGGACGCAAGTTCTTTCTGGAGCTGACGGTGAAGGTCCGGGAGCGCTGGCGCGACGACGAGAGATTCCTGTCGCGGCTGGCCGTGGATCCGGGTGCGAAGGCGTCCGACGGGGGCTGAAGACCGTCACCACTTTTGCCACACCGCGAGGTCCTGATATCCGTCGAGGCCGCTCTCGCGGAAGTGCAGCAGCCCGAAATGCTTCCCCCAGTGCGCGAGGAGGTATTCGCGCGAATGGAACGTTCCATCGTCGTTGAAAGAGGAGCTTCCGCCGGGCGCGAACAGGAAGCCGCGCCCGCTCAACTGCTCGCGGCCCTCGTCCCCGACGTCGGGCCGCGCCCAGATGAGGCTCGGGCCGTGCGTCGACGCGATGAGGAGGCCGCCCGGCCGGAGCACGCGGTGCAGCTCGGCGAGCCAGGCATCCTGCCGGCGTTCGTCGAGGTGCGTGAAGACCGAACCGGCGTAGACGACGTCGTGGGACCCTCCGGAGAGAGCCGTCGGCGGGTCGGACGGGATCTCGGCGTAGCGCCCCGGAAGGTGCGAGGCGGCCCAACGGATCGCCTCGCCGTCCACGTCGACTCCCGAGAGCTCCGCGACGAACGGAAAGCGGGCGAGATGCCGCGCGACGCGACCGCAGCCGCATCCGAAATCGAGCCAGCGCGGATAGGAAGAGTCCGGACGGCGGGCCGCTTCGAAGACCTCGCGGATCGATCGCGCGGCATCCGCGCCGGACTCGACGAACACGCGGCGCGAGCTGGTCCCGGCCACGCGCGCGCGAAGACGGCCCGGCGGGAGCGGGTCCGCGGCGAATCGGTCCTTCAGGTCCGACGGAAGATCCCGGACGCGCGCCGGAACCTCGCGGAAGAGCGTCCTTACCGCGCGCCTCCAGGGAGAGGGAATCCAGCGCCGCAGAAGTCGAGTCGAGACGGGTCCCGCCTCTAGCAGGCTGCTGAAAAATGGATGCGGACGTCGTGTCCTGCTGTCGGCCGCGGGCGTCCGCTTCGCGAACGGCGGCCGAGAGTCTTCATCTCAGATCGCACTCGAGCCCTCCGGGCCGAAACTCTCGGCGGCCGGCCGTCCTCGACCGCCGCAGCCGAAAGCAATCGCTCCTCGCCGAGGCGATGGCATCGCCGTCGTCGCGCTTCCTCGGATCTGACGCCGCGGCGCTCGAAACGCCATCCCACACCCTTTTTCAGCGGCCTGCTTACAGCCCGCGCACCGCGCGGCGGAGCTGCTCGGCGAGATCCGCGAGGGAGTCCGCGAGCCCTTCCCGGAGGCGGTCGATCTCGGCCAGCAGCTTCTCTTCGGCGGCGCCGCGCTGGCCGTGCGCCTCGAGCAGCGGTGCGATCTGAGAACGGATGTCTTCCGCCTCGCGGCGGCCCTGGCGGTTCTTCTCCTCGACCGCGCTCTGCAAGGCGCGATTCTTCTCTTCGATGGCGTTCTGAAGCGCCTCGAGCGTCGGCGCGAACGCGGCGACCTGCTGTGCGAGCTTCTCGCCGCGCTCGTTGAGCTCCGAGAGCGCCATGCCGACGTCGTCCTCGATGCCGCGCAGCCGCTTCTCCTGCGCCTCGAACTTCTGGTCCTGGTCCTTGAGCCGATCGAACCCGTCGGTCAGGCGTTGTTCGTGGACGTCGAGCCGCGCCCCGACCATCTCGGCCCTTTCGGTCAGCTCGCCGATGCGCGCGATCTCCCGGCTGTCGCTCGACGCCCGCTCTTCGATGCCGTTCGCCCGCGCCTCCAGGGCCTGCCGGGCTTCGCCGAGCTCGCGGCGAAGCTCGCCGGTCTGTCTCTCCGCGACCTCGAGACGCGAGGCGAGTGTGTTGCAGGTGGCGTCGGTGCGCGCGACATCCGCCTTGGCCTGATCGAATCGGGCGGTGATCTCCGAGAGGCGCGCCTCGAATCGCGCCTCGAGCGCGCCGAGAGCCTGCGTCGGAATCGCCGCGGCGGCGGCTGCCGCAGCGGGAGGAGGCGGAGCGGCCGGCGGCGGAGAAGTCGCGGCTTCGTGGCGGATCCGGGGCGCGCCGAGCGACACCTCGATCGGCTCTTCGATCGTCGGACGATCCGAGTCGGGCGCGGGCGAGGGCTCGGGCACGGCCTCGGCCTCGGCTTCGGCTTCGGCTTCGTCCACGACCTCGATCGGCTCGAGCGCCGCGGGCGGCGGGGGAGGAGCGGCCGCCGCCTCGCGCGATCCGCCGAACGGGCCCTCGACGACGGACGCCGCGGAGTTTTCGGCCGGCGCGGCGTCTCCCGTCTCGAAGGGCGCCTCCTCGGACGGCGACGGCACGGCGGCGAGGGGCCGCGGCCGCTTGGGCTCCGCGGCGCCGGCGGGCGCGCGCTGGAAGAGCGACTGACGCCAGGACTGCAGATCGTCCTTCGGCTCCTTGCCGGTCGGCAACCCCGCTTCCTCGGGACGTCGGCCCTGGAGCCGGCGGAGCAGATCGACGAACGTGAGCTTCGAAATGAGCTTGAAGGTCTCCGTCACGCCGCGCCCGGCCGAGGCGACCGCTTCGACGAACGGGAACGACGACAGGCCGAGCGCCTCCTGCATGGCCTCGATCGAGAGGATGTCGGAGAGATCGCGCTTGTTGTACTGGATCACGACCGGCATGCCTTCGAAGGAGACGCTGTTCGACTTGAGGTTGTCCTTGAGGTTCTGCCAGGCCTCGAGGTTCTTGGGCAGCATGGTCCACTGCGAGTCGGCGACGAAGACGACGCCGTCGGCCCCTTTCAGGACGACGCGGCGCGTCTCGTTGAACGCGGTCTGCCCGGGAACCGTCGCGAGCTGGAAGCGGATCTTGTAGCCCTTGATGTCGCCGAGCTCGACGGGGAGCAGATCGAAGTAGATGGTGCGATCCGTGTGTGTCGAGAGGTTCAACAGCTTGCCGACCGTCGAGGGCTCCAGGCGGTCGTGGAGAACCTGGAGATTCGTGGTCTTTCCCCCGAGGCCCGGACCGTAGTACACGATCTTGGCCGTGAGCTCCCGGGTCGCCGCGTTGTAGATGACCATGAAAGGGTCGGCTCATTTTACTCCCGTTTTCGCGGTTCTTGACGGCGGCGGGGCCGACCCATAGACTCGCGCGACCTTGACCGACGCGCTGGTCAAAAAGTCCCGAATCCTCGACGCCGAGCGCATCGGCCGCATGATCGATCGCATGGCGCACGAGATCGCGGAGCGCCAGAAAGATCTGATGGACCTCGCGTTGATCGGCATCCGGACGAGGGGCGTTCCTCTCGCCGAGCGGCTGGCGCAGCGTCTGACGGCGCTCGTGTCGCATCCCTTCCCGGTCGGGACGCTCGACATCACGCTCTACCGCGACGACCTCTCGACGGTCGCGCCGCAGCCGCTCCTGAAGAAGACCGACATCGACTTCGACCTGAACGGCCGGGCGGTGCTGCTCTGCGACGACGTTCTGTACACCGGGCGCACGATCCGGGCGGCCCTCGACGGCGTGATCGATCTCGGGCGGCCCCGCGCGATCCGCCTCGCGGTCCTGATCGACCGCGGCCACCGCGAATTTCCGATCGAGGCGAACTACGTGGGCAAGAGCGTTCCGACCGCGCAGCGCGAGGTCATCAAGGTGATGTTCCAGGAGACCGACGGCGCCGACGAGGTCTGGATCCTGGAGCGGCCTCTCGAGGAAAAGGGTTGACGAAGGCCGGACTGCGCTCCAAGGACCTCCTCGGCATCGAGCCCCTTTCGCCGGAAGAAATCGTTCTCATCCTCGACACGGCGGAATCGATGCGCGAGATCGGGCGCCGACCGATCAAGAAAGTGCCGGCGCTGCGCGGCCGCATGGTCGTCAACCTCTTCTTCGAGGCGTCGACGCGGACCCGCTTCTCGTTCGAGACGGCCGAGAAGTGGCTCTCGGCCGACTCCCTGAATTTCGCCGCGAAGGGCAGCTCCGTCGAGAAAGGGGAATCGCTCCTCGACACGGCGCGCAATCTCGAGGCCATGTCGCCCGACCTGATCGTGATTCGCCACGGCTCGCCGGGCGTCCCGCACTTCCTGGCGCGGCACCTCAAGGCCGGCGTCGTCAACGCGGGCGACGGCGCGCACGAGCATCCGACGCAGGCGCTTCTCGACGCGCTGACCATTCGCCAACGCTTCGGGAAGATCGAAGGCCTCCGCGTCGTCATCGCGGGCGACATCGCGCGCTCGCGCGTGGTGCGGTCGAACGTCTGGCTGCTGACGAAGATGGGGGCGCGCGTCACCCTCTGCGGGCCGCCGACGCTGCTTCCCCCGCGGGCGCAGGCCCTCGGCGTCGAGGCGACGACGGACTTCGACGCGGCGCTCCCCGGCGCCGACGTCGTGATGATGTTGCGCATCCAGCTCGAGCGCGAAGGGAGCGCGGCCTTTCCCTCGTCGCGCGAGTATTTCCGACGGTACGGCCTGACGCAGGAACGCCTCGCGAAGGCGAATCCCGGCGCGATCGTCATGCACCCGGGTCCGATGAACCGCGGCGTCGAGATCGCCTCCGACGTGGCGGACTCCTCGCGCGCCGTGATCCTCGACCAGGTCTCCAACGGCGTGGCGGTGCGGATGGCGGTCCTCTATCTGCTGCTCGGCGGCCACGCCTGGGAGGGCGAGTCGTGAGCGCCAGGCTCTGGATCCGCGGGGGGCGCGTCGTGGATCCGGCCTCGGGACGCGATGAGACCGCCGAGGTTCTCCTCGAGGACGGCGTCGTCGCCGAAGTGCGCCCGGGCCTCCGTCCCGAAGGCGCCGAGACGATCGAGGCGTCGGGCCTCTACGTCTTTCCGGGATTCATCGACCTCCACGCGCACCTGCGCGAGCCCGGCCGCGAGTACGCCGAGACCGTGCATTCGGGGCTCGCGGCGGCCGCGGCCGGCGGGTTCACGGCCGTGTGCGCCATGCCGAACACCGATCCCGTCAACGACAACCGCGCAACCACCGAGTTCCTCGTCGCGCGCGGCCGGACGGCGACGGGCGCGCGCCTCCACCCGATCGGCGCGATCACCAAGGGCCAGAAGGGCACGGAGCTCGCGGAGTTCGGTGAGATGCGGGACGCCGGCGCCGTCGCCGTGTCCGACGACGGCCGCTGGCTCGCCGACGGGACGGTCCTGCGCCGCGCTTTCGAGCACGCCTCGCTCTTCGGACTGCCGGTCGTCCAGCACGCCGAGGACAAGACCCTCTCGCGCGGCGCGCCGATGCACGAGGGCGCCGTCTCGACCCGCCTCGGCCTCGCCGGCCAGCCGTACGTGGCCGAGGCGGCGGCCGTGGCGCGCGACGTCCTCGTGGCGGAGATCGCAAAGGGAAGGCTCCACGTCGCGCACCTCTCCACGGCGCGGGCGCTCGAGATCGTGCGCCGGGCGAAGGCGAAGAATCTCGCGGTCACGTGCGAGGTGACGCCGCACCATCTCCTCCAGACCGACGAGGAGATCGCGCGCTCGGGCTTCTCGACGCGCTTCAAGATGAACCCGCCCCTGCGGGAAGCCTCGGACGTCGAGGCGCTCGTCGAAGGCCTGCGGGACGGCGCGATCGACGCGATCGCGACCGATCACGCGCCGCACCACGAGGACGAGAAGGCGGTGGACTTCGACGCGGCCCCGTTCGGCGTCGTGGGGCTCGAGACCGCCGCGGCTTCCATCCACGACCGGCTCGTGCGGACGGGACGACTCCCGCTCGCGCGTTTCGCGGCGCTCTTCACGTCCGGGCCGGCGCGCACATTCGGCCTGCCGGGCGGGACGCTGGCGCCGGGCTCGCCCGCCGACGTGACGCTCTTCGACCCCTCGGGTACCTGGAAGGTGGATCCGGCCGCCTTCCGCTCGCGGTCGCGCAACTCGTCCTTCGCCGGCTGGGAGCTGACCGGCCGGCCCGTCGCCACGATCGTCGCGGGCCGCGTCGTCTGGAGGGCGTAGGCGCTCATCGGTCGTTCGGAGGTGACGTGATCTCCCTTCTCGCCGAGACGGCCATCGCGGCGGCGCGCGCGGGCGGAGAGAAGCTCCTCGCGCGCTGGCGCGCGCTGCCCGGCGGCTCGATCTCGGAGAAGCGGCAGAACGACTACGTCACGCTCGCCGACCGCGAGAGCGAGCAGGCGATCATCGCCGCGATCCGCGAGAAGTTTCCCGACGACGCCTTTCTCGCGGAGGAGGGCGGCGGACGCGAGCTCGGCGCCGGGAGCAAGCGCATCTGGATCATCGATCCGCTCGACGGGACGTCGAATTTCATCGCGGGTTTCCCGTTCTGGTGCGTCTCGATCGGCGCGGCGGTGGAGGGGGAGCTCGCGGCCGGCGTCGTCTGGGATCCGCTGCGGAGCGAGCTCTACGCCGCCGAGCGCGGCGCGGGCGCCTTCCGCAACGGGACGCGGCTCGCGGTCACGGGGCGGCCCGGCGTCGAAGGCGCCTATCTGGCGACGGGATTTCCGTTTCGGTCGCGCGACAAGATCGACGTCTATCTCGCGCTCTTCCGGGAGCTCTTCCTCAAGGCGCGCGCGATCCGGCGCGCCGGGTCGGCGGCGCTCGACCTCGCGATGGTCGCGGCCGGCGTCTTCGACGGCTTCTTCGAGTTCCGCCTCTCGGCCTGGGACATCGCGGCCGGCGCGCTCCTCATCGCCGAGGCGGGCGGCGAGCTGACGGATTTCGCCGGCGGCACGCGCTTCCTCGAGCGGGGCAACGTGGTGGCGGGAACGCCGGGCGTCGCGGCCGACATCCGCGCCTGCGCGGCGCCGATCGTGACGGAGGAGAGCCTGTGGTGAGCGGAGCCGACCGGCCGGCGGGGTCCGAGGCCTGAGCATGCCGGGCAGAGTCGGCGATGCGGTTCGAATCTTCTCGACTCCCGAGACCGAGCGAGCCCGTCTGGCGGGGCTCGTCGGCAGGGTGCGCGGCGAGACGAAGCCGTCGGTGTCCGGCGTCGCGGTGATCGGCAGCGCGGCGGATGACTTCGCGCTCGAGGTCTTCTTCGAGGAGCGCCAGGAGAGCCGCTGGTTCGCGCTCGATCTCCTGCAGTTCGTCCGTCAGGAATCCGGCGAGAAGGAAGGCGCACTCAAGGGAACCGGAAAGTGGGAGGAGAGAGATCTCCCCCGATCGTTCTGGCGGCGCCTTCGGACGCGCCTTCGAAGCCGGGCCTAGCTCTCCAGGCTCTTCAGGTACTCCCGGTCGAAAGCCGCGAGCAGGCTCTCCTGCCGCGAGTACAGCCCCGGAACATACGCGCGCGACGTCACGCCCTGCTGCGCGAGCTCGCAGACGCGCCAGTCCTGCCGGTTCGTCGTGTCCCAGAGCGCGACACCGTCGGTCGGGTCGAAGGCCGGATCGTCCAGCGTCTCGGGCGCGAAGTGCCACTCGCACTCGACGCGGGTGCGGTCGACGGCGAGCGGCGTGACCCGCGTGGACATGACGAAGTCCGGCTGGATCGTCAGGAAGAACCCCGGGAAGACCGAGTAGTAGTAGACGCGGCCGCGGTCCGCGTCGTCGAGCTCCCCGAGCGGCGCGCCGCACATCCGGCCGGTCGTCGTGAGGCTGCCCCCCGCCGCGTCGATCGTCATGTATCCGCCGAGGACCGGGCCCTCGCGCAGGTCGTTCGCGCCGCTCTTGTAGTGCGAGAGCCTCGCGAGCGCGGGATGCACGGGCGGGCAGTGCAGGCACTCCGAGAAGTTCTGGAAGAGGAGCTTCCAGTTGGCCGCGACGTCGTAGCCGATGCGGCGCACGGTCGCGAGGCGCGCCAGGTTCCACCGGGCGAAGCGGCTTTCGAGGTTCCGGAGCGCCTCGTCGAGCGGCGGCGGCCGCCGGCCGAGATGGACGAAGAGGAAGCCCTGCCACGTCCCGACGCCCGCGGCGAAGAGGCTCTGGTCCCCGCGGTCGAACCAGGGCACGTCCTCCATGTTCGGGGCCGCGACGAGCGCGCCGTCGAAGCCGTAGCTCCAGGAGTGGTAAGGGCAGACGATCGCCTTGCCGAGCCGCCCCGACTCTTCCGCGCACAATCGGGTGCCGCGGTGGCGGCACACGTTGTAGAAGGCGCGGAGTCTCTCGTCGGCGTCGCGCACGAGGATGAGGCTCTCGCCCGCGACTTCCGCGAGCGCGTACTCGCCGGTGGCGCGCAGTCGGTCGGCGCGCCCGGCCGCGATCCAGCGGTTTCGGAAGATCCGCTCCTGTTCCTTCGCGAAAACCTCGGCCGAAACGTAGTGCTCGCGCGGCAACGTCGTCGCCTTCTCCGAGAGGACGTGACCGCGGAACTCCATGCGAGCAGCCTACTCGAAGACGGACGTCAGGACACGATCACGCCGGCGTACCCGACGACGCTCGAGAGGTCGCCGGTCTCGTGGCCGCTGTCGCGACGGGCGACGACGCGCGCCGCCGTCGCGCCGAGCCGCCGCGCCGCGAAGAGGAGCGCCGTGGCCGGGAGGACGCCGCACATCGAGATGCGCCCGCCGAAGACGGTCGTGAAGAGTCCTTCGGGATCGAGGGCCTCGATCCGCGCGAGGGCGGCCTCGTCCTTCTTGCCGCCGACGGCCCGCGATTCGTAGTGGTTCATGTCGGAGGAGGCGAGGATCAGGGGTCTCTCGTCTTCTTCCTCGGCGAGCGACGCGACGGCCTCGCCGATTTCGCGGCACAGGTCGAGGTCAGGGGCGCCGATCGAGACGGGCACGAGGCGCACGTCGGGCCGCAGGGTCTGCAGAAAGGGAAGCTGCACCTCGAGCGAGTGCTCGCGGGCGTGCGCGGCCGCGTCCTCTTCGAGCGACGGCGCGAGCGCGCGCAGCCGCTCGCCGAGCCGGCGGTCCACGGGAACGTCGCCGAGCGGAGTGCGCCAGGCGTCGGACGGGTCGAGAGCGGCCGGCGCGCCGCGGCCCGTATGGTTCGGGCACAGGATGACGGCGGCCGCCGGGATCTCGAGCCGCGCGTATACGGCGCCGGCGACCGGGCCCGAGTAGACGTATCCGGCGTGGGGGACGATCGCGCCGAGCGCGCGCTCCGTCCGGACTTCCGGGGGAAGCAGCTCCCGCACCTCTCCCTCGAGTCGGTCGCGGCGTCCTTCGTAGAACGTCCCGGCGACCGCGGGGAGGCGGATGGACACCCACGGATCTTATTTCGCAGAAGATGCCGAAAGGGAACGTAGGGGCGGCCCTTGAGGCCGCCCGGTCACGCCGGGCGGGGACGAGCCCCGCCCCTACGGACGCCGGTCAGATTCCCGAGCAAGCGACGGCGACGGCTAATTGACGATGACCGTGGCCTCCGCCGACTTGTCCCCCACCTGCGCCCGGATCGTGGCGACGCCGGCCTTCACGCCCGACGCGACCCCCGCGGGATCCACCGGCGCGACGGCCGGGTTCGACGAGGTGTACCTCGCGGTCGCGCCCTCGATCTCCTTGCCGTCGGGCCCGAAGACCGAGACCGTGTAGTGCTGCGAGTCGCCGACGCGCACGAGCGCGGTGGCGGGAGCGAGCACGAGCCGGGAGATCGGTCGCGGATCGACGAAGATCTCGGCCGCGGCCTGGACGTCACCGACCTTCGCGGCGATGGTGGCCTTGCCGGCGCCCGCCGAGGTCACGACGCCGTCGGGCGAGACGGTCGCGACGCGTTCGTCCGAAGAGCTCCACGCGACGGGCTCCGACACCTTCTGGTCCTGTGAGTTCTTGACCGTCCCCGCGAGCGGAAGCGTCGAGCCCGGCGGGCCGACGAGGCGGGCCGAGAGGGGCACGATGTCGACGCTCTTGACGTCCACGACCTCGACGGAGACCATCGCTTTCAGGTTGTCGAGCGCCGCGCTGACCGACGCCTTCCCCGCGCCCTTGGCCGTCAGGCGGCCCTTCGAGTCCACCTCGACGACGTCCCGTTTCGAGGAAGACCAGCTGAGCGATTGGGCGCCTTCGACCGGCTGTCCCTTCTTGTCGAGGACGCGCGCGGTGACGAGCTGCGTGCGATCGATCCCGTAGAGCCGGACCTTCGTCGGCGAGACCTGGATCGACGCGGGCTTCTGCCCGCAGGCGAGCGAGAGGACGCAGGCGGCGCCGAGGGCGGTCGCGGCGAGGCGGCTTCGCATGAACAGGGTCTCCTCGTTTGTGCGAAATGATAGCAGGGGCGCGTCACATGCGACGCAGGATCCTCCGGGCGCGGCGCTCGACCCGCTGCGCGTGCCGCACCGGATCGTAGATCCGCGGCGACGGAATGATGGCGGCAAGCGTCGCGGCTTCGAGGTCCGTGAGATCGGCGGCCGGCTTTCCGAAGTAGCGCCGCGCCGCCGCCTCGGCGCCGTACGTCCGGCGGCCGAGCTCGATGACGTTGAGATACAGCTCGAGGATCCGCTTCTTCGAGAGCGACGCTTCGAGCCGCCGAGCGATCGCCCATTCGCGCAGCTTCCGGAAGGGTGAGCGCGATGAGGAGAGATACAGGTTCTTCGCGAGCTGCTGCGTGATCGTCGAGGCGCCGTGGCGCAGCTGCTTTTCTTCCCAGTCGTGCCGGGCGGCGTCGCGCACCGCTTCCCAGTCGACGCCGTCGTGCGACCAGAAGCGCGCGTCCTCGGCGACGATCACCGCGCGTCCGAGAGCCGGCGCGATGCGCGCGAGCGGCACCGGCGTCCACTCGAGCTTCGTGTTCTCGCCGCGGCGCAGGAGCTCCGCGCGCCGCCGCTCCATGAAGGCCGTGGTCCTCGGCCATTCGCGCGCGAGCGGCCGGACGTCGGGGAGGGTCGCGTAGAAGACGGCGGCTCCGGCGGCCAGGAAGGCGAGGCCGACGAGCAGGGCGCGCCGGAGCAACGGGGTCGGGAGGCTAGGCTTTGGCGGCCGTCAGCGCCCGCCGCAGCTTCCGCGTTCCTTCGTCCGCTTCGTCCCGGGTCAGGATCAGGTGCGGGCGGAAGCGGATCGCCGAGGCGCCGGAGGCGAGTCCCATCAGGCCCTGGTCGAGGCACGCCGCGAGTGTCCGGTCGCGCATCGCCTTGTCGGGCAGATCGAATGCGATGAAGAGACCGCGGCCGCGCACGTTCGTCATCAGGCCCGGAAACTCCTCCGCGAGCTCTCGCAGCCGCGTCTGGAGATGCTCGCCGACGACGCGGGCGTTCTCGATCAGCTTGTCCTCGACGATGATCTCGAGATAGCGCGCGCAGCGGACCATGTCGACGAGGTTGCCTCCCCACGTCGAGTTGATGCGCGATGACACCTTGAAGACGTTGTCCGGCACCTCGTCCACGCGGTGGTTCGAGGCGAACCCGCACACCTGGGTCTTCTTGCCGAAGCAGAAGAGGTCGGGCTCGACGCCCATCTGCTGCCAGCACCACATCGAGCCGGTCAGGCCCACGCCGGTCTGGATCTCATCGAAGATCAGGAGAAAGTCGAGCTCGTCGGCGAGCTTCCGCAGGAGGCGGAAGAGCTCCGGCCGGAAGTGGTTGTCGCCGCCCTCGCCCTGGATCGGCTCGAGCACCAGGGCCGCGATGTCGTCCGGGTTGGCAGCGCAGGCGGCGCGGATCTCGCGCTCCACCTCCGCCTCGCCGGCCGCGACCTCGCGCAGGACGTCCTCGGTGACGGGGAAACGCAGGCGCGGGCAGGAGAGACGCGGCCAGTCGAACTTGGGGAAGTAGTCGGTCTTCCGGGGGTCCGCGGTGTTCGTCATCGAGATCGAGTAGCCGGAACGGCCGTGAAAGGCGTTCTTGAAGTGGAGGACCTTCTTTCCCTTCTCGCCTTTCCCGCGCGCCAGGTTCTTGCGGACCTTCCAGTCGAACGCGGTTTTGAGCGCGTTCTCGATCGCGAGCGATCCGCCCTCGACGAAGAACATGTGGTCGGAGTGCGACGGCGGGATCGCGAGCTCCGAGAAGGTCTCGACGAAGCGCGCGAAATGCTCGGTGTAGATGTCGCTCGTCGAGGGCTTCGTGAGCGCGGCCTGCTCGAGCGCCTCCCGGAATTCCGGGTCCGCCATCCTGGGATGGTTGTAGCCGACCGGCAGCGTCGCGAAACACGAGAAGAAGTCGAGGATCGGCCGGTCGCTACGGGCGTCGTACAGATACGAGCCGCGGCTCCGTTCCATGTCCATGACGACGTGATAACCGTCCACGAGGATGTGGCGGGAAAGGACATCCAGGACGTTCTTCGGGGAAAGCTCGGTGGTGGTCGTGCTCATAGAAACCTCGCGGCCGGCGGGCCCGAAAAGGACGCGGAACGCTACCAGATTTCCCGCGCGAGTTCCACCGGCGCGCCGCCGGAGGACCGCTTAAGTGGCCTGCTACGAGAGGGAAACGGCGGGAACGCAGCGGTCTTCGGGCGCGGCCGCGGCGGCGCGATCCTTGCCGCCGGATTTCGCGCGATAGAGCGCCGCGTCGGCCGAGCGCAGGAGCTCGTTCTTCTGCTGCTCGACCGAGGCCGCGGGGGTCGCGTGCGCGCGAATCGACGAGACGCCGAGCGACGCCGTGATGCGGCCGTGCAGGTTCAGGGCGGGCTCGTTGAACCCGTAGGGGCGCGACAGGAACGTCGCGCCGCGAATCGCCTCGCGGATCGACTCGGCGGCCTGCACTCCCTCCGACAGCGAATGGCCGGGCAGGATCAGCACGAACTCGTCGCCGCCGTAGCGCGTGAGTGTCGCGCGCTCGTCCGTGACGGTGCGCTTCAGAAGATACCCGACCTCGCGAAGCACCTGGCTGCCGGCGAGATGCCCGTGGTGATCGTTGACGTGTTTCAGATTGTCGAGATCGAGGAAGATCACGCAGAGCTCGCCGCCGTCGCGGCTGATGCGCGACAGCTCCTGCGTCAGGCGCAGATGCAGGTAGCGCTCGTTGTAGAGGCCCGTGAGGCCGTCGCGCTTGGCGACCTCGTAGGCCCGCCGCGCGTCGAGGAGGTTCTGGATGGAGATGGATGCGTAGTCCGCGAAGATCTCGAGGAGGCGGCGGTCCTTGTCTCGGAATCCGCCGGGACCGTTCTTGTTGACGAGCTCCAGCACGCCGCAGACGGACGCTTCGATGCGGATCGGCACGCAGAGGATCGAGCGCGTTTCGAAGCCCTCGGTCAGGTCCGGCGTCGGGTAGAAGAACGGATCGCCGACGACGTCGTCGGTCATGTAGGCGACGCCGGTCGCGTAGACGTGTCCGACGATGCCCGTGCGCGCGGGCATCCGGCGCGACAGGCGGCGCTCGGCGTTCGCGCCGAAGGCGCCGATGAAGACGAGCTCGTTCTCCATCCGGTCGTCGGAGTTCTTCGTCAGCGGATCGTCGAGAAGGATCGACCCCGCCTCGGACGGGACGAATTCGTTCGCCTTCTGCAGGATCTCGCGCAGGAAGCGATCGATCTCGATCTCGCCGGAATAGGTGTAGTACGCCTTATGGCGTTCGAGAAAATTCTCGAGCCTCCGGTTTTCGAGGGTCAGGACTTGGAGCACGGAGTGCCTTGAATGTCCAAATTTTACCATCTGATACCCTCCCGCGACGTGGCTCGGGAGGCCTCTCCGCGCCGCCGACCGGGCGGCGGATCCGACCGCCGCCGGCCCGCCCCGGCGGGTGCCCGTCCCCCGGTCGCGCCGGCCCGCAAGCGTTGGGGACAGCATTTTCTGGCCTCTCCCGAAGCCGCGCGGAGGATCGTCGAGGCGGCTCGGATCCGCCCCGGCGACATCGTCCTGGAGGTCGGGCCGGGCGACGGCGCGCTGACGCGGCCGCTGCTCGAGACGGGCGCGCGCCTGGTGGCGGTCGAGATCGATCCCCTGCGGACGGAGGCGCTCGCGCGGGAGCTCGGCGGCCGCGAAAACGTGACGTTCCTGCACGGCGACGCGATGAAAAAGTCGTACGCCGCATGGCTCGGCGAGGCGCGAGCGCCCGCGCCGGCCATCCTCGTCGCAAACCTGCCCTACAACGTGGCGACGCCGCTCCTCGTTCGCGCCATCGAGGAGCCGGAGGCGATCGCGCGCGCCGTGGCGACCGTGCAGCGCGAGGTGGCCCGGCGATTCGCGGCGCGGCCGGGCGACGAGGAATACGGGTTCCTCTCGGTCCGCGCGGCGGCCTCCGCGAGCGCGCGCGTTCTGTTCGACTTGCCGGCGTCGCTCTTCCGGCCGCGGCCGAAAGTCGTCTCGAGCGTGCTCGCGCTCGCGCCGCGAACGCCGCCGCTCGATCCGCAGCTCCGCCGCCGCGCGGTCGCGCTCGCGTCTCTCGCGTTCCGCAGCCGGCGCAAGACGCTCGCCAACGCCCTCTCGCCGGCGGGGCCGCGGGCGCGATGGGAGGAGCGGCTGGTCGAGATGGGCCGGAGCCCATCGGCGCGCGCCGAGGAGCTCGCGCTCGAGGACTTTCTGGCTCTCGCGGCGAACGAAACGATGCCGTGAGCGCGCTCGAGATCGTTCCGATCGGCGGCGTCGGAGAGTTCGGGAAGAACGTTCTCTGGCTGCGGTGCGCCGGCGCGAGCCTGCTCGTGGACGTCGGTGTCTCGTTCCCGGACGAGACGTTTCCCGGCGTCGATCGGATCGCGCCCGATCTTTCGATGCTGCGCGGCGAGCGGATCGAAGCGATTCTGCTGACTCACGGCCACGAGGACCACGTCGGCGCGCTTCCGCTGCTGCGCGCGTGGTGCGACGCCCCGGTCTACGGCTTTCCGTTCACGCTCGCGCTCGCGCGGCGGCGCCTCGCGGAATCGGAGTCGGCGCCGGGCCGCCTCGTCGACGCCCCGCCGGGCCGGCCGGTGCGCGCCGGCCCGTTCACGTTCACTTTCTTCCGCGTCTCGCATTCCGTGCCCGACTCGGCGGCGATCCTGATGGAGGCAGACGAGACCCGGGTCCTGCACTCGGGAGACTTCAAGCTCGACACGGATCCGCCCGACGGCGAGTGGACCGACCGCGACGGCATCGCGGCGGCCGTGGGCGAGGGCGTCGATCTCGCGCTCCTCGATTCGACCAACGCCGAGCGGCCGGGCCGCGCGCCGTCGGAGCGGCTGGCGGGGCAGGGTCTCGCGCAAGCCTTCGCGTCGGCGCCGGGCCGGATCGTGCTGACCACGTTCTCGTCGCACGTCGCGCGCATCTCGCAGGCGGCGTCGGCGGGGCTCGCGCTCCACCGGCGGCTCGCGTTTCTCGGTCGCAGCATGCGCACGGTGGCCGAGATCGCCGAGCGCTTCGGGCGGCTGACGCTGCCCGCGGGAAGCCGTCTCGGGCCGCCCGACCTCGCGCAGCAGCCGCCGTCCCGCCTCCTCTGCTTCGTCGGCGGAAGTCAGGGCGAGCCCTTCTCGGCGCTCTACCGGCTCGCGCTCGACGAGCACCTGGATCTCAAGCTCTCGCCCGGCGACCTCGTCGTCTTCTCGGCGCGCACGATTCCGGGTCACGAGCGGTCGGTCAACCGCGTTGCCGATCATCTCGCGCGACGCGGCGCGCGCGTTCTGCGCGAGGCCGAGCCGCCCCTCCACGTCTCCGGGCACGCGCACCGCGAGGATCTCGCCGACTGGATCGCCCTGGTCAAGCCGCGGCACGTGATGCCGGTCCACGGCGAGCGGCGGATGCTCGCGGCCGCCGCCGAGGCGGCGGTGGAGCGGGGGATCACGCCGGACCGGGTTCACCTGCTCGACAACGGCGACCGGCTGATCCTGGAGGGCGGGCAGGCCCGGCTCGAGCGTGCCGCGGTCGAGGCCGGGCGGATCTACCTCGATTCGCGGCCGGAGGCCGTCGGCGCCGAGGTCGTCAAGGACCGGCGGCAGATGGCGGAGGAGGGATTCGTGGTCGTGCTGCTTCCCGCGAGCCCGCGCGGCGAGATCTCCGTCGTGGCCCGCGGCGTCGCGGCTCCCGAGGCGGAGCTCGCGGGCGAGGTCGGGCGGGCGGCGCGTGCGGTCCTCGCGCGCGCGAGCGAAGAAGAAAGGCGGGATCCCGAGTGGCTGCGGGCGGAGGTGGCGCTCGCCGCCAAGCGCGCCTGCCGCCGCGTATTCGACGTGCGGCCGGTCATCGTGCCGGTCGTAACATGAGGTTGGAGGTGTGCGATGGGTTCGACGATCCTGGCCGCCCTGTCCTCAGTCGCCTTCCTCTTCTTGATGAACGGGCCGGCTCCGACCGGCTCCGGTGAGCCGCCTGGCGACGCGCCCGAGCTCGTCGTCTCCATCCTGCCGGCGGTCGGCATTCTTCCCGCCGACGGAAGCGACGAGTTCGCGCCCTACCGATTCGAGGTGTCTGCCGGAATCGGTCAGGGCGAAGACCGGCTTCACGTGACCGCGCAGACCCTCGTTCGGCCCGGACAGGCCCGTGAGGCGGACCGGGTCTCGAGAGGGGCCCGCGTTCACGGGTCCGTCAAGCTCCACGACAACGGCCTCGCGAGCTACAAGGCCGAGCTCATCGTGGATGGCAAGAGCGTTGCGCGGACAAGCGCGATGGTGAACGTCGGTCGGGCGGGGGACGAAGGCCTCAGGCGCTAGGCCTTCTCGCGCAGCTTTCTCGCCAGCGCCGGCTTCAGTTTCGCCGGCGTGACGCGATCGAGCTTCACTGTCTCCGCTCCGACGAACGTCGCGAGCGACGCGAAGGAGTCGGCGAGGCCGGCCATCGCCTGATCGACGTCGAGCCGGATTCCTCCGGACGGCGATACCGCCCGCTTCGCGAACCATGGCTCGAAGCTCGCGTGGCGCACCTCGAGGACCCGGTCCTCGCGGTGCGTCTTGGCGTCGATCCGGCCGATGAGCTCGCCCTCGTGGAGGACAGGCAGCGTGTAGTACCCGTGTACGCGGCTGTCGCCCGGCGTGTAGAGCTCGATTTTGTACTCGAAGCCGAACAGGCGCTGGACGCGCTCGCGATGCCAGAGGAGCGAATCGAACGGCGTCAGCAGCGTCGTCCCGCGCGACGGCGCGGATAACCTCGCGGCGCGGCGGAGCGCCGGCAGATCGCGCGTCAAGGCCAGCCAGCGCCCCGGCTGTCCCTCGACCGCGGTCTCGGCGACGTCGCCGCGCGCGATGAGGTCGCGAATCGCGGCGATCCGCTGCGTCCGGAAGGAGCGCGGGAACGAGAGATACCATCCGAGGTCCTTTTCCGTCGCGGCGCCCATGGCGTGGAGCGATTGCGTGACGTGCCATCGCGCGAATTCTTCGGACGAGACCGGCTCGCAGCCGCGGGCGGCCGGAACGGCGCGCTCGAGCAGGTCGAACCGCTTGGCGAAGTGCTTGCGCGACGCGACGGTGAGCGCGCCCGTCATCCAGAGATGATGGAGCGCATGGTGGACGGGCGACCAGCTCCACCAGCCCTTGCCGCCCGGCCGCTTCGAGTCGAAATCGCCGCCGCTCATTGGGCCGTTGGCCGCGATCGTCTCCCGGACGCGTTTCAGCACGCGGGCGTTCTTCTGGAGCCACCGCGCCCAGCCCTGGTGCTTGATGTGATAGTCGCGCATCGCTCGTCGCCACGCCGGCATCGCGCTGACCGGCACGAGACAGGCCGCGTGCGCCCAGTATTCGAAGAAATGCCCGTGGCGGTGGACGAGGCGATCGAAGGCCCTGCGGTCGTACGGCCCGAAGCGGCTCCAGACCGCCAGGTAGTGCGCGCGGTCCACGACGTTGACCGAGTCGAGCTGGATGCCGCCGGTGTCCTCGGCGAAACGGAGCAGGCGCGCCGGGGTCAGCGGCCGGGAGCGCGGCGCTTCGAGATGCTGGCGCTCGAGAAAGAGCGCCGCGGCGGCGCGGACCGGGAACGTCGGGACCGGCATCGGAGGCCCCGGGATCTCAGCCCGGGCGGCGCCGGCTCGCCGTGCGCTCGTTCCAACGGCGGGCGTGGATCGTGGCGAGGCAGATCACGGCATAGACGGCCACGCAGAGCGCAAAGTCGAAGACGAGGCCGGCGTCGAAGCGAAAAGGCGAGTGTTTGAGGAGCGGCGGCAGGACAGGGTAGAGCACCAGAAAATAGAGCCCGTTGCCCACCAGGATCGAGACGAGGTACTCGATCCACCGCCGCGCGGTCATGGCGGGGCAGTCTATCCCGCGGCCCCGGGAACAGAGCCGGCCGCGCCGGGGTTTTCAAGGGGCGCGATAACGCAAAGCAAACCAAGGAGGCCGCGATGGCGGGAGCGACGGAGAAGGCGACATTCGGGGCGGGCTGTTTCTGGGGCGTCGAGGCGACGTTCCGGCAGATTCCGGGGGTCGTGGACGCGGCGGTCGGCTACGAGGGCGGCGCGATGCCGAACCCGACGTACCGCGACGTCTGCACCGACGAGACCGGGCATGCCGAGGTCGTCGAGGTGACGTTCGACCCGGCGCGCGTCTCCTTCGACCAGCTCCTCGACGTCTTCTGGGCGAACCACGACCCGACGCAGAAGAACCGCCAGGGGCCCGACGTCGGCACGCAGTACCGGTCGGCGGTCTTCTATCACTCGCCGGCGCAGCGCGACGCCGCGATCGCGTCCAAGGAGCGGCTCGAGAAGAGCGGCAAGCTCCGGCGGCCGATCGCGACCGAGATCACGCCGGCTTCGACGTTCTGGCGCGCCGAGGACTATCACCAGCGCTACCTCGAGAAGCGGGGCCTGGCGAACTGCCACATCTGACCAAGGGCGGGGACGAGCCCCGCCCCTAGGTCTCGAAGAGCGACGCCTGCGTGGTCGGACGGCGATAGCCCGAGAACGTCTCCGGCTCCTCGGCGTTCAATCCCAGGCGGCGGCACTGCGCCTCGAAGAGGGCCTCGATCGTGTTCCATCTCGGCCCCAGGCCGTGCATCCGCTTCCCGAAAGCGCTCTCGTTTCGCTTGCCGCCGCGCATTTCCTCGATCGCGTGGAAGACGCGTCGCACGCGGCCCGGAAACGCCTGCGCCAGCCGCTCCTCGAAGACCGGCAAAACCTCAGCGGGCAGGCGCAGAAGCGTTTGGAACGCGAACCGCGCTCCGGCCGCCCGGGCGCGCTCGAGGAGCGGGCCGACGTCCCCTTCGTTCAGACCGGGGATGATCGGCGCCACCGAAACGCCGACGCGGACTCCCGCGTCCGCGAGCAGACGCATCGTCTCGAAGCGCTGGGACGGAGGAGCCGTGCCGGGCTCGAGGGCCCGGCTCATGGCGTCGTCGGCGAAGGCGATCGAGAGCGTGACCGAGACCGGCGTGTGCCGTGACATTCCGGCCAGGAGCTCCGCTTCACGCCGCACGAGCGAGCCCTTCGTGATGATCGCGACGGGATTGCGGAAGTCGGCGCAGACCTCGAGGCAGCGCCGCGTCAGTCCGTAGGACGCCTCGAGTGGCTGATAGCAGTCGGTGTTGCCGGAGAAGACGATGACGTCGCCCTTCCAGGAGCGCCGCGAGATCTCGTCGCGCAGCAGCTCCGGCGCGTTCGTTTTGACGACGATCTTGCGCTCGAAGTCCGTGCCCGCGCCGAAGCCGAGGTACTGATGGGTGGGGCGGGCGTAACAGTAGCCGCACGCATGAAAGCAACCCCTGTACGGATTGATGCTGTACTCGAAGCCGATGTCGGGGCTGTCGTTTCTCGAGAGGATCGAGCGGGCGCGCTCCTCGAAGACCTCGAGCTTCGCCTCGGGGGGCTCGCCGAGCCATTCGGCGTGGACCGAATCCCAGGGGTTCGGAGGGTTGGAGACCGGCTTGACCACGGAAACCGATCCTAGCGTAAATCGGGCGTAAGCCGCTACCCGAGCCCCGTCGCCTCCCGGACCTCTCGGAGCGTCTCTTTCGCCACGGCCCGGGCCCGCTCCGCGCCCCGCGCCAGGACGCCGTCCACGATCTCCGGATCGGCCGCGAGCGTGCGCCGCTTCTCGCGGGCCGGCCCGAACGCCGCGTCGATCTTTCCGACGAGCATCTTCTTCGCGTCGCCGTACCCCATTCCGCCGGCGCGGTATCGGGCGGCGAGCGCCGCCTTCTCCTCGTCGGTCGCGAAGAGCGCGTACAACGCGAACACGTTGTCCTTCGCGGGGTCTTTCGGCGCCTCGACGGGCGTCGAGTCGGTGACGATTCTCATGACGCTCCCGGAAAGCGCCTTGCCCTCGGCGAAGATCTCGATCGTGTTGCCGTAGGACTTGCTCATCTTCTTGCCGTCGGTTCCCGGCACGACCGGGGCGCGGTCGAGGCGCGCCGCCGGCAGCGGAAAAACCTCCTGATAGGTCTGGTTGAAGTAGCCGGCCATGTCGCGCGTCATCTCGATGTGCTGGACCTGGTCCTGGCCGACCGGCACGAGGTCCGATTTGTAGATGAGGATGTCGGCCGCCATCAGAACCGGGTAGGTGAAGAGGCCGACGGAAGGCGCGATGCCTCGCTGCAGCTTGTCCTTGTAGGAGTGCGCCCGCTCGAGAAGACCCATGCCTGTCACCGTCGCCAGCACCCAGGCCAGCTCGGTCACTTCCGGAACGTCGGACTGCCGGAAGAAGACGGTCTTCTCCGGATCGAGGCCGAGCGCGAGGTAGTCCAGCGCGACGGCGCGCGCGTTCTCGCGAAGCGTCGCCGGATCCTGAATCGTCGTGAGGGCGTGGAGATCCGCGATGAAGAAGAAGCACTCGCCCTCATCCTGCAGCGCGATGTGTTGGCGGATGGCGCCGAAGTAGTTGCCGAGGTGCAGCTTTCCCGAAGGCTGGACCCCGGACAGGATGCGCGGGCGTTTCATGCGCGCGCCATTCTATCGGCGCGTCGCGCTTCGCGATCGGCGCCAGAACGGTTAGAGTTGCCGGCAAGACCGAAGCGACCGAAGCGACAGGAGGCCCCGTGCGCAAAGCCCCGACGGTTCGATGCCTCGCGATTCTCGCCGGCGCCGCGCTCGCGGGCGCCGCCTCGGGGCAGCCGGCGGCGGCGCCGACGCCGGATCACCACGACCGGCCGGCCGACTCCGTGTTCCGGGTCCAGCCGCTCGGCGGCGACGTCTACGCGCTGTATGGGCGCGGCGGAAACGTCGGCTTCTTCGTCGGCCCCGAGGCCGTGACGGTCATCGACTCGCAGTTCAAGGATCTCGCGCCCGGGATCGTGGCCGAGATCAAGAAGGTCACCGACAAACCGATCAAGTTCCTGATCAATACCCACTTTCACGGCGACCACGTGGGGGGCAACGAGGTCTTCCGCAACTTCGCCATGATCATCGCGCAGGACAACGTGCGCACGCGGATGCTCGCCTCGCCGCAGACGATCCTCAAGGAATACCCGGCGCGCCTCGAGAAGGCGAAACAGGCGGGCAACGACTCGATGGCGAAGTTCCTCCAGGAGCAGATCGACTGGGCCGGCAAGGTGAAGGTCGAGGAGATCCCGGCCCCGGTCGTGACGTTCGACTCGGAGCTCCGCATCCATCCGGGCGGCGGCGAGACGATCCAGGTCTGGCATCTGCCGCCGGCGCACACCGACGGAGACAGCGTCGTCTTCTTCGAGAAGGCGAAAGTCCTCCACATGGGCGACGACTTCTTCAACAAGATCATCCCGTTCATCGACGTCGGGAGCGGCGGATCCGCCCGCGGATATCTCGCCGCGATCGACAAGGCGCTCTCGCGCGTGCCGCCCGACGCGAAGGTCATCCCCGGGCACGGCGACGTCACCGACGTCGCGGGTCTCAAGGCCTTCCGGCAGTACATCGCCGACGTCCTCGACGCCGCGTCGAAGGCGAAGGCGGCGGGCAAGTCGAAGGACGACTTCCTGAAGGACGTGGACCTGCCGGCCTACAAGGATTTCAACGGTTACAAGGACCGGTTCAAGGACAACGCGGCAGCGGCCTACGACGAGAGCCGATAGCGGGCGGTCTCTCCGGCGGCTCCAGGGGGCGGCGGCGCTCGCCGCCTTCGGCGCCATCCTCTTCTTCGCCCTCGGAATGCACCGGGGCATTCTCCTCTCCTCCGACATCCGGTCCGTCCGCTTCCCCTGGGCGCCGTTTCTGACGCACGAGCGGCTCCAGGCGCCGGCTCTGTCGGATCCCGTCTGGCAGTTCGTCCCGTGGCTCGGGCTCGCGCGCCGCGAGCTCGCGGCCGGGCGCGTGCCCCTGTGGAATCCGCATCAGGACGGCGGCGTCCCGCTCCTCGGCAACGCGCAGTCGGCCCTCCTGACGCCGCTCGACTGGCCGGTTCTCGCCCTCGGGACGGCGCGCGCCTGGAACCTGTCGCTGCTCGCGCGCCTTCTTCTCGCGGCGGCGGGCGCATACCTCCTTCTCCGCGACGTCGGGCGGTCTCGCGCGGCGGCGGCCCTCGGCGCGGTCGCCTTCTCGTCGTCCGGCGCCTTCATCGCGTGGCTCGAGTTCCCGCTCGTCCTGACGGCGGCGCCGGCGCCGCTGCTCCTTCTCTTCGCGCGGCGCTGCGCGCGGCGCGAGTCGCCGCGGGCCGTCGCGGGCGTCGCGGCGGCGACGTTTCTCGTTCTGTCGGGCGGGCAGCCGGAGGCGGCGCTGCTCGTCGCGGTCCTCGCGGCGGCTTACGTTCTCGCCTCGGCCCCGTCCCCCCGCGGTCTCGCGAGCGCGGTGGGCGGCGCGGCGATCGGAACGGGTCTCGCCGCGCCGGCGCTCCTCCCGTTCGCCGAGTACTTTTTCCGCTCCGCGGCGCGAGCGGGGGTGGGACGCGCGCCGTTCGTCCTGGGAGCGCGCGATCTGCTCCGCTTCGTGTCGCCGCGGCTCCCGGGCTCCAATGTCATCGAAGCCGCGGCGACCGTCTCGGTCGTGGTCCTGCTGCTTCTTCCCGTCGGTTTCGTGGCCGCCCGCCGCGATCGCGAGACCCGGTTCTGGGCTTTCGCGGCCGCGGCGATGGTCCTCGCGATCTACGACAATCCGATCTCGCGCGGCCTCGCGCTCGCGACGCCGGTCTACTGGACGCGTTTTCTGCTCCTCCTGCCGCTCGCTCTCGGCGCCGTCGCGGCGGCCGGCCTCGACGCGCTGCGGCGGAGAATGGCCTCGCGGACGCCGGTGATCGCTCGGGCGATCGGCGCGGCGGCGGCGGGCATTTGTCTCGCCGAGCTCCTTCTCGCCGCGCGCGGCGTGCACGCCGTGACGCCGGCCGCCTGGCTCGCGCCGCGGACGCCGCTCCTCGACCGGCTCGCCGCCGACCGCGACGTCTTCCGCGTGCTGCCGCTGCACACCATGCTCTCGCCGAACAGCGCGACGGACTACGGTCTGGACGACGTGCGCGGCTACGACGCGCTCGGGCCCGCCGGCTGGCGGCGGACGCGGTCGGGGATCGGCCGCTTCGGGGACGTTCCCACGCAGCGGGACGCGATCGAGCCCTGGGACCTCGCCCCCGGCGGCGCGGCCCTCGACGACTGGAACGTGAAATACCTGCTGCTCCCGCCCACCTACGGCTTCGGTGCGCAGACGCTCGGCGAGCGCAAAGGTCTCGACCTCGAGGAGGCTTACGCCGGGCCGGACGGCCGGATCCTCCGGAATCGCCGCGTCCGGCCGCGAGTGCGCCTGGAGGCTGCCGGCGGCGCGCCCGGCGGCGAGACGCGGATTCTCTCGCGCGCGCCGGGACGCTGGCGGATCGAGGCGCGCGCCGAGGCGGCGGCTTCACTCGTCGTCGCGGACCCGTTCTTTCCCGGATGGAAGGCGCGCGTGGACGGAGCGCCTGCCGACGTCGCGGCCGAGCCCGGCGAGCCCCTGCGCGTCGCGCTGGCGCCGGGCCGGCACGAGGTCGATCTCGCCTATCGGCCGGCGTCGTTCTCGGCCGGCGTTGTGATCGGCGCCTCGTCCGTCATCGCGCTGGCGGCTCTGTTCGCGCGACGGCGCACCGGCTAGGCGGTCGTCTCGCCCTCCCGGAGGAGCTCTTCGGCCAGCTCCGCTATCCGGCGCCGCAGGTCGTCGCGCGTCTCGAGAAACCTTCCGTAGCGGGTCTTCGGGTCGTCCGGACCGAAGGACGGATCCTCGATCGACCAGTGCACGATGCGGCGCGCGCCCGGCCAGCTCGGACAATCCTCCGCCGCCGAATCGCAGACGGTGACGACGGCGTCGAAATCGGAATCGAGATAGAGCTCCGCCGACTTGGAGAAGGCGCCGTCCATCGGAAATCCCAGGTCCTCGATCGCCCGAATCGCATACGGATGGACCCAACCGGTCGGACGCGATCCCGCCGACACGGGATCGAGGGCGTCCGTCCAGTCGAGGCGCGCGAGCGCCTCCGCCATCTGGCTGCGCGCGGCGTTTCCCGTGCAGAGGAAGAGGACGCGCTTCTTCGCCATGCGGGCCGCATCTTACGTTCCCCGTTTCCGGGGAAACCGTCCGATAATGATCGGAGCTTGAAAGCGGGCTCCTTCTTTCGCAGCCGGTGGGCGGGCGAGGCGCTGGGAATCTTCCTCGGTTTGTCGGGAATTCTGGCGGCGCTCGCCCTCCTGTCGTACGACGGGCACGACCCGAACCTGTTCTCTCTGACGACCGGCGAGGCGGTCGTGCCGCACAACTGGATCGGCGGCTTCGGCGCCTCGCTCTCGGCGGCGCTTTACGCTCTGCTCGGCTTGGCGGCCTGGGGCGTTCCCGCGGTCCTCGTCGCGTGGGCCTGGAAGAAGTTCTGGGCGAGGCCGCTCGCGAGCCCGGGTTCCAAGGCGGCCGGAGTGGCGCTGCTGGCGCTCTCCGTCCCGACGCTCATCGAGCTCGTGTTCGGCCGCCGCTTTCTGTTCGGCACGGAGATGGAAACGGGCGGCGTCGTCGGGCGCGCTCTGGGAGAGGCCGCGCGGGCGCGGTTCGGGTCGGCGGGAGCGCTTTTGCTGGCCGGAGCGATCGCGCTCCTCGCGCTGCCCCTCGCGACGCAGGTCTCGCTCGCCGAAGTCTCCCTCGGGATCCGCGTACGCCTCGTCGGCCTGTTCGGCCGCTGGAACGCACGCTGGGTGCGGCGGCGCGATCAGCGGACGAAGGAGCGCCTGCGCCGCTCGGTCGTGGCGAAACACGTCGAGAAATCGCGCCGCGAAGGCATCACGCTCGAGGAGGTGCCCTTCGCGCGCGAGGAGGAGCCGCCGCCGTTTCTGGCGGAGAAGCCCGGCGAGGGGAGGTTCTCTCTGAAGAAGGTCGTCGCGGCTCCGGCGCCGAAGAGGGCGGCCCCGGTGGCCGCGGCGCCGCCGAAGAAGAAGCCGGACCCTCAACAGAGCCTGCCGCTCGTCGTCGAGGGCTACACGTATCCGCCGATCTCCCTTCTCGAGAAGCGTCCCAACGCCGGCGCGGTGGACCGCAAGCTCCTCGCCGAGACGGGGCGGATGATCGCCGACAAATGCGCCGAGTTCGGCGTCGAGGGCGAGGTGGCCGAGTACCACCCGGGCCCGGTCGTCACGACATACGAGTTCCGGCCGGCGGCCGGCATCAAGGTCAACCAGGTGATGGGCCTGAGCGAGGACCTCGCGCTCGCGCTCTCGGCGGAGTCGATCCGCATCGAGCGTCTGCCCGGCCGGGCGAGCGTCGGCATCGAAGTGCCGAACCCGGGGGGCGGCGAGATCATCTCGATGCGCGACGTCATCGAGTCGGATCGGTTCCAGAGCTCGCCGTCCCTGCTGACGCTCGCGCTCGGCAAGGACATCCACGGCGAGCCGGTCGTGGACGACCTGCGGGGCATGCCGCACCTGCTGATCGCCGGCACGACGGGCTCGGGCAAGAGCGTCGGGCTGAACGCGCTCATCACGTCGATCCTCTACAAGGCGCGGCCCGACCAGGTGAAGCTGATCCTGATCGACCCGAAGATGATCGAGCTCGAGATCTACGAGCACCTGCCGCATCTCGCGACTCCGATCATCACGGACCCGAAGAAGGCGGCCAACGCGCTCAAGTGGGCGGTCGCGACGATGGAGGAGCGTTTCCAGACGCTGTCGGAGTTCGGGCAGGTGCGCAACGCCGAGCAGTACAACGCGGCGCTGCGGGATCCGGCGGAGGTGGCGCGCGTCAAAGCGCAGCATCCGGACGATCCGGACCTCAAGCTCGAGCCGATGCACCTGATCCTCATCGTCATCGACGAGCTCGCGGACCTCATGATGACCGCGGCGAAGGAGGTCGAGGAGGCGATCGTGCGCATCGCGCAGAAGGCGCGCGCCGTCGGCATTCACCTCGTCGTGGCGACGCAGCGTCCCTCGGTGGACGTCCTGACGGGCGTCATCAAGGCGAACCTGCCGTCGCGCGTGGCGTTCAAGGTCTCTTCCAAGGTGGACTCCCGCGTCATCCTGGACGGCAACGGCGCGGAGCGCCTCCTCGGACGCGGCGACATGCTCTTCCTGCCGCCCGGCACCTCGCGCCTGAAGCGCGTCCACGGCGCATTCGTATCCGTCCAGGAGACGGCCGGGCTCGTGAAATTCCTGAAGAAACAGGCCAAGCCGCAATACGACGAAGCGATCGTGAAGGACCGCGAGGAGGTCACCGCGCGCGATGACGCGGGCGACGAGACGGACCCGCTGTACGACGAGGCGGCGCGGCTGGTGGTGCGCGAGAAGATGGCCTCGATCTCGTTCCTGCAGCGGCGCATGGGAGTGGGCTTCTCGCGGGCGGGCAAGCTCATCGACATGATGTCGCGCGACGGG
>DATBFU010000123.1:0-39249 GCA_036558325.1 Thermoanaerobaculia bacterium | reverse complement strand
TCGATTCCGGCCGCCGCGATGCGGACGCGGCCCCGGCCCTCGGGATAGTCGCCGGCCACGGTGGCAGACTACTCTAGGCTTCCATTCACCACTCACCGTGCGCGTGGACCTCTTCGACTACGAGCTCCCCGCGGACCGCATCGCCCAGGAGCCGCGGCCGCGCGGCGAGAGCCGCCTGCTGACGCTCGACCGCCGCACGGGAGCGCTCGAGCACCTCGCGTTTTCCGAATTTCCGGAACGGCTGCGGCCGGGAGACCTTCTCGTGCGCAACGACGTCCGCGTGCGGCCGGCGCGGCTCTACGGGCGCGACGCGGCCGGACGCCCCGTCGAGATCTTTCTGATCGCACCTCTCGGCGAAGATCGCCGCGCCTGGTCGGCCCTCGCGCGGCCGGGCCGGCGCGCGCGGAGGGGATCGCGCATCGCGTTCGACGAGGGCCTCGAGACGGCAGTGGATGACGTGTCGCCTGACGGGCGGCGGACCGTCCGCTTCGACCGCGCCGTCGACGACGCGCTCCTCGACCGGATCGGGCACGTGCCTCTTCCTCCGTACATCCGGCGCGAGGCCGGCGCTCCCGACCGGCCCGAGGATCGCGAGGCCTACCAGACGGTCTTCGCCCGCGATCCGGTCGCCGTGGCGGCGCCGACGGCCGGCCTCCATTTCACGGAGGAGGTCCTCGACCGCATCCGAAAGAGGGGGTGCGGCATCGCCGATCTGACGCTCGCCGTCGGCCCCGGCACCTTCAAGCCCGTCACGGCGGAGGATACCGGCGGCCACGTGCTCGACGCCGAGGAGGTCCGGCTTCCCCGCGAGACCGGCGCGCTCGTCGCGGAGACGAAGGCGCGGGGAGGCCGGGTCGTCGCGGTCGGCACGACCGTCACGCGGGCGCTCGAGGCCGCCGCCCGCGGCGAAGCGCCGGCCGCCGGCGAGAAATTCTCGACCGGTCTCTTCATCACGCCCGGCTTCGAGTTCCGCGCGGTGGACGCGCTGCTGACGAACTTCCACCTCCCGCGCTCGACGCTCCTGATGCTCGTGGCCGCCTTCGCGGGCCGGGAGAACGTGCTCGCGGCCTACGCGGAGGCCGTCCGCGAGAAGTACCTCTTCTATTCGTACGGCGACGCGATGTTCATCGCGTGACGTAGGAGTCGATCATCGTCCTCAGGGCGGACGTGTGCGCGGCGGTGGTGCCGCAGCAGCCGCCGACGATCCGCGCGCCGACCGCGATCCACTGCCGCGCGAGGTCGGCGTACTCCTCCGCCGGAATCTCGTAAGGGAACTGCGTTCCGCCGGGCCCGGTCGGCGGCCCGAGATTTCCGTACGCCGCGAGCGGCGCGGCCGGAACCGCCTCCGAGAGCGCGCGCAGGTCGGCGAGGAGCGCCGGGGCCGGCACGCAATTGATCGACAGCACGTCCGGTCGAAGCGGCGCGAGCGCCTTCGCCGCCTGCGCGATCGTCTCACCGGAGAGAAGGCGGCCGCGGCCGTCCGTGACGATCGACGCAACGACCGGCAGTCCCGCCGTCTTCGCGGCGCGAACCGCCGCGACGAGCTCCCGCACCGTATTGTGCGTCTCGGCGAGGATGAGATCGACGCCCGACTGCGCCAGCAGCGTGGCCTGCTGACCGTGCTCCTGCCAGAGGACGCCGTCCTCGGGGACGAGATCCGGCCGGTAGCAATCCTCGAGCGGCGAGAGCGAGCCCGCGACGAGGATCGGCCGGGCAGACTCGTCCGCCGCGAACCGCGCGAGGTCGACGGCCTGGCGGGTCAGCTCCTCGGCCCGCGACCGCCTCCCCGCCTTTTCGAGCGAGCGCCGGTGGGTCCGGAACGTGTTGGCCGTCAGGATGTCGGCACCGGCGGCGACGTCGTCGCGGTGGACGGCGAGGACGAGCGCCGGCGATTCGAGGAGCGACCAGGCGCTCCACAGCGGCAGCTCGGAGCGGGCGCCCCGCCGCTCGAGCTCGGTCCCCATGGCCGAGTCGAGCAGCAGCGGGGCGGCAGAGGCGAGGCGCTTCGGGAAAGGCGGCGATTTCGCCATTGGCAAAAAGATAAGGCCGGAGATGGCTCCGGCCTTATTTCATTAGGGCCTCTTACCGCTCCGATCAATACGCTTCCAGGTACTTCTCCGTCTCCCACGGCTGGACCTTCGAAATGTATTCCGCCCATTCGCCCCGCTTCGCCTCGAGGAAGTGCGTGAGGATGTGCTCGCCCAGCGCCTCCGTGACGACCTCGTCCTTCTCCAGGTTGTCCAGGGCCTCCGAGAGGTTGGCCGGCAGCTGCTCGATCCGCAGGCGCCGCTTCTCCCGCTCGCTCATCTTGAAGACGTTCCGATCGACCGGCTCGCCCGGATCCATCCGGTTCTTCACGCCGTCGAGGCCCGAGGCGAGCATCACGCCGAAAGCCAGGTACGGGTTGCACGACGGATCCGGCATCCGGACCTCGATCCGCGTGCCCATGCCGCGGCGCGCCGGGACGCGCACGAGCGGCGAGCGGTTGCGCATCGACCAGGCCACGTTGACCGGGGCCTCGTAGCCCGGCACGAGGCGCTTGTAGGAGTTGACGAGCGGGTTGGTGACCGCCACGAAGGCGCGCGCGTGGCGCAGGATGCCCCCCGTGTAGTTGAGCGCCGTCTTCGAGAGCTGGTACTTGGCCTTCGCGTCGTAGAAGACGTTGTTGCCTCTCTTGTCGAGGAACGACTGGTGCACGTGCATGCCCGACCCGTTCACGCCGAAGATCGGCTTGGGCATGAACGTCGCGTGCAGGCCGTGGTCCATCGCGACCTTCTTGACGATGAAGCGGAAGGTCGAGACGCGGTCCGCGGTCGTCACGGCGTCGGCGTACTTGAAGTCGATCTCATGCTGTCCCGGCGCGACCTCGTGGTGCGCGGCCTCGACCTCGAAGCCCATCTGCTCGAGGGCGAGCACGACGTCCCGGCGCGCTTCCTCGCCGCGGTCCACCGGCGTCAGGTCGAAGTAGGCGCCCTCGTCGTGCGTATCGACGATGGGGTCGCCGTCGGCGTCGCGGCGGAAGAGGAAGAACTCCGCCTCCGGTCCCGTGACCATCGTGTAGCCGAGCGCCGAGGCCTTGTCCATCTGCTTCTTCAGAGTCATGCGCGGGCACCCCGGGAAGGGCGAGCCGTCCGGGTTGTAGACGTCGCAGATCAGGCGGCCGACCTTCTCGCCGCCCTGATGAGCCCACGGGTAGATGGCGAAGGAGGCGAGGTCCGGAACGAGGTTCATGTCGGACTCTTCGATCCGAGTGAACCCCTCGATCGAGGACCCGTCGAACTGGATCTCGCCGTCGAGCGCCTTCTCGAACTGCGAGCGGGGGATCTCGACGTTCTTGATGACCCCCAGAATGTCCGTGAACTGGAGCCGCATGAACCGGACGTTCTCGGCGTCGCAGACCTTGAGAATCTCGGTCTTCGAGAGACCCGGGCCCGCGGCGTCGAACTTCAGAACCTTCGCCTTCGGCATTCTGTCCTCCGTTTTTTGCAGAATGTGCGAGATTTTAGAGACACTTTTGCGGATTTCAAGCCCCAAAGTGCCATTTTGACGTGAAAATCGTGCAAAGATGCACATTTCCATGTGCATCCAGCTCGAAGGGGCCCCTCAGCTCGAGAAGCCCAGACCGGCCCTTTCGAGGGCCCGCAGGAGCCAGGCCGGCCGCTTCCCGGCGTCCACGTCGCGCAGGCGGCGCGTCACGGCGTTCACCGCGAGCGTGCGAAGCGGCTCCGGCGGATAAGGAAAGGGCTTCTTGCGAACCATGGAGAGCTCGTCGAGCGGGCTCGGCCGCCCGAGCGCCCGGTGCGCCAGGATCTTTCCGGCCAGGCGGGTGCTTCCGATGCCGTGCCCCGTGTACCCGAGGCCGTAGAAGAGACGGCCGCCCGCGGAGCCGAAGAACGGCGTCAGCCGCGTGGTCGAGCAGATGGGCCCTCCCCAGGCGTAGGGAAAGCGCAGGCCGGAAAGCGCCGGGAAGTGCCGGCGGAAGCTCTCCTCGAGCGCGCGGTAGTGCGCCGGCGAATGATCGCAGGACGCGTCCACGCGGTTGCCGGAGTAGTACACCGCCTCGCTCGTCCCGAAGAGGACCCGGCCGTCGGCGGTCAGCCGGTAGTAGTTGAAGAACGCGCGCGCGTCCGTGACCGCCTGGCGGCGCTCCCAGCCGACGGCGGCGCGCTGTCCGGCCGTCAGCGGATCGCTCACAAGGATGTAGTCATAGAGCGGCAGGAAGCGCCGGACGAGCTCGGGCCGCAGATGGTGCGAGTAGGCGTTCGTCGCGAGGATCGCCTTCTCGGCGCGCACCGTGCCCGTCTCCGTCCTCACGGCGACGCCCGCGGGCCCGACCCGGACTTCGGCGGCGGGGGTCCGCTCGTGGAGACGCACTCCGAGCCGGCGCGCCTCCGCCGCGAGGCCCTCCGCGAGCTTGACCGGATGCACCGTGCCCGACCGCGGCGCAAAGGCGGCGCCCCGGTAGAGCGGGCTGTGAACCTCCCGGCGGACTTCCTCGGCCGACAGGTATCGCCAGTCGTCGAGCCCGAGGCCGCGGGCGAAGTCCACGGCCTGCCGGAGCTGGGTCTCGTGCCGCGGCGCGAGCGCCACGATGAGCTGGCCGCGGCGCTCGAGCTCCGCGTCGATGCCGCGCGCCGCGAGGAACCGCTCGAGCTCGTCCAGGTTCTCGCGGCCCAGGCGCGCGAGCTCCCGCGCCTCGTCCCGGCCGAAATGGGCCGCGGCGAGCTCGTGCGAGTGGTCGAGGGTCTCCCCGACGATCCCGCCGTTGCGGCCCGAGCCGCCGTACGCCACGCACCCCTGCTCGACGATCGCGACGTCGAGCGCCGGGTCGAGCTCCTTCAGGAAGAGCGCCGACCAGAGGCCCGTGAATCCGGCCCCGATGACGAGGACGTCGGCCGCCGTGTCGCCGACGAGCCGGCCCTCCGAGACGTCCGCGCGCCGGGGCCGCGTCGCGAGCCAGTAACAGGCCGATTCGATCGGCGGGAGGGACGCGCGCGCGGCCTCCTCAGAGCCCGCGGGAGACCTCCTGGAGCGAGCCCTCGAGCGCCGCGAGGAAGCGGTCGATCTCCGGATAGGAGATGACGAGCGGCGGCTCCACGCGGAGCACCCGGGCGTTGATGTAGGTCCCCGAGATCAGGATGCCGCGCCCGAAGAGCGCCTTCGCGACGGCGTAGCCGAGGTCGTGATTCACGAACTCCATGCCGAGCATGAGACCGCGGCCCCGCGCGCCCGCCATCACCTTCGGATACTTCTTCGCGAACGCGTTCATCCGGGGGAGCATGTACTCGCCCTTCTCGCCCGCCTGCTTCGGGAGGTTCTCTTCAAGCAGCACGTGGATGGTCGCGATCGCCGCGGCGCAGCAGACGGGATTCCCGCCGAACGTCGTCGTGTGCAGGAAGGGGTTCTCGATGTACTTCTCCCACGTCTTCGGCGTGCCGACGCAGGCGCCGATCGGCATCACGCCGCCGCCGAACCCCTTGCCGAGGGCGAGCAGGTCCGGCACGACGCCGTCGTGCTCGCAGCAGAACATCTTGCCGCTGCGCCCCATGCCGCTCTGGACTTCGTCGAGGACGAGCATCGCGCCGTATCGGTCGCAGATCTCGCGGGCCGCCGCGAGATATCCCGGCGGCGCGACGTTGATGCCGCCCTCGCCCTGGATCGGCTCGATCACGACCGCCGCGACCTTGTCCCCCGAGAAATCGCCGCTCGCGACGATCATCCGCAGGGCGTCCACGTCGCCGAAGGGCACGTGCGTCCAGCGCTTGAGCGGCAGGAACGGCTCGCGGAAGACCGCCTTGGACGTGCCGCCAAGCGATCCCAGAGACTTGCCGTGAAAGGCGCCGATCGTGCCGACGAAGTGGTGGCGGCCCGTCGTGAGGATCGCCATCTTGAGGCAGGCCTCGACCGACTCGGTGCCCGAGTTCGTGAAGAAGGAGTACTGGAGGTCGCCCGGCGTGATGAGGGAGAGGAGGCGGGCGAGGTACGTGCGCAGCGGGTCGATGAGCTCCTGCGAATGGATCGCCTGCCGGTCGAGCTGCTCGCGAACGGCCTTCAGCACCTTCGGATGGCGGTGGCCGGTGACGTAGATGCCGAAACCGCCGAGGATGTCGAGGAACTCCTTGCCCTGGACGTCCTGGAAGACGGCGCCCTCGTCCCGCCACTCGACCGCCGTGTAGTCGGTGGAGACGGACTTGCGATACTCGAGAAAAGACGGGTTCACGTAATCGGTCCAGTTTCGGACCGCGTCGTCGATGACGCGTTTCTGCTCGGGCGGCGTCAGGGTCTTCTTGCCGATGAGGTCGAGAACGGACGCGGATTCCTCGAGCGCGGCCTTCAGGTCTTGCGGCATAGGACGGACTCCTGCGGTGTCGCGGGGAAGCTACTTCGATTTCACCTGGGTCCAGATTTCATCATATAGCCGCGTCGCCTCGCCGATGTCCTCCAGGAACTCGAGCTTCTCGACGATCTCCGGCGGCGGGTAGATCGCGGGGTCGGCGAGATCGCGTGGGTTGATGAGCGGGAGCGACGCGCGGTTGGGCGTCGCGAACTGATTGAAGTTCGAAAGCCGCGCCCCGACCTCCGGCTCCAGGATGAAGTTGATGAACTTCTCCGCCATGTCGCGATTCGGCGCATGCGCCGGAACGCAGAGGTTGTCGAGCCAGATCTCTCCCCCTTCCCGGGGAACGAAGTACACGGTCCCGGGATCCTCGCGGATGCCGCGCACGGCGTCGCCGTTGTAGACGAGCGCGGCGGCGGCGCCGCGCGTGAGCACGCGGTTGCGGCCGCCGACGCTCCCCTCGAAGCCGAGGGAGCGGTTCTTGGCGGAGAGCAGGAGATCCCTCGCTTGCGCGAGCGCCCGCGCGTCGTGGCTGTTGATGCTGTGCCCGAGGTACTTCAGGGCCGAGCCGACCGACTCGCGCAGCGAATCCATCAGGAGGAAAGCGCCCGGCTGCTTCGCGGGATCGAAGAGGAGACCCCACGTCCGCTCGATCGTCTGGCCGGGCGCGGGCCGCATGTAGATCCCGACGGTCCCCCATTGATAGGGAGCCGTGTACCGGTTGCCCGGATCGCAGGGCGCGTTGGCGAACCGCGGATCGACATTGGCGAAGTTCGGGATGTTCTCCTTGCGGAGCGGCGCGAGGAGCTTTCGTCCGCGCATCGTCGTGACGACGTAGTCCCCGGCCGTGATGACGTCGTAGAGGGAGTCGCCGCCGCCCTCGACCTTGGACACCATCGCGTCCATGTCTTCGTACACGTCGAGCGTCACCCGGCAGTCGAACTTCTTCTCGAAGTCCCGGACGATCTGCGGATCGATGTACTCGCTGTAGAAGAAGAGATTCAGGCGGTTCTTCGGCGCCGCCGACGCGCTCCAGAAGAGCGCGCCGAGAGTCGCCGCGCCGAGGACCGCGCCCGCTGCGAGCCGCCGCCGTCCCTTGAGCGACATCACGAGCACGCCGGCGACCGACGCGAGCACGATCAGGGTCGAGAGGGCATTGATGTCCGGTGTGATCCCGCGCTTGACCGAGGAGTAGATCAGAATCGGCAGCGTCGTCGATCCGGGCCCCGCGGTGAAGAAGCTGATGACGAAGTCGTCCAGAGACAGAGTGAACGCGAGGAGCGCCCCCGCCATCACGCCGGGCGCGATCATCGGAAGCGTGACGTGCCGGAACGTCTGCCAGCCTGTCGCGCCGAGATCGCGCGCGGCTTCCTCGATGGAGGGATCCATGCCCGCGAGCCGCGACCGCACGACAATCGCCACGAAAGGAATCTGAAACGTGATGTGCGCCACGATCATCGTCCCGAGCCCGAGCTCGAGGAACCCGAAGAGCCAGCTCTTCGCGAGCGTGAAGAAGAGCACCATCGCGACCGCCATGACGATGTCCGGGATGACGACCGGGATGTACATGAGCCACGAGAAGAGCTTCTTCCCGGGGAATGCGTATCGAGAGAGTCCGTAGCCGAGCATCGTGCCCAAGACCGTCGCGATCGCGGTGCTCACGATCGCGAGGATCAGCGTGTTCTGGGCCGCGAAGAGCTTCTCGCTGTTGTGCGGGAGCTCCGCGTACCAGCGCGTCGTGAACCCGCCCCAATGGGAACCGAGCTTGGAGGCGTTGAAGGAATAGACCGCGACGACCGCGATCGGCGCGTAGAGAAAGAGGTAGGTGGCCGCGGCCGAGAGCCACAGCGGAAGCGAGAGCCGCCTCACAGCAGCTCCTGCGCGCCGCGCTCGCCCGCCACCCTCGCGTAGAGCCACAGGCCGGCCAGTACGACCGCCATCCCGACGAAGGCGCCCGCCGATCCGAACGGCCAGTCGCGGCTCGGGCCGAACTGCTGCTGGATCGCGTTGCCGAGGAGGACCGTCTTCGCTCCGCCGAGGAGGTCCGAGATCACGAACGTCCCGGTCGCCGGAACGAAGACGAGGATGATCCCGGCGGCCAGACCCGGAGCCACCTGCGGCAGGATCGCGTGCCGGAAGACGCGCGGGCCGTCGGCCCCGAGGTCCGCCGCCGCCTCGGCGATCGACCAGTCGAGCTTCTCGACGGCGGTGTACAGCGGCAGCACGAGAAACGGCAGGAACGCGCAGAGCATCCCGACGTACACGGCGAACGTGCCCGGGTACAGGGCGCCTCCGGCCGGAATGAGATGCAGCGCCGCGGCGCCGCGGGCGAGCGGGCTCTCGGCCGCGAAGAGAATCTGCCACGCGTACGTCCGAATCAGGAGATTCGTCCAGAACGGAATGATCACGAGCGTCAGCGCGAGGTTCTTGAATCGTTCCGGGAGGGCCCCGATGAAGAAGGCGATCGGGAAGGCCGCGACGACGCAGACGACGGTCGTCGCCGCGGCGAGCACGAGGCTCCGCAGAATGATGAAGGGATAGAGCGGGTCGAACCCCAAAAGGCCGAATCCGAGCAGGCGTTTGTAGTTGTCGAGCGTCACCGGCAGCCGGATCTCCGCCAGAGGGCCGCGCGTCAGGAAGCTGATGACGCCGACGGCGAGGAGCGGCGCGATCAGGAAGACGACGACCCAGAGGATGCCGGGGCCGCTCGTGAACGCCGATCTCGCCAGCTCGCGCGCGCGGGTCAGGCGCTCCCCGAACCGGACCTCCTCGCCGAGCCGGACCGCCATCAGTCTTCGAGAACGACCAGCGATCCGGCCGGCAGCTCCGCGACGACGTTCTCGCCGATCCCGAAGGCCGGCGCTCCCGGGCCCGCGTTGAGCGCGTAGGCGGTGAGCGTCTGCGGCCCCGCCGTCAGGACATAGTGCGTCTCGGAGCCGATGTAGATGAGCTGCGCGACCCGCGCCGGGAACCGGTTCTCTCCGGCGGACTCCGCGGCCGGCCGCACGCGGATCTTTTCGGGCCGGATCGCGAGACAGAACGCCCCGCGGCCGTGCGCGGCCTCTCCCCCGGCCTCCGGCAGCCGCAGGAGTCCCGCGCCCGTCTCGACGAGGAGATCCGCTCCGCGCCGCTCGCGGACGGTCGCGTCGAGCAGGTTGCAGGAGCCGAGGAACTGCCCGACGAAGCGGGTGCGCGGCCGCTCGTAGAGCCGCCGCGCCTCGTCGAGCTGCTCGATCCGGCCCGCGCGCATCACGGCGATGCGATCGCTCATCACGAGAGCCTCTTCCTGGTCGTGCGTCACGTAGACGAAGGTCATGCCCAGGCGCTTCTGCAGGGCGGCGAGCTCGACCTGGAGCTCCTTGCGCAGCTTGAGATCCAGCGCGCCGAGCGGCTCGTCGAGGAGGAGCACCTGCGGCTCGTTGATCAGCGCGCGGGCCAGCGCGACGCGCTGCTTCTGGCCGCCCGAGATCTGCGCGGGTTTGCGGTCGGCCAGCGCGGTGATCTGCACGAGGTCCATCGCCCGGGCCACGCGGCCGTCGATCTCCGCGGGGGCAACCTTCTTCATCCGCAGGCCGAACGCCACGTTGTCGCGGACCGAGAGGTGCGGGAAGAGCGCGTAGGACTGGAACACCGTGTTGACCGGGCGGCGATGGGCCGGGATCTCCCGCGCTTCGACGCCGCCGATCCGGACGGTTCCCTCGTCCGGCAGATCGAGGCCGGCGAGGATCCGCAGCAGAGTCGTCTTGCCGCAGCCCGAGGGGCCGAGCATCGAGAAGAACTCCCCTTCGCGGACGGTCAGGGAGACGCGATCGAGCGCCGTGTGTCCTTCGAAGCGGCGGCTGACCCCCTCGACCTCCACGGCCGGAGAACCGTCTGTCCTCGAACGGACGCCGGGGCCTCGCGGGTCCGCCACGTCAGCTTCCGGACCCGGCGCGTTGGCCCTTCGGGATGAGCAGCCAGCCGATCGCGACGGTCACGAGCGTCTCGACCGCGAGGATCAATCCCTCCTTCAGAGGCTCCTGGCTCGTCGGAGACGGAACGAAGAAGAGAACGCACGCGCCGAAGATGTAGAGCGTGCAGACCCAGGCGGCGACCGCCGCCGCGACCGGTCCGCCGGGCAGGCGATACGGACGCGGCTGATCGGGCCGGCGTTTGCGGAGCACGAGGAACGCCGGAAAGACGAGCAGGTAGGCGAGCAGCAGGAGGAGCGCCGTCAGGCGGAAGGTCATCCAGAAGATGTTCGACTGGCTGTTCGAAAGCGAGGCGCCTCCGATCAGGAGGATCGTGGATGCGAAACCCATCGCGACGAACGCGAGAGCGGGCGTGTGAAATCGCGGGTGAAGCCGCCCGAGCGCTTCCGGTAAAACGCCTTCCTCGGCCGCCACGGCCGCGACCCGGTTCGCCCCGAGGCTCCACGTCACGACGTTCGCGAGGCAGGCGTAGAGGAAGCCCAGGCCGAGGAGGAAGACCACGGTGTCTCCGGCGGGGCCCCACTGCTTGCCGAGAACGACGAGCGCGTCCCAGGTGCCGGTCACGATCGAAAGCTTCTCCGCCGGCACGGCGAAGAGGATCCCGCCGATCGCAAACGAGTAGAGGAGCGCAATGAGCGCGCCCGACCAGAGGATCACCGTCGGGACGTCGCGTTTCGGGTTCTTCATCTCCGCGCCGGCCGAGCTCATGAGCTCGAACCCGAACGTCGAGTAGAGGAGAGCGGGCAGATAGGCCAGCGTGTCGTTCCACGTCGGCGCGAGACTCCCGATCGAGAAGGGGGTCGAGGACGCCCTCCCGCGAAAGAGGGCCGACAGCCCCAGGACGCCGAGCGCGAGGAAGATCAACGCCTTGACCACGGCGCCCAGGTTCGGCACCCACTTGGAGACCTCGAGCCGGACGACGCCGATGGCGACCGTGATCCAGGTCAAAGCGATGGCGATCCCCGCCTCCTGCCACGGCGAGTGGGTCTTCAGGAACATCTGCGAGAAGGTGCCGGCGAAGATCAGATACACGGACGGGATCCAGTACGCATTGTTGATCCAGTACATCCATGCGGCGGTCGAGCCCCACTTCGGTCCGAACGCCTCGCGGACCCAGATGTAGACGCCGCCCTCCCCCGGCCAGGCCGAGCCGAGCTCCGCCGTGATGAGCCCGTACGGGATGAAGAAGACGACCATGGTGATGACCCACCAGGAGAACCAGGAGTAGCCCATGGCGGCCGATGAGGCCAGGGTGTCGATCGTGAGGATGGCGCAGACCGTGAAGAGGACGAGGTCGAAGCGTCCGAGCACGCGCTCGAGCCCGGCCCCCGGGGCGGGAGCGGCCGGAAGCGGGGTCGAAACCGACTCTTCTCTCACGCCGAAAGACGCCCTCCAGAGACTCTCCGGACCGGGGAAACCGAAGGCATCCTACATCGGGATTCCCGGCCCGAAGCCGCGTTTTTTCAGGAAGTTAACCCGGTTCGAGACCTCGGCTCGGGACCCCCGTGATAGGCTGGCCGCGAGCCGAATCCGGCTCATCTTCTTCGACCTCTAGGTCGCCGCCATGCCTCGCTCGATCGTCTTGAAGACCGCCCTACCCGGCCCCCGTTCGGCCGCTCTCCTGGCGCGCCGGGGCGCCGCCGTGCCCGGCGGGATCGCCCATGCGACGCCCCTCTTCGCCGAGCGGGCGGAAGGGGCCCTCCTGATCGACGTCGATGGGAACGTCCTGATCGACTTCGCCGGCGGGATCGGGACCCTGAACGTCGGCCACGCGAACCCGGACGTCGTCGCGGCGGCCCGCGAGCAGGCCGGCCGCCTCACGCACACCTGCTTCAGCGTCGCGATGTACGAGGGCTACGTCGCGCTCGCCGAGAAGCTGAACGCCATCACCCCGGGCAAGTTCGCCAAGAAGACGATGCTCGCCAACAGCGGCGCCGAGGCGGTCGAGAACGCCGTCAAGATCGCCCGCAGCGCGACGGGACGCGAGGCGGTCGTGGTCTTCGATCACGCCTTCCACGGACGCACGCTCCTGACGATGTCCATGACGAGCAAGGTGCGTCCCTACAAGTTCGGCTTCGGACCCTTCGCGCCGGAGGTGTACCGGCTGCCCTATCCGTACCCGTACCGCATGCCGTTCGACGACGTCGCCGGATGGATCACGGCGGTCGAGGAATTTTTCTTCACGCAGGTCGCCGCCGAGAAGGTCGCCTGTGTCGTGATCGAGCTCGTGCTCGGCGAGGGCGGCTTCGTCGTCGCGCCGCGCGAAGCCATCGACTTCCTCGCGAAGCTCTGCCGGGAGCGCGGCATCCTCCTCGTCGTCGACGAAGTGCAGACGGGATTCGGCCGGACCGGCCGCCTCTTCGCGTGCGAGCACTACGGCGTCGAGCCGGACATCCTGACGACGGCCAAGTCGCTCGGCGGCGGGTTCCCGATCTCCGCCGTCACCGGGCGCGCCGATCTGATGGACAAGGCGCCGTCGGGCGGGCTCGGCGGCACGTACACCGGAAACCCGGTCTCCTGCGCCGCCGCGCTCGCGGCGATCGCCTTCATGGAAGAGCGGAAGCTGCCCGAGCGCGGCGCCGAGATCGGCCGAATCGTCGAAAAGCGCTTCGCGGAATTCTTCGACCGATTCCCGTTCATCGGAGAGAGCCGGGGACTCGGCGCCATGCGCGCCCTCGAGCTCGTCCAGGACCGCGCGACGCGCGCGCCGGACAAGGAGCGGACGCAGCGCGTCCTTCAGAAGGCCTGCGAGAACGGCCTGATCGTCCTCTCGGCCGGGACCCACGGGAACGTCATCCGAACCCTCATGCCGCTCGTGATCACCGACGCGCAGCTCCAGGAGGGGCTGGAGGTGCTGGAACGTGCGCTCGCGTAAGAGGCGGTTCTTCTTCTCGGTCGCCGACTCCTAGGCCGCCAGGTCCCGGACGGAGCACGTCTCGGCTACCGCAAGCGGAAGAGGGGTCATCATGGACAAGAAGGAAATTCTCCAGGAGTCGCAGCGCTGGCTCGACATCATCTCGACGCCAGAGCTGTCGGCCGAGCAGAAACAGAAGATCGTCGCGGACACCGTCGACAACTTCTCGTTCTATTACAACCGCGGCTACCTCGATTACCGCAAATCGGTCGTCGAGATGCGCGAGAGCCCGGCGCTCGAGTGGGAGGGGCAGGGCTCGACGTTCCGCGACATCATGGGCCGCGAGTTCATCGACTGCCTGGGCGGATACGGCATCTACAGCCCGGGCATCCGCCATCCGAAAGTCGTCAAGGCCGTCGCCGATCAGCTCGCGCGGATGCCGCTCTCGTCGCAGGAGCTGCTCGATCCGCTGCGCGGGGCGCTCGCGGAGCTTCTGGGCGAGATCGCGCCCGGAGACCTGCAGTATTCGTTCTTCATCAACAACGGCACCGACGCGGTCGAAGGCGCGATCAAGCTCGCGCGCATCTATACCGGGAAGACGAACTTCATCTCCTCGCTGCGGGGGTTCCACGGGAAGAGCTGCGGCTCCCTGTCGATGCTCGGCAAATGGCAGTACCGCGAGCCGTTCCTGCCGCTGCTTCCCGGCATCCAGTTCGTCGAGTTCGGCGACGCAGACGCCGTCATCGACGAGCTCTACAAGGCCGACGCGACCGGGGCGGGCGTCGCCGCGGTCATCATGGAGCCGGTCCAGGGCGAGGCCGGCGCGATCGTACCGCCCGACGACTTCTGGCCGCGCATCCGGAAGGCCTGCGACGAGTACGGCGCGCTGCTCATCGCGGACGAGGTGCAGACGGGCCTCGGACGCACCGGCAAGATGTTCGGCGTCGAGCACTGGAACACGGTTCCCGACATCATGTGCCTCGGAAAGGCGCTCGGCGGCGGCGTCATGCCGCTTTCGGCCTTCATCTCGACGCCCAAGATCTGGAAGGTGCTGGAGACCAATCCCTTCATCCACACCTCCACCTTCGGCGGGAACCCGCTCGCGTGCGCGGCGGGGATCGCCGCGGTCAACGTGACGCTCGAGGAGGACCTGCCCGATCAGGCGGCGCGCAAGGGCAAGTACTTCCTCGGCCAGCTCATCGCGCTCCAGCTCTCCTACGACCGCATCATCCGCAAGGCGCGCGGGAAGGGACTGCTGCTGGGGCTCGAGTTCGCCAACACCGAGGTCGGCTATAAGGTCGTCGCCGGGCTCTTCACCCGCGGCGTGCTCGTCGCGGGCACGCTCACGAACTCCAAGGTCGTGCGATTCGAGCCGGCGCTGAACATCTCGCAGCCGCTCATCGACAAGGTGCTCGACGCGCTCGAAGACACGCTCAAGGACGTCGATCAGTCCACCCCCGACGTCGCTCCGGACGAGGAAGATTGACGGTGAGGATCGCGGTGCTCGGCGCGGCCGGGGCGATGGCCGCGGTCGTCGTGCGCGACCTGCTCGAGTTTGCGCCGGACGTCTCCGTCACGGTCGCGGATCGCCGGCCGCTGCCGGAGCCGGGAGACCCGCGCGTCCGCACGGCAGCCGTCGACGTGCGCGACGAGGAGGCCACGGCGCGTCTTCTCGACGGCCACGACGCCGTCGCCAACTGCGTCACGTACTACTTCAACGTTCCGGTCATGCGCGCGGCGCTGCGCGCCCGCGTTCCGTACACGGATCTCGGCGGCCTGTATCACGGGACGCTGAAGCAATTCGCGCTCGACGCCGAGTTCCGTCAGGCGGGAGTTGCCGCGCTCCTCGGCATGGGCTCGACCCCCGGCATCACGAACGTCATGGCGGGCGCGCTCGCAAGACGATTCGACGCCGGCGCCGGCGGAGTCGAAGCGATCCACGTCCGCGTCGGCTGCATCGACCGCACGGCGAGCGGCCCGCTGCCGGTGCCCTACGCGCTCGACACGGTCATCGACGAGTTCTCGCTCGAGCCGATGGTCTTCCGCGGAGGCCGCGCCGAGGCGGTGCCGCCCGGCAGCGGCGAGGAGACGATCCGGTTCCCGGACCCGGTGGGCGAGGCGCGCGCCTTCTACACCCTCCACTCGGAAGTCGCCATGTTCCCGCGCTCGTTCCCCGGGCTCTCCGAAGCGAGCTTCAAAGTGGCGTTCGAGCCCGAGTTCACACGCAAGATGCGGTTTCTCGTGGACCTCGGTTTCGCCTCGCGCGAGAAGCGCGCCGGCGACGCGTCGCCGCGCGAGATGCTGCTGGCCCTCGCGGCCGCCCAGCCGGCGCCCGCGGTCTCCCCGGGGGAGGCCGACCCCGACGACTGCGACGCGCTCCGCGTGGACGTGTCGGGACGCAAGGCGGGACGCGCCGCCGAGGCGCGCGCCGAGATGGTCGTGCTCCCCCGCCGCGAATGGAGGATCGCCGCGGGCTCGCTCGACACGGGCGTTCCGCTCTCGATCGCCGCGCAGATGCTCGCCGACGGCACCGTCTCCGAGGCGGGTGTCCTGTGTCCCGAGACGGCCGTGCCACCGGAGAAGTTCTTCGGCGAGCTCGCGCGCCGCGGCATGGAGGTACGCTTCCACCCGTGAGCATCGCATCGGTCGATCCGGCGACGGGCGCCGTTCTGCGAACGTTCGAACCGCTCGAGCCTCGGGCCGTCGCAGAGCGGCTCGCGGCCGCCCGGCGCGCCTTCGAGGCATGGAAACGGACGCCGTTCTCCGAGCGCGCCGCGCTCATGAACCGCGCCGGAGGGATCCTCGAGGCGGAAAAGGCGCGCTTCGGCGAGCTCATGACGCGGGAGATGGGAAAGCCCATTGGTTCCGCGGCGGCCGAGGCCGAAAAGTGCGCCTGGGTCTGCCGTTACTACGCGGAGAACGCCGGGCGCTTTCTCGCCGACGAGCCGGCCGGGACCGACGCCTCCGAGAGCTGGGTCCGGTACGAGCCGCTCGGCGCCGTGCTCGCGGTCATGCCGTGGAACTTTCCGTTCTGGCAGGTCTTCCGGTTCGCCGCGCCCGCGCTCATGGCGGGCAACGTCGGATTGCTCAAGCACGCCTCGAACGTTCCCCAGTGCGCCCTCGCGATCGAGGAGATCTTCGCGCGGGCAGGTTTTCCGGCCGGCGTCTTCCAGGCGCTCCTCGTGGGGTCCGATCGCGTCGGCGCGCTCATCGAAGACCCGCGCGTCGCCGCCGTCACGTTGACCGGGAGCGAGGGCGCCGGCGTCTCGGTGGGAGGTGCGGCGGGCCGGCAGCTCAAGAAGGTCGTGCTCGAGCTCGGCGGAAGCGATCCGTTCCTCGTGATGCCCTCGGCGGACCTCGCGAAGGCGGCCGACACGGCCGTGAAGGCGCGGACGATCAACAACGGCCAGTCCTGCATCGCCGCCAAGCGCTTCCTCGTCCACGACGCGATCGCCGCCGACTTCGAGCGGCGATTCGTGGAGAAGATGGCGGCGTTGAAGGTCGGCGACCCGATGGATCCCGCGACCGACGTCGGCCCGCTCGCGACGCCCGCGATCCGCGCCGAGGTGGACGAGCAGGTCCGCAAGACCGTCGCGGCGGGCGCGAAGCTGCGCCTCGGCGGCAAGCCGCTCGACCGGCCCGGAAACTTCTACGCGCCGACGGTGCTCGCCGGCGTGCCCGCCCGCAGCCCGGGAGCGGACGAGGAGATCTTCGGGCCCGTGGCGAGTCTCTTCTCGTTCCGAAATCTCGACGAGGGCATCGCGCTCGCCAACCGCACGCGCTTCGGACTCGGCGCCTCGGCCTGGACGTCCGACCGCGCCGAGCGCGACCGCCTCATCGCGGGCATCGAGGCCGGCGCCGTGTTCGTCAACGGCATGGTCAAGAGCGACCCGCGGCTTCCCTTCGGGGGCGTCAAGCACTCGGGATTCGGCCGCGAGCTCTCGCAGCACGGCATCCGCGAGTTCGTCAACGTGAAGACGGTATGGGTGGCGTGAGGCGCTCTACCGCCGGCCCGTGAACAGCGTCGTCGAGTCGACGAAACAGAGCGAGTTGCCGAAGGGATCCTCCGCATAGAAGGAGCGCTCGCCCCACGGCCGCGTGGCGATCGTGCCGCCGGGCGCGCCGTGGACGTCCTCGTTGTCGAGGCACCCCATCTCGCGGGCCCGCGCGTGGATCGCCTCGAGGTCGCCGACCGAGAAATAGACGGTCGGAAGCGGCTGCGGGCTCTTCGAATCGCGGGAGACGTCGAGGACCGCCAGAATGACCGGCCCGCAGTCGAAATAGCATCGCGCGCCGCCGGTGCTGCGCCCATCGATCCCCATCAGACGCGTGTAGAACGACACCGCGCGATCGAGGTCGGTCACGTGAACGGCGATGCGGAAGAGCGACGGGCCTGACGAACCGCGCGCCGCCTTCTTCGCCGGCGCGGTCTTCTTCGCCGGGGCGGCGCTCCGGACGGCCCGAGGCGCCGCGCGCCTCCCCGCCGGCTTCTTCTTCGGGGCCGCGGCCTTCTTCCGCTTCATGACGGGAGGAAGCTCGCGCCGACCGATTGGGCGATCCGCGCCATGACGTGTTTGACCTGCGTGTAGTCCTCGAGCGCGTACATCGACATGTCCTTCCCGTAGCCCGACTGCTTGTAGCCGCCGTGCGGCATCTCGGAGACGAGCGGGAGGTGATCGTTGATCCAGACGGTGCCGAACCGCAGCTTGCGCGCGGCGTTCAACGCCCGGTTGACGTTGGTCGTCCAGACCGACGCGGAGAGGCCGTAGTCCACGTCGTTGGCCCAGCGGATCGCCTCGTCGTCGCTGCCGAACGGAGTCACCGTGATGACCGGCCCGAAGACTTCCTTCTGCACGATCTCGTCGCCCTGCTTCGCGTCGGCCACGACGGTGGGCTGGAACCAGAAGCCCTTGCCCGATCCCTTGACGCCGCCGGTCAGGACGCGGACGTGGCCCGACGCCTTCGCCCGGTCCACGAAGCCCGCGACGCGGTGCCGCTGCTCGGCCGAGACGACCGGGCCCATCGCCGTCGCCTCGTCCGCGATGTCGCCGACCGCGATCGACTCGACGGCCGGCACGAGCTCCCCGAGCAGCTTGTCGTAGATGCGTTTGGACGCGTAGAGCCGGCAGGCCGCCGTGCAGTCCTGCCCGCTGTTTGCGAAGCCTGCCATCTTGATGCCCGGGATGACGAGCTCCATGTCGGCGTCGTCGAAGATGAGGACCGGGGCCTTGCCGCCGAGCTCGAGGTGGACCTTCTTCAACGTCGCCGCGGCGGCGCGCGCGATCTCCTTGCCCGTCGCGACGTCGCCCGTCAGCGAGACCATGGCGACCTTCGGGTGCTTCACGAGCCCGGCGCCGACCGGCTCGCCGTCGCCGGTGATGACGTTGAAGACGCCGGGCGGGAAGATGTCCGCCGCGAGCTCGGCGAGGCGCAGCGACGTCAGCGGCGTGTTCTCCGAGGGCTTCAAAACCACCGTGTTGCCCGCCGCGAGCGCCGGACCGACCTTCCAGATCGCCATCATGAGCGGGTAGTTCCACGGCGCGATCGACGCCACGACGCCGACCGGCTCGCGCCGGATGATGCTGGTGTAGCCGGCCAGGTACTCGCCGGCGGCCTTGCCTTCGAGACAGCGGCACGCGCCGGCGAAGAACCGCAGGTTGTCCACGAGGAACGGGAGCTCCGCACGCGCGAGCGCGATCGGCTTGCCGACGTTCGAGGCCTCGAGCTGCGCGAGCTCCTCGGCGTGGCCCTCGATCCGGTCGGCGAGCTTCAGGAGCATGAGGCTCCGCTCGGCGGGCGTCGTGTCCACCCACTTTTCGAAGGCCGACGCCGCCGCGTCCACGGCCCGGTCCACGTCCTGCGCCGTCCCGTTCGGCACCTTCGCGATCGCCTCCTCGGTGGCCGGGGCGACGACCGCGGCCTCCGCGCCCGTGACCCCGGGCGTCATCTTCCCGTCGACGAAGTTGGCGTAGGTCTTCATCGAGCGCGCCTCAGAAGCTCGCGCGCAGCCCGACCCGGAGTGTTCGCGGCGACTGCCAGGTATTGGGCTTGCCGTAGTGGTCGTTGGTCGGCGTCGGCGAGCTGTTGTCGGCCTGATCGAGCGACCAGACCTGGTCGATCGTGACGATCTGCTGGCGGTTGAGAAGATTGAACAGGTCCGCCAGAAAGTGCAGCGTGACCGGTCCGAGCTGCAGCCCGTAGTCGAGGTGCGCGTCGATCTCGTACGTGTCGGGCGTGACGCCGGCGGTTCCGCGCGGATCGATGAAGATCTCCGGCCCGGCGTAGTTGTTCCACCATCCGATCTTCGAGAGCGGCGTGCCCGTCTGGTAGAAGCCCGACACCGAGGCCGTCAACCCGAACGGAAAAACATACGCGGCCTGCGCCTTGACCTGGTGCCGCCGGTCGAGCGTCAGGTTCCCGTACGCGTTGACCTGGAACTCGGGGTAATCGAAATCGTCGGTGATGTTCGGGTCTTTCGCGAAGAACCCGCCGATCGCGCGGAACGCGCCGTCGTAGTTGCCCCGGAGCGTGCCGTACAGGTAGCTCGCGTAAACCATCCAATGGTCGGCGAGCCGCTTCTGCGCCGTCACCTCGAAGCCGCGGAAGTACCGCCGCGCCGGACCGAATTCGGGCGCCGGCTGGCAGTCGCCGGCGAGGCAGACCTCGGTCGAGAAGCCGGGGTTGAAGAACGCGTAGTTCTCGCACGTGTCCGAAGGCACGCACGTGTCTTCGATGATCCGGCGCAGGCTGCGATAGATGCCGCGCACTCCGAAGGACCAGTTCTGCCCGACCTGCCGCTCGACGCCGAGCACGATCTCGTCCGCGTAGGGCGACCGGATGTTCGGGTCGACGGCGTCCACGAGCTTCCCGCGGATGACACACTCGTTGTCGATCTCGTCGGTCACGCGCTCGGCGTCGGGGTCGCAGGCGAGGTCGGTCGGGCTGAAGTTGTAGGTCGCGCCGTCGCGCTCGCCGTTCAACGAGCGGATGTTCATGTCGAGGGGAATGATCGGGATGAAGTGGCCGTAGGAGCCGGAGACTTTCGTCTTTCCGTCCTTGAGGACGTCCCAGGCGAAACCGACCCGCGGCGAGAAATGATTGATGTCGATGTAGGTGACGTCGTTCAAACCCCGGATCACCTGCTTCTCCCAGCGCACGCCCGCGTTGATCGTCAGGCTCGGGATGACGGTCCAGCGGTCCTGGACGAAGGCGGCGAAGACGTCGTGCTGCGGCGTCGCGATGACCGGCGCCGTGGCCGGATCGTCGATGGTCGCGTCCGGGCTCGCGTAGAAGCTGTGGAAGTAGACGGGCCGCCCCAGGGGGTCGTCGTCGTAGGGCGAAAGAACCGTCACGAACTGCCCGCCGCTGTAGTTGCGGAACACGTCGGCGTTGACTCGCTCGAACTCGCCGCCGAACTTGATGTCGTGATTGCCGAGAAAGGCGTTGGCGTTCAGACGGTAGTCGTACCGCGTGAACTTCTTGGTGTCGAAGAGGCCGTCGCCGTTCGAGCCGCCGAATCCGCCGGACGCGATCGGAACGTCTCCCTGATTGTCGACGGTGTAGATCTCGTCGCCGCCGGGCGCCGGCAGGGTCGAGGTGTTCTCGCGGTGGTAGCCGAACTGACCGGTCAGGAACCACTGCGCGGAGAGGATCCCCTCGTACCGGGCCCCGAAGTCGGTTCCGCCGACGGAGACGGTCCCCTCGTAGGTCGTGGGCGGCCCGATGACGGGACCCACCGCTCCTTCGTCGTCGGTGGGATCGCCGAAGACCGTCCCGATGAGCGTGTTCTGATCGTTGATGTGCCACGTCAGCTTGCCCGAGTAGAGGTTGCTCGTCGTCGCGACGGCGGTATTCGTCCCGATCACTTCCTCGGGCCCCTGCGTGATCTGCGTGTCCTGCGTGTTGTGGACGTGGTCGTACGCGCCGAAGAACCAGAGGCGGTCCTTGACGAAATACCCCCCGACGTCCACGCCGTAGTCCGACTTGGAAAAGCCGGTCGGAATGCCCGAAGACGTCAGCTCGTCGAGGTGCTTGTTGTCGGCCTGAAGGCTCGTCCGGTTGAGATATCCGAACGCGTCGCCGTGGAACTCGTTGCCGCCGGACTTCGTGACGACGTTGAGTATCCCTCCCTGCGCGCCGCCGTACTCGGCCTCGTAGCCGCCGGACTTGAACTCGACCTCCTGGATGAACTCGAAGTTCAGGACCTTTCCCTGGTTCCCGATCTCCACGCCGGTCGTGTTGGCGCCGTCGACCAGGTAGCTGTTCTCGAGCCCGGTCGAGCCGTAGACGGTGATCGAGGTGTTCCGGGAGTCGGACTCGTCGGTGTTGACGCCGCTCGCGAGCTGGGCGACCGAAGAATAGTTGCGTCCGGTCGGCAGCGCCTGGAAGACCTTCGAGTCGATGTTGCGGCCGACCGTGTTCGATTGCGTCTCGACGGTGCTCGCCTCGGCCGTCACGGAGACGGTTTCCGTCGCCACGGGCAGGATCTCGAACTTGATCGACACGTCCTGCGCGAGCCCGAGGGGGATCGTCTGGCTTCTCGGCCCGAAACCCTGGAGGGTCGCCGTCACGGCGTAGGTGCCCGGGGGCAGGAGGGTCAGAGCGAAGCGCCCCTGGGAATCCGTCGTCGCGGTGCGTGTGCCCTGAAGGTTCGGGCTCTTCGCCTCCAGGGTGACGCCCGGCAACGGCGTGCCCTGCGTCTCGACGGTGCCGCGGATCGATCCCGTCGTCTGGGCCGCGGCGTGGGAGGCGAGGAGCAGCAGGAGCAATGCGGACCCGAGTCCAGCCGACTGCTTACGCATGATTCGACTCCTTGCGTTTCGGGGGGTGCTGCCGAGGACAGGCTTTCACTGCGCGCGGGGGGATGTCAAGACGCGCGAAGCGGAGCGCACGCGGATGCGCGCTCGCCGCGGAGGAGATAGCATTCCGACCATGGGTCAGGAATTGGAACGGTGGCCGTCGCGCCCCGAAGCCGAAGCGCTCCTCTTCGAGTTCACGAAGTCCGACGCGCTGCGAAAGCACGGGCGGGCCGTCGAGGAGTCGATGCGCGCCTACGCCCGCCGCTTCGGCGTGACGGACGCGAACGAGATCGAGCGCTGGGGCATCGTCGGGCTCCTGCACGATTTCGACTACGAGCAGAATCCCACGGAGGAGACGCACCTGCACGTCGGCGGCCGGATCCTCGCCGAACGCGGGTATGCGCCCGAGATGATCTCGACGATCCTGTCGCACGCGGACTACATGAAGATCCCGCGCGACACGCCGATGAAAAAGGCGATCTACGCGTGCGACGAGCTCACCGGATTTATCGGCGCCTGTGTGAAGGTCCGCCCTTCGAAGAAGCTCGCGGACCTGCCCGTCTCTTCCGTCGTGAAGCGGCTCAAGGACAAGGCCTTCGCCCGCTCCGTCAATCGCGCCGACGTCTACGGGGGCGCCGAGGCGGTCGGGGTGCCCCTCGAAGAGCACATCGGGTTCCTGATCGAGGCCCTGAAGCCCATCGCCGACGAAATCGGCCTCTAAGTGCCCTTCCCGGCCCGGCGCCGGGTTGAGGCATAATGGCCCCTTTCCGCCGGGGCCTGTCGGGAGAAAGGACAACGATGAGCACCGTCGAGACAATCTCTCCCCGAACCATCCGGGCGAGAACGATCCGCAAAGATCTCACCGGAGACGAGTTGCGCGCTCTGGCCCGCGCGGGCGAGACGACCACCGAGTACGGGTCCCCCGTCTACGCGACCCGCGTCAAGAGCCGCTCCGCCAAGAACACCTACGTCGTGGCCGACGGCGTGACGGTCGGCGTGATGCAGCAGCCGATCGATCCCAAGCGCGCGCTCGAGGTCATCCGCGAGGTGCAGGAAAAGCTCGCGGGGATGGACCTCGTCCAGGTCGACCGCCGGATGGGGGAGAGCCCCGAGGCGACGCTTCGCTGCCGGCTCTACGTCCCCGTCGAGTTCGCCCGGATCGCGTTCATGTGGCACAACATGCTCTTCCCGTCGGACTCGTCGCGCGAGCCGGATTTCGTCTCGGTGTACGTGCCCGACTGGCCCGAGCGCCTCATCTTCTGCGACATGAATCAGGGCTACACCTACATCCTCGGCTCCGATTATCCGGGCGAGGCCAAGAAGTCGATGCTGCGTCAGGCCATGTTCTGGATGAAGCGCCGCGGCGGCCTCGGCCTGCACGCCGGATCGAAGATCCTGCGCGTGACGGGTCCCGACGGAAAGCTGCGGGACGTGGGGTTCCTGCTCTTCGGCCTCTCGGGCACCGGAAAGACGACCCTGACGCTCCACGACCACGGGCTGCAGCCGCCGGAGGCGGCGATCATCAAGCAGGACGACGTCGTTCTCCTGGCGCGCGACGGCCGCGCGTTCGGGACGGAAGACGGCTTCTACATCAAGACCGAAGGGCTCGAGCCGTCGCAGTCGGTGCTCTGGGGAGCGGCGACGCACCCGACCGCCTGCTACGAGAACATCAAGGTGGAGACGGGCAGCGGCAAGGTGGACTTCCTCGATACTTCGATCACGTCGAACGGGCGCGGCGTCGTCCTGCGCCGCTACATCAAGGGCACGGGAGACGGCATCGACCTGCCGAAGGCGAACAAGATCGTCTTCATCACCCGGCGCAACGACGTTGTGCCGGTCTGCGCGCGCCTGTCCCCCGAGCAGGCGGCGGCCTACTTCATGCTCGGCGAGTCGATCGAAACCTCGGCCGGCGATCCGACGAAGGCCGGTCAGGCCAAGAGAGAGGTCGGGACGAACCCGTTCATCGTCGGGCCGGAGCACGAAGAGGGCAACCGCCTCCTCGCGATCCTGCGCGAGAACCCCGACATGCAGGCCTACATTCTCAACACCGGGTCGATCGGCGCGAAGGACGGATCGCCCGGCGAAAAGATCACGATCAAGATCTCGACCGAGATCATGAAGCAGATCGCCAAGGAAGGGATTCGCTGGGAGCGAGACCCCGACTGGGGCTACGAGGTGCCGGCCAGCGTGCCGGGCATCGATCTCGGCAAATACAGCCCGCGCAACCACTACAGCGAGGCCGAATACCGGGCCCTCATCGACAAGCTGCGCGCCGAACGGCGCGCTTGGCTCGGGAGGTTCCCGGGACTCGACCCCGCGATTCCGAAGGCGATCGAGCCCTGACGGGCGGCGGCCGTCAGGCCGCCTTGGTCGAGAGGTTCGAGACGACGTCCCGGACGCCGTCAACCGTCCTCGCCAGACGGATGGCCTGATCGATCTCCATCTGGCTCTTCATCTTGTTGGAGGTCAGCGTGACGACGCCTTCCTTCGTGTCGACGTCGATCTTCAGCCCGCCGACCGTCGCGTCCGCGAGCAGCTTGGCCTTGACCTGGGCCGTGATCGCCGCGTCGTCCACGTGCTGACCGACAGTCTCCCCGGCCGGCGGCGCGACCGCCGCTTCCGCCATCTTCACCGTCATGTTGTCGACCACATCGGTCACGCCCTTCGTGTCCCGCGCGATCTCGACGGCCTTGTCCTTGGCGGCCTGCGTATCGACCGTGCCGGTCAGCGTCACGACGTGATTCTTCGTATCCACGTTGATTTCGTGCGCCTGCACGGTCGTGTCCGCCGCGAGCTTCGACTTCACCGTCGCGGTGATTCCGGCGTCGCTCTGCGCACAGCCGATCGCCAGCGCGAGGGCGGCGAACACGCCGAGCGCAAGTCCCGTCTTCTTCATGGCATTCCTCCTTTGGACCCGATTCGGGGTCCGCGCGGGCAAAATCGCCTCGCGCTCCTCGAGATTGCACCTTTCGTGCCGAAAAGAGGGCGCCGACGGCTATTCGCCCAGGTAGGCCTCTTTGACTCGCGGATTCGAGGCGACGTCGACGGACACTCCTTCGAGAGCCACGGCGCCCGTCTCGAGCACGTAGGCGCGGTTCGAGTGGCGGAGCGCCGCGTTGGCGTTCTGCTCGACGAGAAGGACCGGCGTGCCCTGCCGATGGATCTCCTCGATCGCCTCGAAGATCGTGTGGACGAGGAGCGGCGCGAGACCGAGCGACGGCTCGTCGAGAAGGAGGACACGCGGGCGGGACATCAGGGCCCGCGCGATCGCGAGCATCTGCTGCTCGCCGCCCGAAAGCGTCCCGGCGGTCTGGCGGATTCGCTCCTTCAGGCGCGGAAAGATCCCGAGCACCTTGTCCAGGTCGGAGCCGATTTCCTTGTCGCGGCGGGCGTACGCGCCGAGCTCGAGGTTCTCCCGGACCGAGAGATTGGCGAAGATCGCGCGGCCCTCGGGCACGAGAATCAGTCCCCGCCGCACGAGCCGGAAGGTCGGGACGCCGCGGGTCGTCGACCCCTGGAAGCGCACCTCGCCCGCGGCGGGCGGCACGAGCCCCACGATCGCGCGCAGCGTCGTCGACTTGCCCGCGCCGTTGGCGCCGATCAGCGTCACGATCTCGTCGGCCATCAGCCGGATCGAGATGCCCTTCAGCGCGCGGATGGCGCCGTAGGAGACCACGAGGTCGCGCACCTCGAGGATCGGCTCGCCGTTCCCCGCGGTCACGCGCCCCCCAGATAGGCCTCGATCACCTTGGGGTTTCTCTGAATCTCCGCGGGCGGCCCGATCGCGATCGTCGAGCCGTAGTCGAGCACGTGCACCGTCTCGCAGATGCCCATCACGACCTTCATGTTGTGCTCGACGAGGAGGACCGCCATACCGAACTTGTCGCGGATCCAGCGGATCAGATCCATCAGCTCGTTGGATTCCTGCGGGTTCATGCCCGCGGCCGGCTCGTCCAGAAGCAGGAGCCGCGGCGACGTCGCCATGGCGCGGGCGATCTCGAGCCGCCGCTGGCTCCCGTAGGGCAGATTCCGCGCCTTCTCTTCGGCCAGATGGTCCAGGTGGAAGATCTTGAGGAGCGCGCGGCTCTCGCGGTCGACGCGCGCCTCTTCCTCCTCATGGGTCTTCGTGCGGAAGACCGCGGCGCCCACGTGGGCGGCCTGCCGGCAGTGGAAGGCGACCTGCACGTTCTCGACGACCGTCATGTCGGCGAAGAGCCGGATGTTCTGGAACGTGCGCGCGACGCCGTGGCGCGTGATGCGGCCCGTGCGCTTGCCGCCCAGGGACTCGCCGTCGAGCGAGATCTGCCCGGCGGTCGGCTTGTAGACGCCCGTGATCACGTTGAAGACCGTCGTCTTGCCGGCGCCGTTGGGCCCGATCAGCCCGTAGAGCTGTCCGGGCTCGACCTTCAACGACAGATCGTTGACGGCGACCAGGCCGCCGAAGCGCATCGTGACCTTCGAGAGCGAGAGGAGCGCCACGCGCCCGCCCTACCCGCCGCCCGCCGGCGCGTCCGCCCCCAGGCGCCAGCGGCGCGGGAGAAACTGCAGGAATTCCCGGTGTCCGAGGAGGCCCTGCGGCCGCACGATCATCAGGACGACGAGAAGGAACGAGAAGAGGACCATGCGGTACTGCGCGAACTCGCGCAGTCCTTCCGTCAGGCCGATGTAGAGGACGGCGCCGAGCACGGATCCGGTGATCGAGCCCAGGCCTCCGATCACGATCATGATGATGATCTCGATCGATTTGATGAAGGTGAAAGAGTTGGTGTGGATGTACATCAGGTAGTGCGCGAAGAGCCCTCCGGCCACGCCGGCGAGCGCCGACGAGACGACGAACGAGATGACCTTGCTCTTCGTCGTGTCCACGCCCATCGCCTCGGCGGCGATCTCGTCCTCACGAATCGCGATGAGGGTCCGGCCGAACGAGGAGCGCACGAGCCGGGAGACGACCAGGATCGTGGCCGCCGCGAAGAGGTAGATCCAGAAGAAATTCGCGAGCTTCGAGATGCCCGAGAGTCCGCGGGCGCCGCCGACGGCGTCGATGTTGAGGATGAAGACCCGGATGATCTCGCCGAACCCGAGCGTCACGATCGCGAGGTAGTCGCCCCGAAGGCGCAGCGACGGCACCCCGACGAGGAATCCGGCGAAGGCGGCGAGCAGCGCGCCGACCGCGAGCCCGACGAGGAGCAGCGCCCCGCTGCGTCCGGCCTCGGGGAGAAAGGTCAGGACGCCGCGGATCCGGTCCCCGAAGGTCAGCGTGACGTAGGCCGACGCATACGCCCCGATCGCCATGAACCCGGCGTGCCCGATCGAGAACTGCCCCGTGAAACCGTTGATGAGGTTGAGACTCACGGCCAGGATGATGTTGATCCCGGCGAGACACAGCACCTGGAGAAAGTACGGCGAGATCGAGACGCCCGGCACGAGCGTTCCCGAGAGAAGGCCGTTCACGACCCAGAGGCCCGCCACGACGCCGGCCGCGATCGCCAGCCGCTTCACACTTTCTCCTTCTGCACGCGCCCGAGGATTCCCTGCGGCCGGAGGAGCAGCACGAGGATCAGGATGCCGAACGCGATCGCGTCGCGATACGTCGAGGAGAGATAGCCGACGACCATGACTTCCGAGACGCCGATCAGAAGGCCGCCGAGCACGGCGCCGGGGATGTTGCCGATGCCCCCGAGCACCGCCGCGACGAAGGCCTTGAGGCCATACATGATGCCCATGAGGGGGTCGATCTTCGGGATCTGCATACCGATCAGCACGCCGGCGGCCGCGGCGAGCGCCGAGCCGAGGGCGAACGTGATGGCGATGATGCGGTCGGTCGAGATCCCCATGAGCTTCGCCGCGTCCAGGTTAAATGAGACCGCCCGCATCGCCTTGCCCGTTCGCGTGCGGAGGATGAAAAATCGCAGCGCGAGCATGAGGAGCACCGAGACGAGGATGACCGTGAGCTGCTCGCTCGTGATGCGCACGTGACCGAGGCGGAAGTCGGCGCGGGGCGCGAGCGATGGAAAGAACTTCGGGTCCGGGCCGAAGACGAGCTGGGCGCCGTTCTCGATGAAGAGCGACACGCCGATGGCCGTGATCAGCAGCGTCAGGCGGGACGCCCGCCGCACGGGCCGGTACGCGAACCGCTCGATCAGAACGCCGATGATCGCGCAGACGAGCATCGACCCGAGCATCACGATCAGCGCCGAAACGACGGACGGCTCGTCCCCGCGCAGGCGGCGCGAGAGGTAGTACCCCGTATACGCTCCCAGCATGTACACGTCGCCGTGCGCGAAGTTGATCAATCGCAGCACGCCGTACACCATCGTGTAGCCGAGCGCGATCAGCGCGTAGATCGACCCGAGCGAGATGCCGTTCACGATCTGCTGGAGGAAGGTGCTCACGGCATCCGCCGGCCTTCCGGGAACACCGCGCCGGGCGCGCGCCGCCCGGCCGCGCGCCTCGCGAGATTCTCCGGCGTCAACGTTCGAGCCTCAACCGGAGGGGCTTTCCGCCGGAGTCGTTCGCTGCGCGAACGGCGGCCGAGAGTCTCGGCCCGGAACCCGGAACCCGATTCCACCGAAAGACCTCGAAGGACTCCCGAGCGGTGTCCACCTTTCCGGTTACGGCGGCGCCGCCTCACACCCTTTTTCAGCAACCTGCTAGAGCTCGATCGACTCCGGCTTGATCGTCTCGACGAGGGCGTACTTGCCGTTGTCGACCTTCAGGATGACGGCCGGCTTGACGGCGTTCCGCTCCTTGTTGATCGTGATCGTTCCGGTCACGCCCACGAAGTCCTTCGTCTGCGCGAGAGCGTCGCGAACTTTCGTCCCGTCGGTCGAACCGGCACGCGTCATGGCGTCGGCGAGAATTTTCGCGGCGTCGTAGCCGAGCGCGGCGAGGGCGTCCGGCAGCTTGCCGTAGCGCTTCTTGTACTCGGTGACGAACTTCTGGACGACGGGCGACGGGTCGTCGGTCGAATAGTGGTTGGAGAAGTAGCAGCCGTTCATCGCTTCGCCGCCGATCTCCCACAGCTTCGGCGAGTCCCATCCGTCGCCGCCCATCAGAGGCGCCGTGATGCCGAGCTCGCGCGCCTGACGCGCGATCGTGCCGACCTCGGTGTAATAGCCGGGGACGTAGATGCCTTCCGGGTTGGCGGCCTTGATCTGCGTGAGCTGCGCGTGGAAGTCCGAATCGCCCTCGCTGTACGACTGCTCGGCCACGATCTCGCCGCCGAGCTGCTTGAAGCGTTGGCGGAAGAAGGTCTGGAGACCGACCGAGTAGTCGTTTCGGACGTCAACGAGGATCGCCACCCTCTTGAGCTTCAGCGAGTCGTGGGCGAATTTCGCCATCACGGCCCCCTGGAACGGGTCGATCAGGCAGACCCGGAAGATGTAGTCGCCCACCTGCGTCACGCGCGGGTTCGTCGACGACGGGGAGACCATCGGGACCTGCGCCGCCTGCGCGATCGGGGCCGCCGCGAGGGAGCGCGAGGAGGCCACTTCGCCGATCAACGCCACGACGTGGTTCTGGTTGACGAGCTTCGTCGCCGCCGTCGCCGCCTCCTCGGGCTTCGACTGGTCGTCCTCCACGTAGAGCTTCAGCTTCTTTCCGAGCACCCCTCCCGCGGCATTGATCTCTTCGAACGCCATCTTGACCGCGTTGTCGGTGGACTGACCGAAGGTCGCGGTTGTGCCCGTCAGCGATCCGTACTCCCCGACCGGGATCTCGTCGCCGGAACCGCGCTTTCCGCAAGCCGCCGACGTGACGAGGGCCGCCGCGAGCCCGGCTCCGACGAACCAACGCAACCTCATGAAAGCCTCCTCAACGCTGTGTTTCGAAAAGACGCGGTATTCTTTCGCAGGGGTTTGGCAAAGTCAAAACCTCAATTCGGTCAATCGGATAGAATTTTCGACGGATGAGCTCGACTTCGCCGCCGAGCCGGGAAGCGGCCGGGCCCGATCCCGCGCCGCGCGTGCGGCCCCGCAGCCAGCACCCGATTTCCCGGAAGCAGATCGACCCGGACGCGTTGAAGGTCCTCTACCGGCTCTCGTCGGCCGGCTACAAGGGCTATCTCGTCGGCGGAAGCGTCCGGGACCTCCTGCTTTCGCGGACTCCCAAGGACTTCGACATCGGGACCGACGCCACGCCGCAGGCCGTGCGGCGGCTCTTCCGCAACGCTCGTCTGATCGGCCGGCGGTTCCGGCTGGCGCACATCCTCTTCGCGGGCGGCAAGATCGTGGAAGTCGCCACGTTCCGGAAGAGGCCCGAGCCGCTCGATCCGAACGCGCCGGAGCTGCTCATGCGCGAGGACAACACGTTCGGAACCGCCCGGGAGGACGCGCTGCGGCGCGACTTCACGATCAACGGCCTCTTCTACGACATCGCGGACTTCGCGATCCTCGACTACGTCGGCGGCCTCGACGATCTCGAGGCCGGTCTCATCCGCACGATCGGCGATCCCGATGTCCGGTTCCGCGAGGATCCCGTGCGAATGCTCCGCGCCGTCGAGTTCGCGAGCCGGCTCGGCTTCGCCATCACGCCGGACGCCTACGAGGCGATCCTGGCGCACCGAAAGGAGATCGCGAAGTCCGCGCCGCCGCGCGTCACGGAGGAGATCGCGCAGATGCTTCGCGGCGGCCACGCGCTGCCGACGTTCCTCCTCCTGCGCGAGGTGGGCCTTCTCGACGCGCTCCTGCCCGAGCTCGCGGCCGTGCTGCGCGAGATCGATCCCGAGCATCCGCAGGGCACGGGTCACCTGTTTTGGGCGATGCTCGACGCCCTCGACGGGGAGCGCCGCCGCGGCCGCGCCTACGACGACGCGGTCCTCTTCGCCCTCCTCGTTCTCCCCGTCGTGCGCGCGGAGCTCCGGTCGCGCGCGCCGGACGGAGAGCCCTCCCCCGGCGTGCTCGCGACCGCAATCGAGGAGATCGTGACGCCGATCGCGATCCGCATGGCCTGGCCCCACGCGATCTCGCACCGGATCAAGCAGGCGCTGGCTCTCGTCGGCCGTCTCTCTCACCGGCCCGACAACCGCGTTCCCACCCGGCGCCTCGCCTTCCGGGAATCGTTTCCGGCGGCGCTCGAGCTCTTCGAGCTGCGGGCGATGGCGACGGGCCGCGGCGACGACCTCGCGCGCGAGTGGCGCGCCCTCTTCGATCGGATGCAGAAGGCCCGCGCGAGCTTCGAAGCGGAGACGGGGCTTTCGGCGTCGGAGACTCCGGCGACCGAGGCCGTCCCGCAGCGACGGCGGCGCCGGCGCGGTGGACGGCGGCACCGCCGGCCGTAGCTCCTGCGCCGGGCGCCCGAAACGAGGACCGCGCCTTCGATCCCGGCGTGAGGTAGGCTCGTCCCAACCCCGGGGACTCTCCGTCACCGCCGGTCGAGACGGGAGGCAGGAATGCGAGCTCGTTTCCCCCTCGGTGCCCTGGCCGTCGGCGTCGCGGCCGGGCTGCTCGTGTCGCGCGGCGCCACCGCGGCGAACCCGCCGCTCGTCGTCAACAGCGTCGCGGACCTCCACGACGCGAACCCCGGAAACGGCGTCTGCGAGACCGCGGCGGGCAACGGCGTTTGTACGCTCCGCGCCGCGGTGGAAGAGTCGAATGCGCTGCCCGGCGCCGACACGATCACCTTCGATCCGGGCTTCCCGGCGGGCACGACCTTCCTCCTGAGCCTCGGACATCTCGAGATCATCCAGAGCGAACTCACGATCGTTGGCAACGGACCCGAGGACACCATCATCGACGGCGACGGAACGGCGACCGGAGATCGCGCGCTTTTGATCGACTTCACCGCGTTCGAGCCGTTTGCGGTCGCGATCTCCGATCTGACTATTCGCGGAGGCGCGCCGTCCGACAGTGTCCCGATCGGCGGCGGGATCCGCTCGACCGAGCTCTGCACGCTCCGGCTGACGCGGGTGACCGTGACGCAGAACTCCGCCACGAAGGGCGGCGGGATCTCCAGCGGTCCGTTGATTCTCGATCACTGCGTCGTGAGCGACAACGACGCCTCGGAGATCGGCGGCGGCGTTCTCGCCACGACCCTCGACGTTCGGTCCAGCACGATTCAAGGCAACTCGGCGACGGAGGCGGGCGGGATCTATGCTCCCGCGGGAACGATCGCGGAAAGTCTCATCGCCGGGAACACGGCGACCGGCGGCGGCGGCGGGCTCGAGGTTTACAACGACTCCGTCAGCATCGTGAACACGACCGTGTCCGGAAATACGGCGGGCGGAAACGGCGGCGGAATCTGGAGCCGCTTCGGAGACGCGAGACTATTCAACGCGACGGTCGTCGGAAACGAGTGCGGCAACGGACTCTCCGGAGGCGGTCTCGGCGTCGAGTCCACCGCGACCGCCACGATCGCCAATTCGATCCTCTCGGGGAATTTCTTCTCCGCGCCGCCTTTCACCGTCTCCCACGACTGCGGCGGCACGGTCGGCTCGCTCGACTACAACCTCGTCGAGACGACCAACGGCTGCACGATCACGGGCGCCGCGTCGCACAACGTGTACGGATCGAATCCCAAGCTCGGCGTGCTGCAGGGCAACGGCGGTCCGACGCTCACCCGCGCGCTCCTGGCGGGCAGTCCCGGGATCGACGCGGGCAACGTCGCCGGCTGCACGGGCCCGCTCGGCGCGACCCTTGGCACCGATCAGCGCGGGTTCGTCCGGCCGATCAACGGCCGCTGCGACATGGGAGCCTTCGAGTCGGGCTCGCCGGGTCCGCCGAGCGCCTCGCCGCAGGCGCTCTCCATCGACGCCGCGCCCTCGGGGACGGCCGACGGAAACCGCGTGCTCGAGCCCGGCGAGACCGCCGTCGCGGCCCCGTCCTGGAAGAACGCGGGCGGATCCGCGCTCTCGCTCTCGGGCACGGCCTCGCTCTTTTCCGGGCCCGCCGGCGCGACGTATACGATCGCCGACGGATCCGCCGCGTACGGAACGCTCGCGTCGGGAGCGACGGGGAGCTGTTCGGCGAGCGCCGACTGCTACGCCCTGACCGCCTCGCCGAACGGCCTCCGGCCCGTCAGTCACTGGGACGCGACCTTCGTCGAGACGCCGTCCACGGGCGACCCCGCGAAGACCTGGACCGTCCACGTGGGCGGCAGCTTCGCCGACGTCCCGAAGACGCAGCCCTTCTACGCGAAGATCGAGACGCTTTTGCACGCCGGCATCACGGTCGGCTGCACGGCGGGCACCTACTGTCCGGGCCAGACCGTCTCCCGGGCGGAGATGGCGATCTTCATCGCGCGGGGGCTCGCGAGAGGAGCGCCCATTCCGGCGATTGGCAGCCTCGACGGGCACACCTACAACTGCGTGGACGGCGGCGTCTCGCGATTCGACGACGTCGCGCCCACCGACGTCTTCTGTCGTCACGTCCACTACATCGCGGCCCGGAACGTCGCGTTGGGCTGCGCCCCGAGTCTCTACTGTCCCGGCGACGCCGTGACGCGGGTCCAGATGGCGTCGTTCATCGCGAAGGCGACGGTCGCCCCCGCCGGCGGAACCGCCGTGCCCGAGATCTACGGCCCGGATCCGGACACCGGGCTCTCCTACTCCTGCGACGCGGGAAGCCCCGCCGCGCACTTCACCGACGTCCCGGCGACGGACGTCTTCTGCAAGCACGCGCACTATCTCTGGGCGCGCGGCATCGTGTCGGGCTGCTCCGCAACGCAGTACTGCCCGGGCTCGAACGTCACCCGAGACCAGATGGCCAAGTTTCTCGTCAACGCGTTTGCGCTGTCGCTGTACGGGCCCTGACGCGTCGGCCGCACGGCCGGAGCGGATATGATCCGCCCATGTTTCTCGCGTCGAATTTCCTCGGCATCCCCGAAGAGGAGCACACCTTCGACAAGAGCCGCGCTCTCGTCCTGCCGGTGCCCTACGAGCGAACGGTGTCCTATGGCGTCGGGACGAAGAACGGCCCGGCCGCGATCATCGAGGCCTCCCACTACGTCGAGCTCTACGACGACGAGCTCGACGAGGAGCCGTATCGCATCGGCATCCACACGCTTCCCGCGTGGCTGCCGGACAACATGGAGCCGGCCTCCTGCGTCGAGGGCCTCCAGGAGGTCGTCGCGGGCCTCGTCGCGAAGGACAAGTTCGTCCTGACGCTCGGCGGCGAGCACTCGATCGCGCGCGGCCCGATCGAAGCCCACGCGAAGCGCTACAAGAAACTCTCGGTCCTCCATTTCGACGCCCACGGCGACCTGCGCGACGAGTACGAAGGCCAGAAGTTCTCCCACGCTTGCGCGGCGCGGCGCTGGGTGGAGCTCGACCTGCCGACGGTCCAGGTGGGCATCCGCTCAATTTCCCGGGAAGAGGTCGCCTTCGTCCGCTCGAAGAAGAACGTCCGCGTGGTGTCGAACCGCGAGATGCACCGCTCCGACGAATGGATGGACGGCGCCTTCGAGCTCCTGAAGGACGAGGTCTACGTCACGTTCGATGTGGACTTCTTCGACGGCTCGCTCGTCCCCGGTACCGGAACACCGGAGCCGGGCGGCGGCACCTACGATCAGGCGCTCCGGATCCTCCGGCGGCTCGCCGCGGACAAGCGGATCGTCGGCGCCGACGTGGTCGAGCACGCGCCCGTGCCCGGGAACCGGGCTCCAGACTTCATGATCGCCAAGCTCTGCTACAAGCTCCTGTCCTACGCGCACTTCCCCGAAAAGGCCCGCCGACCCGTTCTGTCGCCGGCGTAAGGAACGGGGCAAGGAGCGGCGATGTCCTTCTCCTGGAACGGCTTGCCCCGCGAGATCTCGGCCGACGACTTCAAAACAATGAACTTTCTCCCCGGGACTTGCGTCTTCTGGGGTTGAGGAAGTCGTTGAGCGAGCCGGACGAAAAGGACCTCGTCGAACGCTGCCGAAAGGGCGACGACGAGGCCTGGAGGCAGATGGTGGACCACCTGGGTCAGCGCGTCTATTCCGTCGCGTATCACTTCACGCTCAAGCGTGAGGACGCGGAGGAGCTGTCCCAGGAGATCTTCCTGAAGATCTTCGAGAACCTCCACCGATACGACGGCAGCTACCCGTTGCTCGCCTGGGTCGTCTCCCTCGCGCGCAATCTCTGCATCGACCGGTACCGGCGGCGCAAGCGAGAGCGGTCCTTCCGGTTCGTGTCCGACGACGCGGTCGCGCCGATGCTCCAGTCCGCCGACGACCCCGCCGCGGAGGCCTTGAAGCGCGAGCGCACGAAGCTTCTCTTCTGGGCGCTCGGAGAGATCCCCGAGGACCTCGCCGAGATCCTCGTGCTGCGGGATCTCGAGGGCTTCGCGTACGAGGAGATCGGCAAGGCGCTGGATCTCCCCGACGGCACCGTCAAGTCGCGGCTCTTCCGGGCGCGCGCCGAAGTGGCGCGCAAGGTCCGGGAACGGCACGAGAGCTCGGGACGCGGCGCGATGGCCACGCTCGCCGTGGCCGTGGCGGGGTTCGTATGAGCTGCCGCGAAATGGAACGCCTCGTCGCCGCGGGCCGCGAGTCCGAGTTCGCCGCCCACCGCGCGGGTTGCGCGAGCTGCGACGCGCTCGCCCGGGAGATGGACCGCTTCGCCGAAACCGTCGCCGCCCTGCGCGCGCCGGCGGCTCCGCGGGCTCTCTTCGAGTCGCTCTACGCGATTCCGACGTGGACCGTCGCCTGCGACGGCGCGGCCGATCTGCTGGCGCGCGCCTCGGAGTCCGACCTCCCGGCGGCCGACCGCGGCCGGCTCGAGAGCCACCTGTCGCGGTGCGAAGCCTGCGCCGAGGCCGGCGCCGTCCTCGGGGTCGCGCGCAATCTCGAGCCGCCCGCTCCGACTCCATGGCTCGCCGCGAAGCTCGCGGCGGCGAAGCCCGCGAAACCGGCCCGCCGCTCGATCTGGAACGCGATCCTTTCCCCGCGCGGCGCGATCGCCGTGGCGTACGCGGCGGCCGTGCTCGTGATGATCCTCGGGCTCAACCCCGCGGACCTCGCCCGCAAGGCCGGCACGGCCCGCCTCGAGCAGACCGCGCGCTCGGGAGTCCAGGTCGCCCGCTCGACCGTCGCCGACCGGTTCGGCGCGCTGCAGGAGCGCGCCTTCCGGAGCTTCGAGGCGTTGAAGGGACGCGTCGGCGGCTATGGGCGCGCCGCGCTCTCGAACGCTCTCGCCCTCGTCATGCGAAACGACACCCCGCGCCGCCCGTCTCGTCCGCGCAACGACGACGGAAGCGGCGCCTGGAAGCTCAACCAAACTGAAACCTTGACATGGCGCGCCGACCGCGCGCCCGGAGGAGAGTCATGAACGAGATCCCCAACCCCGCGTATCCCCCGCCGCCGCCGGCAGTGCCTCCCCCGCCGCCGCCGGTCCAACCCGGGGCCTACGCGGCGCCCGTCGTCTTCGACAAGAAGTCGCCGGGCCTGGCGGGATTCCTCTCGATGTTCCCGGGCCTCGGGCATGTGTACCTGGGCCTCTACCAGAGAGCCTTCGCGATCGGCGGCGCTTTCATCCTGGGCATCGCGTTGACCTCGCACGGACGCAGCGGAGAGTTCTTCGGGCCCGTCCTCGGGTTCCTGTGGTTCTTCGCGATCATCGACGCCGTGCGGCAGGCCAAGGCGATCAACCGCGGCCAGCTCGCCGAGGCGGGATTCGCCGGTGACACGCAGCTGAAGCGCGCCGCGTCCGGGACCGGCTCGCTCACCTGGGGGGTCATTCTCGTCGGCCTGGGATCGCTGTGGCTCGCCGACCGCTACCTCGACCTCGAGAAATTCTGGGACTTCGTGGGCGACTGGGGCGGACCGCTCGCCATCATCGTGCTCGGCCTCGTCCTGATCGCGACGCACGTCCGCAAGAAGCGCAAGGAGAACGAGGCCGGCATCGGCATGCCGCCGCGCAGCACGAGCTAGTATCGTCCTCGCGATGAGGTACCGGCCCTCCCGAAGCGCCGCGGCCGTCGCGGCGCTTTTTCTCATGGCCTCGGGCGCATCGGCCCTCCCGGCCCTCACGCTGTCTCCCTGCGACATCCCCGGCGTCGCGGGCGGCGCGCGCTGCGGAACGTTCCCGGTCTGGGAAGACCGGGCGGGCAAGAGCGGGCGGCGCATCGCCCTGAACGTCGTCGTCCTGCCGGCCACGAGGGGACCGGCGGCTCCCGACGCCGTCGCATTTCTCGAAGGCGGCCCGGGAGAGGCGGCGGCCTCGGACGCCTCGGGGCTGGCGGAGGAGCTCGCTCGGATCCGCGAGAAGCGCGACATCCTGCTCGTCGACCAGCGCGGGACGGGAAAATCGAACTCGCTCGCCTGCGAAGTGTTCGGCCCGAAGGAGGACCTCGCGAGCTACCTGGGCGAGTTCCTTCCGGCCGGGACGGCGCGGCGCTGCCGGACGCGCCTCGAACCGGGAGCGAACCTCTCGCTTTACACGACCTCGATCGCCGCGGACGATCTCGACGACGTCCGCGCGGCGCTCGGTTACGAGTCGCTCGATCTCTTCGGCGTCTCGTACGGCACCCGCGCGGCGATGGAGTACCTGCGGCGCCACGGGGACCGCGTCCGCGCCGTCATCCTGCACGGCGTCTCCCCGGTCGACCAGACGATGCCGCTTCACTTCGCGCGCGACACGCAGCGCGCGATCGAAGGCGTGCTCGACGAGTGCGGCCGCGAGGAGGCCTGCCGGAAGGCGTTCCCGGACGGACGCAAGGAGCTCGCGCGTCTCATCGAGCGGCTCGCGAAGGCGCCGGCGGCCGTCGAGATCCTGCACCCGGACTCCGGAAAGAAGGTCCCGGTGACCCTGACGCGAGACGCCGCGGCCGAGACGCTGCGCTATCTCGCCTACTCGACCGCCGGGGCGCAGTGGATCCCCGCTTTCGTGCATGCCGGCGCCTCCGGCGACTTCCGGCCGCTCGCCGAAATGGCCCTCTTTTTCCGGCGGCAAATCGTGGACAGCGGCTCGATCGGCGTCTACTTGTCCGTCACCTGCGCCGAGGACCTCCCGTGGGTCGATCTCGCGGAAGCGGCGCGGGAAGCCGAGGGAACGGCGCTCGGCGACTACCGCGCGCGCGAGCAGAAGGCCGCCTGCGCCCTCTGGCCGCGCGGCGACATTCCCGCCGACTATCGCTCGATGGTGACGTCGGACAGGCCCGTTCTCATCTTCTCGGGCGCGCTCGATCCCGTCACGCCGCCCGCCAACGGCGACCGCGTGGCGCGCACGCTGTCGCACAGCCGGCACATCGTGGTTCCGGACGGCGGCCATTCCTTCGACGGGCTGGAAGACCGGGACTGCGTCGCGACACTCCGATCGGAATTCATCGAAAAGGGATCCGTCGAAGGCCTCGACACGGGGTGCGTCGCCGCGATCCATCGCCCGCCCTTTCCGACCGAGGTCCCGAAGCTCGCGCCCGTGGCGGCCGACGCCGCCGCCCTGGCGCGCCTCGCGGGCGAGTTCCGCTCCGGGGACGGCCGCACCGCGGCGCGCGTCGCCGCCGCCCCTTCCGGCCTCACGCTTTCGGTGGACGGGGAGCCGCCGGTGCCGCTCGTGCCCGTCTCGCCGACGCGCTTCCGGATCCTCGGGAGCCCGCTCGCCTTCGCGTCGTTCGAGCTCGCCGGAGAACGCGTCGCGCGCCTCGTCCTCGAGGACTGGGGACACGTCGAGGCGGCTCTCGTCCCGGCGGCCGCGGCGGCGCCGAAGCCCTAGGCCGCCTCGTCGCGCCGCTACGAGATCGTCGCGAGCTCGCCGAGATACTCGACGAACGACCGGACCGCGCCGTCGAACCCCTGGACCTTCGGGTTCGACGACTCGATGACGTAGTACTCGTCGGGCGCGTGCGCGCCGCTCCCGTGCCCGAGGCCGAAGTGGCCGGCGGCGAGCTTGAGCGGCTCGCCCGTGAAGACGTAGCCCGGCCAGGACCCGCCGCTTCGGGGCCAGAGGATCGGCTCGCCCGCCAGGCGGCGATAGACCGCCTGCTGGACTCGGATGAGCGGGGCATCCGCCGAAGTGGAGTTCGGGTCGTAGCCGCCCGTCATGACGACTTCGATGTCTCCGAAGCCGCGCTTGGCGAGGTGCGCCTTCAGCGCCGCGAGCGAGTCCGCCGCGGTCATGTCGGGGACGAGACGGAGGTCCAGCTTCGCGATCGCCTTGTGGGGCAGAATCGTCTTGCCGCCGGGCCCCGTATAGCCGGCGACCAGACCCTCGATGTTGACCGTGGGCATCGAGACGAAGCGCTCGAGCGACTCCAGCCAGCCGCGGCCTCCCGACCACTTCTGAACGCCCAGCTGCTTCTTGGCCGTGGCCTCGTCCAACCGCTTCGCGGCCTCGGCCACCATCGCCTTTTCCGCGGGCGAGATGGGCCGCGCCTTGTC
>DATBFU010000122.1:0-6842 GCA_036558325.1 Thermoanaerobaculia bacterium | reverse complement strand
GCGGCGGCCTCGGAGGCAACAGACCGGAGAGGCCGCCGCTCCGCTCGGCCGGCACATCGATCTTGTGGTTTCGGTCGTGGTGTGTTTGTGCCGGCCGAGAGGCCCCGCGGGGAGGCGACGCCCCGCGCTCGACGATTCCGCACCACTTTGCGGGAGGGCCGGCGGCCCGGCCTCGTCGGAACTCTCCTGGCCGCCGCCCGCCGGCGTCGCGCGGGTCGTGAGCGAGTCAGCGTCGGCCGGCGCCGGCGGGGATCGGAAACACTATATCAGTTCTGATATAGCTAGGAAGCTTCCCCTCGGAGCTTCGCGGCGAATTCCTTTTCCTTCCGGATGAGCTCCTGCCGCTTTCGGCGAGCCTTGTCGCGCCACTTCTTGTATGCGTGGGCGACCTTCGGGTGGTGGTGCAGGAATCGCCGGATCCACCGCCGAATTCCGGGGAAGACGAGCGAGAAGAAGAGCAGGCTCATGATGAAGAACGGCACCTGGGGCACCACGGGGATGAGAACGCCGATGACGCCGAGGATGAAGAAGAAGATCCCGAGGGCCAGGTTCCAGGCCTTGCTGCGGGGCCGGCGGCGGCGCGTCTTCTTGGAAGTCCCCTTCGGAGCGCGCCGTTCGGTCGCCTGCGGCATGGGCTCGCGATGGTAGCCCAACGCTGCTATCCTCGTCGGGTCCGTTCGTCCGTTCGAACGACATCGAGTCATGAGCGGCAAGCGACACTGGGACGAGGTCTACGCGGCCAAGGGACCCGAGCACGTCAGCTGGTTCCGGCCGCATCTCGATCGTTCGCTCGCCTTCCTGGACGCCGCGCGAATCGGACCGGACGCGGGCGTCATTGACGTCGGCGGCGGCGCCTCGACGTTCGTGGATGACCTCCTCGACCGCGGTTATCGCAATGTGACCGTTCTCGACCTTTCGCAGGCCGCGCTGGACGCCGCGCAATGGCGTCTCGGCGAGCGCGCCCGGGACGTCCGGTGGATCTGCGCCGACGCCACGGAGGCGCGGCTTCCGGAGAACGCCTACGACTTCTGGCACGACCGGGCGGTCTTTCACTTTCTTCTGGACGCGGGCACGCGGGCCCGGTACGTAGACGCCGTCCGACGCTCGCTCCGGCCCGGAGGCCACATCGTCGTCGCGACCTTCGGTCCGCACGGTCCGGAGAAATGCAGCGGTCTCGACGTCCTGCGATTCACTCCCGAGGCGCTCCATGCCGAGTTCGGTACCGAGTTCTCCAAGCTCGCCGACACGACCGAAGCGCACGTCACGCCGTGGGGGAGCGAGCAGGAGTTCGTCTACTGCTACTGCCGGCTTCCGAAGCCCGCCAATTGAGCGGCGTATCCTCGTCGCCGGGAGGTGCGGCATGGTACGCCGATCGATTCGTTTCGCCGTTTGCGGTCTCTGCGGTCTCCTCTTCGCCGCGAGCGCCGTCGCCCAGAAGCCGCCCGAGACGGACACCGGCCGCACGCTGCGTGAGCTTCTGGACGAGGTGCGGCTTCTGAGGCAGATCCTTCAGGCCACGAGCGTCGGCTCGGTGCGGGCGCAGATTCTCCTGACGCAGCGCCAGCTCCACAACGAAAGGACCCTTCAGATCGAGCGTCAGCTCGCGAGCGTGCGGTCCGAGCAGGCCCAGGCGCAGAAGGAGTTCGGTCAGATGGAGGACCGTCTCGCGGACTTCGACCAGGAGCTGAGATCCGAGACGGATCCCGAGAAGCGGGCGACCATCGAGGACGCGGTCCGCCAGGTCACCCGCGCGCGCGACCGGGCGAAGGACGGGCAGGCCCCGTTGCAGGCTCGGGAGAACGAGCTCGTCGAAACGCTGTCGCGGGAGCAGGCCGAGGTGGATCGGGTGCAGCGCGAACTCGACCGCATCGAGAAGGACCTCGACGAGCTGCAGTCGACGTCCGGGAGGAAGCCCTGACGCGGCGGCGGCGAAGTCCGTAGGCCCTTCCGAGTGAAAGTTCTTCCGGCAACGACGCTGGGCGCCGTCGCTCTCGCGGCGGCCGCGTCGCGGGCGCCTGCCGCGAAGCCCGCCCGCGCCTTCGACGTGGCTTCCTCCGTCGAGGTCTCCACCGACGCGCCGCTCGCGCGCCACGTCGAGTCGGTCCTGGCGATCAATCCGCGGGACCCGAACAACCTCCTGGCGGCGGTCATCGACTTCGGCGAGAACGGCGGCGTGGTCCCGTATGCCTCCCGGGACGGCGGCAAGAGCTGGTCGCGGGGCCGCGATGCCGCCGGCCGGCCGGCGCGCTTCGGCGAGCTCGATCCCGCCGTGGCCTTTGCCCGGGACGGCGCGGCTTACCTTCTGGCCGACGGCGATTCCCTCATGGCGGTCAAGTCCACGGACGGCGGCTTCGCGTGGGGAGCCGAAACCGTCGTTCCCGGACGCGCCTGGGATCGGCCCTGGATCGCGGGCGGCGTCGCCGGTCCCTCCGAGCGCCTTCTCTACGTCACGGGAAAGATGCCCGTGACCGTGTTCGGTTACCCGGCGCAGGACATCGTCGGCTTCAGCATCTCCGCGGACGGCGGCGCGCGCTTCCCGTCTCCGCGCCTCTTCCTGCCGGCGCCGGACAAGGAGCTCGTGAACGTCGTCAACGATCTCGTCGTCCTGCCCGACGGGAGAATTCTTCTGGCGCTCCAGCTCTTCCCGCCGGCGGCGCTCGCCGAGACGCCGCTCCACGGCTACTACGCGATGCTGCCGTCTCTCGACCTCGGGAAGAGCTTCGGGCCGCCGCGACGCGGGCCGTCCTTTCGGACGTTCGGGCACGCGAATGAAGGCAAGTCTCTCTTCGGGCTGGCCGGCTCCCGCGCGGCGGTCGATGCTTCGGGCGGCTCTCGCGCGGGACGGCTCTACCTCACGTGGGTCGACGCCATCGACGGCTTCTATCGCGTGATGGCGGCGGCCACCGCCGACGCCGGCCTGACGTGGTCGCCGGCCGTGCGCCTGGACGAGGGCGCGGGCGCGACCGACGCGAGCGTCCCCACGGTCGCCGTCGACGGCCGGGGAATCGTCGGCGTGGCGTGGTACGACCGGCGGGCCGATCCGAGCGACGGCTGCTATCAGCTCTTCTTCGCTTCTTCTTCCGACGGCGGCGCGACGTTCTCGCCCGAAGCGGCTGTCGACGAGACGCCGACGTGCCCGCTTCTCGGGTCGAAGGACGCCGGCGATCCGGTCTCTTCGGAATACCGGTTCAAGAACGGGGGCGACACGATGGGAGTCGTGGGCCTGCCCGGCGGCGGGTTTCAGATCGCGTGGATCCGGCAGGGCAAGAGCGAGATGCAGCTCTGGTCGACGCGGATCGCGGTGCGGTGACGTATCCCTCCGGGAGCGAGCACGAGCAAGGGTATTGGTAGCCCATACGGGAATCGAACCCGTATTTCGGCCTTGAGAGGGCCGCGTCCTAACCGTTAGACGAATGGGCCGAACGGGGAAGCGGAAGTTAGCACGACGGCCGATTTAGCGGCAAGGGCTTGCCTGCCGCTGACGGATCCGCGCGCTACGTCGCCTCTCCCGCCGCGGGCTGCGGAGCCTGGCCCGGCTTGTACCGGATCCAGCGCACGATCTCGGGGATCGTCGGCTTCTTGCCGTACATGAGGATGCCGACGCGGTAAATCCTTCCCGCGAGCCATGCGATGGCAAAGGTCGTGATCGCGATGAGCCCGAGCGAGAGCCCGATCTGCCACACGGGCGGCTGGCCCATCGCCGTGCGCATGAACATCCCGAGCGGGGCGGTGAACGGGAAGAGCGAAACGAAGAGCGCGACGCCGCCGTTGGGGTTGTTCATCAGCGCCGGGAAGAACGCCCAGACCGAGATGATGAACATCATCGGAATCATCGCGAGCTGCTGCGCTTCCTGGTCCGTGTTGAACGGAGCGCCGATCGCCGTGTAGATGCTCGCGTACAGGAAGTATCCGAAGACGAAGAAGAGAAGGAAGTAGACGATCATCGAGATCGGAATCTTCGGGACGCCCATGTCGGTCGTCGCCATCATGCCCGCGATGGCGGGCAGGGACAGGTTCATCGCCACGAGCGACCAGATCAGGTACTGCGTCAGACCCACGAGCCCGATCCCGACGATCTTGCCGAGCATGAGCTCGGTCGGCCGCACCGAGGCGATGACGACCTCCACGATCCGATTGGTCTTCTCGTCGATGACGCCCTTCATGTTCTGCATTCCGTACATGAGGAACGTCGAGTAGAGGATGATCGTGAAGATCAGCACGGCGAAGAACGACGCGCCTTTCTCCTCGGTGGCGCCTTCCTTGGTGACCTTGAAGGGCTTCAGGTCCACGCGGCGCTCGAGCTCGGCGGCGAGCTCGGGCGGCAGGCCGCGCTTGGCGATGCGCTCCTTGAGAAGCACGTGGTTGACCGAGCGCTCGAGCTGGTTCATCGCCACGAACTCCGAGACCGACGCCGTGTAGTACTCGACGCGGTCCTTCTCGAGCTGCGCGAGGTCGAGGATCAGGTATCCGTCGATCTTCTTGGCGAGAACTTCCTGGCGCAGGGCCTCCTTGGTCGCGTCGAGGGTGCCCGTGACCGGGCGCTGCTCGACGACCCAGTGCACGCCGCGGTCGTGGCCCGGCTCCGACGCGTTCTTCTGCTCCCGGTGCTGGAGGTCCGCCGCGAGCGGCTCGTAGAGGCCGCCGGTGACGTCCACGACCGCGAGCCTTCGCTCTCCCCCCGCGCGCCGGCCCGCGGCGATCTGGATCCCGATGTACCCCAGGAAGAAGATCGGAATGAGCGCCGTGCCGATCCAGAACGCCTTCGTGCGGACCCGCTCCACGTACTCCCGACGGACGATCGCGAAGACTTTCTTCCAGTCCATCACTCCCTCACTCGATGGTCCGCGTCTCTTCCATCCCCGCCTCGCGCACCGCGGACAGATAGATCTCTTCGAGCTCCGGCTCGCGCTGCGAGAACGCCTGCACGTCGTAGCGCTCGAGCGCCTTCCGCAGGAACTCGCGCCGGTCGGTGCCGGGCGCGAGCGAGACCACGTACTCGCCGTTGACGGCCACGGACGAGGCCACGCCCGGCAGCGCCGCGACCTCCACGGCCGAGGCGGTGCATGCCAGGCGCAGCTCGCCGGCCGCACGCTGGCGCTTCAACTCCTTCAGGTTGCCGTCGAGGACCTTCTTGGACTTCGCGAGGAGCACGATCTCGTCGCAGAGCTTCTCGGCCTGCTCGAGCACGTGCGTCGAGAAAAGGATCGTCTTGCCCCGCGCCTTGAAGTCGAGCAGGTATTCCTTCACGAGCGCGGCGTTGATCGGGTCGAGGCCCGAGAAGACCTCGTCGAGAATCAAGACCTCCGGGTCGTGCACGATCGTCGCGATGAACTGCACCTTCTGCTGCATGCCCTTCGACAGCTCGTCGACCTTCTTGTTGAGCCAGGGGCGCAGCTCCATCTTGTCGAGCCACTCGCCGATGCGGGCCTTCGCGCTGTCGCGGCTGACGTTCTTGATGTCCGCGAGAAAAAGGAGATGGTCGATCACCTTCATCTTGCGGTAGAGGCCGCGCTCCTCGGGGAGGTACCCGATGCGGTTCTGCGTCTCGCGGTCGAGCGGCCGGCCGAGCACGCGGATCTGGCCCGAGTCCGGCGCGGTGATGTTCATGATCATGCGGATCGACGTCGTCTTGCCGGCCCCGTTGGGCCCGAGCAGGCCGAAGATCACGCCGCGGGGGACGCGGAACGAGAGGCGGTCGACGGCCTGGAACTTGCCGAACGCCTTGGAGACGTCCTGGAGCTCGATCGTGTGTTCCATCGTGTATCTGTTCCTACGTCCGGGCCGAACGGGAGTTTATCGGGGACGGGCAGAATCCGCGCATGACCCGAGGAAAAGACCGGAAAGCCGATGGCGGAGAGGGAGGGATTCGAACCCTCGAAACCCTTTCGGGCTTACCGGTTTTCGAGACCGGCCTGATCAACCACTCCAGCACCTCTCCGGGCCGAGGGGGCGACATGGTAGCAGGAGTTCGGCCGGTTCCGGATCGGCCGCGCCGGGTGCGGGAAGATCATGGGGCGGCGGGGGCGCCCTTGTCGCGGCGCGCCTGGAAGAAGATCCGGAGCAGCTCCGCCGCGGCGTCGCCGAAGACACCTCCCTCCACGTCGCAACGATGGTTCAGGCGCTGGTCTTGCGGGATGTTGCCGAGCGTTCCGCAGTAGCCCGCCTTGGGGTCGGCGCATCCGAAGACGATTCGGGAGATGCGGGCGTTGACGGCGGCGCCGGCGCACATGGCGCAGGGCTCGAGCGTCGCGTAGAGCGTCGCGTCCTCGAGCCGCCACGTTCTGGCGGCCTGCGAGGCCTCGCGCAGCGCCTCGATCTCGGCGTGCGCCGTGGGGTCCGACGCCGCCTCACGGCGGTTGCGCCCGCGCCCGATCATCTTCCCGCCGCGGACGACGACGGCGCCGACCGGAACTTCCTGCTCACCGTAGGCGATCCGCGCGAAGGCCAGGGCCTCGCCCATGAAGCGCTCGTCGTCGATGGAAGACGGCACGGGCAGACGCTATCAGGAGAGGCGCCGACGCGCGGGGATGGCTTGAAAAGCCCGGTCGTTTTCATTACCCTTCGACCCCCCTGCGCCCATAGCTCAACTGGATAGAGCGTCTGACTACGGATCAGGAGGTTGGGGGTTCAAATCCTCCTGGGCGCACCACTTAACCGGCCGGCGACAGGGTGGCAACCCGCGACGGGGCCGGCCTTCCGCGGCTCGCCGATGCGAGCTCCGACGGGCAGCGGGAGTCCGCTGGGACGCCTCGTTCGAGACTCGAACTTTCGGTCCCGGCATCCGTAGAAATAGCGGTAACCTCGTAAGTTGCGCCGTTTTTTGGAGGCAGGATGTCGAAGAG
>DATBFU010000121.1:0-10367 GCA_036558325.1 Thermoanaerobaculia bacterium | reverse complement strand
GCCGCCTCCTCGAAGACCTCGTGGTCGCTGCCCATTTCGAGCTCGCGCAGGTCCGCGAGGAACGACTCCCGCGACCCGGGGAGCCAGACGAGGCCGGCGCGCGGGTCGCCGCCGCGCTCGGCGTAGCGCCGCGACGCCTCGACGACGTGGTCGAGCCAGACGGCGGCGATCTCGCTCGCGACGTGCGGATGCGACGCGGCCGCGCGCGAGAGGTGGAAGGTCCCCTTCGTCGTCGCAATCAGCCCGCCCACCATGTCCATGTGGATGCCCGCCGCGAGGCGCTTGACGATTTCGGGATGGCGGACGAGGTACGCCTGGGATCCCGCGATCTCGGGCAGCCAGAGGAAGCGGATCGTGCGGCGGGGCGCCGGCAGCGTCTTGCGGGCGATCGCCGCGCGGAGCGCGCGCGCCACCTCGAAGATCGCCGCGCTGCCGGAGGCGTTGTCGTTGGCGCCGGCCGACTCGTGACAGAGATGGGCCGTGAGGACGATCTCGCCGGCGGACGCGTCCGTCCCCGCGATCGTCGCCACGACGACGTCGTAAGTCGCCGGAATCATCTTCGCCGCCACGTGCGCGCGGAGAACGATCTTCTCGCCCGCCGCCAGGCGCGCGCGATACGCCTCCGCCTGGCGCCGCGAGAGCATGAAGGCGAACCGGTTGTCGAGCGCGTACGGGGAGAGGTGTCCCCAGCGCACGAGGTCGCGGTCGTCGCCGGACCAGGCGGTCGTCTGGTTCGGGAAGTCGGAGAGGAATCCCGCGGCGCCGCGCTCGATGCAGGCGAGGCGCTCCACGGACGGCAGGTCGCCGTCGGCCAGCACGATCTTCCCAGAGACGTTCTTTCCTTCGTAGCTCTTCGGGCTCGTCCCCGCGCCGACGTCCACGAGCTCCGCGGTGACCTCGGCGTCCTGGCTGTAGTCGGCGAGCGCGACCGGAAGCTGCGGGAAGGACTCGACGACGACGGGCGACGGCGAGATCTCCTCGAGCGACGCCGAGACGGGGTTCCAGCCGAAGTAGCTCACGAAGTGGGCGTACTTCGTCTTGCCGTCCGCCGGGAAATGCTCGATCGCCGCGTCGGCGAGCCCCGCCGCGAGGAGCTTCTTCTTCATGTGCTCGGCCGCGGCCGCGAATCCGGGCGAGCCGTGCACGCGGTGGAACCGGCCGAGCTCCCGCACCGTCTCGAGCGCCGCGTTGCCGTCGATCTCCGCGCGAATCGCGGCCGGGACCTCGTCCGGCCAGAACGGGATCGCGCGGGCTTGGGCGCGCAAATCGGCCGTCGAGATGGCCAAGGCAATGAGGATGAGGACAGGCCGATTCAAGCGATTCGTAACACTAGCAGACGTGCTATCGGTGCTCCCTCGGAGTTACCATGCTCCGGAAGCGGCCGTTCGCCTGATGTCGTTGAAGCGCGAGCTTTCTTGGGCGCTCCGTTCTCTTAGGAAGTCTCCGGGCATTGCCGCCGGAGCCGTCGCGACCCTCGCCCTGGGAATCGCTGCCTGCACGGCGATCTCCAGCGTCGCCGACGCGCTTCTCGTTCGTCCACTGCCCTTCCATGGTCCCGGCCGGCTCGTTCACGTCGGCATGGTCGATCCCTCGAACGCCAACGCTTCGGGGTATCTGTCTCCCGCCGATTTCGAAACGTTGCGTGAGCGCCGCGACATCTTCCGCACGATGGCGGTTTCGACTCTCTCGGTCCGACAGATCCTCGGCGAGGGCCCGAATGCCGAGGAGATCGAGGGCCGCGAAATTTCACCCGAGCTATTCGATCTTGCCGGAATCGCGCCGTTCAGCGGACGCCGATTCCTGCCGTCGGACGCGGACACGGGCTCGCCGAGAACCGTCATGTTGAGCGAAGGGCTCTGGCGACGCCGATTCGCCGCTCGTCCGGAGACAGTCGGCATTTCGCTCCGGCTGAGCGGCGAGACATATGAGGTCGTGGGCATCATGCCGTCCGAGTGGAGTCGAGTTGACGACAGCGACTTCTGGGTGCCCTATCGCCTCGCCGAGAATCGGGGAAACCGTGTCGATTATCTGGACGGCGTCGTCGCGCGGCTCTCACCGGGAGTTTCCCTGTCGCGCGCGCAGGCGCAGGTCGATGTCCTCTCGAAGGCCCTCGAGAAGACACATCCGGAGAGCAACCGCGGGCTCGCAATCCGGCTCGTGCCACTTCGGAGACATCTCGTCGGCGGTTTTTGGACTCCACTTTTCGTATTGCTCGCGGCCGTCGCCTTCGTGCTCGTCATCGCCTGCGCGAACGTGGCGAATCTCCTTCTCGCTCGGGCGGCCGGGCGCCAACGCGAGACCGCGATTCGGCTGGCACTCGGCGCGTCGACAGGCGCGCTCGTTCGCCAGATGATCGCCGAAGCTTGCCTGCTCTCGTTTCTGGGCGCCGCGGTCTCGCTTCCGATCTCCGTCTCGCTCGTGCAACTGCTCCGCGGCGCGGGGCCCGCCGAGGTCTGGCAGCTTTCTGCGATCTCCACGAATTGGAGAGTCCTGGCTGCGTGCGCTGGCCTGGCGGTCGCGACCGGCGTCGCGACCGGGGTGGTATCGGGCGTCTGGGTCACTCGCGCGGAGCCCGAGGCGGCTCTACGATCGGGCGGGTCCGGAAGCCGCCAGCCGTTCGCACGTCGGGGACTCGGCACCGCGATCGTCGTCGCCGAAGTCGCGCTCGCCATTCCACTTCTGGTCGGCTCGGCGCTGATGGTTCAGTCGCTCTGGCATCAGATGAGGGCGGACCTCGGATTTCGGACGAGCCATCTCACCGTGGCTCAGGTCTGGCTGCTTCGGTACCGATATCCGAAGGAGCCCGAGCGGCGCGAGTTTTTCCGACAGGCACTGGAGGGCCTGAGGGCGGCTCCCGGAATAGAGGCCGCCGGTGCGATCTCTTTCGAGCCAGTGGGCCCATTCGGGCTCGAGCGTCGCGCCTATCGCCCGGCCGGCCGGGCGACTCCGCTTGAGGAGTCCCCCCAGGCATCGTTCAAGATCATTGATCCGGGTTACCTCGAGGCCGCTCGCGTGCCATTGATTCGAGGGCGAGCCCTCGCCGACTCCGACGACGACCGTGCGCCAGCCGTTGCGTTGATCAGCGAATCGCTGCGGCGCCGACTGTCGAACGTCGATCCCGTCGGGACTGCGATCGAGGTTCACTTTCCCGGCCGGTGGGACGCCGTAACGATCGTGGGAATCGTCGGAGACGTCGCGAGCTGGCCTGAGGTTCGGGTCGATCCGACGATCTACATGTCTTACCGGCAACGTGTGGCTCCGCCGATGAGTCTGGTGGCTCGAAGCCGACTCGGGGAAGAGTCAGCGGAGACGACGATTCGCAGGGTTGTTCGTTCCATCGATCCGGACCAGACCGTGCGCCGGCTATCGCCGATGAGCCGTCTGCTCGAGGAGGCTCTGGCGACGTCGCGCTTTGTCGCCGTCCTTCTGGAGACGTTCGCCGCGTTCGCGCTCGTTCTCGCCGTCGTCGGGATCTTCGGTGTGACTTCATACCTCGTCTCCCAGCGTCATTCGGAAATCGGAATCCGGACGGCACTGGGGGCCCGTCCTCGGGACATCCTGGGGCTTTTCGTGGGTCAGAGTCTTCGTCGGTCGGCCATCGGAGTCGCTCTTGGCCTGCTGGCAGCTCTCGCTCTCACGCGGTACTTGGCGCATTTGCTCTTCGGAGTGACCGCGACGGACGCGGCCACGCTCTTCGCCGGCGCGGCCGTACTTCTTCTCGCGGGCGCTCTCGGAGCCTATCTCCCGGCGCGGGCTGGGGCGCGCGTCGATCCGACCGCCGCGCTGCGCAGCGACTAACGCCGGGCGGCCTCGGTCACGCCGGCGGCGCGCCGGCGCGCTCGAGCCAGGCCTTCATTTGCTGGCGCCCGACGGCGCCCGCGTGCTGGAACGCGAGGAGGCCGCCCTTCATGACGACGAAATTCGGGATTCCCCGCACCCCGAACTGCTCGGCGAGCCCCGGGTGCGCGTCGGTGTCCACCTTGAGGACCAGGGCGCGTCCCGCCATGTCCGCCGCGGTCGCCTCGACCTCCGGCGCCGCGACCTTGCACGGTCCGCACCAGTCGGCCCAGAAGTCCACGAGAACCGGAACCTTCGCGCCGCCCGTCACTTCGCGGAAGATCTCCGGATCGGCCGCGATGGGCTTGGCGACGGGAGAGATCGGCGTCTTGCAGCTGCCGCAACGCCCGTCGTCCGCCAGCCGCTCGGCGGGGGAGCGGTTCTTCTTGCCGCAGCCAGGACAGGTCAGGATCATGGAAGGGAGCAAAGCGAGGCGGCGCCGGTCCGCGCCGGCGCCGCGCTCACCGGATCTATTTCGCGATCGTGAACGGCACCACCGCGCCGGTCTTCTCCCAGACCATCGCGAGCTTCCCGCCGGAGTCGGTCATATCCACGAAGCCGATCGTGAACTGATCCACCGACACCTGCGGCGTGACCATCTTCATCGGCACGCGGACGACGTCGAACTTCGAGTCGTAACCGAACGAGCCCCAGATCTTCGCCTTGTCGTTCGGGTCGTACTTCTCCTGCGTGGGCTGGGTCGAGACGATGAGCGTCCAGGCGCCTTCCTTCAGGTCCACGAACAGGTCGTACTCGCCCGCGGCGAGCTTCTTGCCGCCGATCTCGAGCGGCACCTCGGTCTTGAGCTTCGTCGTGGCATTGGCTCCGACGCGCCACACGGGCGCCCCGCTGTTGACCATCTTGCCGTAGTCGGCGCCTTTCCCGAAGATGTCCGTGCGGCCCCTCAGCATGGGCCGGCTGTAGATCACCTCGATCCACTTACCGTTCTCGTAGCGCCGCTCGCCCTCCTTGTCCGGGGCGCTCCAGGTGCCCCCGACCATCGTCGACGCCGTGCCCGGGGGAGATGGAGCGCGCCGTTGCGTCTGCGCGAGCGCGAATCCCGCGCAGGCGAGCGTCGCGAGCGCCGCCGTTGCGAACTTCCGAACAACCATGAGACCCCTCCTTCGATTTTTCTGGAAGGCGAAGCATATCTCTTTGGATAAGATCCGCGCGTTCATGGCGACACGGCCGTTCGGGTCCCCCCGCCTCTCGTTCTTCGCCCTCGGGGCGGCGGTCGCGGCTCTCTTCGCGATTCCGATCCGCGGCGGCCCGGGAGACATTCGCGGCGGCGACCGGCTGGCGTACGCGCTGACCGGCGCGCGCGTGATCGCCGCGCCGGGCAAGGTCGTCGATCCGGGCACCGTCGTGATCCGCGGCGGCGTGATCACGGCCGTCGGGCCTTCGGCGTCGACGGCGATCCCCGCGGACGCGCGGGTGTTCGAAGCGAAGGGGAAGACGATTCATGCGGCCTTCCTCGATCCCTACGTGACGGCCGACCGCCTCGCGGGCAAGAGGCCGCCGGGCCCGCGGGACGACGAGGAGGATTCTTCGGCGTCGGACGCCGGCCGTGGCGGGCCGCCCGCTCCCGGCCGCGCGAGCGAGCGCGTGATCGAAGGGCTCGTGGTCAAGGATCGCGTCGCCGATACGTATCGCCGGCTCGGCTTCGCGGTCGTCGCCGCCGTCCCGTCGGCCGGCATCCTGCGCGGCGCGGGCGCCGTCGTAGGGCTCGGCGACGCGGACACGCGCGTTCTGATCGAGCGTTTCGGGCAATACGTCTCGCTCGAGCCGCCGCGGCTGACCGATTTCTCCGCGGCGCTGCGCCGCTCGGTTTATCCGGCCGCGCGGATGGGCGCGGTCGCGTTCGTCCGCCAGAGCTTCCTCGACGCGCTCTGGCTGCGCGACGCCGAGGCGGCCTATGCGCAGAGCCCGAATCAGCCACGGCCGGCATGGGACGCGGCCGCGGCGGCGCTCCTCCCCGCGGCCACCGGGAAGGAGCCCGTCGTGTTCGAGGCGACGGACGTCCTCTCGTTCCTGCGCGCCGGCCGGATCGCGCGCGAGATGAAGCTCCAGCCGATGTACGTCGGCGCCGGCGACGAGTACCGCCTCCTGCCGCAGGTCGCAACTCTGAAGCCGGAACTCATTCTCCGGGTGGACTTTCCGAAGCCGCGCCGCCTCGAGAACGAGGACGAGTGGCTCGACGTCACGCTCCCGGAGCTGCGCCGCATCGACCGCGCGCCGTCGAACCCGAAGTGGCTCCGCGACGCCGGTCTCGCGTTCTCCCTGACGACGCACGGCCTCGAGGATCCCGACGATTTTCCGAAGCGCGTGCGCGAGGCGATGGCGCGCGGGCTGTCGGCGGACGACGCGCTCTCCGCGGTGACGACGCACCCCGCGCGCCAGCTCGGGCTCGGCGCGCGTCTCGGAACGATCGAGGCGGGAAAGATCGCGGATCTCGCGGTCGAGACGGGGGAGCCATTCTCCGAGGGAAGCCGCGTCTCCGAGATCTGGATCGACGGCCGGCGCTTCGAGCTGCCGATGCCGGCCGGCAAGCCGGCTCCGGCCGCCGAGAAGACCGCGCCGGCTCCGACCCCGGATCTCCGGCCGCTGCCGTCCCGGGACGACCTGGCCCTCGCGGAGCCCTCCGCCGTCGTCGTCCGCCACGCCACGATCTGGACCGAGGGGCCCGCGGGCACCCTCGACGACGCCGATCTCGTGGTCTCGGGAGGCAAGATCGTCGCGGTGGGGAAGAATCTCGCGGCGCCGGCCGGCGCTCTCGAGATCGACGGCCGCGGGAAGCAGGTGAGCCCGGGCGTCATCGACGCGCACTCCCATACGGCGATCGACGACAGCAGCAACGAGTTCACGCACAACGTCACGGCCGAAGTGCGGATCCGCGACGTGCTCGATCCGTTCGACGTGGCGATCTACCGCGAGCTCGCGGGCGGAACGACCGTGGCCAACGTTCTCCACGGCTCGGCCAACGCGATCGGCGGGCAGAGTCAGGTCGTGAAGTGGCGCCGCGGCGGCGGGCCGGACGACCTCCTGTTCGTCGGCGCGCCCGAGGTCATCAAGTTCGCGCTCGGCGAGAACCCGAAGCAGGCCAACTTCCAGAACCCGCACCCGCGCTACCCGGCGACGCGCATGGGCGTCGCGAACCTCATCCGGGAACGGTTCCTGGCCGCGCGCGACTACAAGCGGAGGCTGGACGAGTACGCGAAGGCGGCCGCGGTCAAGGGCGCTCACCCGATTCCGGTGCGGCGGGACCTGCAGCTCGACGCGCTGGTCGAGGTGCTCGAGGGCAAGCGGCAGATCCACTGCCACTCCTACCGCAAGGACGAAATCCTCCAAATGATCCGCACGGCTGACGAGTTCGGCATCAAGGTCGCCGCGTTCCAGCACGTCCTCGAGGGCTACAAGGTGGCGGACGAGCTCGCGAAGCACGGCGCCGGCGCCTCGACGTTCTCGGACTGGTGGGCCTACAAGTTCGAGGTGTACGACGCGATCCCGTACAACGGCGCGCTCATGCGCGAGCGGGGCGTCGTCGTGTCGTTCAACTCGGATTCCGACGAGCTCGCCCGGCGTCTGAACGGCGAGGCGGCCAAGGCCGTGCGCTACGGCGGCGTGCCGCCGATCGACGCCCTCGCGTTCGTGACGATCAATCCGGCCAAGCAGCTCGGCGTCGACAAGCGCGTGGGCTCTCTCGAGCCCGGCAAGGACGGCGACTTCGTGATCTGGAGCGGCGATCCGCTGTCGGCCGAGACCGTGGCGCTCGAGACCTGGATCGAGGGAAAGAAGTACTTCGACCGCGCCGCGGACCTCGCGCGGCGCCCGGCGCTCGACAAGGAGCGCGCCGATCTCGTCGCGAAGGCGAAGGCGCTCCTGCCGCCGGCCTCTTCGGGCGAGAAGGACAAGAACAAGATGCGCGCGGAGCCCGCGCCGACGGCGATCCCGCACCTGACGCCTCCCGGTCCGACGCCGACGCCCGAGCCTCGGCGGACGGCCCGGAGGGCCGCATGAAGATCCGCGCGGCCGCGGCCGCCCTGGCGCTCTCCGCCTCGCTGGCGGCCGGCGAGACGCTCGTCCTCAAGGGCGGGACGGTGCATCCGGTTTCGGGGCCCGCCCTGCAAAACGGGACGGTCGTGATCCGGGACGGCAAGATCGCCGCCCTCGGTGCGGCCGGCTCTGCGGTTGCGATCCCGGTCGACGCGAAAGTCGTGGACGTCTCCGGCCGCCACGTCTATCCGTCGCTCTTCCCGCCCATGACGTCGCTCGGCTTGGTCGAGATCTCCGCCGTGCGCGCGACCGTCGATACGACGGAGCTCGGCGAGATCAACCCCGAGGCGCGGGCGGACGTGGCGATGAACTTCGATTCGGAGCTGCTTCCCGTCGCGCGCTCGGCGGGGATTCTCATCGCGGGTGTGGCGCCGCTCGGCGGACTGGTCTCGGGCTCGGCCGCCGCGATGAAGCTCGACGGCTGGACGCGCGAGGACGCGACGCTCAAGGCGCCCGCGACCATCGTGGTCCGCTGGCCGGACCTGACGATCGACCGCTCGCCGACGGCGCGCACGTCGGTGCGCCTGCAGGAGAAGCGGCGCGACGACGCGGTGCGGCAGCTCGAGGAGGCGTTCGAGGCCGCGCGCGCGTACGCGAAGGCGAAGGCCGCGGAGGGCGGCGCCGGCGTGCCGCGCCACGACGCGGACCCGAAGCTCGAAGCGCTCGTGCCGGCCGTCGAAGGCAAGCTCCCGGTCGTCGTCGGCGCCAACACCGTCGCCCAGATCCGCGCCGCGGTGGCATGGGGAAAGCGGGAGAACCTCCGGATCGTGATCTTCGGCGGGGCGGACGCCTGGCGCGTGGCGCCGGAGCTCGCCGCGGCCAAGGTCGCGGTGATCCTCGATACGGCGCTCGACCTGCCCGCTCGCACGGACGATCCCTACGATGCGCGTTATGCGGCCGCGGGGATCCTCGCCAAAGCCGGCGTCGAGGTCGCCCTGAATGACGGCGCGGGCAGCACGGCCGAGACCGCTCGAAATCTGCTGCAGGACGCCGCCGTCTCCGCCGGCTTCGGGCTGCCGCGGGAGGCCGCCGTGGCCGCCATGACGCTCGTCCCCGCGCGCATCCTCGGCGTCGACGACCGCGTGGGCTCGATCGAGCCGGGCAAGGATGCGACCCTCATCGTCACCGACGGGGACATCCTCGACCTGCGCTCGCACGTCGTCGCGGCGTATCTCGACGGACGCGCGCTCGATTTGACCGACAAGCAGAAGCGGCTGTACGAGCGGTACAAGAACCGGCCGAGGGCCGGAAGCTGATGGCGAACTGGCTCTTCAAGGAAGAACCGACGCACTACTCCTTCGACGATCTCGTGCGCGACAAGAAGACGTCGTGGACCGGGGTGAAGAACCCGCTCGCGCAGAAGTATCTGCACGCGGTCAAGAAGGGCGACCGGATCTTCTACTACCACACGGGCGACGAAAAGGCCGTCGTGGCCGTGGCGAAGGCCGCGGCCGACGCCTACGGCGATCCGAAGGACGCGTCGGGCAAGCTCGCCGCCGTAGACGTCGTGCCGGTCGGGAAGCTGCCGCGGCCCGTGACGCTCGCCGAGATCAAGGCGAAAGCGTCGTTCAAGGACTTCCCTCTCGTCCGGATCTCGCGCCTCTCCGTGATGCCGGTGTCCGACCGCGAGTGGAACGAGATCGAAAAGATGGCCAGGGGCTGACCTCCGCCGGCGGACGCCGGTCCGCCTCCGATCAGGGCCTCGGTCCCACGACGCGCGGCCGGCTCTCCCCGGCGCCCGCGCGACTCACGGAACGGTCGCAGGCGTCTCCCACGCCGTCGTGGTTCGAGTCCATCTGGTCGGGATTCGGGACGTTGACGCAGTTGTCCTGGCCGTCCGGCACGCCGTCTCCGTCGGCGTCGTCGCCCCAGCCGATGTCGAGCAGGAGCGGTAGCGTGAGATCGACGGCGTGCGGGAGATCGCCGGAGATGTTCGGCTCCATGAGCAGGTTCGGGCGGGCGCTGTCGTCGAAGTGGGAAATCGATGAGCCGGGCTGGTCCGGGTCGGTGGCGAAGAGGAGTGCGCGCCCGCGCGCGTCGGCGCCGGACCGCACCGCCGGATCGAGGGTGAGCGTGACCTCGACTCCCGCCCCGAGCGCGGCGCGCAGCGCGTTGCCGTCCTCGAGCGCGATCCGGACCGCGGGTATCGTGATCGAGTCGTCGGTCCCGCCGAGGCCGCTCGGCGGCGCGCCGGCCTGATTGTCCGCGACGACGACGGCGATCGCGCCGGCGTTCTGCGCGTTCTTCACCTTCTGCGTGAACACGCATGCGCCGCGATCGATGAGCGCGATCTTGCCCGCAATCCCAGCGCTGCCGGGGATCGGCGCGCAGCCGTCGGTGACGCCGCCCACGTTGACGGCGACCATCGCGCCCGACACGCCCTTGTTCTTGAGCGCGGGGCCGAATTGCGCGGACTGCGCTTCATTGACGCCGAGCGCCGCGGGATTGTCGACCGTCACCTCGGTGCGGAAATCGAG
>DATBFU010000120.1:0-41708 GCA_036558325.1 Thermoanaerobaculia bacterium | reverse complement strand
GAAATCGACGCTCGCGTTTCTGGCGGCCGCGGCGCTGGGGGTCGCCGGAGCCGCAGTCTTCCGCCTCGGGCGCGACGCGGCCTTGTGGCTCCTGCCCGCGGCGGTGCTCTTCATCGCCTCGGCCGGCTCGAGCTACAACATCGGCATCCGGCACCTCCTGCCGGCGTTTCCCTTCCTCGCGCTCGCCGCCGCCGCCGCGCTCGCGCGGCTCCGGTCGGCCGGCGGGAGAAAAGCGGCGGCCGGAGCGGCGCTGATGGTCGTCCTGCCCCTGGCGGCCGCCGCGGAGACCGCGCGCATTCACCCGCATGAGCTTTCGTACTTCAACCCGCTCGCCGGCGGCCCGGTGGGCGGACGAAAGATCCTGACGGACTCGAACGTCGACTGGGGCCTCGATCTCCGTCGCCTCGCGGCGGAGCTCCGGCGCCGCGGCGTGAAGGATCCGACGGTCGTCTACTTCGGGGGCGACGACGTCCTCTATCGCATCGGCGTGCCCGACTTTTCCGCGGAGCCCCGAGTTCGGGGATCGCTCGTCGCCGTGTCGGCGTTTCACCTGGCCGTCGGGCCGCTCTATTACGCGTATCACGGCGCCACAGGCGTGGCCGCCTCGCTCGAGAATCTGCTGCGGGAGATCGCCGCGCGCGGCCGGCCGGCGGGGCGCATCGGCTACTCGATGTATCTTTTCGAGCTTCCACCGCGGGAGCCGCCGACGAAATGAAGATCTCCGTCGTCATGCCGGTCTACAACGAGTCGAAGACGATCCAGGAGATCGTGCGGCAGGTGGCCGCCGTTCCGGTCGACAAGGAGATCCTGATCGTCGACGACGGCTCGACCGACGGCACACGCGAGATCCTGCGGGAGATGGACGGCCGCGACGGAGTGCGCGTCTTCCTCCAGCCGCAGAACCAGGGCAAGGGCGCGGCGGTCTCGGTGGGCTTCCGGCACGCCGCCGGCGACGTCGTCATCATCCAGGACGCCGACCTCGAGTACGACCCGAAGGAGTACGTCAAGCTCCTCGGGCCGATTGCGGACGGCCACGCCGACGTGGTCTACGGATCGCGATTCCTGGGCGGCGGCCCGCGGCGCGTCCTCTACTTCTGGCACACGATCGGCAACCGGATGCTGACGCTCGCCTCGAACATGTTCACCAACCTGAACCTGACCGACATGGAGACCTGCTACAAAATGTTCCGGCGCGAGGTCGTCCAGTCGATGACCATCGAGAGCCCGCGCTTCGGCATCGAGCCGGAGATCACCGCGAAGGTCGCGCGGCGCGGCTATCGCATCTACGAAGTGCCGATCTCCTACTACGGGCGCACGTACGAGGAAGGCAAGAAGATCGGTCTCAAGGACGCCTTCGCGGCCCTCTGGACGATCGTTCGCCACGCGGTGCGCGAGACCGAGGACCCGCGCAACGTCGGGCACGTGACGCTCGCGCGCATGGCGAAGCTCGAGCCCTACAACCGGTGGCTCGTCGGCCGCTTCTCCCATGCGCTCGGGCGGCGGATCCTCGAGATTGGAGCGGGATTCGGGAACCTGACGCGGCACCTGACGGGCCGCGACCTCGTGATCGCGTCGGATCTCGATCCGGTCGCCGTCGAGTACCTGAAGGGGACGTTTCGTGAAGACCCGTCCGTCGAGGTTCGGTCCTACCGCTTCCCGCTCGAGGCCGCGGCGCGGTCCGAGATCTCCGCGCGAAAGATCGACACGATCGTGAGCTGCAACGTGCTCGAGCACATCGAGGACGACCGCGCGACGCTCGGCGACATGCTCGCCGTCCTCCAGCCGGGGGGCCGGCTGATCCTGCTGGTCCCGGCGCTGCAAAAACTGTACGGCACGCTCGACGAGCACCTGCGTCATTTCCGCCGGTACGAGAAAGCGGAGCTCGAAGAGAAGCTCGCCGGCGCGGGATTCCGCGTCGAGGATTGCCGATTCGTGAACCGGCCGGGCGTGCTCGGCTGGTACGTCAACGGCCGGATCCTGCGCCGCCGGATCCTTCCGAGGGGCCAGCTGCGCGCGTTTTCTCTGGCGATGCCGTTTCTGCGCCGCGAGGAGAAGAGCCCTCCGCCCTACGGCATGTCGCTTCTCGCGATCGCGAGAAAGCCGGGCGGATGACGCCGGAAAGCTAAGGCGGCGGCGCCTCGGTCCCCGCGCCGCCGCGCGTCCGGCGCAGGAGCACCGCCTCCGGCCGCAGCGAGAGCTCGCGCACGCTCCCGCCGACGGAGAGAGCGGCGCGGACGTCTGGCGTGACGAAACCCGGCGGTACCAGCATCCAGACGGCGCCGGACCCCGACACGGCCCGCGCGAGCTCCGCCGCGTCCGCCGCGGTCGGAGCCTCCGGAACCCACCATCCGGGGTGGCGCGCGACGGCGGCCGGATACGCGACGAGGCGCGGCGCGAGCCGGCTCCGGTCGGCGGCAATGCGGAAGGGCAGGTAGAGGCCCGGGCCGGCGAAGAGCGTGTCCGCCGGGCGCGCGAGCTTCTCGATCGCGCTCGCGGCGCGTGCGGCCGCCGTCGGCGGATGGGGCCCGAGCGCCGCGGCGCCAAGAGTGAGGACCCCGAGGATCGCGGACGCCGCGACACCGCCTCGGGCGAGGGGGCTCGCTCCCGCCGTGCGCGCGACGGCCCAGAGCCAGACCGGCAGGACGGCCATCTCCGTCCGGCCCGCGAAGGCGAACGGCAGGAAGAGAGACAGGATGAGCGAAAGAAGAAGCACGGCGGCGGCAAAGAGCGCCGCATCGCGGACGGCGCGGTCCCGCGCGGCGGCGCGGGCGACGGCGGCGGCGAGAAGGAGCGCCACGGCGATGCCCGCGAGGAAGACGGCCTCCGGGGGCGACACGCCGAACGGAAGAGGCACGCGGCCCGCGCCTCCGAGCGCCGACAGAAAGCCCGCGGCGGAAACGCCTGCCGGCTCGCGCATCCACGCGACGGCGCCCGGCGGCTGCGCCGCGAGGATCGGGATCCACGGCGCGAACAGGATCGCCGATCCGGCGAGGGCGGCCGCGGTGCGGAGCCGGCGCGCCGCGGCCGCGAGCACCAGGAGCGCCGCGACGGCCGGGATCGCGAGGTAGTGGGTGTACAGCGCGAGCGCGCCGAGGATGCAGACCGCGGCGAGCTGGCGCGGGCGCTCGGGAGCCTCGAGTGTCTCGCGGTAGAGGAGGAAGATCAGCAACGCGAGGAGCCCGTAGGCGCGTCCCTCCGACGCGTAAAGCCCGAGGAGTGCCGAGGTGCCGAAGAGGACGAGAGCCGCCCGGCGCGCGCCGCGCGGAAGCCGGCGGGTTGCGAGGAGGAGGACCAGCACGGCGAGGAACGACAGGGCGCGCACCGCGCGATCATCGCCGGCGAGCTCGCCGGCGGCGACGAAGGGCTTCGCGACGAGGTAGAAGCCGGGCGGCCCCGAATCGTCGCGCAAGACGGACACGATCCCGGGCGCCGGCAGGCGCGCGACCCAGATCGTGAACAGCTCGTCGGACCAGATCGGCCGCGCGACGAGCAAAGCGATGCGGAGAGCGACCGCGAGCGCAACGAGCGCCGTCGCGGCGAGGACGAGGCCCGCGCTCCAACGCGCCCGGTTTGGTGCTGGAGACTCGATGCCCTATCCTAAACCGACCTCTTGAGCATTCCCCGCGAATCGCTTCCTCCGGCGGCCCGGCGATCCCGGGTTCTGCCCGTCGCCGCCTTCGCGCTGCTCGTTCTGGCGGCGTACGCCGATCCGCTCTTCCTGCGGCGCAACTTCATCGGGCGCGATCTGCTCGTGTACAACCTGCCGATCGAGAAGTCCGTCCACGACGCCTGGGCCGCCGGGACGGTTCCGGTCTGGTCGCCGGACGTCTCCGGAGGCCGGCCGCTCGCGCCCAACCCCAACGCGGGATTTCTGTATCCGGTTCGGCTGCTGCTCGCGCCCGCGCGGTTTCCTCTCGCCATGCGCCTCTACCCGGTCCTGCACTGGATCGCCGCGGGCGCGGGCATGATCCTTCTCCTCACGTCGCTCGGCGCCTCGCGCGGCGCGGCGGTGCTCGGGGCCTCGACGTACGTCTTTTCGGGCGCGGTCGTGTCGGAGGTCTACTTCACGAACTTCCTTCCGGGCGTCACGCTCGTACCGTGGTCGCTCTGGGCCCTCATCCGGCCGGGCCGCTCCCCGGCGCGACGTCTCCTCGGGCTCGCCGTCGTCTACGCGCTCATGTTCCTCGCGGGCGACGTCTTCACGAGCGTCATCGCGATCGGCGCCGGCGCGCTCTGGATTCTCACCGAGGAGCCGCGCGAGACGCGCCGCGCGGCGGCCGGACGACTCGCGGCGGCGGTGGGGCTCGGGGCGCTTCTCGCGGCGCCCCAGATTCTCGCGACGGGGCTCATGGTTCCCGAGACGCACCGCGCGGTCATCGGGATGAAGCTCGACGAAGTCTTCGCGTTCTCCGTCAAGCCCTGGCGCCTCCTCGAGCTCGTCGTCCCGTACCCGTTCGGCGCGCGGTGGTCGAACTCTCCCATCGAGATCTGGGGGACGACCGCCTTTCGGTTCCTCTTCGCGTCGCTCTATTGCGGCGCGGCAGGCCTCATCGGAATCCTCCAGGTCTCGCTCCGCCCCGCGGGTCTTCCGGGCGCGCGTTTCGCGCGGGCCCTCGCGGCCGCCGCGGTCGTTCTCGCCGTCCCGCCGAGCCTCGCGCCGAAGGCCGTCCTCGCCTGGCCCTCGTTCATTCCTCTGCGCTACCCGGAAAAGTTCTGCATCGCGCTCGTCTTCGCGCTCGCCGTCGCGGCGGGGCTCGCGGCCGAGCGCTGGCGCGCGCCGGGCGCGTCCCGATTCGCGCTCGCCGTCGCGGCGGTCCTCGCGGCAGCGACCCTCCTTGCCGCCCGCTTTCCGGCGGGGACGGGGGAGGCGGCCGCGGCCGCCGTCGGCGCGACCGGCGACGCGGCCTCGCGGGCCGCCCGCTCTCTGCCCTCCGCGCTCTCGGAAGCGGGCCTCGCCTGGGCGTTCGCGGCGCTCGCGCTCGCGGCGCTCGCCGGCTCCCTGCGGTGGCGCGCGGCGGGTTTCGCCGTTCTGGCGCTCCTGCCCGTCGCCGCGAACCGCAGGGCCGCCCGCACCGAAAGCGAGGAGGCGATCTTCACGCCGACGCCCTTCGCCCGTGCGCTCGCGCGCCGCGATCCGCGCGCCCGGTTTCGGACGCTCGACGAGTCGCCGTACCGTCCGCCTTCGGCCGTCCAGAACGCCGCCCTCCCGACGGATCCCGGTTCCCTCGATTATTCGCGCCGGGTCTGGTACCTCCACACGCAGGGACTCTGGAGTCGCGGCACCGTCTTCAACTCCGACCTCGATGTCGGCGATCTCTCGCGCGTGGACAGCCTGCGCCGCTACTCCTCGGCCGCGGCGACGCTGCCGACCGCGGGCGCTCTCTTCGCGAGCGTCTCCCTGCGATTCGGAATCCGCTACAGGGACCAGGACGTCATGACGGGATACGCGCCGTTCGGCGGCGACGGCCTCCAGTCCTGGGACGAGAACCGTCTCGCGGCGCCCGACATCCGGCTTCTCGAGCGGTGGCGCGAGGTGCCGGACGCGCTCGCGGCGCTCGCGGCAATGCCGAAGATGGAGCCCGGGGATCTGATGCTCGAGACCGAGCGGGTGGCGGAGGGAACCGCGCGTCCGGGGAAGATCCGCGTGCTCGAGAAGTCGCCCGGCCGCCTCCGCCTCGACGTCTCGGCGCCCGATCCGTGCTGGCTCTTCGTCCTGCGGGGCTTCTGGAATCACCGTGACGTGACGCTCGACGGGCGCGAGGTCGAGACCGTCCCCGCGCAGATCGCGTTCACGGCCGTGGCGATTCCTCGCGGCGAGCACCGGCTCGACTGGCTCGAGCGCGTACCGGGCGGGCAGATCTCGTGGGCGGGGCCGCTCGCTTTCGCCGTCGTCGCCCTCGGCCTCCTCCGGCGCGAGCGCGGGCGGGCGACGGTGCCCGCTTCGTGAGCTCGCCACCGCCCGACCGCCTCGTGGGCTCCCCGCCGCGCGACGCCGCCGCGCGGCGCCGCGCGACCGCCGTTCCGGTGATCCTCTTCGCCGCGCTCGTCGCCGCGGTCTACGCCGGTACGCTCTTATCGCGGCGCGTCTTCGTCGGGCGCGATCTCGTCGCGTACAACCTGCCGATCGAGAAGTCGATTCACGACGCGTACGCCCGGGGCCGGCTCCCGGTGTGGTCGCCCGACGTCTCGGGCGGCCGGCCCCTCCTGCCCAATCCCAACGCGGGCGCCCTCTATCCCGCGCGCATGCTGCTCTCCCGGGTCTCCTTTCCGGCGGCGATGCGGATCTTCCCGATCGCGCACTGGGCCCTGGCGGGCGCCGGCGCGATGCTCCTGCTCGTCGCGCTCGGCGCCTCGGCTTCGGCCGCGTGGATCGCCGGGGCGGGCTACGCGTTCTCCGGCGTGGCGGTGTCGGAGGTCTTCTACCCTCACATTCAGCCCGGGATGGCGTTGCTCCCGTGGCTTCTCTGGGCGGCGGCCCGGTCCTGGCGTCGGCCCGCGGGCCGCCCGATCGCGCTCGCCCTCTTCCTCTGCCTCGACTTTCTCGCGGCCGACGTTTTCACCGTTGGCGTAGGCGTCGCCGCGGTCGCGCTCTGGATCGCGGTGGAGGGAGCGCCCGACCGGCGGAGGCGCGCGTGGCGCGACTTCGCCGTGGCGACGGGGCTCGCGATCCTCGCGGCGCTTCCGCAGATCGCGGCGACGGCGCTCTGGATTCCCGAGACGAACCGCGCCGCGCTCGGCATGACGCTCGGGGAAGCGGCGCACTTCTCGATCTCGCCGTGGCGCCTCCTCGAGCTCGTCGTCCCGTACCCGTTCGGCCCGACGTGGACGCTCGACCCGCGCGACGTCTGGGGATGGGGAGCCTTCGCGCCGGCGGCGCTCGGCCTCTTCACGACCCTCTATGCCGGCGCCCTCGCGCCGATGGCGGCCGGCACGATGGCACGCCGGCGCGATCCCGGCGTGCGGTTCGCGGCGTGGCTCCTGCTCCTGTCCGCGGCAGCGGCGATTCTTCCCGGGCTCGCCGCGCGCGCGGCGGCCGGTGCGGCGTCGCCGATCGCGCTGCGCAATCCCGAGAAGTTCGCCTTCGCCGCGACGCTCGCGCTCGCGCTCCTCTCGGGGCTCGCGTTCGACGTCTATCGTGCCCGCGGACGCGGCCCGCGCGGCGGGCTCGCCATCGCGGCGCTGCTCGCGCTCCTCGCGGCGGGAGCGGCAGTGGTCCCCGCTTTCCCTCGGGCCGTGTCCCGCGCGCTCGGCGGTGCCGCGCCCGCGCCGGAGTCGGCCGCCGCCGAGCTGCCGGGCGCGCTCGCGGAGGGCGGTCTGCTCTGGATCGCGACTCTCGGCGGACTCGCGCTCGCCCGCCGCCGGGGGCGCGCCCCGCGCGCCGCCGCGCTGGCTCTCCTGACGGCCGTCCCGATCGCGGCGACGCATCGCATTCCGATCGACGCGAGCGAAGCGGCGGCGTTCGCTCCGACGCGCCTCGCGCGGGAGATCCGAAGGGACGATCCGTCGGGGGCGTTCCGCACCCTCGGCGAGTCGATCTACGCCCGTCCCGGGAGCCGCACCGGCGCGTCGGCCGCGGTTGCCCCCGAGCCGCCCGCGGACAGCTGGATCTACTACACGTCCTCCCTCTGGAATCGCGGGACGGTCTTCAATTACGACTTCGACGCCGGAGACCTCGCGCGCGTCGAGAGCCTCCGGCGGCTGTCCGGAGTCGCGGCGGCGACGGCGGACGGCGGTTCGTTCTTCGCAAACCTTTCGCTGCGATGGGGCGTGCGTCCCCGAAGCCAGCTTGCGGTGCCGGGGTTTGCCCAATTCGGCGGCAACGCGGGGCAGGCCTGGGACCGCAATGCGGCCGCGCTTCCCGACGTCCGCTTCGCGTTGCGGTGGATGGAGACCTCCGGCCCGCTCGAGTCGGCCGCCGCGCTTCCGCACGCCCGCGCGGGAGATCTCGTGATCGAGACGGGACGGCGCGCCGCGGGGGAGGCCGCCGGATCGGCGAGCGCCCGCGTGGTCGAACGAACGCCGGAGCTCCTGCGGATCGACACGGTGTCCGAGCGTCCGGCCTGGCTCTTCGTGCTCCGCGCCTGGTGGCCCTACCGGGACGTCGTCGTGGACTCCCGGCCGGTCGAGACGGTCCCCGCGTACCTCGCGTTCACGGCGATTCCTCTGCCGGAAGGGCGCCACGCCGTCGTGTGGCGCGAGCGCGTTCCGGGGGGAGACGCCTCGCGCTTCGGGCCGATCGCCGCGGGAATTATCGCGGTCCTCCTGCTCGTTTCCGGATCACGGCGGACATGAGAACACGGAAGCGATTCCTCGCGGCATTCGCCGCGGCGGCGGCGCTCGCCCTCGGCGCGGACGGTTGCGCGAAGAAGGAGGTCGCGCGGATCGAGGCCGACACCACCCGCACGCCGGCGGAGTGGCTCGCCTTCGAGCCGGTGCGGCTGCTCCGCGACGTCGTGCGGATCGACACGTCGGAAGGCAAACCCGAGGAGCCGGCGGCGCGGTTCTTCCAGCAGCTCTTCGACTGCGAAGGGATTCCGAGCGAGCTCGTGTGTCCTGCTCCGGGGCGCTGCAATCTCCTCGCGCGCCTCCCCGGCCGCCGGCGGGAGGGCGCGCTCCTCCTCCTCAACCACTTGGACGTCGCCGAGGCGGACCCGCGCTACTGGAAGGAAGCGCCACCCTTCGACGGCGTCATCAAGGGCGGGTATCTCATCGGGCGCGGCACCTACGACATGAAGTCGATCGGCGTCGCGCAGGCGCTCGCGCTCGTGTCGCTGAAGCGCCTCGGCGTCGTCCCCGAGACCGACATCCTGTTCCTCGCCGAGGCCGACGAGGAGACGGGGCAGCGCTGGGGCTCGGGATGGCTTCTCGCCAATCGTCCCGAATGGTTCGCCGGCGTGCGCGCCGTCCTGAACGAGGGCGGCACGACCGAGATGATCCTCCGGCAGGTTCGCTTCTGGGGGATCGAGACGCTGCAGGCGGGCTTCGCGTCGGCCGATCTGCGCGCCGCGACCGGGAAGCCGCTCGAGGATCTCGTCGGCCGCTGGAAGAAGCTGTCCTCGACTCCCGTCGCGCCGCATCCCCACGTCGTGCTCGGATTCGATCTCCTCGCGAACCACCTCGTCCATCCGCTCACGGACCCGCTGCGCCACCTCGACCGCGTGCGCCGGAACCCGGCGGAGCTCGCCGCGCTGCCGGACCGCTACGGCGCGTTTCTCGAGGCGCGCGTCTTCTGGACGCCGGTCGTTCCGGAGCCGCCGGAGGCGAAGGACACACGGCGCGCCTTCTTCATCGTCTCGACGCCTCCGGGCGTGGATCCGGGTTCCTTTCTCGACGCGATCCTTCGGGACGCCTCGCGCTCCGGGATCACGTCCGCCTGGTCTTACTCGACCGGGCCCACGACCGCGAGCCCATATCCGACGCCTTTTACGGATCTCCTGCGCCGCGCGATCGAGGCGCATTCGCCGGGCGTTCCCTTCGGGCCGGTTCCCACATTCGGCGGATACAACACGTCGATCGCGTTTCGGAAGCGCGGCATTCCGGCGTACGGATTCCTGCCGATTCCCATGAACATCACCGATTCGTCGCGCCGCCACCGTGAGGACGAGCGCGTCTTCCTGCGGGACTATCTCGACGGCGTGTCCCTCTATGCGGACATCGTGGCGGATTACGCCGTCGATCCGCCGAAATAGCCGGGCGAACCGAGGCGTCAGGATTTGTCACCCGTTTTCCGCAGAATTTGACACTTCGCGTCGGTCCCCGCCCGTCCCTCCGAACGCAAGTCATAGAAAAAAAGAGGCTTCGTCGCATGCCAAACTGGCTTCACCCTTGCGAAGAATGGGTCCGACCGAAATAGGAAGGAACGGGAACGAGGGAAAACTAGGAGGCAGAATGAAGAAGCGTCAAGGCGGTTTCACACTGATCGAGCTCCTGATCGTCATCGCGATCATCGGCATCTTGGCCGCGATCGCGATCCCCAACCTGCTCAACGCGGTGCAGCGCGGCAAGCAGAAGCGGTCGATGTCCGACATGCGCGCGCTCGCCACGGCGATCGAGTCGTATGCGGTCGACAACAACTACTACCCGAACGCGGCGGCCGGCAACTGCAACCCGGGTCTCTTCACGGCCAACTTCCCGGGCACGGCGCTCGACCTTTCGTCCTTCACGAACCTGCAGCCGACCTACATCGCCCAGGTTCCGCGTCAGGACGGCTGGGGCCGGTTCTTCCGTTACGCGGTTGGAAACAACAACAACAACTACCGGATCGAGTCCGGCGGGCGCGACGGCACGGCGGGCAACCTGGTGTGCGGCACGACGACCGACTTCAACGACGACATCGTGTACGCCAACGGGACGTTCATCCAGTGGCCGGAGGGTACCCAGCAGTAATGCCCTCGGTCTGACGTAGTCGAGAACGTTCGGGACTCGACGAGGAAGCGGCCCCGGCGTACGTCGGGGCCGCTTTTTTTATGAGACGAAACACACGCGGCTTTACATTGATCGAGCTCCTGATCGTGATCGCGATCATCGGGATTCTGGCGGCGATCGCCGTCCCGAATCTTCTGAACGCCATCCAGCGGGGGCGGCAGAAGCGGACGATGGCCGACATGCGGGCGCTCGCGACCGCGATCGAGACGTATCACGTGGACAACAACTACTTCCCGTCGGCGGCGTGCCTGCCCGGCGTCTTCACGGCCGCCGGCGACGTTCTGGATCTGTCGTCCTTTTCGAACCTCACGCCGACGTACATCGCCCATGTGCCGATCCAGGACGGCTGGGGACGTTTCATGGCGTATGCCGCGGACAACGCGCACTCGAAATACTGCGTCCGGAGCTACGGGCGCGATGGCGCGACCGGCGGCCTCGTCTGCGGAACGACGACCGACTTCAACGACGACATCATCTACTCGAACGGAACGTTCGTGCAGTGGCCGGAGGGGACGCAGCAGTAGGCCGTCGCCCGCGCTTCGGTCGGTGATCTGCGCGCCTTCGGGCGTCGTCATGATTCCGGGACCTGGCTTGAGTCGAACCCCCTCCGGCGCGCACCGGCCGTCGGCTCGCGCAAAGGCGCTCGACCGCCGGCCTGATCACCTCGCTCGCGCCCGCTCCCGCGGCGCGAGGCTCCTCCCTCGATTACCTCGGGAGACTCCTCGCGCCGCGAACGGACGATTGGAGGCCGCGGAAAACGAATCGTTCGCAATGCGACCAAGGTTTGCGACAATGATCGTGTGCGCCGCGCGCTTGCCTCGGGCGTCCTCGCCGCCGCGGCGCTGATTCCTCCGGCGGTCTGGCTCTTCCCGGCCCTCTTCCAGAGACAGGCGCCGAGCTTTCGGGATCAGGCGGACTTCTTCTTCCCCCTGAAGCTCTACACGGCCGATCGCCTGCGCGCCGGGCGCATTCCCCTCTGGAACCCGCTTTCGGGCTGCGGCGAGCCGTGGCTCGCCAACGCGCAGTCGGGCGTCTTCTATCCGCCCACGCTTCTCTTCCTCTGGCCGGGTCCGGCGCTGTCGGCCGGCCTCTTCCTGCTGCTCCATTTCGGCATCGCCGCCTGGGGGACGTGGCGCTTCTGCAAGGAGGAGGGGATCTCCGACGCGGGGGCGCTCGCGGCCGCGGCCGTCTTCGCGGCGTCGGGCGCCGCGGCCTCGCTCTCGGCGTACTGGAACCACTTCGGGGCGTTCGCCTATCTGCCGGGGATCCTCGCGCTCGCCCGCTCGGGACTGAGGACGCGCGGTGCGGCGGCGGGGCTCGGGGCGCTCGTCGGGCTTCAGGCCATGGCCGGCAGCCCCGAGCTCTCGGCGCTCACGATAATCCTCGCGATCGTCTTCGCCTTCGCGCGCCGCGAAGAGGCGGCGACCGGATGGCGCGAGACCACGGCCCGGCAGACCCGGCGTCGGGCGGCGGGCGCCATTCTCGCGGGGCTCGCGCTCGCCGCGTGGGTGCTCGTGCCGCTCGCCGAGCTGGCGCTTCACTCGGAGCGCCGGGCCGCCTTCGCGGCCGACGAGCGCGAGCTCGGCGCGGTGCACGCCGGCGCCCTACCCTCGGCCTTCGGCCTCCCGGAGGACCGGCGTGGGAGCTTCTTCCTCGTCTCGGTCTACCTCGGGCCGGCGGTCTTCGCCGCGTGCGCCGCGGCGATGGCCGACCGGGAACGCCGCAGGCTGGCGGGACTCCTCCTCGCCGTCGCGCTCGGCGGCATCCTCCTCGCGGCGGCCGGGCCGCCCGGCGTCTGGATTCGGGCGCTGCCCGGGCTCGACCGCATCCGTTATCCCGCCAAGGCGCTCGTCGCGACGCTCTTCGGGGCGGCGATCCTCACCGGGCTCGGCTTCGACGCGCTGCGATTTCTCCCCGGGCGGCGCGCTCGGACGATCGTGGCCGCTCTTTGCATCGCTCTCGGCGCCGCGGCGCTCGCGTGGCCCGCGCACCCGATTCGCGTCCGCGCGGCCGCGGCGGCGGCCTGCGCCGCGCTGGCGCTCCTCGCGACGGTGCGCGTCTCGCGCCCGGGCATCGGTGCCGTTTGCGCGGCGGCGGCCGCGCTCCTGCTCGTCGCGAGCTACGCGGTCGGCAACCGTCCCCTCTTCCGCTTCGTTCCGGAGGAGGAGATCCGTCGCCGGCCCGAGCCGGTCGACTTCCTCGCGAAGCTGCCCGGACGCACGCTCACGCCTTCGATGACGGAGCTCGCCCCGTGGGTGTCGCGCGACTGGAGCTTCGACACCGCGATGGTGCGCCGCCAGCGCGAGGCGCTGATGGGATACACGAATCTTCTCGAGGGCGTCCGCACGCTCCGTACCGCGGCCGCGCTGCCGACGGAAGGCGCTCGGCGCATCGCCGACGCGGTGGACGGGGCGGCGGATCCGTCGCTTCCGGGCGGATTCGCGAGCGCGCGCGTGCTCTGGACGCCGTTTCTGCCGCCGACGCTCGGCTCGCGCAAGGTCGGCGATTTCTTTCGTGCGCCGCTCAACCCCTACAGACCCCGCGTCTCTTTCGGGTCCGCTTACGGCGTCGAGCCGGACGCCGCCCGCGCATGGACGCGCGCGCTCCGCGAGAGCGACGGCGGCCGGCGCGTCCTCGTTTCGGCGGAGCCCTCGTTGCCGCCGCCGCCTCCCGGGGCGGAAAGCGGAAAGTACGTCGTGGCCGGGATCTCCTCGGAAGAGCCCGAGCGAGTCACCGCGGACGTGTCCGCCGACCGGGCGGGCCTGCTCGTTCTCACGGACCTCGCGTATCCGGGCTGGACGGCCCGCGTCGACGGGAAGCCGGCGGCGCTCCTCGCCGCGGACGGGTGCTTCCGCGCGGTGGCCGTGGGCGCTGGCTCGCATCGCGTCGAGTTTCGCTACCGCCCCGTCTCGTTCCTCGCCGGCGCGGCGATCTCGATCGCGGCGCTCCTCGGGATTCTCATCTGGTGGCGCCGTCCCGAAACGGCGGGAAGGCCGGCGTGACGGCGCTCGCGTCGCCGCCCTTCGCGGCGCTCGGCGTGTTCGGCCTCGGGATCGCGGCCGTCGCCGGGCTCATCGTCGGCAGCTTCCTCAACGTGTTGATCCACCGGCTCCCGCGCGAGGAATCGGTCGTGTATCCGGGCTCGCGCTGTCCTTCCTGCGGCGCCGCGATCGCGCCCTGGGACAACGTGCCCGTCGCGTCATGGATCGTTCTGCGCGGCCGCTGCCGCGCGTGCCGCGCGCGCATCTCCGTTCGGTATCCGTTCGTCGAGCTCGCGAACGGCGTCCTGTGGGCGGTCTTCTATCTGCGCGCGCCGTCGGCGGCGGACTTCGCCTCGGGCGCTCTCCTGTCGTCGGCCTGCATCGCGCTCGCGTTCATCGACGCCGACGTCCAGCTCCTCCCGGACGCGATCACGTTGCCGGGCATCGCGGCGGGTCTCGCGCTTTCCTTCTTCACGCGCGAGCGCTCGCCGTTGCAGGCGTTCTCCGGCGCCGCCGCGGGAGCCGGCGGTCTCTACCTCGTCGGGTGGCTCTGGAGCCGCCTGCGCCGCGTGGACGCGATGGGACTCGGGGACGTGAAGATGCTCGCGATGGTGGGCGCCTTCCTCGGCGGATGGGGCGTGCTGCTCACGACGTTCTTCGCTTCGATCGCGGGAAGCGTCGTCGGGCTGCTGCTCATCGCGCGACGGAAGGGGACCCTCGCCACCGAGATTCCCTTCGGTGTCTTTCTGGCGATGGGCGCCGTCGCCGCCGCCCTCGCCGGCACGGGCCTGCTCGCGAGCTACCGCGCGCTCTGGGCGCGCTGACCCTCGTCCTCCGCCGGTCGGACGTAGATCCACCGGTGCGGAAGATCGATGTACACGTGGAAGCGCCGGAGAAGCGGCGCGCCGATCGCGCCGTCGTCGCCCCAGTCGGCGTCGAAACCCTCGCGCACGACCTTCGTCGGGACCGGCGGCAGGCGCAAGGTGCCCCAGACGAGGCCCGCGAGCTCGGAGTCCGACGGCGCGAGGCCGAGCTCGGCCGCCGTGGCCGACGCGAGCGCGAGTGGCGACGGCGACGTCACGCCGGCGCGCAGTCTCAGACGGCGCCCCGCGCGAAACAGGATCGCCGCGGGGACGTTGCCGTCGTCATCCACGACGTTGCGTCCGAATCCGTCGGGAGAGACCCAGCGCGCGGGATCGTGGATCCGAACGCGGCCGGCGGCCGGGTCGATCTCCAGGATCGTCTCGCGCGTGAGAACGCCTCCGGCGACGGCGTCGGCTCCCTCGGGGGTTTCGCCGATCTCGACATGGAGGCCCGGCATCGCGAGCGTTCCGATCGCGAGTGTGGCGCCGTCGGCGAGGAGTCTGCCGAAGACGTCTTTCCGTCCCGAGATCTCCGCGCGCCGCGCGAGCTCCGGCGCGACGCGCAGCGGACCCGGCGCGTCCGCGTCGAGCGCGAGCCGGACCGGCGTTCCCGAGATGGCCGCGGGCACGACGAGTCGCGACGGCGCGGGGTCGAGCGCCCCCTCGGCGAACGGCTCGGCGAAGAGCCCGTGCCAGCCGCCCACGGTCGGGTCCGGCAGACGCCGCGTCGGCAGTCCCGTCCAGACGATCTCCCCGACAACCGGGGCGGCGCTTGCGGGCGCGTGCGAGAGGTCACGGAAGCGCGTTGCGTCCTCGAACTCGAGGCGGAACCGCGGCGACGCGACCCGGCGGAGCGTCTTTCCGTCGCGGTCGAAAGAGAGCAGGAGCTCGTTCCCGCCGCGCGGCCGCAGCGAGATCCCGAAGCTCGAGGCATCGGCGGGACCGAGCGAGACCCTCGCGCGCTCGCGGTCGTCGAACAGCCAGCCGCGGCGCCAGAAGTACGATCGCGTGAGGAGCTCCGCGAGCATCGGCTCCGACCCGACGCGCGTGACGCCGTCCTCGTCGACGAAGAACGCCTTTCCGCCCTGGATGCCGCGGATCGTCGAGACGCCGGCCGAGCTCACGGTCTCCCGGTAGCGCGCGCCCTCCCACTCGATCTCCGCAAGACCCGCGGCGCCCGCGCCGGGTCCCACCGGCGCGAGGCGCACGCGAATCGATCCCGAGCCCGGCAGCGGCCGCCGGGCGGACTTCGCGCGATAGTCGTCGAGCACCCGGTTCGCGATGCGTTCCGCCGAGACTCGTCCGCAGGCTGCCGTGAGAAGCGCCGCGAGAGCGAGAACGGCAGCGGCCGCTGCGGCGCGGAACGCCGCTAAACCGAAGGGCCGGAAGCGGTTGGCGGTTCTCGAAAAACGCCGGCGGCGAGCCGGCGCCGCGGCACCGCGCGGGAGGGCCGGGCGATCCTCCGGCCCGGCGCCTCCCGGATCGGAGCGCCGCCGCTGCCGCCGCGATGCCGGGTGCGGGGAGAGCCGTGGCATGCGAGGTCGAGGTCGCATCTTAGCGCGCGCCGCCGGTTCCGCGGGCGATCGCGCCGATTCGACACGGGCGATTTTTTCTTGCGCCCGCGCGCGTTCGGCGCATTAGAATACGCAACCGTTTCGACACGCCGCTTGCGGCGATCCCAATTTTCGAAGAAGGGGTAGTGAAATATGGCAAAGGACGGGAAGGCGCTCTCGAAGTCCCAGACCGCGGATCATCTGGCCAAGTCCACCGGCACGACCAAGAAGCAGGCGACACAGTTTCTCGACGACCTCACGGCTCTCGCCTACAAAGAGGCGAAGAACAGCTTCACCATCCCCGGTATCGGGAAGCTCGTGCTCGTGAACCGGAAGGCTCGCATGGGCCGCAACCCCGCGACGGGCGAAGAGATCAAGATTCCCGCCAAGCGCGTCGTGAAGTTCCGCGTCTCCAAGAAGGCGAAGGACGCGATCCTCGGAGCGAAGAAGTAGATCTCCCGAAATCCGCGTGAGAAAGAGCGGCCTTCGGGCCGCTCTTTTTTTGCGACGGCTCCGGTTGCCGCCGTGGGTTATCCTGATTCCGCGATGGTTTCCCGCAAGGCCGGCGCGGCCGTTCTGGCCCTGAGCTTCGGGATCGCGGCGCCGGCCCTCTTCTCCGCGAGCTGGCCGCTTTCTCTCCGCGACGGGATTCCCAAGAGCCTGCCCGGATGGGATGCGGCGCCGCGCGATCCGCTTCCCGACACCGACGAGAATGAGATGGGGACCTACACCGAGGTCTCGCGCTTCTTCCAGAAGATCGAGCCCTCGGCGGCGCGCCAGTTCCGGATCGTCGTGCAGGACTACGGCAAGAGCGCGGACCTCGAGGGCGCGATCAAGAAAGCGATGGCCGAGGCGGGCAAATCGCCGGGCGTTCAGACGGCCGAGTCGAAGGTCGGAGGATTCCCCGCGTACGCCATCACCGACAACACGCAGGGCCAGCCGACGACGCTCGTGACGGTCGTCGTCTCTTCGGGCCGCCTCGTGCTCGGGCAGGGCGCCAACGTCGAGCAGGCGGACGCTCTGAAGCTCCTCGGCCGCGTCGACTTCGCGAAGGTGGCGGCTGCAAAGTGACCCGGTGAGGCCGCTCGTCCGGCCCGCGCGTCGCGAGGACTGGCCGCGGATCCAAGAGCTCCACCGCGAGCTCGCGCGCTTCGAGAGGCTCGCGCCGCCGGATGAGAGCGAGGCGGCGCGCATCGCGGCCTGGATTTTCGATGAGCGGCGGGTCGAGGCGCGCGTCGCGGAGCTCGACGGCCGCGTCGAGGGTCTGGCGATCTTCTACGAGGGGATCAATTCCTTCCGCGCGCTCCCGTTCGTCTTTCTCGAGGACCTCGTCGTTTCGCAAGCCGCGCGAGGCAGAGGCGTCGGCGAGGCGCTGATGGCCGCGGTGGCGCGGGAGGCGGTGGCCCGCGGCGCCGCGCGCGTCGAGTGGGCGGTGCTCGACTGGAACGAGAGCGCGCTGCGGTTCTATCGGCGCCTCGGCGGGCGCCCGCAGACGGAGTGGCTGCGCTACACGCTGGAGGGCGAGGCGCTGAAGAGGCTCGCGGCGGGCATTCGGACCTTCGGCTAGCGGGAGATACCGTCTACACCCCGACCGGATGCCAGGTGGTCTTCGTCTCGAGGAACGCCTCGATGAAATCGAGGCCCTGCGCGGCGTCGGCGAAATCGTCCCGGACCGCGTACCGCTTCACGCGCTTGACGTTGACCGCGGCGTCCTCGGCGATCGCCTTGGAGAGCGCCGCATCGCCGCCGGCGTCGGCGATCGCGTTGACGTCCATGTGCCGGGCAAGGTGCGGCACGAGCTCTTCCTTGCGCCCCGAGATCAGGTTCGCGACGCCGGCCGGAAGATCCGAGGTCGCGAGCACCTCGCCGAGCTCGAGCGCCGCGAGCGGATGCCGCTCGGAGAGGAGAACGACGGCGGCGTTGCCCGACACGATCACCGGAGCGAGATGCGTCACGAGGCCGAGGAGCTCCGGCGTCTCCGGCGCGACGATTCCGACGACGCCGGTCGGCTCGGGCACCGAGAAGTCGTAGTAGGACGACGCGACCGGATTGATCGTCGAGAGGAGCGCGCCATACTTGTCGGACCACCCGGCGTAGTGCACGAGCCGGTCGATCGCGCCGCGCACCTCGCGTTTCGCCGCCGCGGGGGAGAGACCGCGGCTTTCGCGCAGGACTTTCTCGAAGGAGCCCGCGCGCCCCTCGAGCATCTCGGCCATCCGATAGAGAATCTGTCCGCGGAGATACCCCGTCTTCTTCGCCCAGCCGTCCTGCGCCGCGCGCGCCTTCCCGACCGCGTCCCGTACGTCCTTGCGCGATCCGCGCGAGACGTTGGCGAGGAGCGTCTTCTTCGGCTTCGGAGCGTAGATCGGGTCCGACCGGCCGGACTCCGTGCGCACCATCTCGCCGCCGATGTAGAGCTTGTAGGTTTTTTTGACCGGGATGTCGGCGCTCATGCCCGGAGCTCCACGTACTCTCGAAGTCCCTGCACTCCGCCCTCGCGCCCGAAGCCCGACTCCTTGTAGCCGCCGAACGGCGAGGCGGGGTCGAACTTATTGAACGTGTTCGCCCACACGACCCCCGCGCGCAGCCTCGAGGAGACCTGGAAGATCTTCGAGCCCTTGTCGGTCCAGACGCCGGCCGAGAGACCGTAGGGCGTGTTGTTGGCCTTTTCCACCGCCTCCTCCGGCGTGCGGAACGTCATGACCGCGAGGACGGGTCCGAAGATCTCCTCGCGCGCGATGCGATGCGACTGCGCGACGCCGGTGAAGAACGTCGGCGGGAACCAGAACCCCTTGACGGGGATCGCGCATGCCGACTGATGGAGCTCGGCGCCCTCGTCCACGCCGCTCTGAACGAGCTCGCGGATCTTCGCGAGCTGCGCCCCGGAGTTGATCGCGCCGACGTCCGTGTTCTTGTCGAGCGGATTGCCGAGTCGCAGCGTCGCGATCCGGTGGGCGAGCTTGCGGCGCACGACGGGCTCGATCGACTCCTGGACGAGCAGGCGCGAGCCGGCGCAACAGACGTGCCCCTGGTTGAAGTAGATGCCGTTGACGATGCCCTCGACGGCCTGATCGATCGCCGCATCCTCGAACACGATGTTGGCCGCCTTGCCGCCGAGCTCGAGCGTCAGACGCTTGCCCGTGCCCGCGACCGCCCGCTGGATGACCTTGCCGACTTCCGTCGATCCCGTGAAAGCGATCTTCGCGACACCCGGGTGGTTGACGACGTGCGCGCCCGTCTCGCCGGCGCCCGTGACCACGTTCACCACGCCCGGCGGCAAGTCCGCCTCGCGGCAGACCTCCGCGAGCGCGAGCGCCGTCAGCGGCGTGGTCTCGGCCGGCTTCAGGACCACGGTGTTCCCGCACGCGAGCGCCGGCGCGATCTTCCAGGCCGCCATCAGGAGCGGGAAATTCCACGGGATGATCTGACCGCAGACGCCGAGCGACTCCGCCCGCCGGCCGCGGAACGCCCACGAGAGCTTGTCCGCCCAGCCCGCGTAGTAGAAGAAGTGCGCCGCGGCGAGGGGCACATCCACGTCGCGCGATTCCTTGATGGGCTTGCCGCCGTTCATCGTCTCGAGCACGGCGAGCGCTCGCGACTTCTCCTGGATCAGGCGGGCGATCCGGTAGATGTACTTGCCGCGCGCGGCCGGCGAGAGCTTGCTCCAGCGCCTGCGGTGCGCTTCCTCCGCGGCCCGGACCGCGGCGTCGACGTCCGCGGCGCCGGCATCGGCGACCTCCGAGAGCGCCTCTTCGGTCGCCGGGTTGATCGTCGGGAAATGCTTCTTCGAGCGCGGCGGGACGAAACGGCCGCCGATGAAGAGGCCATACCGCGGCGCGATCTCCACGTGGTCCGTCGCCTCGGGCGACGGGGCGTATTTCCACGCGCCGCCGAACTCGAGGCGCGGCTTCTCCGCCGCGACCTTTTCGGCCGCCTCGTTCCGCGCCGTGTCGTCCTTGACCGTCGTGCTCATTCTTGCTGTCCGCTCTCAGCTGTGGGCTGTCGGCTAGTCCTTCGTGAAGTAGTCGGCGCTCTGATACCGGCCGCTCGATTCCTTCGCGAGCTGCATCAGGAGATCGTTCGTCACCGTCGAAGCGCCGATACGGAAAAGGTCCGGCGTCAGCCAGGCGTCGCCGAGGGTCTCCTTCACGAGCACGAGCAGATGGAGCGCCTGTTTCGACGTGCGGATCCCGCCGGCCGGCTTCAGGCCGACGCGCCGGCCCGTCTCGAAGTAGTGGTCCCGGATCGCCTCGAGCATCACGAGCACGACGGCGGGCGTCGCCGCCGGGACGACCTTGCCCGTCGAGGTCTTGATGAAGTCCGCGCCCGCCGCCATCGCGAGGTGCGAGGCCTTGCGCACGTTGTCGTAGGTCTCGAGCTCGCCGGTCTCGAGGATCACCTTCAGGTGGGCCGGCCCGCAGGCGGCCTTGACGGCCGCGATCTCCTCGAACACGGCCGTGAACCCTCCCGAGAGGAAGGCGCCGCGGTCGATGACCATGTCGACTTCATCGGCGCCCATGGCGACCGCGCGGCGCGTCTCGTCGAGCTTGACCGGGAGGGGGACGAGGCCGGCGGGAAATCCCGTCGCGACCGAGGCCACCTTGACGCCGCTGCCGGCCAGGGCGTCCTTCGCCACCGGCACGAGGTTCGGGTACACGCAGACGGCGGCGACGTGCGGCACGGTCGGATCGGCCGGCAGGGGCCGCACCGCCTTGCGGCACAGCTGTCGGACCTTGCCCTCGGAGTCCTTGCCCTCGAGCGTCGTCAGATCGAGCATCGAGATCGCCAGCCGGATGCCGGAGCGTTTCGCCTCTTTCTTGATCGAGCGCTTGCCGAGGGCCGCGGCGCGCTCCTCGACGCCCACGGCGTCCACGCGGGGCACGAGGGAAAGATCCAGAACCGGAACCGCGGCGCTCATGCTCATGAAAGCACCGAAATTATAGGCCGCGCCACTCAGCCGTTGGGGATCTCCCAGAGGTCCCGGACCGACGGGTGGTCCCAGGGAATCCGGTACTCGTCCGGTGCGGCGGGATCGAAGACCCGGGTCACCATGTACAGGAGCGAGCACGGATTCGTCAGAGGGCGATACCCGTGCGCGACGCCGGCCGGGATTCGCACCAGTTGCTCCGCTCCGTCTCCGGCCACGACGATTTGCGTGCGGCCGAGAGCCGGCGAGCCCTTCCGGACGTCGAACAGGACGATCTTCGCGCGCGACGGCGGAGGAAAAAACCAGATGTCCTCCTGCGCGAGGTGGTAGTGGAGACCCTTGACGTGGCCGGCCGCGTCCACCGTCGAGAAGTTGAGCTGGGCGGGCGGCGCGCCATCGAAGAAGGCGGCCAGCGGGGCCGAGACGCCCTCTCCGCGGCTGCGGAAGATCTCGAGGAAGAAACCGCGGTCGTCGGTGTGGCGCGAGAGCCGCAGCGTCTTCACGCCCGGAATCGGCTCGCCGCGGACGTAGGACTTGGGCGCCGAGCGGAACTCCGGCGCGATGTCGTCGGGCATCATGGCGGCGGGATTCTACAGAAAGGGCGGGCCGGAGCCCGCCCCATCGGATCCATACCGCGCCGCGGCGCGGCCCTACTTCATCGCCACCTTGGCGGCCGGCTTGATGTCGCCCTTGGCGGACCAGCTGATGGTGAATCCATTCCTGTGGTCCTGCTCGAACGCATTGTCGCCCTTCCAGTGATGCTTGGAGTAGGCGAGGACGAATCCGTCGTTCGCGTTGGAGAACCAGTACTGGAGGTTCTTGATCACGACGGGCTGGGACTTGTCCGGCCGCATCGTCGACGCCTTGTCGAGCGTGATCTCCGCCATGCCGCTCGCCATCTTCGCGTGCGCCATCTTGGCGTCGTCGTGCCACTCGATCGAGTCCTCGCGAGTCGAGAACTTCTCCCACTTCACCGGGAACACGATGGCCAGGACCTCGCCGATCGCCTTTCGCTGCGCCTCCGAGGACTTCTTGTCGAAGGTCACCACCGCCCACTTGGTCGGCATCCCGGGGCCCGGGTGATGGTGCCACTCTCCGCCCAGGTCGAGGTCGAGCCACACGATCTGATCGGACAGATCCGTATCGCCGTAGTGGCTTCCCTTACGGAACTTGTAAACGTTGTTCGCCTTGCAGGAGTGCTCGTCCGCCGAGGGCCCGAAGTAGCAGGAGCAGAAGAGCGGGCACGAGCAGCCCTCGATCGTGTCCACCGTCACGTCGTACGTCGTGCGGTTGGCCTTGGACGGGCCCGAGGCGAGAAGAGCGCCGGCCGCGGCGACGAAGAGAAAAAGCGCCAGAGGTTTCTTCATCCGGTCTCCTTTCCCCAAGATGGGGCGGCGTCGGGCGCCGTCCCGAGGCAAAAGCTCGCCATTTTTCTACGCCTCCGACGTCCCCGAAATCAAGGCCCTTCGCCCCCGCACCGGGCGGTGCTACTCTCCCGAGAGTCGCGGATCGGAGGATTCATGCTCTGGAAACGTCTTTTCGCGTGTTTTGTCTGCGGGTGGGTCGCGGCGGCCGCCTTCGCGGCGGATCCGAACACGAACGTCTCGATCGCGGTGGACGGGACGGCCGTCGACGGCGTGACCGGCTACCGCATCGACTTCTCCCGCCAGGACATGCTGCGCACGGACTCGCGCCGGCTCGGCATCGCATACTCGCCGGACCAGCGGCTTCTGACGCTCACGGTGACGCAGAAGGGTCTGGCGCAACTGCAGGACTGGATCAATCAGACGACCGCCGGCGGAACACCGGTCACGCACACCGTTCAAGTGACGGCGAAGGACGAGAAGAATCAGGTCCTCGTGCGCTGGGAGCTGTCGAGCGTCGTGCCCACGACGCTTTCGTCGGCCGCCTCCGGAAATTTCATCGACGTGACGGCGACGGTCGAGTTCGCTTTCGATCAGCTCCGCCTGCTCGAAGCGAGCAACAAGTAGGGGTTCGGGAACGACCCGGGCGGCCGCGGCCTGCGGCCGTCCTCAGTGGCCGCGGTTCAGGCCCTTGATCGCTTCGAGGAGGCCGACCGGCGGCCGCTCGAACCGCGCGCCGAATCCGGCCGGACGTTCGGCCGACCGGTTCTGAAAGACGACGTTGCCCCGCACCCGAAACGCGCGGGGGTCGCCGGGCAGAGAGAAGACGAGCTCGACGTAGTCGCCGACCTCGGGCACGCGGCCGCTCGCGACGTACATTCCCCCGAGATTGATGACTTCCACGAAACCCGACATCTCATCCTCGCCGAAGCGGAGATTCGCCGGCGCGCCGATCCAGACCCGGTCGGAAAGACGCTGTTCCGCGGGCTTGCGCGCCTTCTTGTCGTCGGTCATCACTTCGGAGGGCAAGCGAAGCTTCGCCTCATGCCGTACCGAAGTTTAACCGGAGCGTTCGGGGCGCTGTCAACCGCCGGCCGGTGCCTTTTCGGCCGGTTTCGTCCAGGGAATTCGGCGTAGGCAATTTTTCGAGACTTTCGGTCGCGCGCGAGCCCGTCCGGGGAAACGCGGCGCTCGTCCCATGGGAAGCGCGTCGCACCGACACCGGGTCGCGTCCGCCGAGCGGGTCGCGCTATTCTCATGCCGATCGCCCATGAAAACGGTTGTCCGGCTCGTCGTTGCGCTCGTGGCGCTCGCGCCCTGGTCCTGCGCGCGACGCGAGGCGCCTCCCGCCATCTCCCAGACCCTCTCGCGCCACATCGAGGGAGATCCGCCGACGCTCGACCCGACGATCACCGCCGAGGAGGTCGGCGCCCGCGTCGAGCATCTGCTCTTCCTGCCGCTCGTCGGCATCGACAAGGACCGGCGCTACGTCCCCGCGATCGCGTCCTCCTGGACCGTCTCGCCCGACGGCCTCACGTTCGACTTCCGGATCGACCCGGACGCGAAGTGGGAGGACGGCGCCCCGGTCACTTCGGAGGACGTCGCGTTCACGATCGATCGCGTCCGGGATCCGAAGGTTCCGGCCGTGAACTGGAAGTCGGGCCTCACGGATTTGGCCGCCGTCGAGACGCCCGAGCCGGGCCGCGTCATCGTGCGCTTCCGGAAGCCCTACGCCGAGCGGATGCTCGCGTTCAATCTGCCGATCGTTTCACGCGCGGCGTTCGGGCGCGGCGAGACCGACCGCAAGCCGTTCGCGAGCGGGCCCTACCGGCTGGAATCGTGGGAGCCGAATCAGAAGCTGACGCTCGTGCGCCGCGCCGACCGGGCCGCCGCGACGTACCCATTCGGCCGCGTCGTGTTTCGAGTGATTCCCGATAACGCCACGCGTTTCCGCGCGGGCATCCGCGGGGATCTCGACGAGTTCCGGATCAGCCGCGACCAGCGCGGGGAGGCGGACCGATCGCCCGAATTCCAGGCGCGCAACCGCATCGTGAAGGTGCCCATCTTCTCCGTCGTCATGGTGGTCTGGAATTGCCGGCACCCGGTGCTCGCCGACTCCCGCGTGCGGCGCGCCCTCGCAATGGCGTGGCCGCGCGCCGAGACGGCCGAGCATCTCTACGCTCCGGACGCCCCGAAGCTCGACAGCGGCCCCTATCCCGCGGGCCTGCCCGAGGACGCGCCGGACGTCGCGCCGCCCGCGTACGATCCGGCCGCCGCCGCGAAGCTGCTCGACGAAGCCGGCCTGGCCAAGGACAAGGACGGTTTCCGCCGCAAGGGCGGCCGCCGCGTGACACTCGAGTACCTCTATCCCGCGGGCCAGCCCATCTATCCGAACATCGGCGAGATCCTGCGCCAGTCGTACGCGAAGATAGGCGTCGAGCTCGTCCTGCGTTCCCTGGACTGGGCGGCGTACTCGCAGCGGTTCGCCAACGGCGAGTTCGAGGTCGCGCCGTACAACAACGAGTTCATTCCGCCGAACCTCGATCCCTATCCCTTCTTTCACTCGAGCCAGGGGCCGCCGCAGGGCTTGAACGCCGGCTTCTACAAGAACGCGGAGGCCGACCGGCTCATGGAAGCGGCCCAGACGGCGCTCGACGACGCGAAACGCCTCGACTTGTACCGGCAGATCCATCGCGCCCTCGCGGCGGATCCGCCGGCCGACTTCCTGTGGACCGCGGAGCAGTACTGGGGGATCTCGAAGCGTCTCGAAGGCGTCGAGGTCTCTCCGCTCGGCATCTTTCACTTCCTGCCCGGCCCGCTCGGGTGGCGGCCGGCGGGCGCGCCGAAATAGAGAGCCTCTTGCCGGGACCCCTCTCCGGCGTCCTCGTTCTCGATCTCTCGCGGGTTCTCGCGGGCCCCTTCTGCACGATGCTCCTTGCGGATCTGGGCGCCCGAGTCGTCAAGGTCGAGCAGCCCGACGGCGGCGACGTCACCCGCGGGTGGGGCCCGCCATACGAGGCAAGCAGCGGGCTCGCGACGTACTTTCTCTCCGTCAACCGCAACAAGGAGTCGATCGCGCTCGACCTCGCGTCGCCCGACGGCGCTCGATCCGTCGAGATCCTGGCGCGCCGCGCGGACGTGCTCGTCGAGAACTTCACGGCGGCCGCGTGGAAGCGGTTCGGCCTTTCCGTCGAGGCGCTGCGCCGGGAGAACCCGCGGCTCGTGACGGCGTCGATCACCGGGTTCGGCCGCCGGGGCCCGGACGCCGCCGCGCCGGGATTCGACCTGCTCGCTCAGGCGGGCGCGGGGCTCATGGCGATCACCGGCGAAGCGTCGGGCGAGCCGACGAAGGTCGGGGTCGCCGTCTCGGATCTCCTCGCTGGCTGCTATACGGCGATCGGCGTGCTCGGGGCCCTGGCGGGGCGTGAGCGCACCGGCGTCGCGGCGCACGTCGAGACCGATCTCTTTTCGGCGACGCTCGCCTCTCTCATCAACGTCGCGCAGTCGGCCCTCGTGACGGGGGAGGAGGCGCGGCGGCACGGCAACGCGCATCCCCAGATCGTGCCCTACCGGCCTTTCCGCGCCGCGGACGGAGAGTTCATCCTGGCCGTGGGCACCGACCCGCAGTTCGCAAGGCTCTGCGACATCGTCGCGCGCCCCGGGTGGCGGCAGGACGCCCGTTTCGCGACGAACGAGGCGCGGGTGCGAAACCGCGGAACGCTCGAGGCGGCGCTCGAAGAGGTCTTCCGCCGGGAGCCGCGGGCGGCGTGGCTCGACCGCTGCCGCGACGCCGGCGTGCCGGCGGGGCCCGTGCGCGGGCCGCTCGAGGCGCTGCGTTCCGAGACCGCGCGGGCGCTCGATGCCGTTCGCGAGGCCGCCGGCGTCGGCTTCGTCGCCTCGCCGATCCGCGTCTCGGGCGCCGCGGCGCCGCTCGCCTTCCCGCCGGCGCTCGACGCGCACGGCGAGGCGCTCCGCCGCGAGTTCGGGCTGCCCGGCGGGAGCGGGGGAGCCGCGCCGTGAAGATCGCGTTCATCGGAACGCACGGGGTCGGAAAGACGACGCTCTGCTTCGAGCTCGCGGCGCTGCTGAAGAAGCGGGACAAGACCGTCGAGTTGGTGCGCGAGGTGGCGCGGTTCTGCCCGCTCCCGATCAACCGGGATACGACGATCGCTGCGCAATCCTGGATCCTCCATACGGAAATCGCCGAGGAGCTCGTGGCGGAGCACAAGGCCGACGTGGTCGTGTGCGATCGGAGCGTGCTCGACAACTACTGCTATCTGCTCCAGACTGGCCGCTCGCCGATGCTCGAGCCGCTCGTCCGCTGGTGGACCTCGACCTACGGCCTCCTGATCAAGGTTCCGATCGTCGGAGCGCTCCAGTTCGACGGCCTGCGCGACGTGGACGACGCCTTCCAGCGGGCCGTGGACGAGAAGATCGAGGAAATGGTGGCGGAATGGAGCGTCCCGGTGCTCCGGCTCGACGCGGGTCGGCGACCGGACTGGGCGGGCGACTCGCTCCAGGCGATCCTGCCCCTGCTCGGGCCGGTCCAGCAGCCGCTCTTCGAGAGCGAGGGCGGCGAGCCGGAAACCTAAAGCGAAGCGCCCGCTCCCCGCGACGGCCCGGCGACGGCGTCCACGATCGCACGGGCGGCGGCCTCGGCCGCCGCGGCGCCGATGCGAAGGCGCATCGGGACCGCCGGCGCCGGGCCCGAGGGCGCGAGCGCGAAGACGACGTCGCCGTCCACGACGGAGTGCGAGGGCCGCACGGCGCGCGCGATCCCGTCGTGCGCTTCCATGGCGACGCGCTTGAGGGATCCGGGCTCGAACGGAACCGTCGTCGCGATACAGAGCAGCGTCGTGTGGCCGCCGGGCGCGGGATCCGAGGGCAAGCCGTCCCGCCAGAGGGCTTGTGCGGCGCGGAAAGCGGGATTCTCCGGCGCCGCACCCGCGATCCTCGCACCCGTGTCCGGATCGACGACGTCGCCGAAGGCGTTGACGACGGAGAGAGCGGCCACCCGCTCTCCTCCGGGCAGCTCGAGGGCCGCGCAACCGACGCCGCCCGGCGACGAGCGGGCGACGCCGAGCACCTTCCCGACCGTCGCGCCGCAGCCGGCCCCGACGGAGCCCGTCTCGATCTCTCCCTCGCGCGCCGCTTCGCAGGCGGCCCAACCGTCCGCCTCGCCGGGAAAAGCGTCGGCGTCTCCGACGGCGAGATCGAAGAGGACGGCCGCGGGAACGATCGGAACGCGCGACGGTCCGACCGGGAATCCCGCGCCTTCGCGCCGCAGCCATGCGGCCACGCCCGCCGCCGCGGCGAGGCCGAAAGCGCTGCCGCCGGTGAACAGAAGGCCGTGAATTTCCGAGACGAGGTTGCCCGGCACGAAGACGCCCGTCTCCCGGGTGCCCGGCGCTCCGCCGCGCACGTCCACGGCGGCGATCGTCCCGGCGGGCGGGAGGATCACCGTGCAGCCCGTGCGTTCCCGGCGGAGCGTCCGGTGGCCGATGCGGTAGCCGGGCGGGAAGGCGGGCATTCGGCGCGGCTAGATTCGTCGTCGTCCGCGTTTCGCCGCCGCGTACCGGACGGCGTAGCGCAGGAGCATCACGCCGTCGGAGAAGCGGCGCGACGAGAGGAGATCGAGCTCCACCGTCCGACGTCGCGGCGCGACGAGCGGGATGCCTTCGCCGATCATCGTCGGGATGACGTGGATGCGAAACTCGTCGATCTGCCCGGCGTCGAGAAAGGACGCGATGAGCCCGGCACCTCCAATGATCCAAACGTCCTTTCCCGGCTCGGCCCGAAGGCGCTCGGCGAAACGGGCCACGGACTCCGTCACGAGCGCGACGGCCGGAGACGCGGGGCGGATTCGGCGGCGCGAGAAGAGGTAGTTCCGTTTCTTCGGATCGAACGCGGCGCCCGGGATGCCCTGCTTCTGGAACCGGAGAGCCAGCTCGTACGTCTTGCGTCCGAACAGGATCGTATCGATCGATCGATCGAAGGCGGCCATCCCGTAATCGCCCGCGACGTGCGGGCGGTCGAGCCAGTCGACGCCGCCGTCCTTCCGGGCGAGGAACCCGTCCGCGCTCGCCGCGACGAGGACGATGATCTTCCGGCGTCGCAAGGGATCGGCCCGTCAGTCCCGGACGCGGCGCAGCCTCGACGGGCGCCCCGCGCGGTCGCACGCGACACAGGAGCGGGCGCCGCGGAAGGGGCGGAACCGGCGGAAGAGCGCGGCGCAGCCTTCGCATCGATAGACGATCTGCCGCCGGCGCGCGCGCCAGTCCGACAGCGCCGCCGTGACCGGCGCGGCGCGGCCCTTGGCGCCGAGCCGCCGCGCGAGCTCCCGGAAGAAGGGGCCGTGACCCTCGCGCCGGCCGCGCCGCGCGAAGGCCCACGCGTGGGCGGCCTCGTGGAGGAGCGTCTCGCGCCGCTCGGATTCGGACAGGTGGGCCGAGACCGTGATCGTGTGCGGCCGGCCGTATCGGATCTCGCCGCCCGTCAGCTTGCGGCGCGAAAGGCGGACCTCGGCGGGACCGAAGCCGAAGCGCTCCGCGAGGCGGTCGTAGAGATGCTGCAGATCCTCGCCCTCCTCGGGAGCCGCGAGCTCGAAGAGCAGATCCACCGGATAAGATTAGTCCGAAAGGGAGGCGTCATGACACGCAGGACCTTCTCGCTCGCCGCCGTCTTCGTTCTGTCCGCCGCGATCGGGCGCGCGCAGTCGGGCGGCAAGATGATCTCGTTTCCGAGCGGCTCCGAGACGATCTCGGGATATCTCGCGGCCCCGGAAGGATCGGGCAGGAAGCCCGCCCTCGTCGTGATCCAGGAATGGTGGGGCTTGAACGACTTCGTGAAGAAGAAGGCCGACCACTTCGCCTCCGAAGGCTACGTGGCTCTCGCGCCGGATCTCTACCGCGGCAAGGTCGCGACCGATTCGGACACGGCGCACCAGCTCATGCGCGGCATGCCCGAGGACCGGGCGATGCGCGACTTGAAGGCCGCCGTGGCGGTGCTGCGCGCGCGTCCCGACGTCGACCCCAAACGGATCGGGTCGATCGGCTGGTGCATGGGAGGCGGCTACTCGCTCGCGCTCGCGTTCGCCGAGCCCACGCTCGCGGCCACGGTCATCTACTACGGGCGTCTCGTGACCGATCCGGCAACGGTCGCGGGACTGAAGGTGCCGCTGCTCGGCAACTTCGGCGGCCAGGATCAGGGAATTTCGCCGGAGAGCGTCCGCGCCTTCGAGAAGGACGCGAAAGGTGCCGGGCGGAGCGTCGACTTCAAGATCTATCCGGACGCCGGCCACGGCTTCGCGTCGTCGCCCGATCCCAAGGTGTTCCGGGAGGCGGACGCCCGGGACGCCGACGCCCGCGCCGAAGCGTTCCTCGGCAGGACGCTCAAGGGAAAGTGAGGCCGGCTACTTTCGGTTCTTGTACCAGTCCGCGTTGACCTGCTGGAAGTGCTTCCACTTCTCCGGGATCGTCTCCTCGGTGAAGATGGCGGTCACCGGACAGGCCGGCTCGCAGTTGCCGCACTGAATGCAGACGTCGGGATCGATGTAGAGCATCTCCGCCGTCGCGAAGTCGGCTTCGTCCTTTCGCGGGTGAATGCAGTCGACCGGACAAACATCGACGCACGCCGTGTCCTTCGTCCCGATGCACGGCTCCGCGATGATGTACATGCCCATGAGGCGCTACCTCCTGAATCGGCGCCGGGATTGTAAAGCCATCGGCGGCCGGCTGTCAGCTGTCCGCCGGGCCGCGACTCGAGCCATCGAGCGCATCGCCGACAGCCGATCGCTCATGGCTACTTTCCCACCGAAATCTGATAAGCGAGGTTCTTTCCATCTGCCTGAGCGCCGTAGCGCACCGTGACTCTCGCTCCGGGCGTCAGCACGCCGTTGATGCGCGTCTCTTCGTTCCAGACGAGGGTCATTTCGTCGGAGCCGGTCTTCACGACCAGGGTCTGATGCTCGGCGTCGAGACGGGAGATCGTGCCGCTGACCGTCTGCGAGCGGTCGGCGGCGAACGTGGCGCCGGCGGCGAGGGCCGTGAGGGCCAGGGCGATCCCGAGAGCGCGGACCGTCTTTTGCATGTGGCGTGTCTCCCGAGCGGAACAAACGCCGGCGCGACCGGCCGCATTCCGCGTCCGAGTATTTGACAGGATCGCCGCCGGTTCATAAAATACGCCGTTTTTCCGCAAACCCCCCGGGGAGGATTTGTACGATGTCAAAACGCTGGACCGAAGCGGAACTCCGGTTCTTGAGAGACAACGCCGGGAAGATGAGCATTCAGGCCCTCGCGGACGTCGTCTCGGTGCGCATCGACGAGCTCGAGAAGAAGATGGAGAAATTGGGTCTGACCGGCAGCGGCGAAGCGCCGGCGGCGCGCAAGGCGCAGACCCTGAAAGAGCTGTCCCGACTCGCCGAGAGCGCGCGCAAGGAGTTCGACCGCGGCGTTTCCGCCCTTCAGCGCAAGAAAGGGGACGAAGCGGAGCGCCATTTTCTCGAGCTCGTGCAGAAGTACCCCGAGGAGAAGGAGCTGGTGGACCGCGCCCGCGTCTACCTCGCGGTCTGCGAGCGGCAAAAACGCGCCGGAGCGCCGGCCCTGACCGAACCCGAGGATTTCTACTACGCCGCCGTCCTCGCCAAGAATCGCGGCGAAGTCTCCGAGGCGATCGAGCACCTGAAGCGCGCCGCGAAGAAGAACGGCGGCGGAAAGGTGGACTTTCTCCTGGCGTGCTGCTACGCGCAGAACGGCGAACGGGACACCGCCATCGAGCACCTGAAGCGCGCGATCGAGGAGGACCGGAGCAATCGGATCCTCGCGCGCCACGACAGCGATTTCGATCCGGTCCGGGATACTCCGGAATTTCAGGAGCTTCTCGCATCGTAAGGGGCGGCGCGCCGCCGCGAGGCGGCCCGCCGTCGAAACGGGTTCCTTGGTGACGAAATCCCGACGGCCCCGGGTCGCTCCGGCTTCCAGGCGAAACCGGAAGGCCGCGGCGCGGTCCGAGGGCGCTCCCCGCATCCTGATTCTGGCCGCGGGCATCGGATCGCGCATGCGCTCCACGCGGCCGAAGGTGCTGCACCGCGTCGGCGGCCGGACGCTGCTCGACGCCGTCCTCGACGCGGCGGAGAGTCTCTCGCCGTCGCGCGTCGTCGTCGTCCTCGGCGCGGGGCGCGAGGAGGTGCGCGCCTCGCTCGAGGGGCGCGCCGTCCGCCTCGTCGTCCAGGACCCGCCGCGCGGAACGGGGGACGCCGTCGCGCAGGCCCTGCCCGAGCTCTCCGACGGAGAGGGCCCGGTCCTCGTTCTCTCCGGCGACACGCCGCTGCTCCGCGCCGAGACGCTCGGGGCGCTCGTCGAGGATCGCCGGCGCGAGGGTCTGGACCTCGCCCTCCTCTCTTTCCGCCCGCCCGACGCCGGCGAGTTCGGGCGCGTCGTCCGCGATTCCCGCGGGCGGGTGCGGCGGATCGTCGAGGCGCGCAACGCCTCGGAGCGCGAGCGGCGGATCGGCGAGGTCAACGCGGGCGTCTATTGCTTCGCTCCGGAGGCTCTCGCGCGGGCGGTGCCGAAGCTCCGCGTCGATCCCGTCTCCAAGGAGTACTACCTGACCGACGTCGTCGAGATTCTGGCGGGCTCCGGAGGCCGCATCGGCGCCCGGCTGGCGGAAGACTGGCGAGAGGCCTGGGGCGTCAACACGCGCCGGGACCTTGCGGCGGCCGAGGAGATCGAGCAGCGCCGGCGCGTCGAGCGGGCCCTCGAAGCGGGGGCCACGATCCTCGACCCTCCCACGGCGCGTCTCGGTCCGCGGGTGCGCGTCGAGGCCGACGCGATCCTTCATCCCTTCGTCTGGCTGGACGGCGACACGTCGGTGGCCGAGGGCGCGGAAGTTCTGCCGTTCACCCACATCGTCGATTCGGCCCTCGCGGCCGGCGCGGTCGTCGGCCCGCACTGCGAGCTCGACGGCGCGAAGATCGGGCCGCGCGCGCGCGTGGGCCCCTTCGCGCGCCTGCGGCCCGGGTCGGTCCTCGAGGCGGACGTGAAGGTCGGCAACTTCGTCGAGACCAAGAACACGGTCCTGCGCGAGGGCGTGAAGGCGCAGCATCTCGCGTATCTGGGAGACGCGGACGTCGGCGCGCGGTCCAACATCGGCGCCGGCGTGATCACCTGCAACTACGATGGCTCGAAAAAGCACAAGACGACGATCGGCGACGGCGTGTTCGTCGGCAGCGACGCCCAGCTCGTGGCGCCCGTGACGGTCGGCAAGGGCGCGTACGTGGCCGCCGGCGCGACCATCACCGAGGATGTGCCCGAGGGCGCCCTCGCGCTCTCTCGCGTGCCGCAGACCAACGTCGAGGGATGGGTCGAGAAACACCGGGCCAAAGCCGGAGACGGCCACGGCCACGCATCGGACAAGAAGGCGTGACTCGCCTCGGAGGGTAATCGGCCATGTGCGGAATCGTCGGCTATGTCGGACCCCGGGAAGCGGCTCCCATCCTTCTCGAAGGGTTGAAGCGCCTCGAGTATCGCGGCTACGACTCGGCCGGCATCGCGACGCTGACCAACGGCCGCTTCACGGTGTCGCGCTGCCCCGGCAAGCTTTCGAACCTCGTCGCGAAGCTGAACGGCGCGGCGAACGGAAGCGGTGGGACGACGGGCATCGGCCACACGCGGTGGGCAACGCACGGCCGGCCAACGGAGGCGAACGCGCACCCGCACCGCGACTGCACGGGAAAGGTCGTCGTGATCCACAACGGCATCCTCGAGAACTTCGCCGAACGCAAGACGGCGCTCCTCGCCTCGGGACACACGTTCTCGAGCGAGACGGACACCGAAGTGTTTGCCCACGAGGTCGAGGCGGCGTACCGCGGCGACCTCTTCGCGGCCGTTCGCCACGCCGTCTCGGTCCTGCGCGGCGCCTACGCCGTCGTCGTCTCGACGAGCGAAGAGCCGGGAGTGCTCGTGACGGCGCGGTCGGGACCGCCGATCGTGCTCGGGCTGGGCGAGGGCGAGAACTTCGTCGCTTCGGACCCCGTGGCCCTCGTTCCGTGGACCCGGGACGTCATCTTTCTCGAGGACGGCGACATCGCGCGCGTCGACACCCGGGGCGTCCGCATCGTGGACGCCGCCGGGCAGAGCCTCGAGCGCCCGCGCCACCGCATCCTGTGGGACGCGGTCGCGGCCGAGAAGGGCGGATATCGGCACTTCATGGCCAAGGAGATCCACGAACAGCCCACGGCGATCGCCGAGACGCTCGGGGGCAAGGTCTCGCTCGGAACGGGCGAGATCCTGCTCGCCGATCCGCTCCTGTCGCCCGAGAGGGTCAAGGACTTCGACCGCGTGCTGCTGCTCGCGTGCGGCACGTCGTGGCATTCGGCGCTCATCGGAAAGTTCCTGATCGAAGGCATGGCCCGGATCCCCGTGGAGGTGGACTACGGCAGCGAGTTCCGCTACCGGCATCCGGTCGTCGGAGAGCGCACGTTGACGCTCGGCATCTCGCAGTCGGGCGAGACCGCCGACACCGTCGCGGCCCTCTCCGAAGCGCGCCGCGCGGGCGCGCCGATCGGCGCCATCGTGAACGTGCCCGGGAGCCAGATCGCCCGGATGGCAGACGCGGTCTTTCCCACGCATGCGGGCCCCGAGATCGGAGTCGCCTCGACCAAGGCCTTCACGACGCAGCTCGCCGTCCTCTTCCTCATCGCGGCGAAGCTGCGCGAATCCCGCGGTCTGGGCCGCGGCCTGACGGATGCGGAGCGCACCGCGCTCTCCCACCTGCCCTCCGCCGCGGGCCGGACGCTCGCGACGGAGCCGCTCACCGAGGAGCTCGCCAAGCGCTTTCAGCACGCGACCGACTTCCTGTTCCTCGGCCGCGGCCCGCACTATCCGACGGCGCTCGAAGGCGCCCTGAAGCTCAAGGAAATCTCCTACATCCACGCCGAGGGCTATCCGGCGGGCGAAATGAAGCACGGTCCGATCGCGCTCGTGGACGAGAAGCTGCCCGTGGTGGTCCTCGCGCCGCACGACGGATGGCGCGAGAAGACGCTCTCGAACCTCCAGGAGGTCAAGTCGCGCGACGGCATCGCGATCGTCTTCACGACGCGGCCGGACGAGGCCGTGTCGGCGATCGCGGACCACGTCATCGTGATTCCGGAGACGATTCCGGAGCTGCAGCCGATCCTCACGGTGATTCCGCTGCAGCTGCTCGCGTACCACGTGGCGGTCCGGCGCGGCTGCGACGTCGACCAGCCGAGGAACCTCGCCAAGAGCGTGACGGTGGAGTGAGGTGCTGATAGTTTTGTCCACGTGCCCGACGACTCTCCCTCGCTGACCGGACTCAATCCCGAGCAGCGCGCCGCGGTCCTCCACGAGAAGGGCCCGATTCTCGTCCTGGCCGGCGCCGGCTCCGGCAAGACGCGCGTCATCACGCATCGCCTCGCGCGCCTCGTCGGGTCGGGCGTGGACGCCCGGACGATCGTGGCCGTGACGTTCACGAACAAGGCGGCGCGCGAGATGCGAGAGCGCTCCCTGAGGCTGCTCGGCGGCAAGGCGCTCGCGGCGTTCATCGGAACCTTTCATTCCTGGGGCGTCCGCTTCCTCCGGCGTCACGCGGCGGCGGCGCGCCTCGATCCGCGCTTCGGCATCGCGGACGGCGCCGACCAGCTTGCCGTCGTCAAACAGGCGATGTCGGAAGCGGGAGTGTCCGAACAGGTCCTTTCGCCGGGCGCCGTGCGCGCGCGGATCTCTCAGGCCAAGAACGCCCTGCGAAGCCCCGAGAGCCTCGAGGCGTCGGCGGACGACTTCGCGAGCGAGCGCATCGCGCGGATCTACGCCCTCTACGAGAAGCTCCTCACGGCCTCGGGCGCGCTCGATTTCGACGACCTCATCGTGCGTCCGGTGCGCCTCCTCCGGTCGGAGGGTGCCGTGCTCCAGGCCGAGCGCCGCCGCACGCGCCACCTCCTCATCGACGAGTACCAGGACACCAACGGAGCGCAGGACGCGGTCGTGAAGCTCCTCGGCGAAGGCGCCGACTCGCTCTGCGCGGTCGGCGACGAGGACCAGGCCATCTACCGCTGGCGCGGCGCGGAGGTGGAGCACATCCTGCGATTCGACGCGGACTTTCCCGGCGCGCGCGTCGTGCCGCTCGAGCGGAACTACCGCTCGACGGCGGGGATCCTCGAGGCGGCCTCCGCCCTCGTCTCGCACAACCGCCGCCGCCGTCCCAAGGCTCTCCGCGCCGACCGCGGCGCCGGGGCGCGCGTCCGGCTCTGGCGGTTCGAGGAGGATCGCGAGGAGGCGGGAGAGATCGCGCGCGCCGTGGCGGAAAGCGGGCGGCCGCCGTCGGACGTGGCCGTCCTCTATCGCACGAACGCGCAGTCGCGCGCGTTCGAGGAGGAGCTCCTGCGGCGGCGCATTCCGTACGTCGTCTACGGCGGCATGAAGTTCTACGAGCGCGCCGAGGTCAAGGACGCGCTCGCGTACCTGCGCCTCGCGCTGCGGCCCGAGGACGACCTCGCCTTCCGCCGCGTCGTCAACGTCCCGGCCCGCGGCATCGGGTCGGCCACGCTCGAGATCGTGGCGCGCGCGGCGCGGGAGTCGGCGCGGTCCTGGTGGCAGGTCTCCGGCGAGCCGATGCCGGGCCTCACGGAGCGCGCCCGCGTGGCCCTCGGGCGGTTCCGCGCCGTCGTGACGGATCTCCACGAGAAGGCCGCCGACTGGACGCCCTCGGCGCTCCTCGAGCACCTCCTGCAGTCCACCGGCTACGCGGCGCTCTACGAGCGCTCGGAGGAGCCCGAAGACGTGGCGCGGCGCGAGAACCTCGAGGAGCTCCTGTCCTCGGCGCGGGAGTTCGAGCGGTCCAACGAGGAGGGCGCGACGATCGCCGATTACCTCGACGCCGTGGCGCTCGCGACCGACGCCGACACGGACGCGCGCGCGGGCGCGGTGACGCTCTCGACGCTCCATGCGGCCAAGGGCCTCGAGTTCCCGGCGGTCTTCGTCGTGGGCCTCGAGGAGGGGTTTCTCCCGCATGGCAACTCCGCCGAGGACCCCGAGGAGCTCGAGGAGGAGCGGCGGCTGCTGTACGTCGGGATGACGCGGGCGAAGGACGAGCTCACGTTGACTCTCGCCGACCGCCGCCTCGTGTACGGGCGCGTGCAGTACCGGCAGCCGTCGCGGTTCGTCGAGGAGCTGCCCGCGGGCGCGCTCGAGGAGCGGGGGAAGGCGCCGCGGTTCTCCTCCTTCCGACCGACGATCTTCGACCGCGACGACGACGCGAGGCCGCGGGCCGGGCGGCGGACGGAAGTCGAGTACGACTTCGATCCACAGCCGGAGGCGGATCAAGGGGAGTCCGGGAACCTGCGCCGCGGCCGGCGGGTGCGGCATCCGCGCTACGGCATCGGGACGATCCTGGCGCAGGAAGGCTCCGGGGACGACACGCGGCTGACCGTCTATTTCGACCGCGCCGGGAAGAAGAAGTTCGTGGCGCGGTACGCGGACTTGAGTCTCGTGTAGCGCTTCAGGTCCTCAGAATCAGCCCGATCATCCTTCCCGCCTTCACCCCGTCCCTCCGGTAGCTCGCGTACTTCTCCCCGCCGCAAAGGGTGCACGCGGGATGCCGGGAGACGTTCTCACGCGGAACGCCGGCCGCCTCGAGCTGGGCCCGGTTGACCGCCGGCAGATCGAGGCGGAACCTCCCGCCGCAGGACGCGCGCAGGAACTCGCCGGCGAACTGCGCCGCGACCTCGCCGCCGACCTCGTAGCAGCAGGCGCCGATGGAGGGACCGAGCCACGCCCGGAGGGACGCGGGGTCCGCCCCGAGCCCTCGGAGCGCGGCGACGGCGGCGCCGACCGCGTTTTTCGCCGTGCCGCGCCAGCCCGCGTGCGCGGTGGCGATGGCCGCGATCCCGCCGCCGGAAGAGAGCAGGATCGGCACGCAGTCCGCCGTCTGCACCGCGAGCGCGACGCCGGACAGCGCCGTCGCGAGAACGTCGCACTCGCCGGCGTCCGTGGCCTCGCCGCGGGGCGGCGCGCTCCGCACGACGACCGCGCGGTTGCCGTGCACCTGCGTCGCACGGACGATCGGCGTGCCGTCGAGCGCGAGGGCGCCGGCGAGACGCCGCGCGAGATGTCGCGTCGGAGAAGGCTCGCCTTCGGGCGCGACGCCGCGGCCCGAAAACGCGACGAGAACGCCGGGCGGCACGTGCTCCGGGCGGAACGTGAGGACTCCGCCGACTTCCTCTTCGCGCCAACTCACCGTGCTAGAATTCTACAGTGTCACCCGTGGAAACGTCTGAAAAGACGCGGGTTTTCCCCGTCATCGGTCTCGAGGTACACGCCCAGCTCCAGACGCGCTCGAAGATCTTCTGCGGCTGTCCGGTCACCGTCGCGGCCCCCGCCAACGAGGCGACCTGCCCGATCTGTCTCGGCTTTCCCGGCACGCTTCCGGTCCTGAACCGCCACGCCGTCACGCTCGCGCTGCGGCTCGCGTCGGCGGTCGGCGCGCAGATCCACCGCGACTCGCGCTTCGCGCGAAAGCACTATTTCTATCCGGACCTGCCCAAGGGCTACCAGATCACGCAGTACGACCGGCCGTTCGCGACGGGCGGCGCGATCGAGATCGACGGAGCCGGCGGTCCGCGGAAAATCCGGCTCGTCCGAATCCACCTCGAAGAAGACGCGGGGAAGTCCCTCCACGAGACCCCGTTCGCCGAGGTGCCGCCGACCGAGACGCTCGTGGACTGGAACCGCGCCGGCGTCCCGCTCATCGAGATCGTGAGCGAGCCGGACATCCGCGCGCCCGAGGAGGCGGCGTCCTATCTGACCGAGCTGCGGCGGCTCCTGCGCTACACGGACGTATCGGACGGCGACATGGAGAAGGGGAACCTGCGCTGCGACGCGAACGTCTCCGTGCGGGCCTCCGAAACGGCGCCGCTCGGAACGCGGGTCGAGATCAAGAACCTGAACTCGATCCGGTTCGTGGCGAAGGCCGTGGAGTTCGAGATCGAGCGTCAGGCCGAGGCGATCGCCCGCGGCGAGCGGATCGTGCTCGAGACGCGTCTCTGGGACGCGGCCGCCGGGCGCACCGCGGCGATGCGGGGCAAGGAAGAGGCGCACGACTACCGCTACTTCCCGGAACCGGACCTCGGGGCGCTGGTCGTCGACGAGGCCTGGCTCGCCGAGGCGAATCGGGGGATGCCGGAGCTGCCGCGCGTGCGCAAGGCGCGCTTCGTCGCGGGACACGGCGTCGCCGTGGCCGACGCGGAGACCCTCGTCTCCGCCCGGGAGCTCGCGGACTATTTCGAGAAGACGATCGCCGCCGGGGCACCCCCGAAGGCCGCCGCCAACTGGACGACCGGCGAGATCCTGCGTTGGATGAAGGAGCGCCGGCATTCCGTCGAGGACGCGCTCTCCTTCGCCGTGAGCCCGGAGCGCCTGGCGGGTCTTCTGAAGCTTCTCGAGTCGGGCGCGATCTCCGCGGCCTCGGCCAAGGACGTTCTCGCCGCGATGATGGACTCGTCGGAATCGGCCGACCAGATCGTCGCGCAGCGCGGCCTCGGGAAGATCTCCGACGCGGCCGCCCTCGACGCGGTCGTGGACGAGATCGTCTCCGGCAACCCATCTCAGGTCGCCCTCTACAGATCCGGCAAGACGCAGACCTTCGGCTGGTTCGTCGGCCAGGTCATGAAGAAGACCGGCGGCCGCGCCGATCCGGCGGCGGTGCGCGCGGCGCTCGAGCGCGCGCTCGGGACGGGAGCGCAAACGCCGGCATGATCCAGCTGTTCCGCGTCTCCAAGGATTACGGGCGGTTTCGCCACGCGCTCGCGGACGTCTCGTGCACGATCGAGCGCGGCGAGTTCGTCTTCCTGACCGGCCCGTCGGGCGCCGGCAAGTCCACGTTCCTGAAGCTGCTCTTCCGGGAGGAGTCGCCCTCCTCGGGCCAGATCGTCGTCAACGGGCGCAACATCGGCGTTCTGCCGCCGTCGCAGATCCCGTACTTCCGGCGCACGGTCGGCGTCGTCTTCCAGGACTTCAAGCTCATCGGACGGAAGACCGTCTTCGAGAACGTCGCGTTCGTGCAGAACGTGCTCGGGCTGCCGCGCGCCGAGCAGAAGCGCCGGGCCTATCAGGTGCTGAAGCGGGTCGGTCTCCACCATCAGATGAACGCCCTGCCCGAGGAGCTCTCGGGCGGCGAACAGCAGCGTGTCGCGATCGCGCGCGCCATCGTGAACGAGCCCTCGCTCCTGCTCGCGGACGAGCCGACGGGAAACCTCGACCCGGCGCTTTCGGAAGAGATCATGCGGCTCTTCGCGGAGATCAACATCCGCGGGACGACGGTCCTCGTCGCGACGCACGACATCGAGCTGATCCGCCGCATGAGCAAGCGCGTCCTGACTCTGGACCGCGGCCAACTGCGCGAGCGCGAGATGCCGCGCGAAGCGCCGGGCCTGGTGCGCGAAGTGCCGTTTCTGCCGTTGGGGTAGCTATTCGCTCTGCGAGCTCTGTTTCCAGCGGGAGTCCGAACCCGAGCCGATCGCTTCGGGATGACCGCTGAGAGCTGACGGCCGAGCGCTCCGATGAAGCCTCGTTACGTCGTCGGAGAGGCGCTCTCCATCGCGCGGAGCGGCCGGCGGCAGACGGCCATGGCCGTTCTTCTCGTCGCGCTCGCGCTCTACGTTCCGGGCCTCCTCGTCCTCGTCTCCCGCAATCTCGCGCGACTCGCGGCCGCGGAGACGGAGCCCGTGGGAGTCGTCGTGACGCTCGCTCCGTCCGCCGACGCGCGGGCCCTCGCCGAGCGTCTCGCCGCCGACCGCCGCGTCGCGAAAGTGCGTATCGTGAGCGGCGCGGCGGCGCTCGAGAGGTTCCGCAGCGCTTATCCGGATCTCGCGGCCGCGATCTCGGGCCTCGAGGAGGCGCCGTTTCCGCCCTCGCTCGAGGTCGTCCTCGCGGGGTCGGCCCCGTCCGGCTCGGGACGGGCGATCGCCGCCGCGGCGCGCGCCTGGCCCGGCGTGGATGCGGCGGACTCGGAAGAGGATTTCGGGCGGCGTTTCCACGACGCCGTGAGGCTCCTGCGCGGCGTGGGCATCTTCCTCGGCGCCGTGCTCTCGATCGCGGCCGTGCTCTCCGTCGCTTCGGCGATCCGGCTCGCGCTCGACCTGCACCGCGAGGAGATCGAGATCATGCGACTCATGGGAGCGACCGAGTCGGCGATCCGCGCGCCGTTCTGGCTCTACGCGTCGGTGGAGGGCCTCGTCGGCGGCGGGATCGCGCTCGCGCTCCTCTACGGGACTTACCGGGCGGCGGCCGCCTGGCTCGCGCGGGACCCGCACCCCGTCCTCGCGGTGCTCTGGGTCCGGTTCCTGGACGCGCCCACCGCGCTGCTCCTGCCGCTCGCCGGACTGGTGGCGGGATTCGTCGGCAGCGTTCTGTCGCTCGGCCGACGGGACTGAGACAGATTCTCTAGACCGCTTCGGGCGGCGGATCGGGCTCCCCGAGGAGCCGCGCGAAGCCTTCCCAGCCGGCCACGTTCTCGCAGACGACCTTCAGCGCCGAGGTCAGCGGCACGGCGAGGATCGCGCCGGGAATTCCCCAGAGCAGGCCCCAGAAGATGAACGCGATCATGACGGTCAGCGGGAAGAGGCGGACGCGCCCGCCGACGATGAGGGGCGTCAGGACGTTGCCCTCGAGAAACTGCAGCAGCGAGTACACCGCGAACACGGCGAGCGCTTTGCGCCCGTCGTACTGGAAGTACGCGACCGCGATCGCCGGAACGGTCGAGAAGATCACGCCGACGTAAGGGAGGAGGATCGCGAGGCCCGCGATCGGCCCGAGGATGTAGTAGTAGTTGATCTGCAGCACCATGAGCCCGATCGTCGTGGCGGCGGCCATGATGAGCATCACGAAGGAGAGCCCGAGGGCATAGGCCGTCATCGCGCGCGAGATCGCACCGGTCACATGCGTCCGCCCGTAGCGCGGGCTCTTCGTCAGGAGACCCTCGATGACGCGCGCGAACTTCTCGCGGTCCTTCAGCATGAAAAGGGTCAGAAAGGGCACCGCGGCGGCGTAGAGCACGAACTGGATGACGTCCCCGATCTGCGAGAACAGGGCGCGGGTCGTGTCGAGCGGCGACTCCGTGATCTTGACCTCGCGCACGCCCCGCTGGTCCGACGGCAGGATGTTGCCCATGCGCTCGCGCAGCGTGTTGATGAAGTCCATCACGTTCGTCAGGAGCTGCCGGATGCGCGACTGGTACTTCGGCAGGTCGCTGTAGAAGAGGTTCAGCTGCGCGGTCACGTTGATGACCAGAAGCACGATCGCACCGATGAGAACGAAGAGCAGCATCAGGATCGCCGCGATGCGGGGCACGCGCGCCCGCTCGAGGAGCGAGACGAACGGTCTCAGGGCGAACGCGAGGAACAGGGCGAAGGCCACGACGACGAACAGGTTTCGCCCGGCGTACAGGAGCGCGATGATCGCGGCGGCCGAGAGGACGGTCGCGCCGGCCGACCGGACTCCCGCGGTGTGCGCGGAACCTCCGGCCGGCTTCGGCGCCGGAGTCAAAAAAGCCCCCTCCGGGGGAGGGGGCTCTGTGTCGTGCGAAAT
>DATBFU010000119.1:0-4185 GCA_036558325.1 Thermoanaerobaculia bacterium | reverse complement strand
CACGCCGCGGTGGAGCGGATGGACGAGCAGATCCCAGTCGAGCTCGCGGTCATGCGACCACTCGCGCCACTGCCCGAACTCGCCGCCCATGAAGAGGAGCTTCTTGCCGGGCTGCGAGTAGAGGTCCGCGAGCAGGAGGCGGAGGTTCGCGATCTTCTGCCACGCGTCGCCGGGCATCTTGTCGGCGAGCGAGTACTTGCCGTGCACGACCTCGTCGTGCGACAGCGGCAGCAGGAAGCTCTCGCTTCCGGCGTAGATCATCCGGAACGTCAGCAGGTTGTGCCGGTACTTCCGGTGGATCGGGTCCTGGCCGAGATAGTCGAGCGTGTCGTGCATCCAGCCGAGGTCCCACTTCATGCCGAATCCCAGGCCCCCGACGTACGTCGGGCGCGAGACCATCGGCCACGTCGTGGACTCCTCGGCCATCGTCTGCGCGCCGGGGCAGCGCGCGTACACCTCTTCGTTCAGCCGCCGCAGGAAGACGAGCGCCTCGAGGTTCTCCGGGCCGCCGAAGCGGTTCGGGATCCACTCGCCGGCCTTGCGGGAGTAGTCGAGGCGCAGCATCGAGGCCACGGCGTCCACCCTCAGGCCGTCGGCGTGGTACCGCTCGAGCCAGTAGAGCGCGGACGAGAGCAGGAAGCTGCGCACCTCGTTGCGGCCGTAGTTGAAGATGCAGGTCTTCCAGTCGGGGTGAAAGCCCTGCCGCGGGTCCGCGTGCTCGAAGAGGTGCGTCCCGTCGAAATAGACGAGGCCGTGCTCGTCCGACGGGAAGTGCGACGGAACCCAATCGAAGATCACGCCGATCCCGCGCCGGTGGAGGTGGTCCACGAAATACATCAGGTCCTGCGGCGTGCCGTAGCGCGCCGTCGGCGCGAAGTAGCCGGTCGTCTGATAGCCCCACGACGCGTAGTACGGGTGCTCCATGACGGGCAGGAGCTCCACGTGCGTGAATCCCGTCTCGAGGACGTAGTCCGCGAGCGCGTGGGCGAGCTCGCGGTAGCCGAGAAACTCCGTGCCGTTCTTCCGGCGCCAGGAGCCCGGGTGCACCTCGTAGATCGCGATCGGCGCCGCGGGCGCGTTCGCGGCGGCGCGATCCGACATCCACACGGCATCGCCCCACGCGTAGTCGAGGTCCCAGACCACCGACCCGGTGCGGGGCGGCTTCTCCTGCATCACGGCGAACGGATCGGCCTTGTCCACACGATATCCGCGCCGCCGCGAGACGACGTGGTACTTGTAGATCGCGCCCTTCCCGACGCCGGGGAGGAAGCCCTCCCAGACGCCCGGACCGCCGATCGACGCGAGCGGATGGCTCTGCTTGTCCCATCCGTTGAAGTCGCCCATGACCGAGACCGAGGCGGCGGCCGGCGCCCAGACGGCGAAGGACGTTCCGGCGACGCCATCCACGACGCGGACGTGGGATCCGAGTTTGTCCTGGAGCTGGAGGTGGCTCCCCTCGCCGAAGAGGTGGAGGTCTTCCGCCGTCAGCAGGGAGGCGGTGGCGGGGCCGCCGCGGCGCTTCCGGCCGGGACTCAGGCCTTCTTCCCGGGCAGCAGGACGAAGACGAGGCCGACCACGCCGACGCCGAGCGACAGCCAGCGCGCCGTCTCCCAGCCTTCCTTCTTCGAGCGTTCGGAGCTCGAAAAGGTGGACTTCACCGCCCCCTCGACGCTGTCGTACCCGGAGCGTTTGCTCGACGCGAGAATGAAACCGGCGATCCCGAGAATCAGGAGAACCATTCCTATACGCCGCACGCCCGCCTCCTCAGTATTTCCGCATCGTCGAATCGATCCGATCCGCCCAGGCGTTGATGCCGCCCGCGAGGTTCACCGCTTTGTCGAATCCCACCTGACGGAGAAACTGCACCGCGTTCGCGCTCCGGCCGCCCGAACGGCAATACACGACGAGATCGCGGTCCTTGGGGACCTTCTCGAGGTTCTTCGGCAGCGTCTGGAGAGGCACCTTGATCGCGCCGGGCAGGTCCGCGAGCGCGTACTCGTGCGGCTCGCGCACGTCGAGCAGCAGCGGCTTCTCGCCGCCGTCCATCTTCTGCTTGAGCTCCTCGACGGAGACCTGCGGAATCATCCCCGGCATGGAGAAAAGATATCCCACACCGGCGCTTCTTGCCTGAGAAGACGGAACAGGAGCTCGCGACGCGGCCAAGCTTCGCAACGTGACCGAGCGAAGCGACTCGCGTCGCGGGAGCTCGAGCGCCGCGAGGGTAGAGGCGAACGGTCGAGCCCGGCATGGCGAGCCGTTCGCCGGTGGCGGCGGCCGCCGGATCCCCGAGCAAGCTCCGGCGACGAATCAGTACTTTGGCAGGCTCGGGTCGATCCGCTCCGACCACGCGAGGATGCCGCCGGCGAGATTCCGCACGCGCCGGAAGCCCGCCTCCTGCAGCTGCTTCACGGCCTTCGCGCTGCGGCTTCCGGAACGGCAGTGCACGACGATGTCGTCGGACGTCGAGAGGCGGTGGAGGTTCGCCGTCAGCTCGCCCAGCGGGATCCGCACGGAGCCCGGGAGCGCGCAGATCGCGATCTCGTGCGGCTCGCGGACATCCAGGATCAGAGGCGACCGTCCGCGCTCGCGCATCGCGGCAAGCTCCTCGACGGAGATCTCGGGCACGCCCGCGCCGGCCGGCGCCTCGGTCCCGCCGGCCGCGACGCCGCAGAACGCCTCGTAGTCGATGAGCTTCGTGACTGTCGGACGCGGGCCGCAGACGACGCAGTCGGGATTCTTGCGGAGCTTGAGCTCCCGGAACTTCATCGAGAGCGCGTCGACGAGCAGCAGCCGCCCGACGAGCGGGTCGCCGTTGCCGAGGATGAGCTTGATCGTCTCCGTCGCCTGGATCACGCCGAGGAGCCCCGGCAGGATCCCGAGCACGCCGCCTTCGGCGCAGGAGGGCACGAGCCCGGGCGGCGGCGGCTCCGCGTAGAGGCAGCGGTAGCACGGCCCCTTCTCCGCCCAGAAGACCGAGGCCTGTCCCTCGAATCGGAAGATCGAGGCATAGACGTTCGGCTTGCCGAGCATCACGCAGGCGTCGTTGACGAGGTAGCGCGTCGGGAAATTGTCGGTGCCGTCCGCCACGACATCGAAGTCGCGGGCGATCGCGAGCGCGTTGGCCGATGTGAGGCGCTCTTCGAAGGGGATCACCTCGACGTTCGGATTCAGGTCCTTGAGGCGCCTGGCCGCGGCCGCGAGCTTGGGCTTTCCGACGTCGGAGGATCCGAAGAGGATCTGGCGGTGGAGATTCGAATCGTCCACGACGTCGAAATCCACGAGCCCGAGCGTCCCGACGCCGGCCGCGGCGAGATAGACGGCGAGCGGCGAGCCGAGCCCGCCGGCGCCCACGGCGAGCACGCGGGCCGCCTTGAGCTTCTTCTGCCCCTCGAGCCCGACCTCCGGCATGATGAGGTGCCGCGCGTACCGGCGGATCTCCTCGTTCGAGAGCGCGGCCGGCGCGACCTCGGGCGGCGGCGGAAGAGGCGTCCCGGGCATCGGGGACATTATGTCGCCGCCGTTCAGCGCGCGAGCTCCATCCGCCAGGTGGATCCGCGGCGCGAGGCCTCGACGTCCCGGAAGGACGTCTGGGCGACGAGCGGCCGGACCACCTCGTCGATCTCGCGCCCGGAAAATCCGTGCGTGCGCGCGATGAGCCGCTGCCAGGAGCCCGGGATCCGCAGCCAGCCCCAGAGCGGCGCGTGGTCGAGCCGGATGTCCTCGTTGGAGGCTTCGGAGTCCGGCTCGTACATCCAGAGGAAGCCGCCCGGTTTCAGAGAGGCGTAGATGCCTTCGAGGCCCTGATGCGGCTCCTCCCAGTGATGGAACGAGAGCAGCGACACGGCAAAATCGAAGAGCCGCGTAAAGCCGGCCGTCTCCGCCGCGCCCTCCTGAAACTCCAGGTTCGGAAGGATCGGTCCGCGAGACGCCTGCCGGATCATGTCCGGCGAGGGATCCAGCCCCACGACCTCGAGACCCGGATTCGCGGCCGCCAGGAGACGCGAGAATTTCCCCGGGCCGCAGCCGACGTCGAGGAGCCGGCCCGTCTCGATCGGGATCTCGGCGCCGATGCGGCGATAGAGCGGCGACAGCGTCGGCTCCGCCCATCGGCGGTAGAAGAACGAGCCCATCGCGCCGAAGCTCTCGCGCTCGGCGCCTTTCAGATTCAAGTTCGTCCGCCGCCGC
>DATBFU010000118.1:0-21835 GCA_036558325.1 Thermoanaerobaculia bacterium | reverse complement strand
TCTCGGGATCCTCGGTGCGCGGGTTGTCGGACGTCACGATCGCAATGTCGGCGAGCGATCCCGCCAGGCGTCCCATCGGCTCCCGCTTGCCGCGGTCGCGGTCGCCGCCGCACCCGAAGACGAGGAGGAGCTTCTTGTCGGTCAGCTCCCGGACCGCCGTGAGCAGGCGCGCGAGGGCGTCCTCCGTGTGCGCATAGTCGACGAGGATCCGATAAGGCTGCCCTGCCTCGACCGGCTCGAGCCGGCCGGGCACGCGCCGCACCGCGGCGAGCCCGCGTCCGACCTCCTCGGACGACATCCCGAGGGCGATGCCTCCCGCCGCCGCCGCGAGCAGATTGTCCACGTTGAAGCGTCCCAGAAGCGGCGACTCGACCCGGAACCGCCCGGCGGGCGTGACGGCCTCGAAGGACGTGCCCGCGAGGTCGCAGCGCGCCGAGACGGCGGTCACGTCGGCGCCGCCTTCCGCTTCGGACGTCGTCGCATAGGTCACGACGCGCCCGGAAAGCGTTTGCGCCAGCCGCCGCCCGAAGGGGTCCGCCGTATTGACGACGGCCGCGGCTCCCGGCTTCCGGAGCGCGAAGAGCCGCGCCTTCGCCTCGAAGTAGGCCTCCATGTCGCGGTGGAAGTCCAGGTGATCGCGCGTCAGGTTGGTGAACACGGCCAGGTCGAACCGGCAGCCTTCGACGCGCTCGAGAGCGAGCGCGTGCGAGGACACCTCCATCGACGCCGCGGGGATTCCTTCGCGCACGAGGTCGGCGAGCAGCTGCTGAAGAAGCGCCGCATCCGGCGTCGTACGGTCGGCCGGAATCTCGCGTCGACCGATCCGGTACCCGATCGTCCCGAGGAACCCCGCGCCGCCGTAGCGGCGCGCGAGGAGCGCCTGGAGGAGCACCGCCGTCGTGGTCTTGCCGTTGGTGCCGGTGACGCCCGCGAGCACGAGCTTCTCCGCGGGATCGCCGGCCAGGCGGGCGGCGAGGAGCGCGAGCGCGCGGCGGGCGTCCGGCACGCGCACCCAGGGAACGGCGGCCGCGACGCCGGACGCGCGGGGTTCCTGCGAGACGATGGCCACCGCGCCGCGGGCGAGGGCCTCCGGCACGTGGGCGAGTCCGTCGGACTTCCCCCCGCGAATCGCGACGAAGACGTCTCCCGGCTCGACGCGGCGGGAGTCGTGCACGACGCGGCGGACCTCGACGCCGGCGCCGGGGGGCGCCGTCTCGGCTCCCGGGACGGCCGAGCGGAGATCCATCAGCCTCACGGACCGGGTGTCGCGGAGGGCGTCTCCTCACGCGCGCGGCCGGGTCGGGAGACGGCCGCGGCGTCTTCCGAAAGCGAAAGCGTCACGAGAGTTCCGGGCGTCCACGCCGAACCCGGCGGCGGACGCTGCGAGAGCACGAAACCGCTCCCCTCGAGCCGGACGGCAATGCCGCGCTTCGCGAACAGCGCGATCGCCTGCCGGGCCGAGAGGCCGGCCGCGTCGGGAACGCCGTCGCCCATGGGCGCCGCAGAAAATCCTCCGGTCGCGGGCATCCGGCGCGCCGAGGCCGGGACCATGCCGGCGGCGAAAAAAGGGCCCGAGGAGGCGAGCACCGTCGCCGGCACCCGCTGCTCCTCGGGCGCAATTCGGAGGATCGAGAGGGCCTGGGAGAGGATCCGGGAAAAGACGGGGGCCGCGACGTCGCGCGCGTAATACTTTCCGTGCGGCTCTTCGAGAATGACGACGCCGACCAGGCGCGGGGCCTCGGCCGGCACGAATCCGACGAAGTTGGGGACGTATCGGCCGGGCATGTATCCGCCGGGCCCCGCCTTCTGCGCGGTTCCGGTCTTGCCCGCCACGGCGAACCCCGGGATCGCCGCGAATGTGCCGGTGCCTCGCTCGACGACGCCGACGAGGATCCGCCGGAGGGCATCGGCCGTCTCCGGCGACATCACGCGAACGGGCGGCGGGGTTTCGAGCGACTGCGCCGTTCCGTCCGGAAGGATGATCCGGCGCACGACGCGCGGCGAGACGAGCCGGCCGCCGTTGGCGACGGCCGCCGTGATGCGGGCGAGCTGGAGGGCGGTGACGGAAACTTCCTGGCCCATCGAGATCGAGGCGTTCGACAGCGCGGACCAGCGCGACAGGTCGCGGAAGAGTCCGATGCTCTCGCCCGGCAGGTCGATTCCGGTCGAGCGGCCGACGCCGAGCGCCGCCGCTCCTTCGTAGAGCCGCCGCGGGCCAACACGCAGGCCGACGTGGATGATGCCGACGTTGGAGGAATGCTCGAAGATCCCGGCGAGCGTCAGGGGGCCGTAGCGGTGATGATCGGCCTCGGCGATCGTCGTGTTCGCAATGCGGATCGTGCCGTCTCCGGTGTCGATGACCTCGTCGAGGGAGATCAGGTGCTTCTCCAGAGCGATCGAGCCCGTCACGATTTTGAACGTGGAGCCGGGCTCGTAGGCGTCGGCGATCGCCCGGTTCCGGCGCGCGTCGGCCGGATAGCGATTGAAGCGGTTCGGGTCGAACCCGGGCACGCTCGCCATCGCGACGACTTCGCCGCTCTGAGGATCGAGCAGGACCGCCGTTCCCGACCGCGCGCCGTGCTCCGCCACGGACGCCGCGAGCTCGCGTTCCACCGCGAACTGCACGCCCGAGTCGATCGAGAGCTCGAGCGTCGCGCCTTCCTGCGGCGGCCGGCCCGCCGTCTCCATCTCGCCGTAGCGCGACTGGCGCGCGTCGGTCAGCGCGACGATCTCACCCGGCCGGCCGCGGATCGTGCGGTCGTACTCGTACTCGAGTCCGCCGAGACCCCGGTCGTCCGTGCCGACGTATCCGAGCAGCGCGGCCGCGAGCGCGCCGCGCGGATAGAAGCGTTTCGTCTCCGTGACGAAGTGGATTCCCGGCAGTTTCTGAAGCTGGATCTGTTCGGCCACCGCGGGATCGAGCTTGCGCTTCAGCCACACGAAGCCGGCGTCGCGCGAGAGTTTCGTGGCGAGCTCCGCCGGCGTCATCTCGAGCGGGCCCGCGAGCGCACGGGCCGTGGCGGCGGCGCCCGAGACTTCGTCCGGAATCGCGTACATCGATGGGCACTCGACCGAGACGGCGAGCTCGCGCCCGCTCCGATCGAGGATCGACCCGCGGCGCGGCGAGACCTCGACGCGGCGCTCCTGCTGCCGCTGCGCGCGCGCCCGGTACTTCGAGCCCTGCGCCACCTGCACCCAGAGGAGCCGGCTCACGACGGCGGCCGCCCAGAGACCGAGGAACAGGGCGAACCAGCGAGCGCGGCGGCGCGAGAAGGCGTTCACGGGGCGGCTCGCCGCGGCGCTTCGAAGTACTGGATCTGGCCGGACACGGGAGGACGGAGCTTCTTGTGCGCGGCGAGCGCCGAGACACGGTCGGGCGACGAGGCGCGCGCGAGCTCGGCCCGCAGCCGGCGCCCCTCCTCCTCGAGCTCGAGCACGCGCCGGACGCGCGCCTCGCGCGCATAACCCACGCGCACCGTCTCGATGTGGAGCGCCGCGTAGACGATCAGAACGCAGGCGACGGGAAGACCCACGAAGAGAAACGTGGCGAGCTCTCGCCCCCGGCGCCGGTCGCGCTCGCGCGTCAGATGGAGGTTCTCGACGCGCTTGGCCTGTGCGTAGGAGGCGGAGGTCATGGAATCGTTCTCAGCTCTCGGCTCTCAGCCGGAGATCTCGGCGTTGAGCTCGAGCTTCTCGGCGACGCGCATCCGCGCGCTTCGCGACCGCGGGTTCGCGCGCCGCTCGTCCTCCGACGGCACGACGGGCCGCCGCGTCAGCACCCGCAGCGCCGCGCGCGCGCCGCACACGCAACGGGGGATCCGCGGCGGGCAAAGGCACGTGCCCGACTCGCGGCGGAAGGTTTCCTTGACCACGCGATCCTCGAGCGAGTGATAGGAGATGACCGCGAGGCGCCCGCGCTCCCGCGCGCGGGAGACGGCGGCGGCGAGAAAACGGGAGAGGGCCACGAGTTCCTGGTTGACCTCGATCCGCAGCGCCTGGAAGACTCGGGTGGCGGGATCGATCTTTTCGCGCGACCCCTTGGCGCTCGCCACGATGCGGGCGAGCTGCCGGGTCGTCGTGATGGGTCCGCGATTCCGCTCCGCCACGATCCCGCGCGCGATCTTTGCCGCCATCCGTTCCTCCCCGTATTCGCGGAAAATCCGCGTCAATTCCTCGACCGAAGCCGCGGCCACGATGTCCGCGGCGCTTCGGCCACTTCCGCCCATCCGCATGTCCAGAGGGCCGTCCCGGCGGAACGAGAATCCGCGGGCCGGCGTGTCGAGCTGCATCGAGGAGACACCGAGGTCCGCGAGCACGCCGTCGGGCGCCGGCCGCCCCTCGAGAACCGAATCGAGGTCCCGGAAGTCCGCCGCGAGGAGCTCCACGCGCTCGCCGAAGGACCGGAGCCGCGCGCGTGCGAGCGCGAGCGCCTCGGGATCGCGGTCGAGCCCGAGAAGACGGATCTCCGGCCCGCTCTCGAGGAGCGCCGCGGCGTGGCCTCCCGCGCCGAGCGTCGCGTCCACGAAGAAGCCGCCGCGCTCGGGCCGCAGCCACTCCACGACTTCCCGCAGGAGCGCCGGCGTGTGCGCGGGCTTCTCAATGGCGTCCGTCTCCTCACTCCGTGCGTCCGGCCGAAAAAGGCTCTGCCGTCACGACAGCAACTTCGAGAGCTCGTCGTAGTCCTCGGCGGTGAAGTCCTCGCCCGAGAGGCGCGAGGCGAGCGCGCCCCGATCCGACACGACGAGGTGATCGATGTTTCCGGTGACCACGACGTCGGCCGGCAGCTTCGCCGCGTCGCGCAGGATCTGCGGAATCAGGACGCGGCCCTGACCGTCGAGCGTTCCGCCCTGCCCGTAGTAGTTGACCCGCTCCAGAAACTTCCTCTTCGCGCGGTGGATCGCCGGCAGTGACGCGAGCTTTTCCTCGAGCGCCTGCCAGACCGGGAGCGGGTAGAGAAGAATCTCGCGGCCGTGGAGCGACGTGACGAAGAGCTCCTGTCCGAAGGCCTCTTCGATCTGCTGCCGGAAGAGGGTCGGTACCTTCAACCGCCCTTTCTCGTCGAGCCGGGCCGGGGCGCTGCCCCGAAAGCGATCCATCCTTCTCTTCGTGTCCCGATTGCGTAATCAGGACCACTTTCCCCCACTTTTTTCCAGATTAAGCCACTGGGCGCGATGTTAGGAGTCCCGCGGTTTGTTAGTCAAGGGAAAGCGTTTGCCTAAAAAAATTAGGGGCGCTAATCAGGCGTAATTCCGAGCGCCGTTCGGAAATCGCTGAATACGCGAGATCTCGTGGTGGAGAAGCCGGCGCCTACGACGGGAGGGGGGCGGCCGCCGGCGCGGAGCGCCTAACTCTTGTTTGCCTGGTCCTCGGCCTTCGCCAGAACGGGGTCGTAGATCCGGACGAAGGCCTCCTTGCGCAGCTTCTCGACGTACTCGTTGAAGTGCTTGTCGTAGATTCCTTCGGACATCCTCTTCTCGAGGTCCGCGCGCACTTCCGCGAACGGCTTGTACCCGGCGGGCTTGCGGTCCGTCACGCGGAAGAGGTGCACGGAGCCCGGCAGGAGGATCGGCGCCGGATACTCCTGGGGCGGATCGCTGAACACGGCGGCGTCGAGCGCCGGCAGGAGCTCCCCCTTCGAGACGACGCCGAGGTCCCCGCCGCGATCCCTCGCGTTTCCCTCGGAGTACTCCTTCGCCATGTCGGCGAACGGGGCGCCCGCCTTGATTTTCCCGCGCGCCTCCTCGATTTTCGACGCGGCGCTCTTCTGAGCGTCGCCGTCCTGCGAGGAAAAGCGCAGGACGATCTCGGAGACGTGCGCCTGCTCGGGGACCTTGTAGAGCTCGTCCTTGCGGCGCTCGTACTCGAGGCGCAGCACGTCGTCGCTCATGTTGATCTTGCCGGTGACCTCTCGGCCGACGACCTTCTGCATCGTGATCGTCTGGCGGAGCTGCTTCTTCAGGTCCTCGCGCGTCATCTTGGTCTGCGCGAGCGCCGCGTCGAATTCCTGGTCCGTCGCCAGGTTGTACTGGCGCTTGACGCGCTCGACAGCCTCCTCGACCTCGGCGTCGGTCGCCGCGACGTCGAGCGACTTGGCGCGCTCCTCGAGCAGTTTCTCCTGAATCATCTCGTCGAGGACCTTCTTGCGGCCGGCCAGGTCCGGCGCGCCCCGCAGCTCCATCCCGCAACGGCTCTCGAACTCGCTGTGCGTGATCGGCTGGTCGTTGACGCGGGCGACGACGGATTCGATGAGCTCGCCCGCCGTCAGATTCAGGGTCGCCGAAAGCCCGAGGACGAGCGTCAGGCCGGTGAGGGGTTTGGATCGCATGACGGCTCTACATAACACGGTCGAGACCCCGGAATTTCCCCGAAAAGTCGGCGTCAGGCCGCCGGACGGCCCGCGAGGCGTTCGAGCCACGCGAGGAGGACCGCCGGCAGCTCCTCTCCGCGCGGCGCGGGCAGCGAGAGGACCCGGGCCGGGGTCAGAGAAGCGCCCGGAGTCGACTGCACGAGGCGGAGAAGCCGGTCCGGATCGACGGCGGCGTCCTCCGCGAGCCGCAGGTGCACGCGCCCGGCCTGCGCCGTCACCGCATGGATTCCCAGGGACTCGGCCCGGTGCCGGATGCGGGCGTAGGCGGCCAGCCGCTCGACGGCCGGCGGCGGCGGGCCGAAGCGGTCGGCGATCTCCGCGAGCGTCTCCCCGAGAGCCTTCTCGTCTCCGGCCCGGGCGATTTTCTTGTAGATCATCATCCGCCAGTTCTCGTCCTCCACGTAGGCCGACGGAATCGTCAGGTCGAGGCCGAGCGAGAGCGTGACGGCGCGCTCGGGAGGCGCTTCCTCTCCGCGGATCTCGCGGATCGTCTCCTCGAGGAGCTGCAGATAGGTCTCGAAGCCCACGGCCGCGATGTGACCCGACTGCTCGCCGCCCAGGATGTTTCCGGAGCCGCGGATCTCGAGGTCCTTCGCGGCGATGCGGAATCCGGCGCCGAGGTCGCAGAACTCCTGGATCGACGCGAGGCGGCGGCGCGCGATCTCCGAGAGCGACGCGGCCTCGGGGACGAGGAGGTAGGCGAACGCGGGCCGGTCGCTCCGCCCGACGCGGCCGCGCAGCTGATAGAGCTGGGCGAGGCCGTAGGTCTCGGCGCGGTCGATGAGGATCGTGTTCGCCGACGGGATGTCGAGACCGTTCTCGATGATCGTCGTCGCGAGGAGCAGATCCGCCTCCCGCGTCAGGAATCGCCGCATCGCCTTCTCGAGCTCCGCCTCGCGCATCGCCCCGTGCGCGACCGAGATCCGGGCCGACGGCACGAGCTCTTCGAGCATCTGCTTCACCCGGCCGATCGATTCCACGCGGTTGTGAACGAAGAAGACCTGCCCCCCGCGCGCGATCTCGGCCTCGATCGCCTCGCGGATCACGGCGGGCTTCGCCGGCACCACCTGCGTCTCGATCGCGAGCCGGTCCCGGGGAGGCGTCTCGATGATCGAGAGATCGCGCAGTCCCGAGAGCGAGAGGTGGAGCGACCGAGGGATGGGCGTCGCCGACATCGCGAGGACGTCGATCGAGGCACGCCACTCCTTGAGTTTCTCCTTCTGCGCCACGCCGAATCTCTGCTCCTCGTCCACGATGAGGAGGCCCAGGTCCCGGAAGGCGAGGTCTTTCGACAGCATCCGGTGCGTCGCGATCAGGATGTCGACGCTCCCCTCCGCGATCTTCGCGACGACCTCCTTCTGCTCGGGCCGCGAGCGGAAGCGCGAGAGGAGCTCGATCGTCACGGGAAACGCCGCGAACCGCCGCCGGAACGTCCGGAAATGCTGATCGGCGAGGACGGTCGTCGGCGCGAGCACCGCCACCTGTTTGCCGTCGAGCACGGCCTTGAAGGCCGCGCGCATCGCCACCTCCGTTTTGCCGTAGCCGACGTCGCCGCAGAGGAGCCGGTCCATCGGATCGTCCGACTGCATGTCGCGCTTGACGTCCGCGATCGCCTGCGCCTGATCCGGAGTTTCCGTGTACTCGAACGCGTCTTCGAACTCCTTCTGCCAGGGAGAGTCCTTCGAGAAGGCGAACCCCTTGGCCACGCGCCGCCGCGCGTACAGCTTCAGGAGCTGGTCCGTCATGTCCCGCATCGCGCGCCGCACCGACGCCTTCCGGCGGCCCCAGCCGGCGCCGCCAAGCCGGTCGAGCACGGGCGCGACGCCCTCGACGCCCGAGTACTTCTGCACGAGATCGAATCGCTCGACCGGCAGGAGCAGCGTCTTGTCGTCGGCGTAGCCGATCTCCATGAACTCGCGCTCGGTTCCCTCCACGGGAACGCGCTTCAACCCTTTGAAGAGGCCGATGCCGTAATCGCGATGGACGACGGCGTCGCCGAGCTTCAGGTCGCGCAGGTCGGAGAGGAATGCCTCGGAGGGGCGCTGGCGCCGCGTGACGGGAGGACGCTCCTCGCCGAAGATCTCGGCCTCGGCGTAGACCGACAGACGCGGCTCTCGGAGCCGGAAGCCCGCCGAGATCTCCGCCGCGGCGACACGCAGGGCGCCCGGCTCCTCGCGGCCGGCGGGCTCGCCGCCGACCGGGATCTCGTACTCCCGCGCGAACCGCCGCACTTTCTCCACTCCGCCCGCGGCCCGCGCAGCGACGACGACGCCCTCGCCCGCCGCGAGCGCGCGCGCGATTTCGGCCGCGGCCTCCCGCGTGCGTCCCGCGTGGCCGGGGATCTCCTCGGCCGCGAGGCGCGAGGCATCCGTCTCGGAGACTCCCAGGCGGTCGAAGCGGAGGCCGATCGACGCGACCGCCTCGCGCACCCGCGCCGCGGGGTGGAGGAGCTCCTCGGGGGCAAAGACGTCGCGGTCCCGATCGCGGTCGGACTCGACGCGCTCCTCGTACGCGGCGATCGCCTCCCCGACGGCGGCCGGCTCGAGCACCGCGAAGAGCGCGGCGCCGGCATGCGTCATCCAGGAGGCCGGCATCGGAGCCGCCGCCGGAGCGAAGACGATCCGCTCGGCCTCCGAGGGCGGCCGGCCGAGGCGGTCCTCGAGCATCGCACGCTCCTCCCGCGACTCCCGCGCGGCGGAGAACGCGGGGATCCGCGCCGTCTTCAGACGCTCGCTCGAGCGCTGCGTGTCGGGATCGAAGACGCGAATCGACGCGATCCGGTCGCCGTCGAGCTCGACGCGGAGCGGCAGCTCCCGGTCGGGCGGAAAGACGTCCAGGAGCCCTCCGCGCACCGCGAGGTCGCCGGTCTCGACGACCAGGTCGCCGCGACGGTAGCCGAGCTCCGTCAGGCGCGCGGTCAGCCGCGCGAGAGAAACGTCCTCCGAACCTTCGGAGAGCGCGATGGTGAGCCGCGCGAAATCGGCCGGCGACGGCAAGCGCGTGAAGAGCGCCGTCGCCGGCAGGATCGCGGCGAGCGCCGCCGCCGGCTCGGCGAGCGCCGCGAGAAGACGAAATTCGTCGCGGCGCGCTTTGAGCGACGGAGGAATCCGCTGGAAAGGCGTCAGCTGCGGCGCGGGCGCGCGGAGCACGGCGCCGGCGCCCCCGGCCGCGAGATCCTCGGCGAGACGCTCGGCCTGCTTCTCGTCGGCGACCACGACCGCGAGCCGCTTCCGGAGGTCCGAGGCGAGGGTCGCGAGCAGGAGTCCGGGCAGCGCCCCGACGGCGCCGGCGATCGCGCGGGCCTCTCCCTGTCGCACCCGCTCGCGCAGGTCCTCGAACGCGGGCAGCGCCCGGACGGCGTCGGCGAGCGGCGTCAGTTTCGGCTCACTCCTCCGGAGCTCCCGGCGCCTGCCGCCGCCGCGGCGTCCTCGAGGACGGGCAGCAGGACCCGCGAGGGATGAGTCGGGTCGTGATGGATGCGGAGCACGGCTTTGCGCGACGCGGCGGAGGACGCCTCGGATTCGCCCGTCTGCAGATTGCGGGAGAAGTGCGGGAGAAAGCTCCCGCAGAGGACGACCCGAATGCGATGGCCCGGCGCGAAATAGTTTCCCGTGCGCAGGTTCGGGAGCCGCATGACGACCGGACGGCCGGGCTCGAGGGGCCGCGGCTCGCCCCCGGTCTCGCGCTCGCTCGCCCGCAGCACGTCGGTTCCCGGGCTCGACAGGTTCCATGCCGTGCCGTCCGGGGCGACGTCCTCCAGCTTGACCCAGAGGTCGGCGTCCGGCGCGTCCGCCGAGAGATGGATCTCGGTCTCGATCGCGCCGAGCACGCGGAGCCCCCGCGCCAGGGGCTCCGTCTCGAACACGAGCGTGTCCGGGCGTCCCGCGAGCGCGCGCTCGTCATGGGCCCCGGACGCGGCGCCGTGCGGATCGACGACGGGGTGCGCGGGATCCGAGACGAAAGTGCTCGAGGCCGAAGAGGCCGCCGCCGCCGCCGCGGCCGGCGACTCCCGGAGAAGCCTGCCGCCTCCGGCGAGATAGAAGGAGAGCGCCGACGTCCCCGGCAGCGGCCACGCCGCGGAGGAGATCCATCGGTTCTCTCCCATGACGAAGGCGCGCACGCGCGCCGGCGCCTGTCCCGCCGGCTTCTCGCGGACGTAGCGGTCGAGAAAGTCGAGGACGAGCGCCGTCTCGTCCATGCGCGCCCCCGGGCCGAACACACGGTCGCCCGAGCGGTCCGAGTCGAGGCCGCCGTGCTCCCAGGGGCCGAGGACGAGCTCGGTGCGCGGGTCCTTCTCTCTTGACCGCGCCGCGAGGAGGCCGAGGAAATTCGTGATCGCGCCCTCGGGACCGTACGCCTCGTCGTGCCAGCCGGACACGTTCAGCACCGCCGCCCCGACGCGCGCGTAGCGATTCCGCAGCTCCGCCCAGTCCCAGTACGGGTCGGTCGGGCGATGCGCCAGCCAGTCGAAGTAGTACGGGGCGACGCCGCGCAGCTCGGTCGCGGCCGAGAGCGGCGTGCGGAAGGGCAGGTCCTTTTCGAGACCCTTCCAGGCGGCGCGGGCCTCCCGTCCCGTCCGCGGGCCCTCCAGCCCGCGGCGCGCCCGCGCGTCGGGCGCGATGTTGTTCCAGATCCAGGCGATCCAGGAGAGGTCCCAGGCGCCGCCCGCGTAGAAGAAGTTACGCGGCGAGGAGAATGTCATTTCGGGCGCCATCGCCTTCAGGTGCGGCGGCGACTCGACCGCCGCGAGCCATTGCACCGCGCCGGGGTACGAGAGCCCGAACGTGCCCACGCGACCGTCGGACCAGGGCCGCGCGGCCGCCCACTCGATCGTGTCGTATCCGTCCTTGCCCTCGTGGACGTACGGAACGAACTCGCCTCCGGAGTCGTAGCGTCCGCGCACGTCCTGGAGCACGACGGCATAGCCGCGCCGCAGCGCCTCCCGGAGGATCTCGCGGTCCTCGAGCCGCTTCCGGTCGTAGGGCGTGCGCTCGATGAGCGTCGGAAAGCGGCCCGACCGCGACGGGAGATAGACGTCGGCCGAGAGCCGAACGCCGTCGCGCATGGGGACGGCGACCGCGCGCTCGACGAACGACCCGGCGGGAATCGCGGAGGTCGGGGGCGCGGCGGACGCCGCCATCGCGGACACACGAAACAGAAGCGCGAAGAGGATCAAGTCAGAGTTCCGATCAGCCGCGGTGCGAAGCCGTCTCGCGCTGGCGGCGCACAGCGGCGTCCACGGCGGAGGCGGCGAAGTCCACCTCTTCCCCGGTCGTGAACCGCCCGAGGCCAAATCGGATCGAGGCGTGCGCGAGCGCGTCGGGAACGCCGATGGCCTTGAGGACGTGGGAAGGCTCGATCGAAGCCGACGTGCAGGCGGAGCCGGAAGAAACCGCGAGGTCCTTCAGGTCCGCGATCAGCGCCTCGCCGTCGACGCCGGCGAAGGACAGGTTGAGATTCCCGGGCAGACGCCGTTCGCGCTCTCCCGGCGCGAGACGGCCCCCGGCATCGATTTCGGGAAGCGGCGCGCCGTTCAGCGACGCGTCCTCGACCTTCTCGTGGATCGCGAGGTCCAGGCGCCGGCGCAACAGCCGGAGGCGCCGCGACTCGTTCTCCCGCTCCTCCATCGCGATCTCCACGGCCCTTCCGAAACCCACGATCCCCGGAACGTTCAGCGTGCCCGAGCGCAGCCCCCGCTCGTGGCCGCCGCCGTGCAGGATCGGCGCGAGGCGCACGCGCGGGTTGCGGCTGCGGACGTAGAGCGCGCCCGTCCCCTTCGGACCGTAGAGCTTGTGCGCCGTGACGGAGGCCAGATCGACCGACGCGCTCTCGACGTCGAACGGGATCTTGGTGAAGCCTTGCACCGCGTCCGTGTGGAAGAGGATCCCGCGCTCGCGGCAGACGGCGCCGATCTCGGGAATGGGGCTGATCGTGCCGATCTCGTTGTTCGCGAGCATGAGCGTCACGAGGATCGTCCGGTCGGTCAGGGCGGCGCGCACCTGCTCGGGAACGACGGCGCCGGTCCGGTCGGGGGCGAGGCGCGTCACCTCGAAACCCTCGCGCTCCAGGGCGCGGCACGCGTCGAGGACGGCGCGATGCTCGGTCTGCCCCGTGACGATGTGCTTTCCCTTCTCGCCGAGCAGACGCGCGACGCCGAGCACGGCCAGGTTGTCGGACTCGGTCGCGCCGCTCGTGAAGACGATCTCCTTGTCCTCCGCTCCGAGCCCGGCGGCCACCTGGTGGCGGGCTTCGTCCACCGCGGCCTCGGCCTCCCAGCCGAACACGTGGGTTCGGGAGGCCGCGTTGCCGAAAACGTCCGTGAAGTAAGGCCGCATCGCCTCGAAGACGCGCGGATCGACGGGCGTCGTCGCGTGATAGTCCATGTAGACGGGGCGCTTCACATCGAGAACTATGGACCGGCGAGGCCGGACGTTTCAAACGGGACTTTTGGCTGCGGCGGTCGAAGACGACCGGCAGCCGATCGCCGGAAACCCCGCCCATCCGTCTTTCGACGGACTGCTAGACTCGCGAGTCTCCGAAGGAGGGATGGCCATGGCGAACGCCGCCCCGATCCTGTCCGACGAGCTTCTCCGTCGATTCCACGGGCGAGCTCCCGCCTACGACCGCGAGAATCGGTTCTTCGCCGAAGATTTCGAGGACCTGCGCAAGACCGACTATCTGAAGATGGCGGTGCCGCGCGAGCTCGGCGGCCGCGGCATGACGCTCGCGGAGTGCTGCCTCGAAACGCGCCGCCTCGCCTACTGGGCGCCGGCCACCGCCCTCGCCGTCAACATGCACACCTACTGGTGCGGCGTCGCCCGCGAGGTTCATGCCTCCGGCGACTCCTCCTGCGACTGGATCCTGAAGGCCGCGGGCCGGGGCGAGGTCTTCGCCGCGGGACACGCCGAAGCGGGACACGATCTGCCGGTGCTCCTCTCCACGACCAAGGCCGAGAAGGTCGCCGGCGGCTATCGGTTCACGGGACGGAAATCTTTCGGGAGCCTGTCTCCCGTCTGGACGCACCTCGGCCTCCACGGAATGGACGCGAGCGACCCGAAGGCGCCGAAGATCGTGCACGGGTTCCTGACCCGCGACACGAAAGGCTATCGGATCGAGCCGACGTGGGACGTGCTCGGCATGCGGGCGACCCAGAGCGACGACACCATCCTCGAGGGCGCCTTCATTCCGGACGCCCTCATCGCGAGGATCGTCGCCCCGGGCGCGGCCGGCGTGGATGTCTTCGTCCTGTCGATCTTCGCGTGGGCGCTCCTCGGATTCGCCAACATCTATTACGCGCTCGGGCGGCGCGCCCTCGACCTGACGCTCGAGTCGCTGCCGAAGCGTCAGTCGCTCGCCGTCTCGACGTCGATGGCGCACCATCCGGCGATGCAGTGGGGCGTGGCCGACATGTCCATGGAGCTCGACGCGATCGAGCCGCTGATCGACCGAACGGCGTCGGACTGGTCGAACGGCGTTCCGCACGGCGGCGCCTGGCCGGCGAAGATCGTGACGGCCAAGTACAAGGCGGTGGAAGGCGTCTGGAAGGTCGTCGACACCGCGCTCGATCTCTCGGGAGGCTTCGGGATGTTCAAGAAGAGCGAGCTTGAGCGTCTTTTTCGCGACGCGCGGGCCGGACGCTTCCATCCGGCGAACTCCGCGCTGACGCACGAGCTCGTCGCGAAGACGCTTCTCGGCATCAACCCCGACGATCCGCCGCGCTGGGGCTAGGCTTTCGGCCCGGATTCGGAAAACCTGGACGAGGCCGCTGCCCTCTCGCTCGCCGGATTTCGAGAACGTCGGCAACCCTCGCAATGCGGCGGCGCTCGTAATGCCATCCCACACCGGCGCCGAGCAGCCTGCTCGCGCGGGCTCCGCGCCGCGAGTCGGGAGATAATGCCGCGAAGTCGATGTCCTCCCTGCCGCGAACCGAGCGCGTCTTCGATTTCTCGTCGCCGGCCCCGCGCGTGCGCCTCGTGCACGCCTTCGAACGTCCCTTCGAGAACGTCGTCGCGACGGCACGCACCTGCTATTCGTCGCGCGGAATCGTCACGGAGGACCAGGCGTCCGCGCGGCCCGACCGGCGCGACGCGCTCGCCCGCTCGATCTACGAGGCCGGCCACCACACGACGTTCCAGCACGCGCACTTCCAGTTCGCCCTGGAGAACGTCTCGCGGCAGTTCCTCTGGACGTTCCTCCACAGCCATCCGTTCTACAACTCCGAGCAGGTCTCCCAGCGCTACGTGGAGGTCAAGCCCGGCAACTTCGCCGTGCCGCCGATGGGAGCTTCCGAGCGCGAGATCTTCGAGCGCGCCGCGCGACGCCAGCAGGAGACGTACCGGCGGCTCACCGAGCTCCTGACGCCGCTCGCGGGCGATCGCTATTTCGGCCTCTTTCCGGGCCGGACGCGCGGGGACGGCCGGGAGCGCTACGCCGGCGCGGTGCAGAAGCGCGCGCAGGAGATTGCGCGGTACGTGCTGCCGATCGCGACGTTCGCGTACCTGTATCACACGGTGTCCGGCGTCACGCTCTTCCGCTACTGGCGACTCTGCGAGTCTTTCGACGCGCCGGCCGAGCAGCGCGAGGTCGTCGGGCAGATGGTGGACGCCGTGCTCCGCCACGATCCGTTGTACGCGGCGGTGCTCCAGGATCCCATCCCGCTCGAGGAGACGCCGGAGCACGCGTTCTTCCGAACGCTCGCGACGACGCCGGCCGCGGACGCCGCGTTCCGCCGGGAGTTCGACGACGAGCTCGGCGGCCGGGTCTCGCGTCTCGTGGACTGGAAAGCGAACAACGAGGAGATTCTCGCGGCGTCCGTGCGCGAGATCCTGGGACTTCCGCGCGCCGCCCTCTCGGACGACGAAGCCATCCGGCTCGTCCTCGATCCTTCACGCAACCGCATCCTCGGCGAGACGCTCACGCTGACGACGCACGGGAAACTCTCGCGCGCGCTCTTCCATCCGGCGTACACGTTCCGCAAGAAGCTCTCGCACACGGCCGACAGCCAGGACCAGCGGCACCGCATGACGCCGGGCTCGCGGCCCGCGCTCCCCGCGTACCTCTCGGCGGAGCCGGACTACGTCGTCCCGATGCTCGTGGCGGAAGTTCCCGAGGCCGATGCGCTCTACCGTCGGACGATGGAGGACACCTGGGAGGCGATCGGCGAGCTGCGCGATCGCGGCGTGCCCGACGCGCACGCGGCGTACCTCCTGCCGAACGCGGTCGCGCTGCGGTTCACCGAATCGGCGGACCTGCTGAACCTCCACCACAAGTTCGCGATGCGGCTCTGCTACAACGCCCAGGAGGAGATCTGGCGCGCGTCGCTCGACGAGACGCTGCAGATCCGCGAGGTGAATCCCCGCATCGGGCCCTGGCTCCTGCCGCCGTGCACGCTGCGGCACCACGCCCAGGTGCGGCCGGTCTGCCCCGAGGGAGAGCGCTTCTGCGGCGTCGTCGTCTGGAAGCGGGACGCCCCGGAGTACACGCGCGCGCTCTGACCCCGGCCGGCCCAACAATAGAGGCCGAAGATCCCGAGCGAAGATCCAGAACGAAGCCGCGCGGCCGGGAAGAGCGCTCGCCTGCCACGAGACCCCCGCTCCGGGACGGCCAGGAGAGGAAGCGCTTCGAATCTCGAGCGAGCGAGGCCGTCGCCGTGGAGAAGCGGCACATAAGTCCTTGGGGGCCAGTCTCTTGACATGCCACCGCCCAAAATCGGCGCCTGCCTGTCAAAAGACGCTTGACTTGCGTCCGGCGGGCGTATGATCTCGATAGCCTCAGTTCGAAGGGTTGTCCGATTTTTTCCTTGCCCCGGGGTAAGTGGGGATTCGTTTCTCTCGGCGAAAGGAGATTCCAGTCATGGGTTCCAATTCCACGCAGACCGCGCCGGTCCGGGAAGGTCACATTGAACAGAAGCCGGCTCCGAAGCCCGCGGAAAAGCCGTTCACGATCAAGGTCCAGAGTCACATTCCTTTCTAGCGAACGGCTCTTGCGCAGACTTCCAGCCGTCGGGCTCGCCCGACGACCTCGTCGATCCCGTACTCCGGGGAGCGGTTGAGCTCACCGATGTCATCGACCTTCTCCGGAAACAAGGAAGCCGCAACGGTCTTCGGGAGAATCCTCCCGCTGATCGATCGGGCGCTCGTCTCCAACTACCGCCTTCCGCCGAAGGAAGCGACGCAGGTCGAGCAGAAGCTCTACGAGTGGTTCGAGCGCTTCTGCCGCCGCCCCGGCAGCACGCGCACACCCGAGAGCCTTCGCTCGGAGCTGCTGCTCATGGCCTGCCGCGCCGGGCACGTCTATTCTCTCGGGAACCTCGAAGACATCCTCGCGGCCGACGAGCGGCTGAAGCGGTCGCTCTCGCTCGGTCCCGAGGTCATCGCGATCGAGATCGAGAACGGTCTCGAGAAACCGAAACGCTCCGAGCCTCCGGAGGGCGAAAAATGAGAGGCGAGGTTCTCCGCTTCCCGGCCGCGCCGGAGAGCCTCTCTCCGCAGGAAGGCCGCGAGGCCGCCGAGCGGGCGCTCCGGATCCCCGTCGCGGAGCGGCCCGCGCGCGTCGCCGAGCTCCGGCTCGAGCACGCGGAGGTCCTGCTCGCCGTCTGCGAGGCGCTCACGCGCCGCATCGAGAACGCCCCGGCCTCCGTGGCCGAGGAAGCCGACTTCTTCTATCGGTTCCTCGAGACGCCCGCGCGCAAGATCGGCGAGTTCGACGAGCGGGAGTACTACCTGGGCGAGCTCGCGCTGCTGGCGGGCGGCGCCAGCCGCATCCTCTTCCGGCGGGAAGACGCCCGCCGCTGGTTCGACCGCGCCGAGTCCAACTTCGTCCGCGTAGCCAACGCGAGCGTCCACTTCGTGCGGCTGGCCTATCAGCGCCTCGCGCTCGCGATCGAGGAACGGCGATTCGAAGACGTGCTCGAGCTCGCGCCGGTCTGGTCGGAGAACTCCCTCCGACTGGGGCTCCCCGAAGAGGCGCTCAAGTGTCGATTCCTGCAGGGCATCGCATCCCGCGAGATCGGGAATCTGCCGGTCGCCGCCCGGGTCTTCGGCCAGGTCTACGAGGAGTCCCGCCGAACGAGCGACCGGCGTCTGCTGGCTCCCGCGGCGAACAATCTCGCGCAGCTTCACCGCCTTCTCGGAGAGCCCGACCGCGCTCTGCATTTCGCACAGGAAGCCCTCGGCCTCCTCCAGGAAGCCGACAGCCGGGTCGGTCTCGTCAAGCTCCGGTGGTGCGCCGCGGACATCTTGCGCGAGCAGGGCAAGACACCGCAGGCGATCGACGCCTACCGGGAGGCGGTGCGCGAAGCCGAGGAGGTCGGCCTGCGAGGGGACGCGGCGGCCATTCACCTCGTCATCGCCGACGCGCTCCTCCAGACCGGTCAGGAGGCGCAGGCCGAGTGGGAGGTCCGCGCCGCGCTGCCGATCATCGACGAAGAGAAGATGGTCCCCGAGGGTTTCGCGGCCCTGTCTCTCCTTCGCGAGTCCCTCCGCCGGCGCAAGCTCGATCGCCAGGCACTGCGCAATCTGCACGGCTACTTCCGCGAATAAGCCCGCGGCGGCGGTTGCGGGCGCTCGACGCACCCGCGATATGCTCGGCGCGCCCATCATGAAGAGGACGTCGGTCGCCGCCCTTTTTCTCCTCTTTCTCGGGTTCGTCGGCTGTCATCCCACGCAGGTCATCGTCGCGCGGCTCGCCACCCCGACTCCGGGCGGGCCCGCCACTCCCGCGCCTCCGACGCCGACGCCGAAGAAGAAGCGCACGCCGAAACCCACCGCCACCCCGAAAGAAGCGCCGGCGCCCGCTCCGGCCGCACCGACGACCGCCCCGACGCCGCTTCCCGCGGCCACGCCTCCGCCCGCTCGCCCGACAGCGGCTCCGACGCCGCCTCCGGCGGCACCGCCGGCGGTGGCGCCGGTGTCCACGGCGACTCCGGCTCCCACGATGCGCCCCGCCGCGGCGATTGCCGCTCCGTCGCCCACGCTCCCGGCGCCGACGATCGCTCCTCCTCCGCCGACGATGGCGCCGCCGACCCGCGTGCCGCCGACTTCGGCCGCCGCTCCCGCCGCCGCGCCTCCCACGGCCCCGCCGCCGACCCGCGTTCCGCCGACCGCGATTCCGCCGACGCTCATCCCCGTCGTCGCCGCCCCGGGCGCTCCGACCGCAGTGCCCACGGCGATTCCTCCGACCGCCGCCGCGGCTCCGATCGGTCCGTCTCGGACGCCGACCCGCAAGATCGCGATCATCTACGGCGAGCGCGTCGCTCCGTCGCCCACACTCTCGCGCAAGGAAATGTCCCTGACGGCCAAGGCGCCCACGTGGACGCGGTCGGCGACGGCGACGATCACGCCGACTCCGAGCGACACGCCGACTCCCACCGCAACGCCGATACCGAGCGAGACTCCGACCCCTGAGCGGCCTACGCCGCCTCCGCCGCCGACCGCGACACGCCGACCGATGCGACCGACGTCGGAGCCGACGCTGGGCCCCCCGACGCCCACGCACAAGCCCGGCGCGTACTACGAGGAGAACACGCCCACCCCGTCGGCGCCCGCGCGCGGCTGAGGCGCCGCGCCGTGAGCGAGCCCACGCGGCTGCTCGAACACTTTCGGACGGCGTTTCGGCGGGATCCCTCCGGCGCTCTCCGCGACTGGTTCCGAGCGCAGGAAGAGCTGCGCGCCGGCGGCGACCCGGCGGTCTCGCGCGCCCTCGCGGCCGACCTCTGGGAGCTCCTCCCGGAGCTCTCGTTCGCTTCGCCGGAAGCTCGCGCCCGGTTCTTTCACGGGGTGGCGGTCTACTTCGGGAGCCCGGGGCCGGCGGCCGACCTCTCCCGCGCGCGCGCGGCCTTCGTCGTTGCCCTCGAGCACTTCGCCTCGCACGCGGATGACGGTTGGCGCGCCCGCGCGCTGCACAATCTCGCGACGGCGATCGCGAACCTGGGCGAGACCGCGGTCGAGCTGGAAGAGGCGATGGCCGTCTTCGCCGCGGCCCTCGAATGGAGGACTTCCGAGCGGGAGATCGCCCGGGCCGTGACGCTCCACAATCGCGGCCGGGCCCGGAGGAGGCTCGCCGAGCTCGACGGCGGACGCGCGGCGGTTCACCTGGCCGAGAGCGCCGCCGACCTGCGCGAGGCCATCGCCATCCGCGAGCGAAACGACTTGAAACAAAGCGTGTTGTCGTCTCGTCAGGAGCTCGAGGAGACGCTTTCCCGGTTGGAGAGTCCGGGGTAGAATCCCGACGTTCGCCCCGGGAATCTTTCAAGATTTGGACAAATTTCGGCACCCGCGGGCGTTGGCATCGGCGGTGCTTTGGTGTGGGGTTTCGGCCCGGAACATTAGGCTTGAGATGAAGCGGCGCGCCACAACTCTCGCGGCGGCTTTCTTGATCGCCTCGCTCGGGGCGACCATGGAAGGCGCTGCGACTCTGCCCACCGGGTTCCAGGACGTTACCGTCTTCACGGGGCTTACCCATCCGACGGCCGTCCGATTCGCCCGAGACGGACGGGTGTTTGTCGCGGAAAAGAGCGGCGTCATCAAGGTCTTTCCGACGCTCCTCTCGACGACCCCGACGATCTTCGCCGACCTGAGCTCGGAAGTGGACGACTACTGGGACCGGGGGTTACTCGGCCTGGAGCTCCATCCCGACTTTCCAACGACGCCGTACGTCTATGTCCTCTATAGCTACGACTTCGACCCGGTCTCAGGAACGGGGCCGCCGGCATGGGGCGACAACTGCCCGAGCCCGCCCGGCGCTACGACCAACGGCTGCACCATCAGCGCCCGGCTGTCGCGCCTGACCGCCAACGGCAACCAGATGACGGGGACGGAGAAGGTGCTCCTCGAGTCCTGGGGACAGCAGTTCCCGAGTCACTCGATCGGCGACCTGCTCTTCGGGCCCGACGGCGCGCTCTACGTGAGCGGCGGCGAGGGCGCGAGCTTCAACAACGTGGACTACGGACAGTACGGAAGTCCCAGGAACCCTCTCGGGGATCCCCCTTCCGGAAAGGGGGGAACGCAAGCGCCCCCGACGGCCGAGGGCGGTGCCCTCCGAAGTCAGAGCCTCCTTCGCGCGGAAGGAGGGCCGGCCCTTCCGAGCGGCGCCGTCATCCGACTGGACTCGAGCGACGTGCTCTCGAACGATCCGCTCGCGGGATCGGGCGTCGAGATCGCGCAGCGTATCGTTGCCTACGGTCTGCGCAACCCCTTCCGCTTCACGATCCAGCCGGACACCGGCTCGGTCTGGATCGGGGATGTGGGTTGGACCAAATGGGAGGAGATCAACCGGATCGCCGATCCGCAGAGCGGTCACCAGAACTTCGGATGGCCATGCTATGAGGGCGGCGATCCGGAGCCGGCCTATGCGGGCGCCAACCTCGCGATCTGCAACAACCTTTACGCGGAGCCCGGCTCCACAGTGTCACCCTATTTCTCCTACTCGCACAGCAACAAAGTCATCCCCGGCGAAGCCTGCCCGACCGGGAGCTCTTCAGTCACCGGCCTCGCCTTCTACGGGGGTGGCGGATACCCCGCGAGCTACGGTGGCGCTCTCTTCTTCGGGGACTACTCGCGGCGTTGCATCTGGGTAATGTTCGCGGACGCGACCGGACAGCCCGATCCTTCGCAGATCCTCAACTTCGTGACCGGCGCGGCCACGCCGGTTGACCTGGAGATCGAGCCGAACAGCGGCGATCTCTTTTACGTCGACCTCGGGGGCGGAACGGTCCGCCGCGTGCAGTATTTCGCGCCGACCGCGGTGGCCACGGCATCGCCGACCTCGGGCGGCACCCCGCTCACGGTGCATTTCGACGGATCGGGCTCGCTGAAGGCCCGCCCTACCGACACCCTCTCCTACGCGTGGGATCTCGACGGCGACGGCAACTTCAACGACTCCACAGCGGTCAAGCCAACCTTCACGTACACGACGGCCGGAAGCTACCGAGTGCGGCTGCGCGTGACCGACAACCACGGCATTTCGAACGTGAGCGATCCCGTGACGATCTCGGCAGGCAATTCACTACCGACGGCGTTCATCGACACCCCGTCGCCTTCGCTGACCTGGAGAGTCGGCGACACGATCAGCTTCTCCGGACACGCAACCGACCCGCAGGAAGGCGATCTTCCGGCCAGCGCGCTGACGTGGAACGTCTTGCTACACCACTGCCCTTCCACGTGCCATGTCCACCCCATCCAGACGATCCCTGGAGTCGCGAGCGGCTCCTTCGCAGCCCCCGACCACGAGTACCCATCCTGGCTCGAGCTGCAGCTCACGGCCACCGACTCGGCGCAGCTGACCAGCTCGCAGAGTGCCCTCATCTATCCGCAGACGACGACCTTGACCTACCAGTCGAGCCCGACCGGCCTCGTGCTCGTCTCGGGGACGCGGATTTCGGCGACTCCCTTCACGGACACCGTGATCGTCGGATCGCAGAAGACGATCGTCGCGGCCTCGCCGCAGACCTCCGGCGGCATCCCGTACGGG
>DATBFU010000117.1:0-34147 GCA_036558325.1 Thermoanaerobaculia bacterium | reverse complement strand
AGACGCTCTCTGGCGGTATCGGTCGCGCGCTCGCCCGCCACCAGCACGCACCAGGAGGGCCGGGCCGACCGCCCGACGCGTCCGCGGAGCTGGTGAAGCTGCGCGAGCCCGAACGTCTCCGCGTTCTCGACGATCATGACGGTGGCCTCGGGAACGTCCACGCCGACCTCGACGACGGTCGTGGCGACGAGAATTCCCAAGCGGCCCGCGGCGAAGTCCGCCATGACCGCGGAGCGCTCGTCCGGAGGCATCCGCCCGTGCAGCGTGCCGACGGCCACGCCCGGGGCCGCTTCGGCCACGCGCGCGGCGGTCTCCCGCGTCGCCGCCACTTCGCGCTCCCCCTCCTCGATCGCCGGAACGACGACGTAGGCACGTTCCCCGGCCCGGACACGCTCGGCAGCGAACGCGTAGACCCTCTTCCGGGCCTCCGGGCCGCGGACGCGCGTCGTGACGGGCGCCCGACCGGGCGGCTTCTCATCGAGGACCGACACGTCGAGCTCGCCGTAAATCGCCCAGGCGAGCGACCGCGGGATCGGCGTCGCGGTCATGACCAGAACGTGAGGGCTCTCCCCCTTTCGGAAGAGACGCGCGCGGTGGGCGACACCGAAGCGGTGCTGCTCGTCCACGACGACGAGCGCGAGCCGCCGGAAACGCACGGGCGATTCGACGAGCGCGTGGGTGCCGACGACGACGTCGATCGCGCCCCGCTCCAGGCCCGCCAGCACCGCCTGCCTCTGCTTTCCCCGGACGCGCCCCGTGAGGAGCGCGACGCGCACCCCGGCGCGCCCGAGCCAGGCGGCGAGGCTCGTCATGTGCTGCTCGGCGAGGATCTCCGTCGGCGCCATGAGCGCGCCCTGGACGCGATTGCGCGCCGCGAGCAGGAGCGCGAGTCCCGCGACGATCGTCTTGCCGCTACCGACGTCGCCCTGGAGGAGCCGCGCCATGGCGCGCCCCGATCGCATGTCGGCGGAGATCTCGGCGACGGCCCGGCGCTGCGCGCCCGTGAGGGGAAACGGCAGCGCTTCCGCCGCCTGCCGGCGCAGCGCGTCGTCCGCCGAGAGGGCGACGCCCCGGCGCGCGAGCAGGCGCGCCCGCTTGTCCTCGATCCGCGCCGCGAGAACGACGAGCTCTTCGCGAGCCAGCCGGGCGCGCGCACTCCAGGCCTCCGCCATTTCCTGGGGAAACTGGGCGGCCTCGAGCGCCGCCGCGAAGTCCGCGGCCGGGCCGCTCGCCGCCTCGAAGTCCGGAGAGAGCGCGTCGAGGGTCCGCCGGACCAGTGTCCTCCATGCGCGCGGCGAGAGGTCCGCGACGCGGCGCGCCACGCCGACGATTCGGCCGGAGTGCAGCGGGTCGGCTTCCTCCTCGGGCACGAAGAACTCCGTCTCGGGGTTCTCGAGACGGAGCTCGCCCCGCGCGGTGACGGCCGGCGCACCGTAAAGGACGGCCGAGCGGCCCGACTGAGCGGCCTGCAGAAAGCTCGGATACCGGTTGTGCCAGACGACGCGGATCGCCTCGCTGCCGTCGTCCGCGAGCGCCTCGATCCGCAGGCCGCCGCGGCGCATGCGGTGGCCGCGCGCGCCGGCCAGCCGCACGAAGAGCGTCGCGGGCTCGCCGGCGACGAGCTCGGCGACGCGGCCGAAGCGGCGGCGGTCCTCGTAGCGGAACGGAAGGTGGCGCAGCACGTGGGCCACCGTCGTGAGGCCGGCCTCCGCGAGGCGCGCCGCCCGCGCCGAACCGACGCCCGGAATGCGGGAGACCGGGTCCGAGAGACGGAGACTTCCCGGAGGCGAAGGAGATCCGACGGCATCCGACGGGGCGCTCGCCCGCGCCCCCGCCGTCACGCCGCGGGGGCCTGGAACGTCAACGTGACGAGGCCGAATTTCACCGTGTCGCCGGCCTGGAGCGGCACGGGCGTGCCCGTGGCGACCCGGTGGTCATTGACGAAGGTGCCGTTCATGACGCCGATCTCTTCCATGACGTAGAAGTGGCCGCCCATCTGGTACAGCTTGGCGTGGCGGCGCGACGTGGAACGCTGGGGATCCAGTGGGGTCAGGTCGATGTCGGGAGTGATCCCGGTGACGGGGTCGCTCCGCCCGACGAGCGTGTCGCCCTCGCGGTTCAGGAAGAATTCCATCTCCTGCTCGGCGGAGACGAGCCGGCATTGGTCCCGTTCGCGCGCGGCGGGAGCGGGGCGCCGGGGCGCGGGCTTCTCCTCTTCCGCCGGCTCCTGCACCGCGTGGCCGAGCGAGTCCTCGAGCATCGCCGTCACGTCCCGCAGGCGGCGCGAGAGCTTGCGCATCATCCGCACGGCGATCTCGGTGTTCCCCTTCAGCATGGAGTCGAACGTGGCGCCGTTGATGCGCACGAGCTCCACGTCGGACTTGGCGCGGGCGGAAGCAGTTCGGGGCATGTCCTCGAGCACGCTCATTTCGCCGAAGAAGTCGCCCTTCTCGAGCGTCGCGAGGACGCGGGTCTCCTTGCCGATCGTTTTCAGGAGCTCGACCGTGCCCGACTGGATGATGAACATCTCGTTCCCGATCTCGCCCTCGGAAAAGATGATGTCGCCCATCGGGTGCGATACGAGGAACCGCTCGAAGGGATTCTTTCCGCCCGAGCCGGACTTGAAGACGGCCTTCATGGCTCAGATCACCGCCGGCTCGGCGAACGTCAAGCGCGGTGGAGAGGCCTCGAGGTCGAGGACGGCGGGAGCGTGGAGCGGCAAGGTTCGCGGTCCGCGGCGATGGCCTGCGGGAAGGCCCCACGCCACGGGAAACGCGGCGCCTCGGAAGCGGGCGCGCAGATACTCCCGCGTGTCGTCGGCGGGCTCCGTTCGATCGCGCGACACCACCGAGCCGATGATCATGCCTTGAATTCGGTCGAATGTACCCGACCGCTCCAATTGGGTCAACATGCGGTCCAGCCGGTAGTTTTCCTCGCCGATGTCCTCCCAGAACAAGAGGTTGCCCGCGCCCGAGATCGCCTCCGGCGTTCCGCAGAGCGACGCCACGAGCGACAGGCATCCGCCGACGAGGGGCCCCGCGCCGCGGCCGGGCGACAGAACGTCGCGCGGGGAAAAGTCGTGGCCCGGCGCGATTTCGCCCCCGAGGACCCGCGTCCAGTCGAGGGCGTCCCGATCGGCCATCTCGACGGCGACCATCGGACCGTAGAAGGCCACCGCCGGAATCTTCGCGAACAGCGCGAAGAGCGCGGTGAGATCCGACCCGCCGAGATGAGGCTTGGGATTGGCGGCGATCTCTTTCTTGTCGAGATACGGGAGCGCCCGCGACGCCCCGTAGCCGCCGCGCGCGAACAGGATCGCGCGGACGTCCGGGTCCGTCAGGAGCGCGCGATATCCGGCCGCTCGATCGCGGTCCGCGCCCGCGAAGAATCCCTCCGTTGCGCGCAGATTCTCGGCCTCCCGCACCTGGAAGCCCGCCTCCCGCAGGTGTGCGAGACCGCTCTCGAGGCGCGCGGGATCGGGAGGGCCGGAGACGGCGGCCACGCCCACCGTCGCGCCCGGCGTGAGGCGAGGCGGCTTGATGAGGTTCAGCATCGAATTGGAATCTTAAGGGGTTGCGATCACACACCTCGCACGACGCGTGCGGAAGAGGCACTCGGCTTGAACTCTCAGCGCCGGTGCCGAAGGGACCGCCTGCGCGGAACGCGGGCGTGAAGAGCCCCGAGCGGGCCGGTAAGCCGAATTCCGTTCCGGTTGCCCGGCGGCGAACATTCCTCTGGGCGCGCGGTCGCCCGCGCGCTCGAGCAGCCGACCCGGAGACGGTCCGCCGAAGCGGTGCGGGACGGGCGCCCTCCGTCTCCCTATTTGGCCTTGCTCCGCATGGGGTTTACCGTGCCCCCGACGTTGCCGCCGGGGCGGTGCGCTCTTACCGCACCGTTTCACCCTTGCCGTCCCGGCCCGAAGGGCCGGAAAGGCGGTCTGTTCTCTGTGGCACTTTCCTTCGCGTCGCCGCGACCGGGTGTTACCCGGCATGCCGCCCGTGTGGAGTTCGGACTTTCCTCCCCGATTTCTCGGGGCGATCGCCTGGCCCGCTCGGAGCCGCGACGATTCTATCAGCGCCGGTTGCCCTCGTCTTCGAAGTACCGCATCCACTCCTCGACGTCCATGGACCCCGCCTCCCCCTCGGCGGCCTTGCCGGGCGCGGCTTCGGCCGTCCCGAACCGCCGCCAGAAGTCCGCCGGCGCGGCGGCCCGGGCCCCCGCGTCCCGCGCTCGCCGAGCGAGGGCGCGGTCTTCCGTCACGACGGTGATCTCGCCGGGAGAGCGGGAGCGCGCGATCTCCGCGACGATGCGGTCGTCCGCCGAGCCGGCGCCGGAGTACCGCAGCGACACGGTGCCCAAATCCGATGCGCCGCCCGGGGAGGGGCCGTCGAAGAAGAGGACGGCGCGCGCCCGCGTCCGGCGGAGACGATCGCAGACTTCGCGCACGAGCGCTGCGCGATCCTCCTCGGACGGCCGGGAGGTCCGGCGCGCCGCGCCGACGAGATTGTTGCCGTCGAGGAAATAGGGCAACGCGGCCTCAAGACCCGCCGCGGGCCGCCTCGCGCAGAAGGCGCCGCGGATGCTTCAGCTGGAAGAAGAGCACGCGCACCGCGCGCCAGACCTCGTGGCGATGCGTCGCGAGCAGTATGACGAGACCGGCGAGGAGGACGGCCGCGAACGTCGGGACGAAGAACGCGAGCGTCGCGAGCACGACGGCGACGATGTCCTCGGCGAGCGAGACGGCGAACTGAGCGAACCCGCGGGTCGCCGCCGTCGACGTCAGGCGAGTCGTGGACTTGACGAGATGCGCGCCGAGCGTGGCGGCCATCCCCGCCGCCGCCGTGGCCGCGAGGCCGGCCGTCCCCGCGGCGGTTGATGCGGCGAGCGCGAGCGCGGCCCCCACGAGGGGCCGAAGCACCGTCTGTCCGAGGTCCCAGAACCGGTCCGCGACCGGAATCTTGTCGATGACGAACTCGGCGAGAAAGAGCACGAGGGCGAGCTGCAGAACGCCTCGGCTCGAGAGGAACGCCGCGGTCGGGCCCGGGAACTGCTCGGGGAGCAGGCGGAAGATCCCGTTGAAGAAGAGCAACACGGCCCAGGCGTTCCAGCCGGCCGCGGCGGCGAGCCCCAGGCCCGTGAGGAGCGCCGTCAATTGCGCGGCTTGAACAGGCGGGAGAAGAGTGTCGGCCGGTCGTCCGGACGCGGCGTGAGCGCGGGATCTGCGGGCAGCGATTCGGCCGTCGCGGACGGAGCCGCTGCCGCGCTCGGAACGGCCCCCGCACCGCTTCCGCCGCCGCCTCCCGCCGTCGCATGGAGAACGTCGTCGAGGAGCCGCTGATTGTCCGGCGTCGGGTCGAGGTCGAGCGCGCGCCGCGCGAACGGCTCGGCCTCGGCGCTGCGCCCCCGTTCGTGCAGCGCCACCGCGGCCTCCCGGACGTACTGGGCCCGCCGGGGCTCGAGGCGCGCCGCCTCCTTGAGGTTCTCGAGGCCGCGCGCGACCCACATCGTGTTCTTCAGCTCGACCTGCGCCAGGGTGAACCGATATTCGCCGTTGTCGGGAACGAAGCGGATCGCTTCGCGGAGCATTTCGACGGCCGGGTGATAGTCCTTTTGATCGATGAGGGCCTTGGCGCGCCGGTAGTTCTGCGAGGCGAGCTGGCGGCGGGCCTGGGGGTTCGCGGCGGCGACGTCGGGGGCGGGGGCCATCGGAACCGACGGCGCGGCGAGGCTCGCGTCGTAGCCATTGCGCTTGTCGGCGTCCGCGAGCGTCTCGTGCGCGACCTTCAGCCGCTCGAAGACCGTCGTGAGCTCCCGCTCGCAGTGCGCGAGGTCCTCGCGGTGCCGCAGGTCGGGATGGAAAAGACGGCTCCGCTCGAAATACGCCTGGTTGATCTCCTCGACCCCCGCCTCGGGCCGGACGCCGAGCAGCTCGTAGTGGGAGAGCCAGTCGATGCGGCGGTAGGTGTTGCGAACGAGCTCCGCATGCCCCGGCGTGCGCTCGCCCGCGTGCGCGGCGACCTCGACGTTCAGCGCCTCGAGCCCCGAGGTGGCCTGCGGCGCGGCGCCTTCCTGACGCCACTCGACGATGCCGCACGAGAGCAGCCCGTAGAGGATCTTCCCCGTCGCGGCGCGCGACGTGCCGCCGATCTTGAGCAGCGAGTCGAGATCGAGCCGTCCGTCGATGCGCGAGAGGATGTAGGCCTCCTGCGGAGACAGCGGCAGGTACTGGTATCGCGACATCGGGTCGCTCGAGAGCACGGGCACCTGCTTTCCGTCCCCGAGCCGCTCGCGGAAGAGGTCCGATTCCGGGAGACGGCGAATTCCCTCGACGATGACGGCCGCCGTCGAGAGCGTCAACGCGACGTCCGGATCCAGAACGCCGGTGGACGACTGGAACTTGTACTCCCCGTCGCTCCACTCGAAGGTCGAGAACACGATCTCCTCGACGAGCCGGCGCATTTCGGCGTCCAGAACCTGCCGCGACACGAGACCTTTTTCGACGAGGATCTTCCCGAGCCGGGCGCGTCCCTGCTTGGCGACGGTCTCGAGCGCCCAGGACAGATCCTGGTCCGTAATCCACCCGCGCCGTTTCAGGAAAGCGCCGATGCGCTGTCCTTCGCGGGAGGACGTCGCCGTACGCAGCTCTCCCTTCTCGAAGAAGAGGTGCCGCGTTTCGTCGCCGCGCACGAGCGTCAGGGTGCCCTTGAGCCCGTCGAGGAAGATCCGGCGCAACACCTGCGGCAGCGGGGTCTCGGCGAGAAACCCCCGAAACGCGGCGCGCGGCGTGCTGCTCATGTTGGTTTCGAGGCCGTTCGGACTAGGGTAGCAGACTCATCGCACGGCCACGACGGCGGGATGGTTGCGCGCCGTGACGAAATACGACGGGATGCCGCCCTTGCCCTTCTTGGCGGCGTCGAGCGTGGGATACCGGCCCCAGAGGACCCGGAAGCAGTCGCGGCCCCCGTGCGCGACGGGAAGCAGCCACATCGTCTTCCCGCGGTCGTGCTTCCAGGCCTCGCGGAGCGATTGGACCTCGCAGGCGAGCTCGAGCTGGACCGCATACCGCGTGCGCTTGTCCGACGCCAGCCGACGCCGGTCGGAGTCCGCGCGGCGGGCCCAGGCGTCGTGAGAATCCGGCGAGGCTTCGGCCGGCGCCGGGGCCGCGTTCGCCGGCGCCTTCCGCGGAGCGGGCGTCGCAGCGACCCGGGCGGCCGTGCCGGCGGCGGGCGCCGCCGTGAGCATCGGCGTCGGCGCCGCCGCGGGCGACGTTCCCGCGTGCACGGCCGCGGTGACCGGCGGAGGGAACGTCACGGCCGGCGCGGCCGTCGCAACCGTCGAAGCCGCCGGCGCAACGGGGCTCGATCCCCTCGCCCTCCACAGCGCGACCGCGGCCACCGCGGCCACGAGAAGGCCGAGGATCCAGGCGATCGCCGGAACACCGCGGCGCTCGGGCGGGGCGGCATCGTCGACCGTTTCCGTCCCCGGCGTTTCCGGCGGCGGCGCGTCCCACGGCGCCGGGCGCGGCTCGACCGGCTCCTCGGGAGCCGCCGGGGACGCCTCCTCCCAGGGCTGGGGCCGCGGTTCCGGCGCCGCGAACCGGTCGAACGGGGGCGTCTCCGAGCCGGGGAGCTCCACCATCTCATCGCGCGGGTCGGGCCGAGCCTGTGCGATCGTCGCGAGATCCTCGTCCAGCCGGCTCGTGTCGAGGGGCGACGCGTCGAAGGACGCCGCCGCCTCGGGCAGATCCACCCCCTGGTCGGGAGAGGCTTCGGAGACGGGCTCGAATTCGAGCTCGGTCTCTCCGGACGGAAAGACGGGCTCCGGCTCGTCAGAATCTACCGCGCCGGCGACCGGGGGCTCCGGCTCGGGCGGCCGCTCGGTGGGCCGCGGAGGCGCCGCCGGCACGGGGTGCACGAGGCCGAGCGTGACGAGCGCCGCGAGGAGCTTGCGGACGGCGAAATCCTCGGCGGGGGCTTTCTCGGAGATCTCCGTCGCCGTCGATCGCCCGTCGATGAGACGGACGACGGACTCCGCGTCGGCGGTCAGCCCGAACGAAGCGAACTCCTGGTCGAATCGCTCCCCCCGGACGAGGGTCTGGTCCGGGGAGCCGAGCTGGTGATCGATGAGGTTGCGGTCGCGCGACCTCAGGAAGAGCTCGAGAAGAAGCCGCGGAACCGGCAGCCGGAATTCGCCGGCGTGCGGCCCGGCGGACGTGTCCAGCCGATAGCGGCCGCCGTTCCACGAGAGGACGTCCGAAAGCGCCTCGATCGCGCGGATCTTCTCGCCCCACTTCCACTCGCGGCGCGTCAGCAGTCCCGTCTGGAGCGCCAGCAGAGCCGGGTCGCCGCCCTGCGGGGCGAGGCGGTCGACCGTGTCGGCGGCGAGCTTACCCGCGCGCACGAGGATCGCCGCCGTGTCGAATCTCGGATCCGAGGAAACGACGGCCACGACCTCGCCGTCCTCCAGGTCGAACCCGCTCTCCGAGGCGCCCCGCTGGAATCGGAGCGCGCCGCTGGTCTTCTCCCGCCAGCACGTGACCAGTGCGGCGAGCGGATCCACCTCCCGAATCTCCCCCTCGGCCTCGAAAACGTTCTTCATGCCGACCGCGCCCTCCCCTGCTCGAGATAGTCGAGCACCGCGCGGGCCGTATGCGGCCCGACCGCCTCTGCGATGGATTTCGGGTCGGCGGACGCCAGACCCGAGAGCGATCCGAATCGGGACAGGAGGCGCCGCGCGCGCGTCGGCCCCACGCCCGGGATGTCCGTGAGGCTCGTCTCGCGCATTCGCTTGGCGCGGCGGCCGCGATGCCGCGTGATCGCGAACCGATGCGCCTCGTCTCGGAGTTGCTGGAGCAGCTGCAGGGCCGGATCTTTACGGGACAGGCGCACCGGCTCGGGGTGGCCGGGAACCCAGATCTCCTCGTCCCGCTTGGCGAGACCGGCCGCCGGCAGCGCGACGCCGACGCGATCGAGGGCGGTCAGCGCCGCCTGGAGCTGGCCGCGGCCGCCGTCCACGAGGACGAGATCGGGCAGTGTTGCGCCCTCGTCCCGCAGCCGCCGATAACGCCGCTCGACGGCCTCCTCCATGCTCCGGAAATCGTCCGGCGCGAGAAGGCTCTGCGAGGCGATGCCGAACAGCCGGTAGTCCGATTTCTTGGGCTTGCCGTCCTCGAAGACGACCAGCGACGCGACGCTGTCGGTGCCCTGCAGATGCGAGATGTCGAACGCCTCGATCCGCCGCGGCGGCGCCGGGAGATCGAGGGCCCGCGCGAGCCGTTCGACGCCGATCATCTGCGGCCCGGCGGCGCGACGGAAGCGGATCCGGTGGCGCTCCTGCGCGTTGGTGCTCGCGAGCGCGACCCTCTCGGCGGCCTTGCCCCGCCGCGGCACGCGGACTCCGACGCGCGCGTCGCGGCGTGTCGAGAGGAATTCCTCGAGGAGCTTCGGGCCCGCGATCGCGACCGGCAGGTGGATCTGCTCCGGAAGGAAAGGATTGGCGTCGTAGAACTGCGGGAGGAACTGCTCGAGGAAGGCGGCGGGATCGATCTCCTCGGATTGCTCGAAGAAGAACTCCCGCCGGTCCTGCACGACTCCGCCCCGCACCACGAGAACGCAGAGCGAGACGTCGCGGCCCGACTCGAAGAAGCCGAACACGTCCACGTTCTCGCCCCGCATCGACTGGACGAGCTGATGCTCCGACACATCGGCGACGGTGCGCAGGGCGTCCCGGTATGCGGCGGCCATCTCGAAGGTCTCCGCGTCCGAGGCGCGGCGCATCTTCTCCTCGAGGCGCGCCGTGAGCTCGCGATTGCGCCCCTGCAGGAAGAGCAGGACGTCCTGCACCGCCTCGTCGTACGCCTCCTTCGTCGTGAGTCCGGCGACGCAGGGGCCGAGGCAGGCGTGGAGGTCGTAGTAGAGGCACGGCCGCGGGAGCCTTCCGTCGATCTCGATCGTGCACGTGCGAATGAGGAAGTGCCGGGTGATGAGCCGCATGATCCGCCGCGCGAGGCCGCCCCAGTACGGACCGAAGTAGGAGTGGCCGTCCTCTTCCACGCGCCGGGTGATCAGCGCGCGCGGCCAGGCCTCGCCGGTCGTGATCTTGATGTACGGGTAGGTCTTGTCGTCCCGGAGACAGACGTTGTAGCGGGGGCGGTGCTTCTTGATGAGCGCGTTCTCGAGAAGAAGCGCCTCGAGCTCGGTGTTCGTGACGATCGTCTCGATGTCCCGGTAGCTCGAGAGGAGGGCCTCCGACTTCGCCGTGTCGGCGCCGCGGACGAAATAGGAAGCCACCCGCTTGCGCAGGGACCGGGCCTTGCCGACGTACAGGAGCTTGCCCCGCGGCCCCCGGAAGAGGTAGACGCCCGGGGCGTCCGGCAGCCCTTCCGGGGAACGGCGGTCTTTCGCCACGATTTCAGTGTAGCGGGTGTGACGCCCAGTGTCAGCCCTCCGGCCGCGCTCGGGAGCGTCTCAAGTATGATTCCGGCGCTCGGCGATCCGCATGAACGAGTGCCCTTACTGCTACACGAAGGTCGGCGTCACCGACACGACCTGCCCCAACTGCGGGCGGAAAATCGAGCAATGGCAGACGGGCTTCTACACGCGTCAGCCCTTGCCCAAGCGCACGCGCACGGCGGTCTGGATCGTCGCCGCCGTCGCGCTCATCCTCGTCATCGGAGGATTCGCGCGCTCCTGCCACTGGCTCTAGCCGTCGCTCGGCTTTCGCCCGGGATCTCGCTTCGCGACCAACGGGCGGCTCGGCCAAAGGGCCTCGACCGCCCGCCTGATCCCGGGCTCGGCCTCGCTCCCGCGGCGCGCGCCTCCTCCCTCGATTATCTCGGGAGACTTCGCGCGCCGCGACCGAATCGGCTTAGCGGAAGATCTGGAGCTCGCGCAGCGCGCGGAGCTCGTCCCGCAGGGCGGCGGCGCGCTCGAAGTCGAGATCCTTGGCCGCGGCCCGCATCTCCTTCTCGAGCGTCTCGATGTGCCGCCGCAACGTCTCCGGGTCGCTCTCCGCGGCCGAACGCCGCGACGGCTCCGGGTCGTGGTAGTCCAGGTTCCCGAGCCGCACGAGCGGCGAGTTGATCTGTTTGACGATGGAGGCCGGTTCGATCCCATGCTCCCGGTTGTAGGCCTCCTGCAGGCTGCGCCGGCGGGCCGTCTCTTCGATCGCCCGGCGCATCGAGTCGGTCACCGCGTCGGCGTAGAAGATCACACGCCCGTGGAGATTGCGGGCCGCCCGCCCGGCGGTCTGGATGAGAGAGGTCTGGCTCCGCAGGAACCCTTCCTTGTCCGCGTCGAGGATCGCGACGACCGCGACTTCCGGAAGGTCCAGGCCCTCGCGCAGCAGGTTGATGCCGATCAGGCAGTCGAAGACGCCGCGGCGAAAGTCCGTCAGGATCGTCACCCGATCGAGCGTCTCGATGTCGGAGTGGAGGTAGCGGCAGCGGACGCCGACCTCGCTGAAATAGCTCGTGAGCTCCTCGGCCATGCGCTTGGTCAGCGTCGTGACGAGCACCCGCTCGTTGGCCGCGGCCGCCGTGCGGACCTCGCCGAGGAGGTCGTCCACCTGGCCCTTCACCGGGCGCACCGAGATCACGGGGTCGAGCAGGCCGGTCGGCCGGATGACCTGCTCGACGACCTCGCCGCCCACGCGCGCGAGCTCCTCGGGGCCCGGCGTCGCGGACACGGCGATCGTCTGCCCGCGGCGGACCTGGAACTCCTCGTAGGTCAGCGGCCGGTTGTCGAGCGCCGACGGCAGCCGGAAGCCGTACTCGACGAGCACCTCCTTGCGCGAGCGGTCCCCGTGGTACATGCCGCGCACCTGCGGCAGGGTCACGTGCGATTCGTCCACGACGAGAAGGAAGTCCTTCGGAAAGTAGTCGAGCAGCGTCGGGGGCGGCTCGCCCGGGCGGCGGCCCGAGAGATGGCGCGAATAGTTCTCGATGCCGTTGCAGTAGCCGAGCTCCTTGATCATCTCCAGGTCGAACATCGTTCGCTGATGCAGGCGCTGCGCCTCGAGGAGCCTGTTTTCCCGGTTGAGGACGGCCAGACGCTCCTCGAGCTCCGCCTTGATCGTCTCGACCGCCCGGTCGAGCGTCTCGCGCGGCGTCGCGTAGAACGTCCGGGGATAGAGCGCGAGCCGTTCCACGCGCGCGATGGGCGTCCCGCGGAGCGGGTCGATGCGGGTGATTTTCTCGATCTCGTCGCCGAAGAACTCGACGCGAACCGCCAGGTCCTCGTAGGCGGGCTGGATTTCGAGCACGTCGCCGCGCACCCGGAAGCTGCCGCGAATCAAGTCCAGGTTCGTCCGCTCGTACTGCATCTCGACGAGCTGTGCGAGGAGCCGCGGCATTCCGGAAGGGTCTCCGACCTCGAGATAGGCGAGCATGTCGTAGTACGCGTCCGGGGCGCCGAGGCCGTAGATGCACGAGACCGACGCCACGACGAGCACGTCGCGCCGTTCGAAGAGAGCCTTCGAGGCCGAGAGACGCAACTTGTCGATCTCCTCGTTGCGTGAGGTCTCCTTCTCGATGTACGTGTCCGACTGCGGGATGTAGGCCTCGGGCTGGTAGTAGTCGTAGTACGACACGAAATACTCGACGGCGTTCTCGGGGAAGAAGGCGCGGAACTCCTGATAGAGCTGCGCCGCGAGCGTCTTGTTGTGGGAGAGGACGAGCGTGGGCCGATTGAGCGCCTCGACGGCGCGGGCGACCGTGAACGTCTTCCCCGAACCGGTCACCCCGAGGAGCACCTGGTCGCGCTTGCCCTCCGCGATTCCCGCGACGAGCCTTTCGATCGCCTCCGCCTGATCCCCCTGGGGCGAGAAGTCGGTCTGGAGACGGAACCGGCCGCCGGCTCGCGACTGCGCCTCCCGGTACGAGTCCGGCCGCGCGGCGGACCGCTCGGTTCGGCGCTCCGGCGGCGGAGGCGCCATCGTCCGCCCCGAGCGGTTTCCCGGACGCGGACTCATGGCGTGGGAGGCACCGGAGGCGTCGGGTACGGAGAGGCCCCGCGCGGGCCCTCCGGAGTCGGTCGCGGCGGCTCCCCGCCCTCGAAGAGCTCGGTCAGGTTCCGAACGTCCCCCCGCGAGATCGTGCCCATCGCGGCCGAGGACATGATCGTGCGCAGCCGCTCGAGGTCCCCGCGCGGGACCCGGCGTTCCTGCAGGCGCACCCGGAATTTCGCGTAGGCGGACTGCAGCCGCTCCTTCTCCGACGTCGTCACGTCGGAGGCGTAACCGCTCTCGACGCGCCGCATGATCCAGTCCGTCAGAGCCTCCGGTTTTCGGCGCACGTACGCGGCGAAACCGCCGAGGAGAGCGAGGACGAGGAGCGCCGCGACGCCGCACCCGATCAGCCCGCCGCGGGCACACCCGCCCCGGGGCGGTCCGGGCTCGATCGGCGCGGGCGGAGTCGACGATCGAGGAACGATCGGCGGGGGCGTGGACGTGGGCGTCTCCAAGGGAACCCCCGCTTATAGCACAGCCCGCGCGAATGCCTCACAATGAAGGGGGATGTCGCGCCGGACGCTGCTCATCGCGCTGCCTCTTCTCGTCGCGGGAGCCCTCGGCGCCTTCGCCGGGTCGCTCGCGAGCGACTTCGTGCGCGTCCCGCGGGTCCAGGAGCTCGCGACCTACCGGCCCGACATCATCACCGAGATCCGCGCCGCCGACGGATCGACGATCGCGCGCTACGCCGTCGAGCGGCGCATCCTCGTCTCCGAGGCGGACATTCCGCCGATCGTCAAGAAGGCGATCATCGCGACCGAGGACAAGAACTTCTACCGGCACGGGGGCATCGATCTGCCCCGCACCGTGTCGGCTCTGCTGGCCAACGTCCGCCAGCAGACCTACTCGCAGGGCGCCTCGACCCTGACGCAGCAGCTCGCGCGCGCGATCTTCCTTTCGCCCCGCAAAACCCTTTCGCGCAAGATCAACGAGGCGCTCGTCTCGTTCGAGATCGAGCGGCGCTATTCCAAGGACCAGATCTTCACGATGTACGCCAACAAGATCCCGCTCGGTCACGGGAACTACGGGGTCGAGGCGGCGTCCCGCTACTACTTCGGAAAGAGCGTCAAGAACCTGGACCTCGCCGAGGCGGCGCTGATCGCCGGCATCATTCAGCGACCGGCCGACCAGTCGCCGTTCCGGAATCCCGAACTGGCGCGGCGGCGGCGGTCGACGGCGCTTCGGCGGATGGTGGAAGCCGGCTTCATCACCGAGAACGACCGGCAGGCGGCCGAGCGTGAAGCGCTCCCTTCCGCGCCGGCGCTCAAGGAAACGGTCATCGCGCCGTACTTCTGCGAGGAGATCCGGCAGTACCTGGAGAAGACCTACGGCGCCCGCGATCTCTATCGCCGCGGCCTCCGCGTCGATTCGACGCTCGATCCCGAGCTGCAGGCGATGTCGGAGGAGGCGCTGGGATGGGGCCTCCGGCGCCTCGCGCGCCGCCGCGGATTCGCCAGACCTCGCAATTTGATCGAGGAGGGCTACGCCGACCCGTCGTCCTACGTCGATCCGGAATGGGAAGGCGCGTCGCTCGGCGAGGCCGACACGGTGCGGGGCGTCGTCGAGGAAGTGTCGAAGACCGGGGCCGAGGTGCGCGTCGGGACGAAGCGGTTTCCGCTGCGCGCCTCGGGCTTTTCCTGGACGGGCGCCTCATCGGCCGCGAAGATCCTCCGGCGAGGCGATCTCGTCACGGTCACCTTCGAGAAGGGAAAGGACGGCGGGGCGCTCACGCTCGAGCAGGAGCCGCGCGAGCAGGGAGCGGTCCTGATCCTCGAGAACTCGAGCGGCGCCGTGCGGGCGATGGTCGGCGGGTACGACTGGACCCGCAGCAAGTTCAACCGCGCGACACAGGCGCTGCGACAGGCCGGTTCGACGTTCAAGCCGTTCGTGTACCTCGCCGCGCTCGAGCAGGGGTATACGCCCGCCGATACTCTTTTCGACGGGCCCGTTTCGATCGTCTACGACCCGCGCAAGCCGCCGTACCGGCCCCTCAACTACGACAGGACGTTCCGGGGAATCGTCACGCTTCGCCGCGCGCTCGAGCACTCGATCAACGCGCCCACGGTCCGCCTGGCCGAGCTCGTCGGCCTCGACAACGTCATCGCCGTCGCGCGCCGTCTCGGCATCCACGAGAAGCTCGAGCCCTATCCCTCGATGGCGCTCGGGACGTTCGAGGTCACCCTGGAGGAGATGACCGCGGCCTATGCGGTCTTCGCGAACCAGGGCCTCGCCTTCACCCCGTACAGCTTCGACCGCATCCTGGACGCCAACGGCGACCCGCTCGAGCAGACGCACGCCGACGCCCGCGAGGTCGAGACGCCGCAGACCTCCTACCAGCTCCTGCAGATGCTGCGCGGCGTCACGCAGCGCGGGACCGGAATCACCGCCGACAAGCTCGGGCTTCCCATCGCGGGAAAGACGGGCACGACGAGCGACTACACCGACGCCTGGTTCATCGGCATGACGCCGCGGTACACGATCGGAGTCTGGGTGGGCAACGACCTGAAGACGGTCAGCCTCGGCGCCGGGATGGAGGGCGCGCGCGTCGCTCTTCCGATCTGGATCCGGATCCTCGAAAAGATGAAGACGCGCGGCCGGGTCGATCCCAACCTCGATTTCGAGGCGCCGCCGAACGTCGTCCTGACGGCCGTCGACTACGAGACGGGACTCAAGGCGACGCCGGGTTGCCCGCACCCGATCCTCGAGACGTTCGTCTCGGGCTCCCAGCCGACCGAGGAGTGGAGCGCGCGTTGGGGCGACATCACACGGCTGCCCTGGTCTCTCCAGGAATCCTTCTACGTGCCGAAGAAGGGCGAGCCGACCGAGGCGCCGGCGCTCGAGCCGACGCCCGGCGCCCACGGAACGGATTGAGCGGGTCGCGGCCGGGCGCGGCCGACTGGTGGGTGCCCGGCGGCGCGCTCTTTCTGGCGCGGGCGGGCGACGCGCTGCTGCGCTTCGGCCTCTTCTTCGCGACGGCGAAGCTCCTCGATCCGAGCGCCTTCTCCCTCTATGCGCTGGTGACCGCCGCGCTCGCGACGTGCCAGTGGCTCCTGGCCCTCGGCGCGCCGCGCCTGACGCTGTATTTTCATGCGCGCGGGGAACGCGGCGCCCTGTTCGCCTGGTTGTACCTGCTCGCCGCCGCCGGAAGCGGCGTCGTTCTCCTGGCCGTCACGATGCTGCCGCCGCTGCGGGCGAGGCTCTTCCCCGCCCTGCCGGATCGCCTCGTTCTGATCGGCATCGCCCCGCTTCCTTTCCTCCTTCTCGGCGACTCGCTCGGATCGGCGCTCGTCGCGGCGCGGCGCGCGCGCGCTTACGGCGCGACGCTCTGGATGCGCAACGCGGGTTCGGCGCTCGTCCTGGCGTCGGCGCTCCTCGTCGCGGATCGCCTCTCCTGGGTTCTCTGGGGCCGCCTCGCGGTCTCGGCCGCCGTCGCGCTCGTGCTGGTCTTCGCCGTGCGCGCGACGCCCGACTGGAGGGGCGTGGCGGGCTTCGCGCCCGCCGCGCTGCGCTATGGCGGCCCGACGGCGCTGTCTTCCGGCGCGGTGGCCCTCCACCGGCGGGCGGACGTTCTGCTCCTTTCGGCGTATGGCCGCACCGCCGAGATCGGCGCGTACTCCCTCGCGCAGGCGATCGCCGAGACGTTCTGGCTCGCCACCGACTCGCTCGAGAACGCCCTCTTCGTGGACGTCGCGCGGCAAGAGCCCGCGCGCGCCCGGTCGGAGGCCCGCCGGGCCTTCGGCGCCTACCTGTGGCTGGGCCTCGCGGGCCTCGTCGTCGGGATCGCGGGAGGGGAGCTCTTGATCCGCGCGTTCTTCGGGCGATATCCGGACGCGCGCCCGGTGCTGCCGTGGCTCATCGCGGCGACCGTCGCCTGGGGAGTCGCGCGGCCGTTCTACTCATACCTCTCGGGCCAGGGCCGCGTGCGCGCCGCGCTTCTCTGCAACGCCGTCGGGCTCGCCGTGAATCTCCTCTGCTGCGCGCTCTGGATTCCCCGCCAGGGCGCTCTCGGCGCCGCGCGCGCTTGCCTCGCGAGCTACGGGACGCAGTCGGTGATGTTTTGGGCGGCGTTCCGGCGAGCGAAACCGGGCGGTACGCCGTCGCAGGAATCCGTGCAGGAAATCGCCTAGTTCCGCGGGGCTGGCGATGGTTTCGTCCGTGCCGAAACTCTGCCGGCCGCTTTCCAAGCAAGCGCCGCCGGCCAGCTAGGCTGTCGCCGCAGCGAGAGGTTGCACGTCCACCGTCAACTCGGCGACGACGTCCCGGTGCAGCCGCACGTGCACGATGTGCTGTCCGAGGCGCTTGATCGGCTCGGCCACCTCGACGCGGCGGCGATCGACCTCGACGCCGCGGCCCGCGAGCGCGTCGGCGATCTCCGTCGCCGTCACCGAGCCATAGAGGACGCCTTCCTCCCCGGCCTTCTTCGGAATCGTGACCGTCAGGCCATGCATCTTCTTCGCGACCTCTTCGGCCACCTGCTGCTCGCGCAGGCTCTTGGCGTCGTATTTCTTCTTGTCCTCCGCCAGGCGGCGCAGGTTGGAGGTCGTCGCCTCGTAGGCCAGGCTCTGCGGAAAAAGGAAATTGCGCGCGTAGCCGTCCTTCACGCTCACCGTGTCTCCGCGATGGCCCAGCCCGCGGACGTCGTCTGCCAGGATCACTTTCATGAACTCGCCGAATGCCCTTTCTCGCCCCGCCGGCGGAAGTTCGCGTACCAGTCGAAGAGCCCGAGGAGCGCCACGCCGACGTTCATCGGAAAGTAAGCGATCAGAATGTAGAGACCCAGACGCAGAAACCACGCCCGAAACCAGCGCCGGGCGAAGTGGCAGATGATAGAGAGGCCGCCCACGAAATACAAGGCCGCGAGCGCGATCAAGATGTCGCCGGCGGCGGTCCGGGCGGAAGCGCCGGCGAGCGCAAAGGCCGCCCCGGCCGCCACGAAGACGGCGGCAAACGGGGCCGGGATCCTCAGCGTCTCGAACCGCGCCTCGACGGCCGACGGCGCCGGCCTCGCGGCGCGCGCCCCGAGATAGAAGGCGATGCCGCTGCCGAGAACCCAGCAAGCCCCGGCGAGGCCCGCCCAGTAGCGCACCGTGAAGTCCTGGGCCGCGAGGAGCGTGGTCCGCACGCGTTCGAGGCTCGCCGCGTCGGCTCCCCCGCGGCGATAGGAGTCGATCGCTGAGGGGATCATCGCGTCGAAGGCGGACTTGAGCTCCGCCGAGAGCGGCGGCTCGCCGGCGGCCGGAAGGCCCACGAGCAGACCGACGAGCAGGAGCCCTCCGGAAATCGCCAGGCCGAGGTAGGCGCGCGAGGGCCCGACGCCGCGGCGCGCCTGTCCCGCGAAGAGCGCGGGAAGACCCGAGAGGAAGGCGGCCGTCGCCGCGATGGCCGCCGCGCCGCGCCATCCGCTCGAAGCCGCGGCGAGACCGAAGAGCACGGCCGCCGAGAGAGCCGCGGCGAGGAGGGCCGACCAGAGACCGCGGCGATGCGCGACCCGCACGAGCGGAACTGCGGCGAGCGGGTATCCCAGCGCGCCCGCGACGGGGAGCGCGAGGAAGACGGCGAAGAAGAGCGCGGAGATCCCGGCCGCGAGCGGCAGCTCGAACGTTTCGATGCGTCCGCCGCCGGCCGGCGGCGCCGGGACGGTTGCTCTGGGCGTATCGCTCACCGGGTCACTCGCCCCGAGCCGGAGGAGACGGCGTTACGCTCCTGCGGGAACGCCGGCGTCTCCTCCGAGGCTCGCGGCGTCCTTCCGCTCTCAGTCGGTGGCGTACGGAAGCAGCGCGATCGATCGCGCCCGCTTGATCGCCGTCTGGAGCTTGCGCTGATGCAGCGCGCAGGTGCCCGAGATGCGCCGCGGCAGGATCTTTCCGCGCTCGGGAATGAAGGATTGGAGGAGCTTCACGTCCTTCCAGTCCACGTATTCGAGCTTCTCTGCGCAGAACTTGCAAACCTTGCGGCGGCGAACGAAGAACTTCTTGCGCGCCGGCTTGCCGTCCCGGCCGCCCTTGTCGCCGCGCCCTCCGCCCCGCGACGGCATGGCCGTCATGACGTCCTCCCTTCCGACGGAATCTCCGCCGTCTCGGGCGGCGCGGCCGGAGGCGCCGACGGCGGCCGCGGAGGCCGCTTGATCGCCTTGAGCCGCAGCCTCTCCGCCATCTTGGCCGAGCGCTTGAGCTCCTCGTCGGCGCGCACCGCCAGATGCCGGAGCACCTGGTCGGAGAGCCGCATCCGGCGCTCCATCTCGGCGACGAGGGCCGGCTGGGCCTTCGCCTGGAAGAGATGGTAGTAGCCCTCGCGCTTCCGCAGGATCGGGAAGGCCAGGCGCCTCCTTCCCCACGGCTCGTCGCGGACGATCTCCGCGCCGCCGTCGGTCAGGATCTTCCGGTAGTCCGCCGTGACCTTGGCCGCCTCGTCCTCGGAGAGGTCGGGGGTCAACAGCACCACGATGTCATAGAGCCTCATCGATTCCTCCTCATGGATGTCAATCCGAACGGGAGGCTCCGTCCGGAGAGGAAGGGTTTGCGTTTGCGATTCGCATCGCGGCATCGATACCGTCGGCGAGCCAGACGCTGAGCGTTTCGGCGGCCCGATCGACCGACTCCTCGAAGACCTCGCGCTCCGACCGCGAGAAGGGCTCGAGGACATAGTCGGCCAGATCGCGCTCCCGGGAGTAATGCTCGCCGCGGACGCCCACGCGCAGCCGCGGGATCTCCGCTCCCACGCGCGCCACGACCGAGCGCATCCCGTTGTGCGTTCCGCCGGAGCCTCGCGGACGGATCCGCAGAGCGCCGAGCGGAAGGTCCACCTCGTCGAAGACGACGCAGACATCCGAGGGATCGATGCCATTCGATTGACAAAGAGCGGAAACCGCGTCTCCGGAAGCGTTCATGTACGTCTGTGGGAGGGCCAGAATCGTCGAGACGCCCGCGATCGATCCCCGGCCCACCCGCGCCCCGCTCTCCCGCGAGCGGATCCGAATTCCTTCGCGCGCCGCGAGGGCTTCCACCACCCGGAAGCCCGCGTTGTGGCGCGTCTCCGCATAGCGGTCGCCGGGGTTTCCCAGACCGACGATCGCGCGCAGAGCCTATTTCTCCTTCTTCTCCTTCTTTTCGGCCTTCTCCGGCTTCTCCGGAGCCTCGGCCGCCTCCTCTTCGGTGGCGACCTTGCCCTTCTTCAGGACCTCGGGCTCGGTGGGCTCGGCGGCGGCCTCCGCCGTCGCGGCGGCCGGCTCCTCCTCCTTCATCGGGTGCGTGACGTGGACGAGGACCTTTTCCGGGTCGTCCACGATCGCGATCCCCGCCGGCGCCTTGAGGCTCGCGATCCGCAGCGCGTCGCCGATCGCGAGCTCGGTCACGTCGAGCGGCAGGTGCTCGGGAATGTCGCCCGGGAGGCACTCGATCTCCACTTCGCGCGTGACGAAGTCGAGGATCCCGCCCTCCTCCTTGACGCCCCTGGCGACGCCGACGACCTCGATCGCGACGCGGACCTTGACCTTGGCGTCCATCAGGACGCGTACGAAGTCGATGTGCAAGGGCTCGCGGGACACGGGATCGCGCGAGAGGTCGCGGATCATGGCGTGGCGGCTCTGGTCGGAGCCGGCGAGCTTCAGCATGAAGATCGCGTTTTCCCCCGCGCCGCCGCGGAAGGCGTTGGTCAGCTCCCGCCGGTCGACCTGGACCGACACCGTGGGCTTTCCGGCGCCGTAGACGACGGCGGGAATCCGGCCGTTGGCGCGCGTCCGCCGGGCCTCTCCCTTGCCGGTGGTCGTGCGGCGTTCGACGTTCAGCTCGATGGTCTTCATGACTTCCCCGCGCGGAAGTCCCGCGCAAAGGGCGCGATTCTACACAAAAAGTGACGAAACGGAAGCCCCTTCGTGGATGCGCTGGATGGCCTCCCCCAGCAGGGGCGCGATCGACAGCGGCCGGATGCGGGGGCAACGGGAGACGGCGGCTTCGACGGGGATCGTGTTCGTCACGAGGAGCTGCTCGAGTCGCGACGCTTCGAGGCGGTCGAGCGCCGGGCCGGACAGCACGGGGTGCACCCCGGCCGCGAACGCGCGCCGCGCGCCCTGGTTTCGAAGCGCCTCCTCGGCCTGGACCATCGTTCCGGCGGTATCCACGATGTCGTCGAGGATGAGGACATTCTTTCCCGACACGTCGCCAACGACGTGGGCCACCTCGGTCTCGTTCTTGCCCGTGCGCCGCTTGTCGATGATCGCGAGCGACGCGCCAAGGCGCTTGCCGATGGCGCGGGCGCGGGCCACGCCGCCCACGTCCGGCGACACGATGACGAGGTCGTCGAGCTCGAGCTTTCGAATGGCCTCCAGGATGACCGGCGCCGCGAACAGGTGATCCACCGGAATGTTGAAGAACCCCTGGATCTGGGCGGCGTGCAGGTCCATCGTCAGAATGCGGTCCGCGCCCGAGGCCGTGAGGAGGTCGGCCATCAGCTTCGCGGCGATCGGGACCCGGGGCTTGTCCTTCTTGTCCTGCCGACCGTAGCCGAAGTACGGCATGACCGCCGTGATGCGCGACGCCGACGACCGGCGGAAGGCGTCCATCAGGATCAGCAGCTCCATCACGTGGTCGTTGACGGGACTGCACGTCGGCTGGACGACGAAGACGTCCGCGCCGCGCACGTTCTCGTCGATCTGGCAGTAGTTCTCGCCGTCGGAGAAGTTGTAGAGCGTCAGCTCGCCGAGTGGAATGCGAAGGTAATCGCAGATCTCACGGGCGAGCGCCGGATGTGCGCGCCCCGAGAAGACCTTCAGCTCGCCGTAGGAGAAGTGGGCCACCAAGCGGGGGGATTCTAGTTCATGGCTGGGGCGCTAGGACTCGAACCTAGAAATGCCGGCTCCAAAGGCCGGTGCCTTACCAATTTGGCGACGCCCCAACATGCTCGATTTTACGCTCGCGCGGCGACGGACGGGCCGGGCGCGGAGATTCCCGTGCGCCGGCGATACTCGACGCGGCCGACCGTCCGCGTCGCGAGGGCGCGCGTTCCGGGACGGCGCGCGACGAGGTCCGCAACCGCCTGCGGCGGCGCTCCGACGAGAACGATCGCCGAGCCGGATCCGGTCACGCCACACTCCCGGGCGATCGCGCGTCCCGCCTCCAGGTAGTCGCGCATTTCGGGCCGCACGGCCACGACCGCACGCTCGAGGTCGTTCGGCCCGAGGAAGCGGCCGCTCGACTCGATCGCGAGCCGCGCGGGAGGCGTCGCCGCGCCGCCGGCGCGGTCGAAGGCCGCATAGACCTCCGACGTCGCGAGGGGGAAAGGCGGCACGAGGATCGTGAGATCGATCGGCGGGTCGTCCTCCCGCGCGATCACCCGCTCCCCGCGTCCGCCGACGTCGGCCTCGCCGCCTTCCAGAAAGTACGGGACGTCGCTTCCGATCGAAGCGGCGATCTCCGACAGGCGCTCCGGAGCCGGCGAGGCGTCCCACAATCGCGCGAGGATCGCCAGGGTCGCGGCCGCGTCGGCGCTGCCGCCTCCCAGGCCCGCGCCGGCCGGGATCCGCTTGACGAGCGAGAGCGATCCCCTCCGGTCGACGCCGGCCGCCGCGGCGAGCGCCGCGGCCGCGCGGGCCGCGAGGTTGGATTCGTCGTCCGGCCCGCCGGCGCAGGAGAACTCCCAGGCCTCGGCGTCCCGCACTTCGAGCACGTCGGCCAGATCCACCGTCACGAAGCGCGACCGGATCTCGTGGTAGCCGTCGGCGCGGCGCGGCCCGACGCGAAGCTCGCGATTGACCTTCGCGAGAGCTTCCGCCCGCAGCGGCCCGCCCTGCCTCATGCGGCGGGCTCTCGGGAGAGGAGCCGGAGCTTCAGCCGGCTGCCGAGGCGCTTCTCGTCGATGACGACGCCGCCGGGCCACGGCGTCCACGGCCCCGTGTACCGCGCCACGATCTCTCCTTCGGCCCGCGAGACGGCAAGACGGACCAACCGACCCTCCGAGAGGTCGAGGACTCCCGTGGCCGCGTCCCGACCCGACCAGACGAGGAGCGCCTGGCGGCCGCTCTGTCCGCGGACTTCGGGAGTCTCGCCCAGCCAGACTCCCGCGAGCAGCGCTCGCAGTTGCCCCGGCGGGATCTCGACCGTCGCGAGCTTCTCTCCGCGAAGCTGCCCGTCGGCGTAGGTCGCGAGCGACGCTCCGAAGGGACCGGAGAGGGCCGCCTCGACGCGCTCGCCGCGCAGGCGGACCGCGAGAGTCCCCTTCGTGGAGGCCAGACCCTGCGATACCGAGGCGTCGTAGAGAAGGTTCGCGTCGCCGCGGAGAGCCGGCTCCTGGACCGCGCGCGACCAGATGTCGAGGGCGCGGGCCGCCTCCGGCGCGGACACCGGCCGGAACGACGGGGCGCAGGCGGAGGCGAGGAGGATGGCCGGGAGCGCCGCGGCGGCGCGGGCCCTCACGGCGTCGGACTCAGCGGCCCGAGAGTCGGGCCCGCGACTGCGCCAGCTTCTGGCGGATCTTGTCCGGCTCGTCGGGCTTCAACGTCAGCGCCCGCTCCCAGTGCGCGATCGCGCGCTCGACGTTTCCCTGCCGGGCGAGCAGGTCGCCCAGATGCTCTTCGATCGTCGGATCGTCCGGGTCGCGGCGGTGCGCCTCGAGCAGGTTTCGTTCCGCCGCTTCGAGCCGGCCCAGCCGGAAGCACGCCCAGCCGAGCGAATCGAGATACGCCCCGTTGCGCGGCTCGCGGGCGACGGCCTTCTGGAGCATGGCATACGCCTCCTCCAACCGCACGCCCTTGTCCGCCCACATGTAACCGAGATAATTCTGCGTTGCGGCGTCGTCGGGGCGCAGCTCGAGCAGTTTCCGGAACCCCTCCTCGGCCCCCGAGAAGTCTCCGGCGCGTTCGAGGCTCGAACCCAGCCGGAAGAGGAGCTCCGCGCTCTGCGGGAACCGCGCGACGCCCGCCTTCGCGACGCGCGCCGAGGCGGCGTAGTCCTTCAGCCGCCCCCAGGCGTCGGCCGCGGCGAGCACGCGGTCGGGATCCTCCGAAGCGGCGAGGCCCGCGAGGATGTCCTCGCCGTTCTTCTTGTCGCCGGTGCGGATCGAGAACTCCGCCACGTCGGACGTCCACTCGGCGTTGCGCGGCTCGATGGCCGCGGCGGCTTTCGACTTCTCGAGGCCGCAGGCCCAGTCCTCCATTTCGCGGCAGGCGCCGATCAGGATGCGGAGCGCGCGCGGCGCGATGTCTCCGTTGGCGATGGCGAGCGGCTCGAGGATCTTTCGCGCGCCCGCGTAATCGCGCCGGGCGAACGCCACGAAGCCGAGCTCGGTCTGCGCCCCTTCCTTCGTCTCCTTCTTCCGCGGATCGTCGCCCGACCGGGCAACGAGCGACGCGAGGATCGCGTCCGCCTCGTCGAAGCGGCGCTCCCGGACGAGCTCGGAGGCGAGGGCTCGCGACGCCGCCTCATCGTCGGGATCGGAATCGCGGAGCGCCCGGAGGATCCGCTCGCCCTCGGGGACGTCTCCCTTTTCGAAGAGGACCTGCGCGAGCAGCCGCCGGATCGCCCGGTTCTCCGGTCGCCGCGTCGCCAGATCGCGCGCCATCTTCTCGGCCTCGGCGAAGCGGCCGGCGCGCGCGAGGTCGAGCGCGATGCGCTCGTCGATCGCGCCGTTGTCCGGGTCCGCCTGGCGCAGCGCACGAAGGATCTTGAGCGCGTCTTCGATCCGGTCCTCGTCCTCGTAGAGCTCGATGAGGGCCGCGGCGATCTCGCGGTCCGCCGGGTTCGCCTCGTAGAGATCGCGGTAGAGCTCCTCGGCCTCCTTGTAGTCGCCGCTCTTCGACTTCGCCTCCGCCGCGAGCCGCATGAGCGCCGGCTGCCGGCGGGACTGCGGCACGGACTCGAGAACCCGAACCGCCTGGGCGGGTTTGCCTTGTGCCAGAAGGGCCCGCGCCAGAGTGGCCGCGGTGGAGGGATCGCCGGGCGCGAGATCGTCGGCCGCCTTGAGCTCCGAGATCGCTGCCTCGAGCTGAGACGGATCGCGCTCGGCCGCCGCGAGTTCGAGCGCTCCGAGCAGACGGTGCCCTTCGGGCATCTGCGGATCGATGCGGACCGTCTCCTTCGCCTGCCGCAGCGCTTCGTCGGGGACGTTCAGGTCCCGGAGGAGCTGCGCGTACTCGAAGCGGACGATCGCGTCGTTCGGCAGCTTCTCGATGACGCGCCGGTAGAGATCGAGGGCTTCCTGGAAACGTCCGTCGCTCACGGCGGAGCGCGCGCGCAGGAAAAGCTTGCGGCTCTCGGCGACCGAGTCGCCCGCGTCGGCCGCGAAACCGACGGCGGCGATCAGCAGGAGCGCGGCGGCCGCGCGCAGCGTCTTCACCCCGTCACTGTAGCATCCCGACGCCGGACCCGCCCGCGGCGCGCGGGCCGAGGACGCGGGCCGGGGTAGGATTTGCCCGCCACGGGGCATAGCCATGACGCGACTCGGACAACTGCTCGTCCGTGCGGACCTCCTCTCGGAGAACCATCTTGCGCGGGCACTCGGCGTTCAGCACTTCGCGGGCGGCCGAATCGGTACGCTGCTCCTCGAGCGCGGGGCCGTGCACGAGGACGACCTCGGCCGCATGCTCGGCGAGCAGCACGGGTGCGACTACGTCCCCTGGTCCATTCTGGGCAACGTCTCGCCCGCCGCCATCGCCGTTCTTCCCGCAAAATTCGCGATTCGTCATTCCGCAGTGCCCTGGGATCGCGGAGAGGGATTCATCAAGATCGCCCTGCGCGACCCGTCGGATCTCCGAATCCTCGACGAGCTCTTCTTCGTGACCGGCCGCAAGGTGATCCCGTGCGCCGCACCGGAGGTGCGCATCTACCAGGCCCTCGAAAAGTATTACGGCGAGCGCCGCACCCCGCGTTACGCCATCCTCGCGGAAAAGTTGTCGCGGGTGACCGCGCGCCCCGGCGGCCGGTCCGCGCCGCCGCCGCCCCCGGACTTCTTCCCGGGCGAAAGGCCGCCCCCGCCGCGAACCGCCATGGGGGCCGGCGCGGAGGGCGTCAAAGACGTCCCTTCGACGGCTCGAATGCCCGATGCGCCGGTGACGCCCTGGGCACCCGTATCGACCGAGTCGCCCGAATCGGCCTCGGCGGAGGAAGAAGTCATCTCGTGGGAGGAGCTCTCGCCGCCGTCCATGTGGATTCCGGAGCCCATCTCCGAGGAGCCTCCGGCGGCTCGCGCGGGCGGGAGGCCGGCCCCGCGCGCTCCGGCGCCTCCCGAGCCGATGCCCTCCGAAACGCCGCCGCCGCTTCCGCAGCCGCGGGCCCCGGCGGCGCCCGCTTCGCCCGCTTCGCCCCCTCCTCCGGCTACTCAAACACCACCGACCGCGGCGCCCCCCAAGCGGCCGGCCCGGCGTCCCTCGCCGGCTCCTCCGCCGCCGGCCGCCCTGCCTCCAACTCGAATCGCGCCCGCGGCCCCGCCGGGCGCCACGCGTCTGGCGCCGGAGATCTTCGATTTTCCCGAGGTGCACGCGGCGATGGACCGGGCGGCCGTCGTCGCGGCGTCGCTCGCCGCGCTCGCGCGCCGTTTTCCGCGCGCCGCGGTCTTCGGATCGAAGCCCGACAAGATCGTGGGTCTGGCGGGCGCGGGAACGAAGGTCGACGTCGGGAAGATCCCGAAGATTGCCGTTCCGTGGGCCGATCCGTCGGTCTTCCTGAACGTGCGTCTGTCGCGCGCGTTCTATCTCGGGCCGCTGCCCCCCCTGCCGAGGCATCGCCAGATCGCGGCCGTCATGGGAAAGCCGGCGGAGGAGTGCGTCGTTCAGCCGGTCTGGATGAAGGAGAAGCCGGTGGCCTTTCTCTACGCGGAGTTCGACGCGGATCGCGGCGCCACGCCGATGGATCTCGCCTACCTGCGCGGGCTGGCCGAGGCGACCGCGTCGGCGCTCGCGGCCTCGATTCGATCGAAGCGGGGCGCGTAATATAATCTCCGCGTTTCCGGAGGGAGAATGATCAAGGCCGACATCGTCGATCTCGTCGTGGATCGGGCCGGTATCCCGAGAGCCAAGGCGGCGACCGCGGTGGAGACCGTCATCGAGTCCATGCGGTCCGCGCTCGGCGCGGGCGACCGCATCGAGCTCCGGGGCTTCGGGGTCTTCCAGGTCAAGCGGCGCAAGCGCGGCATCGGACGCAATCCCAAGACGGGGGTCGAGGTCACGATTCCACCCGGCAACACGATTCGCTTCAAGCCGGGAAAGGACCTGCGCGACCTCCAATAGGTCGGCGCGTGGAAGCGAGTCCGGCGCATGCCTCCGCCGCGCCTCGGTGAGCGCCTGGTCGCGGAGGGGTTGCTCTCCCCTTCGGCCATCAACCGCGCCCTCGGATTCCAGAAGTCGGCCGCGCCGCGCGTCAAGCTCGGCAGCATCCTCCTGACCTGGGATCTCATCGACGAAGCGAGCCTGCTCCAGGCCCTTGCGAAGCTTCACCGGTGCGAGGCCGTCACGGGAGAGATCCTCGCGAAGGCCCCCGTCGAGATCGTGCGCCTGCTGCCCGCGCCCCACGCGGTCCGGCTGAACGCCATCGCCTACGGGCTGACGCCGTCGCGGATTCGCGTCGCCTTCGTCAACCCGTCCGACCTCGCGGCGATCGACGAGGTTGCGGCGCTGACCGGCCACGCGTGCTCTCCGGGCGTCGTCACGGAGCTGCGGCTTCTCCAGGCGCATCGCCGGTTCTTCGGGCGCGCGATGCCCTTCGAGCTGCGCCCGGTGACGCCGCGCCTCGAGCCCCTGCGCCCGACGCGCCCGCAGTCCTTCGGTCTGCCCTCCTCCGGTTCGGCCATCGCCGTCGACTCCGGTCCACCGACGCGGACGGCCGAAGCGGCGCCTCCGATTTCCGTCCCCGAGATTCCGATCCCGCCGTCGCCTCCGCCGGCCTCCGCCGGCGCTCTCGAGAGACCGCCCGAAGCGGCGGCCGCTGCCGCAGCGTCCGCGGCGGATGCCGCTCCGCACTGGCTCCCGCATTCGGCGGACCGGCCGACGAGCGAGCTCGTGCTCGGGATGTGGTCGGCGGCGCCGCCGACCGCCTCCGACGAAGAGATCGGCGATCTCGCCCTCGCCTGCGTGCCGCTCGAGTTTCCGCGCGCGATTCTCTTCGCCGACCGGCCGGGCGCGTTCGTCGGCTGGACGGCCCGGGGTCTGCGGCCCGGCGAGATCTCGGGACTTCGCGTCGTCGATGCGTCGCCCTCCGTCCTGCGCGCCGTGCGCGAGAGCGGAGCGCCGCACTTCGGCCGCGTGGACGAGGAGATGTGGCCCGAGGCGCTCGCGCGGCGCCTGGACGGCCCGCTGCCCTGCGCGGTTTTCCCGGTGGACGCGGGTCACGGCGTCGCGGCCATCCTCTACGCCGACCGGCGGGGCGCGCCGATGCGCTTCGAGGACACGGGCCTCCTCGCGCGGGCGGCCGCTCAGATCGCCGCGCTCCTCGCCCGGGAATCCCGCGCCGAAGGCCACTAGGCTTTAGAGCCGGCCCGGGATGTCCGACCTCGAGCCCCGGCATCTCTTCCGTCCTCCGCCGCCGCGGCGTCGATGGCGGGAGCATCCGCTCTTTCATCTCTTCCTGCTCGCCGCGACGTTCGTGACGACGACGTACTTCGGAGGGCGGCTCTACCGGACCGATTCGGGCGCGGGATTTTGGGGCGGTCTGCCGTTCTCGGTGCCTCTTCTCCTCATTCTCGGCTCGCACGAGATGGGGCACTATCTGACGTGCCGCCGCTACGGCCTCGCCGCCACGCTGCCCTACTTCCTGCCGGCGCCGATACCCACGCTCATCGGAACCTTCGGCGCCCTCATCCGGATCAAGGAGCCGATCCGCGACCGCCGCGCTTTGATCGACGTCGGGGCCGCGGGGCCCCTGACCGGGTTCGCCGTGGCGATTCCCTTCCTTCTTTATGGAGTGACGCGCTTCACGCGGCTGCCGGCTTCGAGCCCGCCCGGCTCGATCCTCTTTCACTACCCCGTCGCGGTGCGCCTGGCGCAGGCCGTCATGCGCACGCCGCCGTATACGAGCGCGGGCGTGCAGGAGCATCCGACGTTCATGGCCGCGTGGTTCGGCCTGCTCGTGACGGCGCTGAACCTGCTGCCGATCGGACAGCTCGACGGCGGCCACGTGCTGCGCGCGGCCGCGGGAAGGCGCCAGCCGGCGATTTCCTACGCGGTGCTCGCGGCGGCGGCCCTGACGGCGTTGCGCGGACCGACGTGGGCGTTCTTCGCGGTCTTCGCGGCGCTCATCGTCGGCATTCGCCATCCGCCGGTCGAAAACGAGTCCGAGCCGCTGGGACCCGGCCGCGCGCTCGTGGCGCTCGCGTGCCTCGTCGTGTTTCTTCTCTGCTTTACTCCGGTCCCGATCCAGTTCCTGTAGCGACGCCGCTCCCTTTCGGACGCAGGTCGATCCAGAACGTCGCGGGGCCGGCGTTGACGAGCGCGACGTCCATCATCGCGCGGAACACGCCGCGCCCGACGGAGAGCCCCGAGAGCTCGAGTGCCCGGGCGAAGTGCTCGTAGAGCGGCTCGGCCTCCGCCGGGGGCAGCGCGCGCTCGAAGCCGGGACGCCGGCCGCGCGAGAGGTCCGCCGCGAGCGTGAACTGCGAGACCACGAGAACCGCCCCGCCGGCCTCGCCGACGGCGATGTTCATCTTGCCGGCCTCGTCCTCGAAGATCCGAAGCGTGGCGACCTTGCGCGCCCCCTCTTCGACGACCGCGGCGTCGTCCCCCTTCTCGAGGCCGAGGAAGACGAGCAACCCCGCGCCGATCGCCGAGACCTCCCGGCCCTCGACCGCGACCGCCGCGCGCGACACGCGCTGGACGAGAATCTTCACGGACGCCTCACGCGCCCCGCCGCGGCCGCGCGGCGACGCGCCGGAGCTCCGACGGTTCCGGGGCTCCGAGCAGGTGCGCCACGCCCCAGTAGAGGACCGTTCCTCCCAGCACGAGCCCCGTGAGGAGGAGCGCCGCCGTCGGGCCTCCCCGCGCCGCCGGATCGAGGAAGCGCTGGCCCGCCCAGAGCGCCGCGCCCATGACGACCGAGGCGAGCGCGATGCGCGACAGCGAGCGCAGGATCTCCCGGCCGCGCAGTCTTCCCTCGCGCCGCCTGAGGACGCCGAGCAGGATGGCCACGTTGACCGCTGCGGCGAGCGACGCGGAGAGCCCGATCGCCGGCAGGCCGTAGATCGGCACGAGCGTGAAACATCCCGAGAGGAAGACGAGGCAGTCCGCGAGCGCGGCGAGGACGGGAAGGCGCGTGTCTTTGAGCGCATAGAACGCCGGGACGACGACGCGCACGACGGCGAAGAAGAAGAGGCCGGCGGAGAGCGTCGCCAGGACGCCCGCGGTGGCCTGCGTGTCCTGCGAGCGGAACGCCCCGCCCTGGAACAGCACCCGCAGGATGGACGTTCGCAGCACGATGAGCCCCGCGGTGGCCGGGAGCGTGACGAAAGCGATGAGCCGCAGTGCGAAGGCGAGCGTGGCCCTGAAGTCCTCTCGGTTCTCGGCGAGCGCCTGCCGCGACAGGAGCGGCAGGATCGCCGTCGCGATCGCCACCGCGAAGCCTCCGAGCACGAGCTCCTTCAGCCGATTGGCGAAGTAGAGCCGCGACACGTTCGACGGCCCGAGGCCCGTCGCGAAGCGCGTGGCGAACGTGAGATTGATCGTGTTGATCCCGTAGGCGAAGAGCCGGGGCGTGGTCAGAAGCAGGACTTGGCGCACGTCGGGATCCCTCCATCCGAGCGCCGGCCGGCCGACCGCTCCCAGCCGCCGGAGCTGCGGCCACTGGACGGCCATTTGAAGAGCGCCCCCCACGAGAACGCCGGCCGCGAGCGCGTACGCCGGTTCCTGAAGGCGCGGCGCGAGCAGGAGCGTTGCCAGGATGAAGCCGACGTTCATGAAAACGGGAGCCGCCGCCGAGATCGCGAACCTCCCGTGCGCGTTGAGCACGCCCTGGAACAGCGCCGCGATCGAGACGAGAAAGATGTAGGGAAAGATCCACCGGTTGAGCGACACGGCCAGCGAGAACTGCCAGGGATTCGAGCGGAATTCGTGCGCCAGGAGGTCCACCAGCCAGGGCGAGAAGGAGATCCCGAGCACCGTGAGGGCGGCGAGCAGGAAGGAAAACGTCCCGATCGCCCGCCCGACGAAAGCCCGGGCCTGCTCCTCGCTGCGGGTCTTCTCGATCCCGGCGTAGACGGGGATGAACGCCGAGGACATCGCGCCCTCGCCGACGATGTCCCGCAGCATGTTGGGGATGCGCCACGCCACGATGAACGCGTCGGTCCGGAGACTCGTGCCGAACTCGAGAGCGACGATCTTCTCCCGCAGGTATCCGGTGAGGCGGGACAGCAACGTCAGCGGCGTGATCGCCGACGCCGATCGCACGAGACGGCCCCGTGTCTCTTCGATGTCCGCGTCGGGCGTCGGCATGCGTCCGCCTGGATTGTAAGCCGTCGGCCGGAGTTCTCCGACTCGGACATCATCTGTCCCGACGCTTCGGGATTATTCTTCCGAGCACCTGAAAGGAGGGTGAACACATGGCGAGCGTCAACAAGGTGATTCTGATCGGCAACCTCGGCAAGGACCCGGAGATCCGCACGACGCCGCAGGGCACGTCGCTCGCGCGCTTCTCCGTCGCGACCACGACGGCCTGGAAGGACAGCTCCGGAGCGAAACAGGAGCGCACGGAGTGGCACGACATCGTCGCGTGGGAGCGGCTCGCGCAGATCTGCGGCGAGTATCTCCACAAGGGCAAGATGGTCTACGTCGAGGGCAGTCTCCAGACGCGCAGCTGGGAGGACCAGAACGGACAGAAGCGCTACAAGACGGAGATCAAGGCCTCCAACGTCGTGATGCTCTCGCCGCGCGACGCCTCGCGCGCCCCCGCCGGAGCGGCGGTGGCCGCCGGTCCGCGCGAAGTCTCCGAGGTGGCCGAGTCGCCGAGCTACGACGACGACGTGCCGTTCTAGAGGGGGACTTCCCGCCCGCGGACGTGTTCGTCGACAGTCTTCAGCCGCGCGATCGCCGCGATGAGCGCCGGCATCGGACGGGGCGGCCGGCGCCTCCGGCGGAGCCTGGCGAGGTGTGCAGTATAGCGGTCCATTCGCGCGAGCGCCTCGGCCGCGCGCCGCTGCGAGATTCCCTCGCCGACCGCCGCAACGCAGTCGGGGTACTCGGCAATGCGGCTGCAGACGAAGATCAGGTCGCACCCGGCGCGGCCCGCGAGGAGCGCGCGCCGCGGCAGGTCTCCGAACGCCGCGAGCGCTCCCATCTCGAGATCGTCGGAGAAGGCGACGCCGCGGAATCGCAAGCGGCCGCGGAGGAGCCGCCGTCCGACCTTCCCGGAGAGCGAGGCCGGCACGCCGTCCCGTCCCGCGGCGTGCGAGATCATGACGGCCCGGGCGCCGCCGGCGAGGCGGCGAAACGGCTCGAGATCCCGCGCCCGCTCCGTCGCGTTCTCGGGGAGCTTCGGCAGCGCGAGATGGGTGTCGAGGGCGGCGCGTCCGAGCCCCGGAAAATGCTTTAAACAGCCGCCGACGCCCCGGGAATGGAGCCCGCGCAGGAACTCGCGCGCGGCGCGCGCGACCGCCGCCGGGTCCTCGCCGGCGCAGCGGTCTCGAAGCACTTCGGCCGAGGCGCCCTCGATCCGGCGATCCACGACGGGCGCCAGATCGACGGCGAATCCGAAACGCGCGCAGGACTCGCCGGCGAGCTCCCCCGCCCGCCGTGCGAGGCCGCGGGCGGCCGCCTCGCGAAAAGAAATCGAGGGCCCGAGCAGGTCGCGGAGCCGGTCCACCGGGCCTCCCTCCTGATCGAGGAACACGAGGAGCCCCCGAGCGGACAGCTCGGCGACGAGCCGGGACGTCTGTTCGGGCGTCTCGATATTCCGGCGGAAGAGGATGACGCCTCGCGGCGGATGGCGGTCGAGGATTTCCCGCTCGGACGGCGTCAGCTCGGGCCCCGAGATGCCGACGCCGAAGAGCCGCGAGATCACTCCGGGCCCTTGAGGCGGTCCTGGAGCGAGGCGAGGAACGAGAGCGCCGCGATCGGCGTCAACTGATTCACTTCGACCGAGCGGAGCTTCTCGAGCGCGAGCGCCTCCTGCCCGGTGAAGAGGAGCATCTGCCCCTCGCCCACGCTCTCGCCCTTCCTGCGCGCGAGCACCGGGGCGCCCTGGACGTCGAGCTCCTGCTTCTCGAGATTGCCGAGGATCTCCTTGGCGCGGGTCGTCACCGCCTCGGGCAGGCCCGCGAGCTCGGCGACGTGGATCCCGTAGCTGCGGTCCGCCGCTCCCTCGACGACCTTGCGGAGGAAGAGCACCTTGCCGCCGATCTCCTTGACGGCCATCGTCGCGTTCGCCACGGCGGGCTTGACGAGCGCGATCTCGGTGAGCTCGTGGTAGTGCGTGGCGAAGAGGACGAACGCGGCACGCGACGCCTCGTCGTGCAGGTGCTCGAGCAGCGCCCAGGCGATCGACAGTCCGTCGAAGGTGGACGTCCCGCGGCCGACCTCGTCGAGGAGGATGAGCGAGCGGCTGGTCGCGTCTCGCAGGATCGCGGCCGACTCGAGCATCTCCACCATGAACGTGGATTCGCCGCGCGAGAGGTGGTCCGACGCGCCCACGCGCGTGAAGATGCGGTCGACGACCGAGGCTTCCATGGAGGCCGCCGGCACGAACGAGCCGGCCTGCGCGAGAAGCACCGCCGTCGCGACCTGCCGGAGATACGTGGACTTGCCGCCCATGTTGGGTCCGGTCACGACGAGGATCCGCTTCTCCGGCGAGAGATCGCAGTCGTTCGGCGTGAACGGTTCCTGGCGCCGGAGGCTCTCGACCAGCGGATGGCGCCCCTCGCGGATCGCGAGCCGGGGCGACGCGGAGAGCGCGGGACGCACCCAGGATCCGCGGGCCGCGGTTTCGGCGAGCGCGGCGTAGAGGTCGAGCCCGGCGACCGCGCGGGCGGCTTCCCCGACGCGGTCGGCCGAGCGCGCGAGCTCCTCGAGAAGGGCGCGATAGAGACGCGTTTCGATCTCGCCGATCCGGTCCTCGGCGGTCAGGATCTTCTCTTCGAGATCCTTGAGCGCCGGCGTGACGAAGCGCTCGGCGTTTGCGAGCGACTGGCGGCGGATCCAGTCGGACGGCACCTTCTCGCGGTGCGCGGCGCCCACCTCGAG
>DATBFU010000116.1:0-11929 GCA_036558325.1 Thermoanaerobaculia bacterium | reverse complement strand
CTGCGCGAGATCGCCCACGATCTCGCGCCGGCCGCCGCGGCCCGCTCGATCCGCGTCGTCGTCGACGCGGGAAGCGACGTTTCGGTCGAGGCGGACCGCCGCCGCCTGGGCCAGATCCTCCGAAACCTGATCGACAACGCGATCAAGTTCTGCCGCGAGTCCGGGGCGGTCCGTCTCTATGCGGGGCGCGAAAACGGCGAGGCCTACGTCACGGTGGTCGACGAGGGCCCGGGAATCCCCCGCGCCGAGCAGGAGAAGATCTTCCAGCGGTTCTATCAGGTGGACCGTTCCCGATCGAAAACGCGGCCCGGCACCGGCCTCGGCCTCGCCATCGTCAAGCACCTGGTGCAGCTCCACGGCGGCCGCGTCGAGGTCGAGAGCGAGGCGGGCCGGGGCAGCACCTTCCGCGTTCGCCTCCCGCTCGCGTAAAGCGCGGCGTCAAATCCGTGTGAAGGCGGGATATCCTACGCGCCGACGACGGGGGCGCGATGCTCAACCTGCTGCCGCGCGACGGGCGCTACTTCGACCGTTTCACCGACATGGCGCAGAGGATTCACCAGAGCGCCGTCATGCTCAACCGCTTCTTCGAGAAGGAGTCGCCGGTCGGCACCGTGGCGGACCAGATCAAGCGCCTCGAGCACGAGTGCGACGAGATCTCCCACGAGATCCTGCGCGGAATCGACCAGACGTTCATCACGCCGATCGACCGCGAGGACATCCATCAGCTCGCGGTGCGGCTGGACGACGTCATCGACCTGATCGACGGGACCGTTCGGCGTCTGTCGCTCTTTCACGTGTCGGAGCCGACGCTGCTCTCGCGGCCCCTCTCGCGCATCATCGTGAAGGCGACGCAGGAGCTCGTCGCGGCCGTCTCGGCGCTGCGCAAGCAGAAAGGCGTCACCGAGCACTGCATTCTCATCAAGAAGCTCGAGAACGAAGGCGACGTCGCGTACCACGAGGCCGTCGCCTCGCTCTTCTCGGACCCGATCGCCCCGATCGAGGTCATCAAGTGGAAGGACATCTACGACAACATGGAACGCTGCATCGACTCCTGCGCCGGCGTGGCGCACGTGCTCGAAAGCGTCGTTCTGAAGCACGCCTGAGGGCGCTTCGTCTTCCGCCGCGATGTCCTACGTTCTCTTCATCATCGCGATCGCCCTGGTCTTCGACTTCATCAACGGGATGCACGACTCGGCCAACTCGATCGCGACGGTCGTCTCGACGCGCGTCCTCTCGCCGTTGGTCGCCGTCTTCTGGGCGGCGTTCTTCAACTTCGTGGCGGCCTTCGTTTTCGGAACGGCCGTCGCGAGGACGATCGGCGGAGGGCTGATCGACGTCGCCGTCGTCAATTCGGACGTGGTGCTCGGGGGCCTCCTCGGGGCGATCGTTTGGAACCTCATCACCTGGTATTTCGGCATCCCGTCGTCCTCGTCGCACGCGTTGATCGGCGGATACGCGGGCGCGGCCGTGGCGCGCGTGGGCGTCCGCGCGATCGTTCCGGGCGCGGCATGGGTGAAGACGCTCGCGTTCATCGTCATCTCGCCCCTGCTGGGGATGACCGTGGCGTGGATGCTCATGGTCGCCGTTTCGTGGATCTTCCGAAAGACGCCCTACGGTTCGGTGGACCGCTGGTTCCGGCGCGGCCAGCTCTTCTCGGCGGCGGGCTATTCGCTGTCGCACGGCGCGAACGACGCGCAGAAGACGATGGGAATCATCGCGAGCCTCCTCGTCGCGAACCGCGCGCTCTTCGCGGACCCCTCCTCGCGCCTGCATTTCATGCACCTGCCGGAGCTGAAGAGCCTGCCGTGGTGGATCATCCTGTCGGCGCATGCGGCCATCGGGCTCGGAACGCTCACCGGCGGCTGGCGGATCGTGCGCACGATGGGGAGCCGGATCACGAAGCTGAAGCCGTACAGCGGCTTCTGCGCCGAGACGGGCGCGGCGGCGACGATTGCGCTCGCGTCGCTCACCGGCGTGCCGGTGTCGACGACGCATACGATCACGGGCGCCATCGTCGGCGTGGGAGCGACGCAGCGCTTTTCGGCGGTGCGCTGGGGCGTGGCCGGGCGGATCGTGTATGCCTGGATCCTCACGATCCCGATGGCCGCCGCGATCGGGGCGATCGCCTTCGGGATCCTTTCGGCGGCGGGGTCCGGCCGTTAGCGGGCTCGCCCGGGCGGCGCTTGCCGCGGCGCTCGTGCTGGAGCCCGGGGCGCTCGCCGCCTCCGGGCTTCCGGACCCCGCCCCGTTCGACGCGGTCCTCGCCGCCCGCGCGCGCGACGGCGGCTTCGACTATCGCGGCGCGACGGGGCAGGACAGAAAGCGCCTCGCCGCCTACCTCGCCAACCTGGGCGACGCACGCTTCGCGGAGATGACCGCCGCCGAGAAGAAGGCTTTCCTGATCAATGCCTACAACGCCTGGGCGATCCAGACGATGCTCGACCATCCCGGCAAGAAGATCACCGCGGTGGACGGCGCGTTCCAGAAGACTCTGCACCGCATCGGAGGCCGCGCGATGACGCTCGACCAGGTCGAGGACGCCCTCCGGAGCGCGGCGGACCCGCGCGTCCACTTCGCGATCGTTTGCGCCTCGAGGTCCTGTCCGGCGCTTGCGCCGAAGGCGTATGTCGCGGAGGCGCTCGACGAAACCCTCGATCGGCAGGCGCGCGCGTTCGTCAACGACGCCTCGAAGAACCGGATCGACCGGAAGGACGGAACGGTCGCGCTCTCGATGATCTTCCGCTGGAACCGGAAGGAGTTCGAGCGCGAGGGACAGCGGCTCGACGTATACGTGTCGCGATTCGTCACCGACCTGGAGACGGCGCGCTGGCTTGCGGAGGCAGCGCCGGACCCGTCGTTTCTCGACTACGACTGGTCGCCGAACCAGCCGGAGCCCGGGAAGCCCTGACCCGGTCTGGCACGATTCCCGCACCGAGCCGGAGGGATGAAGTCCGACGAGCGCGGGCGGCCGTTGTGGGGCGCCGGCGTGCGCGACGGGATCGCGAAGCAGTTCACGCGCGTCGAGGACGTCGTGTACGTGGGGCTGGGACTGCTGCTCGCGGGATGCGCGCTGACGCTCCTGGTCGCGGGCGCGATCGACTTCGTCTCGAGCCTCGTGGAAGGAAGACTCCCCGGAAGCATCATCGAGATCCTCGACCGCATCCTCCTCATCCTCCTCGTCGTCGAGATTCTCTATACGGTTCAGGTCTCTTTCCGCGAGCACGCGCTCGTTCCCGAGCCGTTCCTGATCGTCGGCCTGATCGCCGCGACGCGGCGCATCCTGGTGCTCACCGCCGAGTTCAAGGACCTTCTCGAGAAAGGCGCCGAGGCGTTCCGCAACGGCATGATCGAGCTCGGCCTCCTCGGTCTCCTCACGCTCGCGCTCGTCGTGTCGCTCGTTCTCCTGCGGAAGAGACCCTCGCCCGGAGGCTCCGCGGCGGCGGTTCGCCCGGAAAAGGCGTCCACCTCCTGACGCGGATCGCGCCTAGAGTCCGGCGGCGGCGGCGCGGGCGCTTCGGTTCGTCTTCCCGGAAATCGCGTCCAGAACGCGGCCCACGCGCGCGAGCCCCGCGCGCATCCGGTCGAGGTCGTAGCCGAAACCGAGCCGCAGCGCGCGCCCGCCGCCGAGCATGTCGCCGGGAACGACGAGGACGGACTGCTCGCGGCGGATGCGCTCGGCGAGCGGCGTGGGCGCGATCGGCAGCCGGTAGGGAACGAACGCGATCGCGCCCGCGCGCGGCGGGACCCAGGTCAAGACTTCGGCGCGGCGCGCGACCCAGTCCTCCAGCACGGGCAGCTGGCGGCGCAGGATGCCGCGCGTGCGCTCGAGGAGCGCCTCGCGCCGCGCGGGCTCCGTCGCGATCGCCGCGAGCCGGTCGGACAGCATTCCGGGGGTGAGCGTGAGGTAATCGTGCCGCCGCCAGACCTCGCCGATGGCGGATCTGGGCGCGACGACCCAGCCGGTGCGCAGGCCCGGCAGGCCGAACGCCTTGGACAGGCCCGAAGTGACGATCGTCCGCTCGTAGCGGCCCCAGAAGGTCGGCGTCGATCCGCCGGAGAGCTCGGCCCCGCGATAGATCTCGTCGGCCACGAGCCAGGCGCCGGCGCGCCGCGCGGCGGCGACGACCGCGTCCATCTCCTCGTCGGTGAAGACCGCGCCGGTCGGGTTGTTGGGATTCGTCACGAGCACGACCTTCGTCTTCTTCGTGACGGCCTTGCGCAGGCCGTCGAGATCGAGCGCCCAGCGGCCGGCCCGCCGGTCGTGGCGGAGATGGAACGCCGTCGCTTTCGACCAGTGCCGCGCGAGGCCCCAGGCCTGCAGGTAGTTGGGCAGCAGGATCGCCGCGCCCTTGCCGGGCTCGAGGAGCGACCAGAGGACCGCGTGGTTCGCCTCCGCGCCGCCGTTGACGACCGTCACGTTCTCCGCGGTCGCGCCCGGATACCAGGCGGCGATGCGCTCGCGCAGCTCGCGCGAGCCGTCCGAGCGCGGGTAGGCGAGGCGCGTGGCGAGGAAGCGTTCGGCGGGCTCTCCGTCGAGGAGCTCGGCGACGGAGAGCGGGACGACGCCGCTCTCCGAGAGGTCGTAGTCGACCTCCTTCTCGTAGACGCACTGCATTCGCTCCATCCGAAACGTCTCGATGCGCATGGCGCCTCCGGAATCGAGCCTAGCAGGCCGTGCCGAAGAAAAAGAAAGCCCCCTTGCGGGGGCGAAAGAGGAGATCGGCGTTTGCTTACCTTCTGCACTCCTTCTTACGGAAGGAGACGGCCCGGCGTTGGGGGCGCCGCAACGCTATCGAACGCCGGGACTTGCGTGTATTTTGGGCCGCATGCCGCCGACGGCCGAGGCGCCTTGATCCGGCTTCGACTCAAGCCCGGCCGCGAGGAATCGGTCCGCCGCCGGCATCCCTGGCTTTTCACGGGAGCCGTCGCGTCGCGCGAAGGCGACGGCGCGGACGGGCTCGCGGAGATCGTCGCATCCGACGGCGGGGCGCTCGCGCGCGGCGTCTATTCGCCCGGCTCTCAGATTCTCGCGCGTCTCTGGACGTTCGACGGGCGCGCCGTGGACGGCGCGCTCCTTCACGAGCGATTCGCGCGGGCGTGGAAGCTCCGCGAAGAGGTCGTGTCGCCGGACACGACGGGCTTTCGCGCCGTCAACTCCGAGGGAGACCTGTGCCCGGGCGTGCTCCTCGACGTCTATGGCGACGCGGCCGTCCTCGAGCTGCTGACCGAGGGGACCGAGAAGCGGCGCGGGGAGATCCAGGACGCCGCGCGGTCGGTCATCGGCGCGCGGCGCCTCGTCGTGCGGGAGAGCGGAGCGAGGAGAGATCGGGGCATGAAGGGCCCCGCACCCCGACCCTCTCCTCGCGGGGGAGAGGGAGCAGACCTCGCGCCGTTTCTCGAGAAGGGCGTGCGGTTCTTCGCCGACCTCGCGTCGGGTCAGAAGACCGGCTTCTATCTCGACCAGCGCGAGAACCGCGTGCGCCTGCGCGCGATCGCCCGCGAAAAGAGCGTCCTCAACCTCTTCTCCTACTCGGGCGGCTTCTCGGTCGCCGCGCTCGCGGGGGGCGCGCGTCGGGCCCTGGACGTCGATTCCTCGGGCGAGGCGCTGGCGCTCGCGCGCGAGCATCGCCGCGCGAACGCCCTCCCGTCGCCGGACGCGGACTTCGCGGAGGAGGACGTCTTCGACGATCTGCGCCGCCGCGCGTCCGCCGGCGAGCTGTGGGACGTCGTGGTTTGCGATCCGCCGGCCTTCGCGAAGAAGCGCGCGGACGTCGATCGCGCCGCGCGCGGCTACAAGGACATCAACCGCCTCGCGATGAAGCTCGTCTCGCCGGGAGGCTGGCTCCTGACCTGCTCCTGCTCCGGGCTCGTGTCGGCGGATCTTTTCCAGAAGATCGTCTTCTCGGCCTCGCTCGAGGCCGGCCGGTCCTTCGCCCTCGCCGCGCGGCAGGGCGCGGGACCGGATCATCCCGTTTCACTCGACTGTCCCGAAGGGGAATACTTGAAGGGTCTATGGCTCACGGCCCGCTCTTGATCCTCCTCCTCGCGGCGGCGTTCTGCTCGGGCGACGAGCGCGCGCCGCGAGCCGAGGCGGCGGCGCCCTCAGACGCCCCGCGAATCCTCGTCTTCTCGAAGACCGCGGGATTCCGCCACGCCTCGATTCCGGACGCGGTCGCGGCCGTGCGGCTCCTCGGGTCCGAAAATGGATTCGGCGTGGATTCGACGGAGGACGGGTCGGCCTTCACGGACGCGGGGCTCGCTCCCTACGACGCCGTCGTCTTCCTTCTCACGACGGGGGACGTGCTCGACGATTCCCAGCAGGCGGCCTTCGAGCGCTACGTCCGAAGCGGGCGCGGTTTCGTCGGCGTGCACTCGGCGAGCGACACCGAGTACGGCTGGCCGTTCTACGGCGAGCTCGTCGGCGCGCCGTTCGCGGGGCATCCCGAGGTGCAGTCCGCCACGGTCCGCGTCGTCGATCGGGTCCATTCCGCGACGCGCGGCCTTCCGGAGAGCTGGCCGCGCGTGGACGAGTGGTACAACTTTGCCTTCAACCCGCGTGCGAAGGTGCACGTGCTCGCGACGCTCGACGAGACGACCTACTCGGGCGGCGCGATGGGAACCGATCACCCGATCGCCTGGTGCCGGTTCGTCTTCGGCGGCCGCGCGTTCTACACGGCCCTCGGCCACACGAACGAGAGTTACGCGGAGCCGCTCTTTCTCGCGCACCTGCTCGGCGGGATCCAATTCGCCGCGGGCTACCCGGACTGCGCGCGGCCCGCGGCCCGCGCGCCGCGAGCCGTGCCTCCCCGGTGACGGCGAGTCGCATCGCGATTCTGGGCCCGGCGCCGCCGGACCGCGGCGGCATCGCGCGGGAGACGTCGCTCCTCGCCCGCGCGCTCGCCGCCGCCGGGCCCGTTTCGTACTTCACCTTCTCCCGGCCGTACCCGCGATGGCTCGACCCCCGCCGGTTCGCGGACTTCACGGACGCGGAGGCCTCGCCGGCCGTGGCCCTCCTCGACTGGCGCTCGCCCCTCTCGTGGCGGCGCACGGCGGACGCCATCGCCGGCACGGAGTCCTCCGCGGTCGTCATTCCCTGGTGGATCGCGTTCTGGGGCCTGCCGGTGCGCGCGGTGCTGCGGCGTCTCGCCCGGCGGCGGCCGGAGACGGCGCGCCTCCTCGTCTGCCACAACGTGGACGACCACGAGGCGACGGCGCTCCACCGCTTCCTGGCCCTCGGGGCCTTCCTCGCGGCCGACGGGTTCTTCGTCCACTCGGAGGACGCGCGCCGACGCCTCGAAGTCCTGGCGCCGGGCCGTCCCATCGCCGTTCATCCGCTTCCGGCCGCGGAGACCGAACCGCCGTCGCGGGAAGACGCGCGCCGGCGCCTCGGTCTGCCCGCGGAGCCGCTCGTGCTCTTTCTCGGCCTCGTCCGGGGTTACAAGGGCGTGGACGTGCTCCTCGAGGCGGCGCCGCGCGTCGCGCGCGAGAGCGGCGCGCGGGTCGCGATCGTCGGTGAGAGCTTTCCGGACGCCGCGGACCTCGAGAAACGCCTCGCGGCCGCGGCCGCGCGCGGCGAGATCTTGCGTCGCGACGCCTACGTCCCCGAGAGTGAGATGGACGACTGGCTCGCCGCGTGCGACGTGCTCGTGCTGCCCTACCGGAAGATCTCGGGCAGCGCGATCGCCGCGCGCGCGCTCGCGGCGCGGAGACCGATGGCGGCCTCGCGGGTCGGCGCGCTCTCGGAGACGGTCGTATCCGGAGAGACGGGCGAGCTCTTCGAGCCGGGAAATCCGGCGGCCCTCGCGGCGGCCGTCGCGGCGATCCTCGCGCGCGGCGCCGGCGCGTACGCGCCCGGTCTCGCGCGCGCCGCCGCTCGCGCGAGCTGGGAGAGCTACGCGCGCGCGGTGCGGGAGCTCGCCGCGTCGATCTCTTCGAAAGCACACACCTGATAACCTTCGCCCCCGGATGGATCTCGATCTCACCGAGGATCAGGCGCTCTTGCAGTCCACGGTCCGGCAGTTCGCCGAGGAGCGCGTCCGGCCTCAGGCCGCTTCGATCGACCAGAGCGGGCTCTTCCCGCGAGAGCTCTTCGGCGAGGCGGGGGAGCTCGGCCTGGCGGGCGTGTGCGTGCCCGCCGCGCACGGCGGCGCCGACATGGATACGGTGTCGTACGCGATCGTCATCGAGGAGATCTCGCGCGCCTGCGCCAACCTCGGCGTGATCCTCTCGGTCAACAACTCGCTCGTCTGCGATCCGATCGACCGCTTCGGCAACGAGGACCAGAAGAAACGCTTCCTGACGCCGCTCGCGAAAGGCGAGAAGCTCGGCTGCTTCGCGCTGACCGAGCCCAACGCGGGCTCGGACGCCGCCAACCAGCAGACGCGCGCCGTGCGGGAAGGCGACGACTACCGGATCTCCGGACAGAAAGTCTTCATCACGTGCGGCCAGGAGGCGGATGTCTGCCTCCTTTTCGCGATGACCGATCCGGCGAAGAAGGCGCGCGGCATCTCGGCGTTTCTCGTCGACGCGGATTCGGCCGGTTTCGACCGCTCGCGTCACCAGGTCAAGCTCGGCGTCAACGCGTCCGGAACGGTCGAGATCTTCCTGACGGACGTGAAGGTGCCGGTCGAGAATCGGCTCGGGAAGGAAGGCGACGGCTTCAAGATCGCGATGGCGACGCTCGACGGCGGCCGCATCGGGATCGCGGCGCAGGCCGTCGGCATCGCGACGGAGGCCTATGAGGCGGCGCTCGCCTATGCGAAGGCGCGCCGCGCGTTCGGGAAGCCGATCGCGGACTTCCAGGTGATCCGTTTCTACCTCGCCGACATGGCGACGGAGCTCGACGCCGCGCGTCTGCTGACCCGCCGCGCCGCCGCCGCGAAGGACGTCTCGAAGAAGGGCGTCGGCCGGTTCGGATTCGAGGCCGCGATGGCCAAGCTCTTCGCCGCCGAGATGGCGCAGCGCGTGACGACGAAGGCTCTGCAGATCCACGGCGGCTACGGCTACACGAAGGAATATCCCGTCGAACGGAACTTCCGCGACGCCCGCATCACGGAGATCTACGAGGGGACGAGCGAGATCCACCGGCTGATCATCGCGCGCGAGATCTTCAAGGACGCGGGCCTCGCCATCGGATGAAGGGCTGATGTCGCCGCAGACACGCATGTTCCGGGACCGCATGGTCTCGATGGAACAGACCCTGGAAGGCGGGGAGAAGAACCTGGAGCTCCTCAAAGGGCTCTGCCTCGAGGCGCTGCCGGACTTCGCCTATCGCGAGCACGTCCTCGACCACGAGCGGGACCTCTTCGTCATGACACTCGAGGCCGCCGACGGCCGGCGCAAGAGCGTGGGCTGGACGCGGATGATGCTTTTCGACGCGGAACGCATCCCGGCCGTCGTGTCGGAGCCGGGCGGCGCTCTGCGCGCGAAGATCGTCGCGTTCCTGCGCGAGCGCGCGAGTCGGCCGGAGATCGTCGTGACGTTCCGGCATCTCGAGGAGGGCTGGACGGACACGCCGGAACCCAGACCATCGCGCCGTCGGCGCCGGCGGGGACGCGGAGGACAAACCGGAGCCCGGCCTCCCGAGCGCGGTGCGCCGGCGTCGGGACGTCCCGCGGGCGGGCAGCGGCCCGGGCAGGCCCAACGGCCGCAGCCGCAGCGGTCCCAACAGCCGCCGCGTCCACCCGCGGTCTCGGCGGGCTCGCGGTCGCCGGGCGCGCCCTCCGCACCGTCCGGCCAGCCCGGGCGCCCGGGCGAGGTGCGTCCCGCCGGATCGCGCCGCCGTTTCCGCCGGCGGCGGCGGGGCCGCGGCGGGGGAGGCGGGGGAGGCGGCGGAACGCCGGCGCCTCCGCGTACGCAATGAACTTCGAGCCGACGGACGACCAGCGCCGCATCCGAAACGCCGTGCGGGACTTCGCCGAAGCCGAGATCGCGCCCGGCGTGGCCGAGCGCGAGAAGAACGGCACCTTCCCGCGCGAGATCCTCGGCAAGCTCGCCGAGATGGGCGTCCTCGGCATGATGGTCCCGGAGGAGTACGCCGGGGCCGGCGCCGATGCGCTCTCCTACATCCTCGTCGTCGAAGAGCTCGCGCGCGTCTGCCCGTCGACCGCGGTGATCGTATCGGTCAACAACTCGGTGGTCTGCTATCCGATCTGGAAGTTCGGCTCGGAAGAGCAGAAGAAGACGATCCTCAGGGAGCTCGCGTCGGGACGAAGCCTCGGCGCCTATGCCCTGACGGAACCGCAATCGGGCTCCGACGCCGCCAACCAGAAGACGCGCGCCGTCCGCGACGGCGACGGCTACGTGCTCGACGGGGCGAAGGCCTGGATCACGAACGCGGGCGAGGCGCGCTGGTACGTCGTGATGGCGATGACGGACTCCTCCCGCGGCACCCACGGCATCACGGCGTTCCTCGTTTCGGCGGAAGACCCGGGGCTCACGGTGGGCCCGCCCGAGGACAAGATGGGCCTGCGCGCCTCGAAGACCGCCGCGATCACGCTCGAGGGCGTTCGCATCCCCGCTTCCCGGCGGCTCGGCGCCGAAGGCCAGGGTTTTCCGATCGCGATGGCGACGCTCGACCACTCGCGCATCGGGATCGCGGCCCAGGGGATCGGCATCGCACGGGCCTGCTACGAGGCCTCCGTCGAGTACGCCAAGACGCGCGAAACCTTCGGCCGCAAGCTGGCGGAGCACGAGGCGATCGCGTTCCAGATCGCCGACATGCGGTTGAAGATCGAGGCGGCGCGCGGGCTGACGTACCGCGCGGCGCTGCATTCGGAGCTCCCGGGCCGGCGGCATTCGAAGGAAAGCTCGATGGCGAAGGTCTACGCCACGGAGGCGGCCAACGCGATCGCGGCTCAGGCCGTGCAGATCTTCGGCGGATACGGCTACTCGCGGGAGTATCCGGTCGAACGCTACTACCGGGACGCGCGGGTGACGACGATCTACGAGGGGACGAGCGAGATCCAGCGCATCGTGATCTCGAAGAACCTGTTGGCGGGGCGATGAGCGACGACGAAAGCGAAGAGAAGCCCGACTTCCTGGCGCCGGATCTCGAGGATGAGGGCGAGGACGCGGTCGAAGGCGTTCCCGCGGGGACGGCGTCCGAGGCTTCCGCGCCCGCTCCGGCGCCCGACGCCGCGCCGGCGCCTTCGAGCGGCGTTCGGCCGACGCCGCTCGAGAGCCGGGAGCCCCTCTACTGCGAGGCCGGCGGGTTCCGCATGCGCCTCGAGCCGGCGGACCTGGCGCGGCTGCGGGAGCTGCCGGGATCGAAAGGGAAGAGCGATCGCACGCTCGGCGAAGAGTTCTTCGAGAAGCTCGCGCCGCGCTTCGCGCGGTCGCTCGCGGAGGACGTCACCCCGCCCGCCGAGGTGCGCGTCGTCGTCGATCCCTACTCGCGCCAGGCGTTCCTGGCGATCGAGCGGACGATCCGCTCGATCCTGAGTTTTTGAAGCTTCCAGGCCGGAGGACGGGACCCTCCCGCGGTCGAGAGCTCTTCCGCCCGGCGCCTCGTCAGATATCGGCCGAAAAGAGGAGCTCCTCTCCCCGCCGCAGCTCGGTCTTCTTCTGATGCGGATCGATGCGGATGAGCACCGGTCCGGGCTTGGCTCCGGCGTCCGAGAGGTTCTCGGCCCACCGCTCGGCCCGGAAGCGCAGGAACTCGTCGGCGATCGCGGGCTCCTCCTCCGTCTCGAAGTCGGGCAGGGTCTTCAGGCGGGCGATCTCGGTCCGCGGGAGCTCGAACCGGTATCCGCCCCGTTCGATGCGATAGGGAGAAATCACGGGATTGTCCATGCCGGGAATTTTACCGGCTCCCAAGCGTTTCCCCGCGTTCGATGACGAGAACGCGCATTTTCGCCGGCCTGGCCGCTTTGGCAACTGTCCGCCTGCTCGCACCCGCCGCGGCCCGCGCCGAACAGTGGCGCAATCA
>DATBFU010000115.1:0-5959 GCA_036558325.1 Thermoanaerobaculia bacterium | reverse complement strand
CGAAGGCGGCGTCGGAGCGATCGGCGCCGGCAGGTGAACCGGCAGGTCGTTGTTGTAGACGCCCGGCTGGAGCTGCGCGTCGTTGAACGGCAGATTCATCAGCTGTTCCAACCGGTCGCGCGCCAGGTTATGGATCGAGGTGTACTCGTTGGCCGAGAAGTTCGACTGCACGCTCGCGATGAAGAGGGGCGCGATGCCGAGCATGATGAAACCGAAGAGGGCGAGCGCGACGAGCATCTCGATGAGCGTCACGCCGGACTCGCCGCGCCGAAGGAGGTTCTTCATTGCCACACCGTGGGGGTCACTTCCACGCGACCGCCCGTCCAGACCCGCACCTCGATCCGGTTCGGCGTCCGCATGCCGACCGGGCCCTCGATCGAGTAGATCGCCGGCGTCGTCTGGAAATTGACGACCCGGCCGTCGCCGCCGAAGGTCACGGTCCCGCCGGCCGCGTTGGGAGTCGCGTAGAACTGCGCCGCGCTGGCGGGCAGGGTCAGGGTCGCCGCGGCCGGCGTCGGCGTCGGCGCCGGGGGCGGCGGCTGGATCGTCTGGAGCTCCAGAGGCGGGACCGCCGAGGAGACGACGACGGACACCTGCTGGTTGAGCTTGACCGCCGTCATCCGCGCGGCGAGGAGCGTCGTCTGGATCTCGCGCGCCGCGCTCTTCAACTGGTTCCGCTGATAGATGCGGATGAACCACGGCGTCGCGATCAACGCCATCATCGCCATGATCGCCATCACGACGACCAGCTCGATGAGGGAGAAGCCCTCCCGCCGTCCGAATACACGAGTCCGGTGCATTGCCCGCGGGTAGGAGCGAAGCCCGTGCCCGGGGGGATATCTAGAGGTAAGTCCATACCCTTCTGAGAGATGAGTCTCGACACCTGGGCGGCATCGGCTCTCCCGATCTCGATTCTCGTTACGATCGGTAACGGCTCGAGCCGGCCCTTTTCGGCCTTTCCGGGCCCCCCGAGAAACCGCTTTCCGACCCGCCCGCCGGTCGCGTCCCGGCGTTACACTGTCCGAAAAATACTCAGCATGTGGAGAAAACGACGCTCCCCGGCGGCGGAGACCCGCTCGCTTCTGGCGAAGCTCAGGTCGCGATCGTGGAAAAGCGACGCCGAGAGAGACACGCTCCTCGGGAGGCTGGACGCCGCGGCGGAAGTCGGACCCGAAGACGTCGCGTGGATGGCCTGCGACGCGGACGCCGCCGTCCGCAAGAAAGGCCTCGAGGCGCTGGCTCGCTTTCCGTTGGACGAGGCGGCCGAGGCGATCTTCCCCGAGCTCGCCAGCCGCTCCGAGCACGTACGCAAGGCGGCCATGCAGGCGCTCGAGACGCTCGCCGGCCCGTCCTTCCCGGCGAAGATGGAGACCTGGATCGAGCACCGCGACCCGGCGGTCGTCCATGCGGCGCTCGACTTCGCGCGGCGCAATCCGTCCGAGCGGGTGCTTCCCGGCGTCGCGAAGGCGCTCGGCGCGACATCGCCCTCCGTCCGTCGGAAGGCCTTTGCGATCGTCGAGAGCCTGGCGGGCACGGTGCCGCGCGCGGCGGCGCTCGCCGCCAAGGCGCTGGAGGATGACGACGAGGAGCTGCGCTACCGCGCCATCGTCCTCCTCGCCCGCAACCCCAACGAGTCGGCCGTGGCCGCGCTGCTCAAGCGCTGCCACAACGAATCGCCTCGAGTCCAGGAGGCTGCGATCACGGCGCTGACGCCGCTCCTGACGAAGCCGGGTGCCCCGTTCCATCCGGAGATCCTGCCGCTCCTCTCCGACGGGCACGCGAAGGTCCGCCAGCTCGCCGTGCGGATCCTCCAGGCGCACGCGCCCGAGACCGTGGCCGTCGCGTTTCTCCAGACGTTCCGCGGTGCGTTCGGAAACGTCCGCGACCGCAGCATCCAGGCGATCTCCGAGCTCGGCCCCGAGTTCGTGAAGGCGCTCGTCGTGCAGGACCGCAATGCGGACCCCGGCATCGCCTCCCTCGCCGCGGCGATCGCCGTGACGATCCGGTCGCCGGAGGTGGTACCCGCCTGCATCCGCTACCTCGATGGAGACGACTTCTGGCTTCGCGAGCGCGCCGCCCGACAGCTCGCCGAGCTGAAGGACCCGCGCGGCCTTCCGGCCCTCCTGAAGCTTCTCGAGCACTCCGAGTCGAACCTCTCCGCGGCCAATGCCCTCGGTGTCTGGGGCACTCCCGAGGTCCTGCCGGGGCTCCTCACGGCCTACAAGAAGGGCGCGGCCGACCTGCGGCTCGAGATCCTCGACGCCTTCGGGAAGATTCCCGACGCCCGCGTGGGGCCGCTGCTCGAATCGATCGTCAAGGCGGATCCCGATCCCTTCGTCAAGGAAAAAGCGGCGCGGATCTCCGCGGTGCGATCCGGCGCGGCGGCGCCGGCGGCCGCGATCACGGCGGGCGCGCGGCGCGAGATCGCCCCCGTCGACTTCACGGCGCTGAAGTCGCCGAACCTCACGGATCTCCTTCGCCACGCGCGGGCCGTCGGCGCCTCCGACCTCCACGTCGCGGCGGGCACGGTCCCGCACCTGCGCGTCCACGGGACCCTTCAACCGCTGCCGATCCCGGTGATCCCGCCCGACCGGATCGAGTCGTGGATCACCCCGATCCTGTCTCCCGAGCGCCAGAAGGTGCTCGCGTCGGCCCGGCAGCTCGACTTCTGCCACAAGGACCCGGAGCTCGGCCGGTTCCGCACGAACGTCTTCTTCCAGCGCAAGGGCGCCAACGCCGTCTTCCGCCTCATTCCGGACGAAGTGCCGACGCTCTCCGACATCGATCTGCCCGAGAGCGTCTGGGAGCTCACGACGTACTCGCAGGGCCTGGTGCTCGTGACCGGCGCGGGCGGCTGCGGAAAGACGACGACGCTCGCCGCGCTCGTGGACCGCATCAACGAGACGCAGAAGTCGCACATCCTGACGATCGAGGATCCGATCGAGTACGTCCACCGCGGCAAGCTCGCGCTGGTGAACCAGCGCGAGGTCCCGACCCACACGGAGTCGTTCGCGAAGGCGCTGCGGCAGGCGCTGCGCGAGGACCCGGACGTCGTCCTCGTCGGCGAGATGCGCGACCTCGAGACGATCGCCCTCGCGATCACGGCTTCGGAGACGGGCCACCTCGTGCTCGCGACGCTCCATACGACGACCGCGTCGGCCACGGTCGACCGGATCATCAACTCGTTCCCGCCGGACCAGCAGGGGCAGATCCGCATGATGATCTCGGACTCGTTGAAGGGCGTCATTTCCCAGACGCTCCTGCCCCGGCGCGACGGGTCCGGCCGCGTCGCGGCCTTCGAGATTCTGCGCAATACGCCGAACGTCGCGGGCCTGATCCGCGAGGGCAAGACCTTCCAGATCCCGACCGCGATTCAAACCGGCGCCGCCTCGGGAATGGTCCTGATGGACGGAGCGCTGCGCGACCTCGTGCAGAGAGGCGTCATCGAGGCCCGCGTCGCGTACGACCACGCGCTCCGCAAGGAAGCGTTCGAGCCGCTCCTCGCGAGCGACGAAGGGACCGCGGCTTGAGCTCGCCCTCGCCCGCGGCCGCTCCGGCCGCGGCCTCCGCCCGCGGCGCCTCGAGCCGCATCGACCGATTCCTCGCGATCCTGCCGGCGCGAAACGGTTCCGACCTCCATCTGGCCGCCGGATCGCCGCCGATCCTGCGCCTCGACGGCGAGCTCGAGCGGAGCCGCTACCGCGATCTGACCGAGGCGGACTACGAGAACCTGGTCCGGCCGATCACGCCGCCGCCGGTCTGGCAGCGTTTCCTCGCGACGGGAGACGTGGACTTCGCCTACCAGATGGGCCAGGAAGCGCGCTTCCGCGTGAATCTCTTCCGCCAGGAGCGGGGCCCGGCGGCCGTCTTCCGCCTCATCCCGTCTCGCGTTCCGAGCACGGAGGAGCTGGATCTCCCCGCCTCGGTCGCCGCGCTCTTCGCCGCGGAGCGGGGTCTCGTTCTCGTGACGGGCCCGACCGGCAGCGGCAAGTCCACGACGCTCGCCGCGATTCTCGACCGGGTCAACAAGCGGCTCCCGTACCACGTCGTGACGATCGAGGATCCGATCGAGTTCGTGCACACGAACGACCGTTCGGTGTTCACGCAGCGCGAGCTCGGCGAGGACGTGCCGACGTTCGCGGAGGGCGTCAAGGCCGCCATTCGCGAAGACCCGGACTGCCTGCTCGTCGGCGAGATGCGCGACCTCGAGACGATGCGGATGGCCTTGACGGCCGCCGAGACGGGGCTGCTCGTGTTCGCGACGCTCCACACGAACTCGGCGGCGAAGGCGGTGGACCGCATCATCGACGCCTTCCCCGCGGCCGAGCAGGAGCAGATCCGCACGGTCCTGGCGGAGGTCCTCCGCGCGGTGGTCGCCCAGCAGCTCCTGCGCCGCCGCGAGAAGGGCCGGGCCGCCGCCTTCGAGGTCCTTCTCGGCTCGACCGCGCTCTCGAACGCGATCCGCGAAGGGAAGACCGGACTCATCAACAACCAGATCCAGACGGGGAAGGCGAAAGGGATGATCTCGATGGATCAGTCGCTGACCGAGCTCGTTCGATCCGGCGCCGTCGCCGCCGAGGAAGCGCTCGAGCGCGCCCTCGACAAGGAGTCCTTCAAGTCGTTCGCCGCGAGCCTTCCGAAGGAGCCGCGGCGCGAGCCGGCGCAACCGGCGGCGCCGCCGGCACCCGCAAGATGAAGCGCGAGCCGCCGCCCGGCCGCGCGTCCACCTCGACCGTCCCCCCGTGCAGGTCGGCGATCCGGCCCACGATCGCGAGCCCGAAGCCCGCGCCGTCGGACTTCGTCGAGTAGAACGGCATGAAAATCTTCTCGCGGTGCGCGGCATCCACGCCGGGCCCGCGGTCCTCGACCAGCAGCGCGAGCTCTCCCCCGTCCACGCGGCCCTCGACGGCGATCGCCCCGGGCTCGGCGCGCCGGTCGGCCGGCGTCGCCTGCACGGCGTTGCGGAGCAGGTTGACGAGCGCGCGCCGCAGCAGAACGGCCGAGCCTTTGACCTCGGGAAATCGTCCGCGCGTCTCGACCTCGACCTCGGGGAACACGCCCTGGATCTCGCGCGCCGCGGCCGCCACGATGGCGTCCGACGCCACGGTTTCCGGAGCGAACTGCTCCGGCCGCGCGAAGAGGAGGAAGTCGCTCGTGACGCGGCTCATCTCCTGCGCCTCGCGCCGGATCGCCTTCAGGTGCTCGGGCGCGCGGTCCGGGTGGCGCAGCGCGAGGTCCGCGTAGCCGTCGATCGCGGCCGCGGCGTTTCGGAACTCGTGCGCCGCGCCGGCCGACACCTCGCCCAGATCCGCGAGGTGGCGCGCGAGCGCGACCCGCGCCTCGAGGCGCCGCACCTCCGAGAGGTCGGTGAAGAGCGCGAGCACCCCCAGGAAGCGGCCATCGGCGCCCATGGCCGCGGTCGCCGTGACGCCGAGGACCCTCTCTTCCCCGTTTCGGATCCAGAGCGCCTCGCGACGCTCGAGCGTCTGGCGCTCGGTCAGCACGCGCGCGACGAGGCTCTCGAGCTCCGGAATCTCGGCGAGGAGTTTCTCGAAGCGCTCGCCCCGGGCTTCGCGCGCGAGCGCCAGGATCTCGCGCCCCGCCTCGTTCAGCTCGACGACGGTGCCCGCCGGGTCGATCGAGAGGAGGCCGGTCGGCAGGCTGCGGGCGAGCGTGCGCGCCGCCGTCTCGAGGTCGTCGGCGCGCTCCTTCTCGAGGCGCGCCAGGCGCTGGAGCTCCCGCTCCTTCTCCGAGAGGGCGGCGATCGTGGATTCGAAGCGCGCGATCAGGAACTCGCGCTCGTCGCCGACGGCGCCGGAGGAGCCCGGCGCGACGCCGGCCGTGCGGAGCATCCGGTCGAAGGGCGCGAGCAGCGACCGCAGGTAGAGTCCCGCCAGCACGACGAGGGCCGCGCCCGCGATCGGCACGAGGATCGTCATGAGCGACGCGAAGCGCCGGA
>DATBFU010000114.1:0-2631 GCA_036558325.1 Thermoanaerobaculia bacterium | reverse complement strand
GCGCGTGATCGCGTCGGCGAGCGGTCCCTCGGGCCGGCCGCCGGTCTTCGGCGCGAGGTTCTTCCAGAAGACCGAATGCAGCACGTGCCCCGACAGGTGGAACGCGAGCGCCTTCTCGAGGCCGGGCAGCCGCGTGAAGTCCTCCTTGTCGCGGGCCGCGTCGAGCTTCTCGAGGGTCTCGTTGGCGCCCTTCACGTACGCCGCATGGTGCTTGTCGTGGTGCAGCTCCATGATCTTTCCCGAGATGTGCGGCTCGAGCGCCGAGTAGTCGTATTCGAGATCGGGCAGCCGGTACGAAGACATGGGTGTCGTTCTCCTTTCGAAAGGACGCCTCAGGAATGGATGAGGTCGACCGTCTTGCGGATGGATTCGAGCCGATCGCGGACGTCCCCGGCCGAGGCGGGCCTCTGCGCCGGCTCCTTGGCCAGACACTGCAGGACGAGTGCGTCCAGTGCGTCCGGAACGCTGGGAAGGAAGGACGTCAGCGGTTCGGGATCGTCGTGGACGATGCGCAGGAACAGCTCCCCGATGCTCCCTCCATCGAAGGGGCGGTGGCCCGCGATGAGCTCGTAGGCGACGACGCCCATGGCGAAGAGATCCGATCGCGGATCGACCGGACCGCCTTCGATCTGCTCCGGAGGCATGTAGCCGAGCGAGCCGATGGTTGTCCCGGGGCGCGTGGTCGAGGGACCCCCGTCGAGGGATCGCGCGATCCCGAAGTCCAGAATCTTGATCCGGCCGTCCGAAAGGACCCGGATGTTGGCCGGCTTGATGTCGCGGTGCACCACCCCGTGCTCGTGCGCGAACGCGAGCGCCGCGGCGGTCTCTTCGAGGAGCCGCAGCTTGCCTTCGAGAGGCATCGGGCTCCGCCGGGCGACGCACTGGGACAGGTCCTCGCCGTCGAGGAACTCCTGCACGAGGAACCATGGCGTCTCGTCATCGCGAAAATCGAAGATCCGGACGATGTTCGGATGATCGAGGCCGCCGGCCAGGCGCGCCTCGCGCGCGAATCGCTCGCGGACCGGCGGGTCGTCCGTGTCGCACGTCTTGAGGGCGACCTCCCGCCCCATCAGCGGATCCCAGGCGAGATAGACGTGCCCCGATCCGCCGGACCCGAGCCGCCGCCGGATCTCGAAGCGATCCAGCCGCTGTCCGCGGTCCAGCGCTCCGGGTCGGACCATCTCGCTCGCCATCAGACTCCTTTTTATCCCGCCGACGGCGCCTGCGCGTGAACGAGCTCGGGCTCGCGCGGAACGGCCGGCCGCCGGATCGCCTGCGCCGGCCCGGGACGGCGCGACCGCTCGAACGGGGACAGGGTCACCGGACGGCCGGTGTCGGCCGAGCGAAGCAGCGCGCGGATCACCCGCACGTCGGCGAGCCCTTCCCGGCCCGAGGGCTCGGGATCGCGACCCCGGACTACGCCATCGGAGAACGCCAGGAGCTCGGCTGCAAACTGATCCCGCTTCGCGAAGGTCCGCTGGCGGGAGCGCCCGTCCACGGTCAGGACGTGCCGGAGCGGCTTCGCGTATTCGTAGGCCGGGTCGAGGCGGAGATCGCCGCGCGTTCCGACGAGCTGATACCAGCCGGCATCCGCCGCGCCGAAGCTGCACGTGAAGGCGGCGAGGCGGTCGCCCGGGAAGCGGAGAATCGCGCTCGCGGTCTCCGCGACGTCGCCGAAGCGCTTCTCGTCCGACGTCGCGCGGACGGCGAAGACCTCGTTTGGCTCCGCGCGGAACAGATACCGGGCGGCGTTGATGCAATAGACCCCGATGTCGTAGAACGGGCCGCCGCCCTTCCCTTCGGGTTCGAGGCGGATGTTTCCCTTCTCGACCTGCATCGTGAACATCGATTGGAAGAGGCGGGGCTCGCCGATCCGGCCGGAGCGCGCCACCCGGACGGCTTCCAGGTTCGCCTGCTCGAAGTGGAGGCGATACGCGGTCATCAGGCGGACGCCGGCCTCCTCGGCCGCGAGCACGATGTCCTCGCATTCCTCTTCCGTCACGGCGAGAGGCTTCTCGCAGAGCACGTGAATGCCCGCGCGCGCCGCGGCGACGGCGTACGTGCGATGGAGAAAATTGGGGAGGGCGATGTAAACCGCGTCGATGTCGCCGCTTTCCAGGCAGGCGCCGTATTCCTCGTAGGAGTAGGTCTTTTCGACGCGATAGCGGCGCGAGAGACGCCGCAGCTTCGCGGGATCGTCGGAGACGAGCGCGGCCAGCCGTGAGTTGCGCCGCGCGTGCGCGAACGCCGGAAGAACCGCCGTCTGTGCGATGTAGCCGAGGCCGACGACGGCGTAGCGAACCGGCGTCTCCCTTCGAGAGACGCGTCTCCTGGCAATCGATCGGGCCGCCATTCGTCCTCCGGCGTCCGTGCTTTGCAAGAACCAAACCCGGCTCCCCGCCGCCCCGCCTCGGTGGCACTCGGGTTGCACTCACCGGGCCCCGGGGACTTCTTTCATGAAGAGCAAAGCCGCCCTGGGGAATCATCCGATTCATCCGCTCCTCGTTCCGATCCCCATCGGAGCGTTTTTCCTGGTGCTCTGGGGGGACATGGCCCAGCTCCTGAGCGACGACCCCTTCTGGTATCGGTTCTCCGCCGTCGCGATCGGGGTCGGCGTCACGTTCGCGATCG
>DATBFU010000113.1:0-12373 GCA_036558325.1 Thermoanaerobaculia bacterium | reverse complement strand
AATATCCGAAGACGCGGTTGTACCGCACGCGCAGGTTCGAGATTCCGGAGCGCTTCCGCTCCGCCGCCTCGATCTCGAGAAGCGCTCCCTGCGCGCCGTGGCGGAGCCGGCGCAGCTCCGCGAGCTCCGGGTCCGCCTCGTCGCGCAGGACGCCGCCCGCCGAGGCCAGCACCGGAGGCTCCGCCGCGATCGCTTCGCGGACCCGGCGGACCAAGTCCGAGGTGTCCGGGACCGCGTCCGTCAGAGCGCGCAGACGGCTTCCCCGGAAGCGGGACGCGGCGTCGGCGACGCCGGGCAGGGCGGCGAGGCCTTCGGCCCATGCGGCGACCTCGCGGGGTCCGGCGGTTCCGACCGCGATGCGCGCGAACCGGCGTTCGACGTCTCCCACCTCGGCGAGGGCCGCGCGCAGCGTCTCGCGCTCCGGAGAGCGCTCGACGAGCTCGCCCACCGCGTCCCAACGCGCCGCGAGCTCGAGCGCGTCCGTCGAAGGACTCGCGAGGCACTCCCGGAGAGCGCGCGCCCCGGGCGGCGTCCGGGTGCAATCGAGCAGGCCGAAGAGGCTCCGCGAGGCCTGGCCCTCCGAGGACTCGAAGACCTCGAGCGTCGCGAGCGCTCCCGCGTCGAGGCTCATCCGTTCGCCGAAACGCAGGGGCTCGGCGGGACGGACGTGCACGAGCGCGTGTGGCGAGAGCTCCCGCGCGTAGGCCAGCGCGGCGCTCGCGGCCGCGACGCCCGGCCCGTCGAACGCGGCCGCCGCCGGCGTTTCCGACCGCGCCTTCTCGAACCAGGCCGGCGGGCGCACCGTCCGGGCGACGCCCGGCAGGGGCGGCGCATCCGCGCCTTCCGGCAGGAGGACCTCCCGGGGCCGGCAGAGGGCGAAGAGATCCGCGACGCGGCCGGCCGGCACCATTCCGGCCCGGAAGGCCCCGGTCGAAAGGTCGAGCAGCGCCACCTCCCAGAAGACCTCGCCCGGGACGACCGCGGCGAGGTAGGACGGAACGGCCGGAACGAGGGCGTTCGGATCGAGCACCGTGCCCGGGGTGACGACGCGCGTGATGTCGCGCCGCACGAGCCCCTTGGCGCCGCGGGCTTCCTCGAGCTGGTCGCAGACGGCGACCTTGCGCCCCGCCGCGATGAGCTTCGCGATGTGATGGTCCGCGCTCTGCCACGGCACGCCGCACATCGGCGCCTCGATGTCCGAGTCCCGATGACGCGCGGTCAATGCGATGCCCAGCAGCGGCGCCGCCTCCCGGGCGTCGTCGAAGAACATCTCGTAGAAGTCGCCGAGACGGTAGAAGAGAATGGCGTCCGGCACGCGGCTCTTCATCTCGAAATACTGCCGCAGCATCGGAGTCGCTCGAGAAGTTGCGGAGCTCACGTGTCTGCTAGCATAAAACAAGGAGTTGCGGCAGTGGTCCAGGGAGCCGAAGCGCTGGCGATCGACACCGCGAGCCCCGAGGGCGCCGTCGCGCTCGCCCTCGCTCGCGACGGCCGGATCTTCGAGGAGCGTCTTCCGCAGGAGCGCCGCGCCTCGGAGGAGCTCCTCAACGCCGTCGCGCGGTGTCTCGAGCGAGCGGGCATGCCGCTCGCACGAGTCGCGCGGATCGCGGTCTGCGCCGGGCCCGGCTCGTTCACCGGAATCCGCGTCGGCCTCGCGGCGGCGTGGGGGCTCGCGCGCGCCTCGGGGATTTCCGTCGAGACCGTGTCGACGCTCGAGGCGATGGCCGAGGCCTCGCGCGATCTGGCCGCGGCCGCGACGGGCATGGTCTGGACGGCGCTCGACGCCGGACGCGGCGAGCTCGTCGCCCAGGCGTTCGGCCTCGAGGGTGCGCGCGCATCGGCGCGCGGGGAGGCCGTGCGGATTCCGAACGAACGTCTCGGCGACACGGCGCGCGGGGCGCTCGTCGTGACGCTGCCGCGCGCGCTCGCCGACCCGCCCGCGCCTTCCCTGTCGCGCACGCCCGCGCACGCCCTCGCGCTCGCGGTCGCACGGGCGCCGCGCGCCGAAACCGCCGCGGACTTCACGCCGATTTACGCGCGCCCGAGCGCCGCCGAGGAGCTTCGTGGCCCTGCCTGATCCCGGCGCGTACGACTACCGCCTCCAGCCGGCCGAGCCGCGCCATCTCGACGAGATCGCGCGCATCGAGCGGGAGTCGTTCCCGGTGCCGTGGAAGCGCGAGTTCTTCGAGACCGAGCTCATCGAGTCGTTCCGCTACGCGCGGGTGCTGGCCCGAGCGGAGGGACCGCCTCCTCTGGTCGGCGGCTACCTCTTCGCGATCTCGCTCTACGACGAATTTCACATCAACAAGATCGCCACCGACGCGCGGCTGCGCCAGCTCGGATACGGTCGGATCCTTCTCGAGGACGCCCTCGACCGGGCGCGCTCCCTCGGCGCCTCGGCGGTCACACTCGAGGTCCGGGTCTCGAACGCGCCCGCACGCCAGTTCTACCGCTCCTACGGTTTTCGCGAGGCGTTTCGGCGCAAGGCCTATTACCAGGACGGCGAAGATGCGTTCGCTCTGATGCTTCCGCTCGGACCCGCGCCGACGGTCGAAACGGCTCCCGCCCGCCGCTAACCTGCTAGACTTTGGACGTGGCCCGCCTGTCTCTCCCCACACCGAAACCGAAAAATCGAAGGAGGATCGAGCGATGAGCCAAACGCACTCGGAGGACTTCTCGCAAATGGACGCCGAATATCGCCGGCTTTTGGAAGCGCACCGGGACCACGAACGGCGGCTGGAAGCCCTGGCGGTCAAGTCGCGGCTTTCCGAGGACGAGGAGATCGAAGAGAAGCGTTTGAAGAAGGAAAAGCTCCTCCTGAAAGATCAGATGGAGGCGATCGCCCGGAACCACCGCACGGGGGTCGCCCACTGAGGGTTCCGATCGCGCGGGAGGGCTGGCCCTTCCTCGCGGCCGCGCTCGCCGCCGCGGCGGCCGCCCTCCTCGCCGGGATCTCGGTCCTGGCAATCCTCGCGTTCCTCGTCTTCCTCTTCCTCCTGCAATTTTTCCGGGATCCCGAGCGCTCCCCCGCGGGAGGCGAGGAGACGATCGTGTCGCCCGCGGACGGGACGATCCTGTCGATCGATGCCGCGCCGGAGGCGCCTCCCGGTGCGGCGCGGCGGATCTCCATCTTCATGTCGGTCTTCAACTGCCACGTCAACCGCGCGCCGATCACCGGACGTGTCTCGCATTACGCCTACAATCCCGGCCGCAAGATGGCGGCCTTCGACGAGAAGGCCTCGACCGAAAACGAGCAGAATCGCATCACGGTCGACGGCGAACGGGGCGCCGTCACCTTCAAGCAGATCGCCGGGGCGCTCGCGCGGCGCATCGTCTTCCGCCCGAAGACCGGCGATCCGCTGCGGCGCGGCGAGCGCATCGGCATGATCAAGTTCGGTTCCCGCGTGGATCTCTTCGCTCCCGACGGAACGGAGATCCTCGTCCGCCGCGGCGACAAGGTGCACGCGGGCGAGACTCCCCTCGCCCGGTGGCCGTGACGGGAGAGCCGCCGCCGCGCCTTCCCCGGGTCGGGCGCCTCTCACGCGGCCTCTTCGTCCTTCCGACGCTCTTCACCGTCGGGAACCTCTTCTGCGGATACCTGTCGATCTGGGCTTCGATCCGGGGAACGTTCGAGGCGGCCGCCTACCTCGTCATCGTGGCGGCCGTTCTCGACGCGCTCGACGGCCGGATCGCGCGCCTGACCAACTCGACCTCGGAGTTCGGAGAGGAGTACGACTCGCTCGCGGACCTCGTCTCGTTCGGCGTCGCCCCGGCGGTGCTCGCGTACTCCTGGGGGCTCTCGGACTTTCACCGGATGGGCTGGATGGCGTCGTTTCTCTTCGTCGTCTGCGGATCGATGCGCCTCGCCCGCTTCAACATCCAGACGAAGGTCGTGGACAAGCGCTACTTCGTGGGCCTGCCGATCCCGGCCGGCGCGGCGACGATCGTCACGCTCGTTCTGGCGACGCCGGATCGCCTCGTCTCTCGTGTGTGGATGGCCGGCCTGCTGGTGCTGACGGTCCTCGTCTCGTACCTCATGATCTCGACGATCCGCTATCGGTCTTTCAAGGACCTCGATCTCAAACGCCGGTGGCCGGGCTGGATCCTGCCGGTGATCGCGCTCGTCTTCGCCGTGATCGCGTATCAGCCGCGCGTGGCGTTCCTCGCGGCGGCGCTCGCGTTCGCGGCCTCGGGTCCCATCGGAAAGCTCGTCGGCTTCCTGCGCCGCAAGGAGCCCGCGGTCTGACGGGCCGGCGGCCTAGCGTTTCCGGAGGGCGCCCTTCGCCTTCGGCTTCCCGCGCGGCGGGATCGGCGTCGGCTCCGGCGGCGGCGCGACCCAGTCGCCGGTGAGCTCCTGGCCCGACGCGGCGAGGAGGTGCTGCCGGAAACGGCAGCAGTCCCCCGGCAAGCGCCCGGCCACGATGATCGCGGCGTCCTCGAGCTTCTCGCGGGGTCCCACGAGCGTCTCGAAGAGCTGGACGCGCGTCGCGCGGCCCGGCGTGACAGGGCGCCCGTCCGCATCGAAGACTTCGTAGCGGTCGAATCCTCCCAGCGTGACGTCGCGGATGTGACCCGACGGCACGTCCACCTCGACCCAGTTCGCCGTCCGCGACACCAGCGAGGCGTGCGGAGTGACGTTTGCCGCCGAGATACGCAGGCTCGCGCCTTCGCGCGCGACCGAGACGCGCAGGTCCGGCAGCAGCGGACGTCCCTGGAGCACGTCCGACACCGCTTCGAGGGTGAGAAGCCGGTCGGATTCGGCGGCGCCGTCCAGCTTCACGATCCGACCGCGAACGAACTTCTTGCCGGAGAGATCCGACCCGAGCCGATACATCAGCTCGGAGAGCGCCGGTTGATGGAACGAGGCCGTGTCGCCCGCGGCGAGCCTGCCTCCGGGGACCTCGAACGGAGCCGACACGTGGAAGACGAAGCCGGAGGTCCCGCTCTCGGAAAGCTCCAGGTCATGCGACAGCGACGCCCGCGCGTCGTCGGTGAGCGCCGCGAGCGCGCCCTCGAAAAGGACGTGCCGGGCGCCGGACGCATCCGTCCACTCGCCGCGCGCGGACGGCGCATAGAGCGCCCACCACGGCTTTCCGAGCGCGTCGATCGCGACCGGGTCGGCGCCGGCCGTCTGGCCGAACACCGCCGCCAGGAACCCGTCGGCCGCCGACAGGTGGCGCAGGAAGTCGGGACGCGCTTTCTCGTTCGGCGAATCGCGCAACGCGGCGAGGAGGAAGAGGTCCGCCGGCAGCCGCGAGCGCACGCGCGTGGCGAGCGCGCCGAATGCCTCGGTCCGCGGCTCCGAGAACGGCAGGTCGAGCGCCACGCCCTCGACGGCGCCGAACGCCGTCCGGTGCGACAGGGCGCGCGACAGCGCGTCTCCGATCCGCGCGGCGAGCGCGTCCGCGCCGGTCTCCGCGAGCGCGGCGTCGAAACCCGGTCCCGCCGCGACGACGAGCACGACCGGCATGCGGGCGACGGGCCGCGCCGGAGCCGCCCGCTCCTCGGCTTTCCAGCCGCCGCCTTCCGAGAGGTCCACCGCCGGGAGCAGGACGTGCCCGAAGGCTCCCCGCTCCAGGATGCGCTCCGGGTCGGAGGGATCGGCGCCGAGCCCGGCGGAAAGGTATATGGCGTCTCCGGCGGGAAGACGGCGCCCCGCGCCGGCTTTCTGGCGCGCACACGAGACGGCCGCGACCGCGAGGGCGCCGGCGAGAACACCTCGAACGAAGGGCCGGCCGCCCCCGCTCACGTCGAGGCCCCGCCGTCGCGCGCCGTCGGCTCCCTTTCCGGCATCGGCAGATCGAATCGCACGCGAAACCCTCCCGGCGGACGATTCTCCGCCGAAATCGCGCCGCCGTGCTCCTCGACGATCTTCTTGACGATCGCGAGGCCGAGCCCCGTTCCGCCGCTGCGGGCCGAGAAGTAAGGCTCGAAGAGCCGCGGAAGGACCTCGGGCGAGACGCCCGGTCCGTCGTCCTCGACCGTCACGTCCACGCGATGATCGCGGCTGGCGACGCGCACCGAGATCTCGCCGCCGCCCGAGCCGAGCGCCTCGACGGCGTTGCCGATGAGGTTCGACAGCACCCGCGCCAGCAGCCGCGGGTCGGCCTCGACGACCGTGTCGGCGCCCGGCGTCGCGTCCACCACCCAGCGCACGCGGGGGGCTCCGGCGAACGAGGCGGCCGCGTCGCGCACGACCTGCGCGACGTCCACGCGCCGCTTGTCGGGGCCCGGCAGGCGGGCGTAGTCGGAGAACTCCGCCGCCGACCGGCGCAGCTCCTCCGTCTGCCGCAGGACGTTGGCCACGCATTCCTCGAGCACCCGATCGAAGTCCGGCGAGCCGCGCCGCCAGACCTCGCGCAGATGCTCGACCGACAGGCGGATGGGCGTCAGCGGGTTCTTGATCTCGTGCGCGATGATCCGCGCCATCTCGGCCCAAGCCGCCAGCCGGTTGGACCGCACGACGTCGGAGACGTCCTCGATCACCGCCATGCGGTCGCCCTCCCCGCCCGGCGGCAGAGGCACCGAGACGATGCGCCAGCGCTCGCCCCGATGCGGCTCGACCTCGGCGGCGATGGGCCGGTGCGGCGACTCCCGGAGCACCGCGCGGACGGCCCGCATGGGCTCGCCGGGGAAGAGCTCGTCCACCGTCGCCGCGTCCGCGCGCCCTCCACCGAGCGCCACCGCGGCCGGGTTCGCGAGCAGGATGCGTCCCTCTCCGCCGAGCGCCACGACGCCGGCGGTGAGGTTCGAAAGGAGCGTCGCGAGGCGCTCCTTCTCGCGAGAGACGGCCTCGGTCTGATCGCGCAGGCTCCGCGACATCGAGAGAAAGGCGCGCACGAGCTCCTTGAGCTCCTCGTCGGGGGGCTCCTCGAGGCGCGGCGAGAAATCTCCGCGCGAGACGGCGCGCGTGCCCTCGACGAGGTCGGCGACCGGGCGCGCCACGCGCAGCGCGAGCCGGCCCGCCACCGCGGCCGACAGGAGAAAGACCAGCGCCGAGAAGGCCCAGACCGCCGCCGTCCACTGGGCGGCCTCCGCCGCGGCGATCTGCTGCTGCGGCAGCAGCAGCAGCGATAGCAGGCCCGGGCTCGAGAGCCCCGGCACCCCGGGCAGCGAGGAGAGGGCCGTCGTGACTTCTTCGAAGCGGCTTCCCGCGACGCGCCGCGAGCCGGTCTGCTGCCGCGCCCCCGAGAGACCCACCGAAACGTAGACGGACGCGGGCGCCCGATCGGGCACGAGCCCGGACGCGTACAGGTCGCGGCGCGACGTCGCGACCAGCGCGCCGTCGGGGCCGTAGACCGAGAGGTCGTATCCGACGGCATTTGCCAGCCACGCGATGAGCGTGTCGTCGAGGAGACGCAGGCGGCCGCGCGCGGCGCTCGCCGAGGGAAGGTAATCGTCGAGGACGCGCCGCGCCGTCTCGAGGGCGGTGCGCGCGTGGTCGAGGGTGTCGCGCCGCGAGCGGATCTCGATCTGCGAGCGCAGAAAGAACGTCACGGCGAAGAGCGGCGCGAGCACGCCGAGCACGAAAAGGGCGACGAGCCGTCCGCGGAAGGTCTGCGCCCAGCCGGGCTTCCAGCGCGCGCCCGGGCGCGCCACCGCCGCGAGCGCCCGCAGGACGACGGCCGCCGCGAGGACGAGCGCGATGGCGGGAAGCAGGAGGGCCGCCGTCAGGATGCGATCGAAAAAGCGCGGGAACGGGACCGCGACGAGGCCGTAGCCCTCGCGCAGCGGCCGCACCTCGCCGAGGAGGTCCGAGCCGCGGAACGGAATCCGCACGCGCACCGGGCGATCGGCCTTACGGATCCGGGCGCGAACCGCCGCGGGCAGCGTCGGTCCCTCGTCGCGGAGATCCCCTTCGCGGTCGTAGGCGACGAGCAGGGGACGGACCGCCGGGGCCGGCGCCGACTCGCCGCGCGGGCCCAGCACGAGACGCCGGTAGACGCCGATGCGCGGCGGGAGCGGATCCCACGTGGGCCAGTCGGCCACCACAACGCGGCCCGTGCCGAAGGCGGCCGAGCCCGCGTGGAGGATCGCGTCGCGGCGAACCACCGCCACGCGAAAACGATCCACCGTGAGCGGGCGCCCCGCTTCATCGGCGGAGGACTCGGCCTCCGGAATCAGGGAGAAGCGCGACACGGAGCGGCCGTCGGCATCGAAGATTTCGTATGCCGCGAGCGCGCGTCCTTCCGGACCCTCGGCGCCATCCCGCCAGATCCGGTACGCGAGGTCGGAGAGGTCCGTGTCCTCGCGCGGCGCCGGCAGGTCGCGGTCGAGGTCGAAGCGCTCCATGCGATCCGCCGCCTGCTGCGCCGCCACGACGGCGCTCGTGGACGGCCGGTCCGGGTCGGGTGCGCGAATGAGGGATGCAATCCGGTAGGCCTCGGCCACGCGCGCGTGCTCGCGAAGCGCCGAGACCGCGAGCAAGAGGAGGAGCGCCGCACCCGCGAGCAGCCGCGGCAGGAGAAAGATCTCCCGTCCGGGCGAGCCCGCGGCGCGCACCCAGAGCTCGAACGCGCCGAGGACGAGCAGAAAGAGGCCCGCGGGCAGCGCCGGCGCGGACGAGAGCAGGGCGAGGTTGCCGAGAATGGCCGCCGCGGTGAAGAGGACCGCCGCCATCAGCCAACGGCCCGGCGAAGGGCGGGCGGGAGCTCCGGCCGCGCGGAACGCGAGGGCCGACACGAGGAGCGCGAGGAGACCGGCGATGTCCACGAGCCCGGACCACCCGGCCGGACCGAAGGCCCCGAGCTCCGGCGGCTCGACGCGCATCGCGGCGAAAAACGAGAGCACGAGGAAGAGATAGCCGGCGGCCGTCCGCGCGCCCCGCCGCGAAGCCGGGGCCTCGCTCCGGAGCGCGGCCAGGCCAAGCGGTACGGAGGCGACGCCGACGACCATCGGCCAGAGGCTCGGCGCCGCGAGCAGCCGTGGCTCGCCGTCGGAAAGGAGCGCGAGTGCGAGAAAGAGGAGCGCGAGCCAGAGGCCGGCCGCCGCCGGCCGGGGGGAGCGGGCGAACCCGAAGAGCGCGGCCGCGACGAGGGCGATCAAGATTCCGGTCCGCGCGGGAGGAGTGTCGGAGATGCGCGGCGCCGGCACGGCGCCGATCGCGGCCCCTCCCGAAGAGAACAGGACGGGGACGTCCTCCCGTCCCGCCGGCTTCCACGCGGCCGCCCGCCCCCCGAGCCCGAGCGCGGCGCCGAATTCGGGCGCGCGCACCGGAAAGGAGCGCGCCACGGAGACGACGCCCGCCTGAGGCCCGGACCCGGCGGCGCGTCGATAGACGAGCGTCAGCGATGTGGCCGACCAATACGCCGCGAACCCCTCGCCCTCGAGCGCACGCGGAACCGGCGACGGCGCTTCGCCCCACCAGGCGTGCACGTTGCCGGACCGGTCCGCAAGCGCGATCCAGCATCCCGGCGGAGCGCCCTCGAGGGATTGCCTCGCGGCGCCGAAGAGCGCGACCCGATCCACGGCGATTCCCCCGCCTTCGAGCGAGCGCGAGACTTCGGGCCGGGTCGAGAACTTCGCGGCACGCGCGGCGAGATCTGCGGCCGCCCGCGCGAACGCCGCCCGCAGGACGACGGGAGGGGCGGTGGCCGGCGCGGTCGAAGAGTTGCCGGCGAACCAGCCGTCCGCCCACAACAGGACCGCGAGGGCGCCGAGGACGGCGGCGGCGCGGCCCCACGGATTCACGCCAGCCTCAGTGGAGAAACGGCAGGTCCACTCCGCGCTCGCGCGCCGCGGCGATCGCCTCCGGGTATCCGGCGTCCGCGTGCCGCATCACGCCGGTCCCCGGATCGGCGTTCAGGACCCGGCGCAGGCGCCGGTCGGCGTCCGCGGTTCCATCCGCGAGGACCACCATCCCCGCATGGATCGAGTAGCCGATGCCGACGCCGCCGCCGTGGTGGACCGACACCCAGGTCGCGCCGCACGCCGTGTTGAGCAGGGCGTTCAGGATCGGCCAATCGGCGATCGCGTCGGAGCCGTCGCGCATTCCCTCGGTCTCGCGGTTGGGCGACGCCACGGAGCCGGCGTCGAGATGGTCGCGCCCGATCACGATCGGGGCGCGCACCTTTCCCTCGCGCACGAGGCGATTGAAGAGAAGGCCCGCCCGGTCGCGCTCCCCGTAGCCGAGCCAGCAGATCCTCGCGGGAAGGCCTTGGAAAGCCACCCGCTCCCCCGCGAGGCGCAGCCACCGCGCGAGAGGCTTGTTCTCGGGGAAGAGCTCCTGCAACGCCCGGTCCGTGGCGCGGATGTCCTCGGGATCGCCGGACAGGGCGGCCCAGCGGAAAGGGCCGCGGCCTTCGCAGAACTGTGGGCGGATGTAGAGGGGCACGAAACCGCCGATGCGGAACGCATCGTCCACGCCGGCCTTGAGCGCCTGGCCGCGGAGGTTGTTCCCGTAGTCGAAAACGACCGCGCCGCGGCGTTGGAGCTCGAGCAGCGCGCGCACGTGCGCGGCCATCGTCGCGTAGGACCGCTTCACGTAGGCCTCGGGATCGCGGTTCCGGAGGAGCGCGAAGTCCTCGTCCGGCGCGCCCCGTGGGACGTATCCGTTGAGCTCGTCGTGCGCGGACGTCTGATCGGTGATCAGATCCGGGACGATGGCGCGGGCGAGTAGACGCTCGAGCAGGTCCACCGCGTTCGCGCGAACGCCGATGGACGTCGCGCGGCGGGCGTCGCGGGCGCCGAGCGCCTCGTCGATCGCCCGATCGAGATCGCTCTCGCGGCGATCGAGGTAGCGCGTCTGCAGACGGCGGTCGATCCGCTCGGAATCCACCTCGGCGACGAGCGCCGTCGCGCCGTTCATCGTCGCCGCGAGCGGCTGGGCACCGCCCATGCCGCCGAGACCGGCCGTGACGACGAGCCGCCCCTCGAGATGGTCCTGTCCGAACTCCTTGCGGGCGGCGGCCGCGAACGTCTCGAACGTCCCCTGCACGATCCCCTGTGTGCCGATGTAGATCCAGGAGCCCGCCGTCATTTGTCCGAACATCGTGAGCCCGAGTCCCTCGAGGCGGCGAAATTCCCTGCCCGTGGCCCACGCCGGAACGAGGAGCGAGTTGGCGATGAGGACACGGGGCGCGTCCGGGTGGGTCGGGAACACGCCGACCGGCTTGCCCGATTGCACGAGAAGGGTTTCGTCGGATCGGAGGCGTTTCAGTGTCGCGACGATCGTGTCGAAGCACTCCCAGTTGCGCGCCGCCTTGCCGGTGCCGCCGTAGACGATCAGCTCTTCCGGCTTCTCGGCCACGTCGGGATCGAGGTTGTTCTCGAGCATCCGGAGCGCCGCTTCCTGGGCCCAAGCGGGGCAGCGCAGGTCGCGTCCGCGCGCCGCGCGGACGACTCGGGCGGGAGAGACCGTCGCCGACACGGTCAAGAGTATAGCCGGACGCCCGGTCCGGGGGCGCCTCAGGCGAGCGCGGACGCTTCGCGCGCGACGGCGGGAGCGGAGAGGAAGTCGCGCGCCCGTTCGAGGTCCGGTGCGAGCCGGCGGTCCTCGTCCCAGGCCGGGACGACTTTCCGGAAGGCGCCGCGCACGCGCTCGAGAGGCGCCGAGGAGCGCAGCGGGCGCAGAAACTCCATCGCCTGGAACGCCGTCAGGAGCTCGATCGCGAGGACCCACTCGAGGTTGCCTACGATCGCGGCGAGCTTGCGGGCGGCGATCGGGGACATCGAGACGTGGTCCTCCTTGTTGGCCGACGTCGGGATCGAGTCGACCGAGGCGGGATGCGCGAGCGCCTTGCATTCGGAGACGAGCGCCGCCGCGGTGATCTGCGCCATCATGAGACCGGAGTTCAGACCGCCCTTCTCGACGAGGAACGCAGGCAGCTCCGACGTCGCCGGATTGAGGAGCTTCTCGATACGCCGCTCGGAGATCGAGGCGAGGTCCGCCGCGGCGACGGCCGCATAGTCGAGCACGAGACCGACCGGCGCCCCGTGGAAGTTGCCTCCCGAGACGATGTCGCCCTTTCCGGGAAAGACGAGCGGGTTGTCGGTCGCGCTGTTCATCTCCCGCTCGAGGACCTCGCGGGCGTGCGCGAACGCGTCCCGCGCCGCGCCGTGCACCTGCGGCATGCACCGCAGGGCGTAGTTGTCCTGGACCTTGCCGCAGCCGCGATGCGACTCGCGAATGGCGCTTCCCGCGAGCAGTCGCCGGAGGTTCGCGGCGCTGGCGACGGCGCCCGGGTGGGGCCGCGCTCCGACGATCCGCGGATCGAACGCCGCGTCGGAGCCGCGCGCCGCGTCGAGCGTGGCGGCGCCGCAGAGGTCCGCAACACGGGCGAGCTCGATCGCCCTGGCGAGCGCCAGGCCGCCGACGGCGACGCTCATCTGAACGCCGTTGATGAGCGCGAGGCCCTCCTTCGCGCCCAGGGTG
>DATBFU010000112.1:0-3754 GCA_036558325.1 Thermoanaerobaculia bacterium | reverse complement strand
CGGGATACTCGGCCGGGACGGAGCCGGGCGCGAGCTCCTTTTCGGCGCCGGAAGCGCCGCCCGATCGAATCACGGGGTAGGGATGCTTCTTCGCGCCCGACCGGATGAAAGCGATCGCGTCGCCGCCCGCCGCGACCGGCGACCATTCCGAGCCCTCGCCGGACGTGACGGCAATGGGCTTTCCGCCGGCGGCGGCAAGGGCGACGCGCCAGATGTGACGCCGCTCGATGTCGCCTTCGTTCGAGTTGTACAGGAGCGACTTGCCGTCCGGCGCGAGCGCCACGTCCTCGACCTCGAACGCGCCCGGCGTCAAGAGCGCCGGTGCGCCGCCTTCGGACGGGAGGGCGTAGAGGTGTGTCCAGCCGTCCTTCTCCCACGGAAAGACGAGGCGGCCGCCGCCTGCGCCTGTGTCCGTCCAGAGGATCTGATCCCGGGAGACGACCTCGCGGAAGACGCTGCCTTTGCCGGCGTCGGCGCGGAAGACCGGCTTCGCCCGGCCCGTCCCCGCGTCGGCCACGAGGATCGACCAGGGCGTCCCCTCGCGGTGCGGACGCAGAATCTCGCGCGCGGAGGGCGAGGACGGGATCCGAAGGAACGCGATCCGCTTGCCGTCGGGCGACCACGCCGGCTCGGAGTCCTGATCGACGCTCGGGTCGAGGTACCGGACGTTCTTGCCGGCCGGGTCGAAAACGCCGATGAACGCGTGGTCGCCGCGGCGCGAGACGAAAGCCAGCCGCGCGCCGTCCGGCGACCAACGCAGGTTGCGGCAGTTGCCCCGCGCCTGGAAGGCCTGCGCGGCCGCGCCGGGCGTCGCCGCGCCGTCGAGCGGCGCCCACCAGACCTTGTCCTTCTGCACCCAGGCGATCCGGTCGCCGCGCGGCGAGATCGCGAGCCCGGCGCCGTCGCCGACGCGCTTCGGCGCGCCGCCCGCGCCTGCGGAGACGGACACGATGAAGACCGCCTGCGTCGATCCCGCCGGGTCGCTCAGCGGATTCGGGACCTCGCTCGCGCGGTTGGGCGGGCCGCCGCGGACGAAAGCGACGCTCTTTCCGTCCGGCGTGAACGCGACCTCGGAGATCTCCTGGCCGTCGTCGTCGGGATACGCGGTCACCGCCCGGCCCTTGTAGTCCGGAGGCACGGCCACCCAGACGTTGCGCGCCCCTTTGGCGTCGAAGACCCAGGCCACGGAACCCGAAGTCGAATCCGAAGCGGCCGGGGCGGCGACGAGGTCCGTCGGGAACGGCGCGGAAAGGACCTGTTCGAGGGTGAAGGCGCGGGGCGTGTCCGCGGCCGGAAGATCCGTCTGCAGGAGCAAGAGCAGGACGAGCGGAGACAGGCGCTTCATCGCGACTCCCTTCGGGACGAGTTCGGCGAGACTCTACCTCGCGGTCCGAACGTGAGACACTTTGGGGTGCCCTTGCGGGTTCTGAGGCTCGCTTGCGTCATCGCGGCCCTGGCCGGGACGCTGTCCTCGCGAGCCCGCGCCCTGACGCCGGCCTCCCCCGGCGAATTCACTCCGGAGGCCGAGCGAACGCTCGGGCGCGTGGTCCTGGGCCTCGACCCGAACCAGACGAAGCTCTTCATGATGCCCGAGACGGCCGTGTGGGACCCGAAGGCCCGGGATTCCCGGGTGCGCTGGCTGCGCCGGCAGCTCTACCGGCTGAATTTCGAGCTCATCCACGGTCAGATCTTTCGCCACTGGCCCCGGCAGAGCCGCTTCTTCATTTCCGTGCCCGATCCACGCACGACGCCGGAGTCCCTGGGAAACGAAGAGGAGCTCTTTCGAGAGCACCTGAAGGAGCGCGTCGGATGGACGGATCGCCAGATCGACGAGAGGGTGCGCTTCTTCAAGATTCCCGAGCCGGTGCCGTATCCGCAGGACATGACCGAGCCGATCGGATACGACTCGAAGGGGCGTCTCGTGCTGGCGCTCGGCGACGACGTGGACGCGGTCTATCGCGAAGCGGCCCAGCGTCTGGCCGCTGCCTTTCCGGAGGATTTCGTCATTCGTCCGGTCGTGGACGTGAACACGGAAGGAGGCGATCTCGCCCTCGTGCGGCTTCCGGAAGGCAACGTCGGCCTGTTGATCGGGCACAATCGGGTGGCGCGATGGGTGCGCCGCAGGTATCCCGGCACGCCGGAAGGCGCGCCCCTCCCCAAGACGAGAATCGAGGAGGCGCGGCGCGCCTACCAGACGGCTTTCGGGGGCGTCGAGACGATCGTGATCGGGCCCGAGGCGCTCACCGATCCCCGTCTGGACAACCCGGAGATCTACCACATCGACATGCTGGTCGCGGTTCTGCGCACGCCGACCGGTATCGTGGCGTTCGTTCCGACCTACGAGGGCACGCCGGTCGATGCGGTGAGTAACGACCAGCTTTCCCCGCAGGCGGTGTCGAGGTTCCAGGGCGAATTCGACCGGACCGCCCGCCAGCTCGCGCAGCGGGGATATCGGGTCGCCCGCGTGCCGTTCGCCGACCATCCGGCTCGAAATCCCGTCGGGATCGCGAAGTTCATCGACCCGAATTCCGGGAAGCCCTGGGTCATTCTCGGGCGCTATCCGGATCACCTGCCGGGCCCCGGCAAGCGCAGCCCGCACGCGGATCTCCAGCGAACCCTCGAGCGGCTGGACGAGGCCGTCGCGGCGTGGCGCACCGACCCGAGCGAGGCCCGATGGCAGGGCGTGCGATCGGCCGTGGCGGCGTCCTGGAAGGAGTTCGACGCCTCCGTCGCCGCGCCGAACCCGATCTTCGAGCGCCAGCGCAAGATCTACGAGTCGTACGGAGTGGGCGTCGCCCCGCTCCCGATCTTTCCGACCGGAGAGGGCGGCGTCCACTGCCTCGTGCTCAAGTAGGCGACCGCGGGGGCGGTGCGGTATCGTCCCCCGTCCGACAATGACTTCGACAACGACGCATCCTCCCGCCGCCACGTCCGTCCGGGCCGACCGGCGCGCGCTCGCCATCGTCGCGCACGTCGATCACGGCAAGACGACCCTCGTGGACGCGCTGTTGAAGCAGTGCGGGACGTTCCGCGCGGGCCAGCACGTCGAGGAGCTCGTCATGGACTCGGGCGAGCTCGAGCGCGAGCGCGGCATCACGATCCTGGCCAAGAACACGGCGGTCAAGTACCGCGGCACGGTCATCAACATCGTGGACACGCCGGGCCACCGCGACTTCGGCTCGGAGGTCGAGCGGATCCTCACGATGGTCGAGGGCGTGCTGCTTCTCGTGGACGCCTCGGAGGGCCCGCTGCCGCAGACGCGCTTCGTGCTCAAGAAGGCGCTCGAGGGCGGCAAGCGGCCGATCGTTCTCATCAACAAGATCGACCGGCCGGACGCGCGCGTCGCGGAGGTCGAGGAGGAGATCCACGACCTCTTCCTCTCGCTCGCGACCGAGGACCACCACCTGGAGTTCTCCGTCCTCTACGGCGCGGGACGCCTGGGCTTCGCCTCGCGCGACCCGAACGCGAAGTCCGGCGACCTCCAGCCGCTCCTCGAGGCGATCCTGAACGAGATCCCGCCGCCGCCGGTCGCCGACGCCGCGTTCAAGATGATCGTGGCCAACATCGACTACTCCGATTACCTGGGTCGCCTCGCGGTCGGACGGATCCACTCGGGAAGCCTGTCGCGCGCGACGGACATGGCGGCGGTACGGCCGGACGGGACGATCGTGCAGAAGGGAAAGTCCGGAAAGATCTATCTTTTCGAGGGCATCGAGCGCGTCGAAGTGACGGACGCATCGGCCGGCGACATCTG
>DATBFU010000111.1:0-2376 GCA_036558325.1 Thermoanaerobaculia bacterium | reverse complement strand
CCGCGTCCTCGTCTGGAACGACGAGCCGGCGTTCAATGCCCTCGTCGAGCGCCTCCGCGCGATGCCGCCGGGCCCGGTGCACTCGGAGCTCTGGAGCAACGTGCTGCCGCGCGCCGGGCGGCTGCCTCCGGGGAATCTCTGGGTCCATCCATGGTTCGGCTGGTTCTTCGCGGTGGATCGCATCGGGGAGCGCATCGCCGCGGCGTCCGCCCGTCCCGGGACGATTCTCGTGGGCTTCCGCGGCTCGCCGCCCGGAGGCGAGACGATCGGCCCGTACGAAATCCGCGTGATCGGCGCCGCGCCCCCGGCATCGCCTCCCTGACCGGCGGCGCGAGACGTCCGTCCCTCGCGACAATCAGATCTCGGGATGGAAACCGGTTCGGCGGGCGGCCGCGAGCCCGGCGCGATCTTCGCCGTCACGGTCGCCACCTGGCGTTCGCGCCCGGTCTTCGATGACGCGGCGTTCGGGCGCGAGTGCGTGGAGCTGCTCGCTCCGGCGTGCGCGCGCGCGGGGGCTTCTCTCTACGCCTACTGCCTGATGGCCGACCACGGCTGCCTGCTGCTCGGAGTGCCCGGGCGCGCGAGCCTGCCCGCCGCCGTCACGCTCTGGAAGTCGCTCTGCGGTCAGGCGTGGCGGCGCCGCGGCGGCGCGTCCCTCTGGCAGCGCGGATACGCGGAGAGCCTGTTGCCCGATGCCGGCGCGCTGCGCGAAGCGGCCGCGTACGTCCTCGGCAAGCCCGTCCGCGCCGGCCTCGTGCGCGATCCGGCGGACTACCCTCTCTGCGGCGGTCCGGCGGCGGCGCGCTGACCGGAGGGAGCCGATTCGGCACCGCCTGCCCGCCGCGCGCGCTCGTCGAGCCGGCGGGCGCTTTCCGGGTCGCCCAGGATCCGCAGCGTCTCGGCGGCCGCGGCGTATCCGCGAGGCGTCGGCACGGTGCGCAGGAGGTCCTCGAGATCCCGCCGCGCCGCGTCCGATTGCCCGAGGCTCGCGTGCAGGAGAGCGAGCCCCGTCCAGGCCGCCGCGTTGTCGGGAAAGAACGAGAGCTCCCTGCGGAACTCCGCCTCCGCTTCGGCCGGCCGATCCATGCGGGCGAGGATGTCCGCCCGGAAGTAGTGCAGGTTCGACATCTCGCCCTGGCCGGACTGCTGGAGCTTCGCCTGCACCTCGTCGAGCATCCGGAGGGCGCCCGGGAGGTCGCCGCGGGCCTTCCGCACCTGCGCCAGAACGACGTACGGGAGCTTGCGCCCCTGATGCCCCTCGAGGGCGCGGTTCGCCTCGCGCTCGGCCGTCGCCCAGTCGCGACGCGCGAGCGCGATTCGGGCGAGGACCTCGTTCGCCTCCGGCGGCGCGTTGGCCGCGAGGGCGCGCTCGGCATAGATCCGCGCGCGGTCGAGATCCTGGAGCTCGAGGTACAGGTTGGCAAACGACAGCAGCACGTGCGGCGACCCGGGGGTGAGGCGGTCCTGCCGCTCGAGCGCGGCGAGCGCCGCCTGATGGCGGCCGAGCTTGTGCTCAGTCTCGGCGAGCGAGCCCCAGGCGTCGGCCATCGCGGGGTTCTTCGCGAGGAGGGCCCGGAAGGCGGCGGCGGCTTCCTCGTAGCGCCGGGCTCCATAGAGCGACAGGGCGATCTTCACCTCGCGCAGCTCGGCGATGTGGTCCTTCGGGTCGGGCAGGTTCTCGGCGGCCTCGGACGGCGAAGCCTGGCCGATGTACCCGAGGGCGGCGAGCTTGCGGACCTGCTCGGGATCGGAGACGCCGGGCGCCTGCCGCGGCCGCGCCGTCGCGAGAAGCTCCGCCCGCAGCGTGCGAAAGGCCGGCGGCAGGCCGGCGGCGAGATCGTTCTTCTCGCCCGGATCCGCGGCGATGTCGTACAGCTCCGCGCGCGGGGCGTGGATGTACGAGTAGCCGTCGTTCGTCAGAGCCGCGAGATCGCTCCAGCCGAAGTGATAGCGCGGGAAGAGCGTCTCGCTGTAGATCGCGCGCGGCTTGTCCGGCGGTGCGGCGCTCCCGGACAAGAGCGATGCCCCCGCGATCCCCCGCGGCGACTCGAGGCCGACGAGCTCGAGCACGGTCGGAAAGACGTCCACGAGCCCGACCGGGCGCGCGACGCGCTCCCCCGCGCGCCGGTTCCCGGGCAGCTTCACGAGGAGCGGAACGTGCAGGACCTCGCGGTAGAGGAGGATTCCGTGCTCCTCCTCGCCGTGGTCGCCCAGGCCCTCACCGTGGTCCGACATCAGGATCACGACCGCGCGGTCGTAGAGGCCCTTCGACTTCAGGAAGCCGAGGAACTTTCCCACGACGGCGTCGGCCGCCGCGATCTCGCCGTCGTACGGCCGGTCCCGATACGTCGTCGCGAAGGGCTCCGGCGGCGCATA
>DATBFU010000110.1:0-16119 GCA_036558325.1 Thermoanaerobaculia bacterium | reverse complement strand
GGCGTGTATTTCGCGACGCCATCCGAAGTCTTCCCGACGCGGACCGGAACCGATTCCGTCGCCCCGGCCGAGGCGTCGCCGCCCGAGAACGAGCTGCAGCGGGACGCGCGGTCCCGGCTCGCGAGCCTCGAGCCTCTCGTGCGCGCGGAGCGGCCGTCGGACGCGGACGCCCCGGAGGACTGGCGGCGTCTGACCGGAAGCGACCATTTCGCCGCCATGTCTCTGGCGTCGGCCCGCCGCGCGGATCCTTCTGCCTTCTCGCCCTACGAGGAGTACATGGCGTTTCGCCATGCGGTCTCGGATCTCGAGCGCCGTCTCGCGGGCGCGGGCTCCCGCCGCGTTCCCGAGCTTCGGTTGCCGGCTTGACGCGCCGGCCCCCGGTCCTCCTCATGATCTGCGACGGCTGGGGCTTCGCGCCGCCGTCGCCCGGCAACGCCATCGCGCTCGCCCGAAAGCCGACCTTCGACCGCTGGATGGCAAAACGGCCCTGGTCGCTGCTCGAGGCCTCGGGCGAGGCGGTCGGGCTTCCCGCCGGCCTCATGGGCAACTCCGAGGTCGGGCATCTGAACCTCGGCGCCGGCCGCATGGTCCCGCAGGATCTCCTGCGGGTGGACCTCACGATCCGCGACGGCTCCTTCTTCGAGAATCCCGCCCTCGGCGGCGCCGCGGCGCACGCCCGGGAGACACCCGGGGCAACGCTGCACCTTCTCGGCCTCGTCTCGGACGGCGGCGTCCATTCCGACCTGCGGCACCTCGAGGCGCTCCTCGAGCTCGCGCGGCGCCGCGGCGTCCCGCGCGTGGCCGTGCACGTCTTCACCGACGGGCGGGACACGCCGCCGAAGTCCGCCGCCGCCTTCGTCGCGCGCCTGGAGAAAGCGCTCGCCGCATCGGGAGGACGCATCGCCACGGTCACCGGCCGCTACTACGCGATGGATCGCGACACGCGATGGGACCGCGTGGCGCGGGCCTACGAAGCGCTCGTCGGCGGGCGGGGCCTCTCGGCGGCGACGGCCGCGGAGGCGATCGAGGCGGCGTACGCGCGCGGCGAGACCGACGAGTTCATCCCGCCGACCGTCGTCCCGGGACCGGAGGGCCCCGTCCGGATGCGGGACGGCGACGCGGCGGTCTTCTTCAACTTCCGCGCGGACCGGGCGCGCCAGCTGACCCGAGCCCTGACGGACCGATCGTTCTCGGACTTCCCGCGCGCCGAGGCGCCGCGCCTCCACTTCGTGTGCTTCACGCAGTACAAGGAGGAGTTCCGTCTGCCCGTCGCGTTTCCGCCTCTGCGGCTCGAGCGGATCCTCGCGGAGATCTGGGCCGAGCACGGCGTACGGAACCTGCGCCTCGCCGAGACGGAGAAGTACGCGCACGTCACCTACTTCTTCAACGGCGGCGTCGAGGCGCCGTATGCCGGGGAGGAGCGGCTCCTCGTGCCGTCCTGGAAAGGCTCGACCTACGACCTGCATCCCGAGATGAGCGCCGGCGAGATCACCGACCGGCTCGTCGAAGCGCTCGCGCGCCCCGAGCTCGAAGCCTGGGTCGTCAACTATGCCAACGCCGACATGGTGGGCCACACGGGCAAGCTCGCCGAGACGGTCCGCGCGATCGAGACGCTGGACGCCTGCTTCGCGCGCGTCGAGAAGGCGGCCCGCGAGCGCGGGGCCGCCGTCCTCATGACGGCGGATCACGGCAACGCCGAAAAGATGGTCGACGAGGAGACCGGCCAGCCGCACACGGCGCACACGACGAACCCGGTGCCGCTCGTCCTCGTCGCGGGTCCGGATGTCGAAGGCCTCGCGTCCGGAACCCTCGCGGACGTGGCGCCAACGATCCTCCGCCTTCAGGGACTGACGCCTCCGAGCCAGATGACGGGACGGGACCTGGCCTCGGCCGGCGGCTCGCGACGCCCGTTGTAGGATCATCGCCATGAAACTCGCGCGAGAAGACTCCGTGCGTCGGCTCGAGGCGATGCGCACGCGGCTGTCGTCGATCGGCGCCGACGCCCTCTACGCCACGCCCTCTTCGAACCTGTTCTATCTGACCGGCGTGGACTTCCATCGCAGCGAGCGCCTGACGGCGCTCCTTCTGCCGAGGGACGGCGAGGCCACGATGATCTGTCCGGCGTTCGAGGAGGCGCGCTTGCGCGGCATGTCCGCCGTTGGCCGCCTCGTGACCTGGGACGAGACGGAGAACGCCTTCGCGAAGGCCGCGGCATTGCTTCCGGCCGCCGCGGGTGTCCTGGCGGTCGAGCCCTCGACGGCATTCGACGACGTCGAAAAGCTCCTCAAGGAGCGGCCGGCCTGGAAGCCCGTCTCCGCAGAAGCGGCGTTCGGAGCTCTCCGCATGGTCAAGACGCCCGAGGAGATCGACGCGATGCGGCGCGCCATCGGCGTGGCCGTACGGCGGTTCGAGAAAGCCTTCGCCGCGCTGCAGGCCGGCTCCGTCGAGGCGGACATCTCGTCGCTCTTCGGCGGCGACAACGTCGTGCAGTTCGGGCCTTCGTCCGCGCTCCCGCACGGCGCCGCCGGCACTCGGGCGCTCGCCCGCGACGAGGCCATCCTCATCGACGCCTGGGACCGGCCCGAGGGCTACTACTACGACATCACCCGCTCGACATGGTTCGGCAAACCGTCGGACGAATACCGCCGGATCTGGGAGACCGTTCTCGAAGCGCAGTCGGCGGCGATCGACCGGGCGGCGCCCGGCGTGCCGTGCTTCGAAGTGGACGCCGCCGCGCGGAGAGTCATCGAGAAAGCGGGCTACGGCGAATACTTCACGCACCGCCTCGGACACGGCCTCGGCATCGACGTGCATGAGCCGCCGTACATGGTGGCGCACAATCGAACCGTGCTCGAGCCCGGAATGACCTTCACCTCCGAGCCGGGGATCTATCTCCCGGGCCGTTTCGGCGTCCGGATCGAGGACGATGTTCTCGTCACGGAACGCGGCGCAGAATCCCTCTCGCCGCGGGTCACCCGGCTGGAGCCGATCGCCGCCTGAGGAACCACCGGGCCGACGCGCGCCGCGCCGGGAGGCGCGTCCTTCTCGCGGCCGCGCTGGCGCTCGCCGCCTCGGCCGCCGCTTTCTCGCAGATGGCCTCCTCCGAGATCGAGGAGGCCGGCGAGGTCGCGCATCGCAGCGCCTCGTCCGCCCTGAAGGGTCAGAGCCGGCTTCTCTTCGAGGCCCTCGACATCGACGGAATCCTCGAGCGGCATCTCGGCCGCGACGTCTGGCGCGGCCTGACCGACCGCCAGCGCGAGCCGCTGCGGGCCGTCGTCCGCCAGACCTTTCTGGCCGCGCTCACGCCGCCCGCCACGGCCGACGCGGAGGTCGCCTGGTCGTCGGCGCGGCCCGAGGCGGACGGCGTCGCGGTCTTCCTCGGCGTGCGTTTCGGTGACCGCTCGCTCAAGACGGGCTGGACCGAAACGCGCGCCGCCGGAGGCGGCTGGCGGATCGAAGACGTCGTGCTCTCGGACCCCGGGATCTCGCTCGCCCGCCGGGCCGTCGAGGCGCTCGGTCCACGGCCTGTCACGCCCCGCGACCGGAACACTCAGGCCCGCCGCGTGGTGCTTCCCCGGCTCGTCGGGCTCGCGGTGATCGCGCTCGTCGTCCTTCTTCTTCGTCTGCGTCTTCGCACCCGGCGCGAGCGCCTCATTCTGCACCTGACCGCCGCGGCGCCCGCGCTTCTCTTCACGATCGACGGCGCCCTGGCCGTGCAGCGCGTCCTGGCCGAGCCCTACGTCGTGGCCGAGGCCTTCCCTCCCGCCCCGTGGGAACGCTGGACGCGTCTGGCGCTCGAGACCGAGCGCGAAGGCCGTCTCGCCGAGGCCGACGCTCTCTGGCGGCGGGCCGCCGCGGCCGGCGCGCCCGAGGGGCCGGCCCGATACGAACGCGGGCTCGCCGCCCGCGAGCGGGGCGATGGGGCCGAAGCGACGCGCGACTTCCTCGCCGCTCTGAGCGCCGCTCCACCGGCGCCGGGAGCGGCCCGGGAGCTCGCGGTCGACGCCCTGACGTCCGGAAAGAATGCCGACGCCCTCGCCCTCCTCGAGCGCTACACCGCGGCGACCGGTCCCGACCCGGACACGCTCGGCCTCGTGGCCGTCGTCGAAACCAACCTCGGCGAAGCGCGGAAGGCGCTCGACGCCCTCCGGCAGGCGCGGGAGCTCGTCGGCGGCGGCGCGCGCGGCGCCGAGCTCGAGGCGCGCGTGCGCGCTCGGGCCGCGGACGGTCCCGGCGCCGTGGCCGCTCTGCGGGAGGTGCCGTCCGGCCTGCTCGATCGGGAGGCGCTCCGCGCGGATCCCTCGTTCCTGCCGATCGCCACCGACCCGGCTTGGGTCGCATTCCTCGATGAGGCTCCGGCGGCCGCGGGCTCGACGCCGACCCCCGCCCCCCGCTAGGGAGCCCCCGCGAGCGCGCCGGGATCCCGCACGACCTTTTCGCCCTTGCCGCCGTAGAAGTCCACGACGGCCGAGACGAGCGCCCGCGCCACGCGGTCGCGGTACGACGGCGTGACGAGCAGCGCCCGGTCCTCCGGGTTGTTCAGGTTGCAGACTTCGACGAGAACGCGGGTCGGGATGCGGTTGTACCGGAGGATCGCGGGCACCCACTCGCGGCCTCCGCGGATCACGTTGCGGCGGATCGGCTGGAAGTCGTGGAGCGGCAGGTTCGCGGCGCGGAAGGAGGCCACGATCCGCTCCGCGAAGTCCCGCGACATACCCTCGGCCTTCAGACGCTCCGGGCGCGAGAAAGAGACTTGGGGCGCCTCCCGGAATTCCCGCCGCGAGGCGTACGGCTCGCCCGTCTTTCCGTAGGTTCCCTGGAGGAACTTCTCGCCCGGGACGTAGACCATCAGGCCGCGGATCGCCGGGTGGAGCGAATCGGCGTGGAGGGAGACGAAGACGGTGCGGTCGCTCGAACCGCCGTCCTTCTCGACGCGCCGCAGCACGGCGTTGGCGAGATACCAGCGGAAGTTGACGCCCGCGACCGCGTCCTCGAGCTCGTAGGGCGGCGTCGTGAGGACGCGCGCCGTGCGCCAGTCCGCCGGGGAGGCGCCGGACGACGAGACGGAGCAGGGCCCGTCGCCCCGCACGGTGCGGATCACCCGCGCCTTCGTGTGGCGCTTCAGCAGCGCCTCGACCCGGCACGCGAGCTCGTAGACCTCGCGGGCCTCCTCGACGCCCTCGACGTTGGCGCCCGTGTCTCGCCCGCCGTGGCCCGCGTCGAGGACGAACGTGACGCCGGAGAGGTTGGCCGCCTGAACGCGGTTGGCAAACTGCGAGGTCTCGAGCCGCGCCGCCTCTTCCTCGACGCGCTCCGGATCTCCGGGCGGACGGAATTCGGGGCTGAGATCGGCGACGGCGATCTTGACCGGAAAGCCAACCGGTATCGATCGCACGTCGGCGATTCCGCTGCGGCGCGCGATCTCGGCAGCTTTCTCGTTCACGTCTTCCGCGTGCACGCGACCGGTGAATCGCACGACCACCGAGGAGTAGAGCGCCTCGCCCTTCTGGAGCTTGTAGATGGCGTAGCGGCCCTGCTCGTCGGCGCCGAACTCGAGCGGCGGCGGCGGGGCTGCCGCGGCGACGGCGGCGCTCCGGAACACCGGGGTCAGGAGCGACGCCGGAATCCGCACGACCTGGCCTTTCTCCGTCTCGAGCGAGGCGATCGCGCCGGCCGCGCGGATGTCGCGGTACTTCCGGCCGTCGCCCGTGAACCACTCGGCGATGCGCCAGAGGCTCTCGGGCCGGCCCGCGGGCGCCGTGACGCGATGCGTCCATCCGCCGGGGTCCGCCGTGTCGTCCGGGAAGAGCGCCTCGATCGCGATCTTCCGATAGGTCGGAGAGAGCCGTGCGTACGGCACGCGGAAGAACACGTCGCGGCGGAGCGGGCCCATCGCCTTCGCGCCGCTCCCGAGGATCTCCTTGCGCGCACCCGGATCGTCGGTCAGCCGCTTGACGAATGCCGTGACGCCCTCGCCCGGGAGCGGCCGGGCGGAGAGGAAGACCTCGTTGCCTTCCGTCACGATCACGCGGACCTCCGGTGACACGACGACCGTCCTGTCGCGGGCGCGAGGGCTCGCCGCCGCCGTCAGGAGCGAGACGGCCAGGAGCGCGGCGCGGCCGCCTCCCCCGCGCACGTTACGTCGCGAGCGGACGCGCCGCCGGCGGCGCGTCCGAGGGAAAGCCGATCTCGCGCTCGAAGGCGAAGGCCGCGGCAAAGAGGGTCTCCTCTCCGAACCGGGGCGCCATGATCTGGAGGCCGAGCGGAAGGCCATCCGCCGTGAGGCCCGACGGAATCGAGATCGCCGGAAGCCCCGCGAGCGAGGCCGGGACCGTGAAGATGTCGGAGAGGTACATCTGGAGCGGATCGTCCACCTTCTCACCGAGCCGGAAAGCGGGCGCGGGAATCGAGGGGCACACGATGACGTCGGCCGCCGCGAAGGCGCGATCGAAGTCGCGGGCAAGAATGCGCCGGGCGCGCATGGCTCGCCCGTAGTAGGCGTCGTAGTACCCGGAGGAGAGGGCGAACGTGCCGAGCAGGATGCGGCGCTTGACCTCCGCGCCGAAGCCCTTCGTACGGGTGTCGACGTACAGGGAGGCGACGCTCGCCTCCGAGCGGCGGGCGCCGTACCGCACGCCGTCGTAGCGGGCGAGGTTCGATGACGCCTCGGCCGACGCCACGACGTAATAGATGGCGATGGCCGCGGTGGCGCGCGGCACGGAGACGGACGTCACGCGCCCTCCGGCGCGCTCGAAGGCGCGGCGACACGCGTCGAGGTTCTCGGCGACGCGCGGGTCGAGCCCTTCGCCCTGTCCTTCCGAGAGAAACCCGATCCGCATCCCGTCGATGCCTCGCTCGAGCGCGCCCTCGGGATCGCCGGCCGGGAGCGACACGCAGGTCGAGTCGAGCGGATCCGCGCCGGCCATGACGGAATAAATCCGGGCGGCGTCCGAGACGTCCCGGGTCAGCGGCCCGATCTGGTCGAGCGACGATCCGAAGGCGACGAGGCCCCAGCGCGAGACGCGCCCGTACGACGGCTTGAAGCCGACGACGCCGCTGCAGGCGCCGGGCTGGCGGATCGATCCGCCCGTGTCGGAACCGAGAGCGCCGGGCACGAGCCGTGCGGCGACCGCTGCCGCGCTGCCCCCCGAGGAGCCGCCCGGAATCCGCCGGAGGTCCCAGGGATTGCGCGAGGGGCCGAAGGCGCTGTTCTCGGTCGAGGAGCCCATCGCGAACTCGTCGAGATTCGTCTTGCCGACGAAGACGGCCCCGGCCCTCCGGAGCCGCGCGACGGCCGTGGCGTCTCCGGGAGGCGAAAACCCGTCGAGGATCCGCGAAGCGCAGGAGGCCTTCCGCCCCGCCACCCACATGTTGTCCTTGACCGCGAGGGGCACTCCGGCGAGCGGCAGACGCTCTCCGGCGGCGACGCGGCGGTCCACTTCCCGGGCCTCCTCGAGCGCCTTCTCCTTCGAGACTTCGAGGAAGGCATTCAGGTCCGGGTTGGCCTTCTCGATCCGCTCGAGCGACTCGGCCGCCACCTCGGCGGCCGATCGCCGCCGCGCGGCGACCTCGGACGCGATCGTCCGGACGGGGCCGCCCGCGCTCATTCGCCGCCTCCGACCACGCGCGGCACCACGCCGAACCCCTGGAACCGGCGCGGGGCGTTCCCTTCGAGCGCCTCGGGCCCGTATCCCGGACGCGGCTCGTCCTCCCGCACCGGCGTCGGCGGGACGCCGTCGGGCGTCTCATCGCCGCCGGCATCCTCGGGGATCGCCTCGATCTGGTCAATGTAGGAGACAATCCGCCCGAGCTGCTCGGTCCAGCGCGAGAGCTCCGCTTCGGGAAGGGAAAGGCGGGAAAGCTGCGCCACGTTCCGGACGATTTCGAGAGTCACGGCGCGCCGCTCGGAGGCCATTCGAACAATTGTAAGAGCTTTCCCGCATGAAACCGAAGAAACCCCGCCCTCGAGGGCCATCTCGCCGAAAGAAGTCGGCCCTCGCGGCCGCTTTTCGCCGACGACCGGTGATCGCGGCCCTCCGGCGCCTCGCGCGGGAACGTGGGCTCTCCGTCTGGCTCGTCGGCGGCGCGCCGCGCGACGCGCTGCTCGGCCTCCCGGCGCTCGACCTCGACGTCGCCGTCCCGGCGCAGCCCCGAGCCGCGGAGGACCTCGCGCGAGCGCTCGCATCGGCAGGCTTCGGGACGCTCGTCGCGCTGTCGGAGGAGCCGCCGCGCGTGTACCGGGTAGCCGGCCGGCGTCACATGGTCGACCTCGCCGAGCTCGAGCGGCGGACGATCACGGAGGACCTCGGTCGCCGGGACTTCACCGCGAACGCGCTCGCGATCGATCTCTCGACCGGACAGTGGCTCGACCCGTACGCCGGAACCGACGACCTGGCCCGGCGCCGCCTCCGTCTCGTGCGGCGGGAAAACCTGTCCGACGACCCCCTGCGGACGTTTCGGGCGGCCCGGTTCGTCGCCACGCACGGGCTCGCCCCCGACCGGGCCGTCTCGGAGGCCTGCCGCGCTTTCGGACCGCGCCTGGCGCAGGTCGCACCCGAACGCATCGGGGCCGAGCTGACGCGCCTGCTCGAGGCGCCGCGGATCGTTCCGGCCTGGCGCTTCGCGGTCCGGACCGGGCTGCTGTCGCCGGCGCTCCGTCCCGGAACCCCCGCCGGCCTCTGGAAGGCCGCCGGGAGGACGCTCTCGTGTCTGGAGCCCGATCCCGCCGCGCGCCTGCCCGCCGATCGGCGCCGTATCCTGCGCCTGGCGGCGATCGCCCGGGCCCTCGGGCTCGGGCCCGGCGAAGCCGCGGCATGGCTGCGGCATCTGCGCCGAGGCAGCGGCGAGGCCGGGCGGGTCGCCCGATTGCTGGAGGCCGAAGGGGCCGCGGCTCGGCTGGAACCGTCCGCGGGGCCCTGGGCCTGGATTCACGACTCGGGAGACGCCGCGGAAGACGCCCTCTTCCTGCTCGTCGCGGAACGACCGGCTGCCCGGTCCCTCGCGCGGAGACTCCGGTTGGCCCTGGCGTCGGCGCGCCGGCGGCGACGCGCTCGCGGCTGGCCGGAGGTCTCGGGATCGGACGTGATGGCCTGGACCGGCGGTGCGCCCGGTCCCAAGATCGGAAGGCTGCTGCGGGACGCTCGCATCGAGATCCTCGCGGGACGGATCCTCAGCCGCGGGGCGGCACGGCGCTGGGCCGAGGGCCGCGCCGCGAGCACGACGCCGTGAGGTCGTATTCCGAAGATCTTAAGGCAGTGGCACTTCAGTGCCGAAGATGGCCATGCCGCTTCGTCTTGAATCCTTCATATTTTCGACTCAACCGCCTCTACGCCGAACGGGTTATAATCCGCGCAGTTTGACGCTCGCCGAGCTCCTCAAGTTCATGGCCAAGAAGGAGGCGTCCGACCTCCACTTGAAGCCGATGCGGCCGCCCCTTCTGCGGGTCAAGGGAAAGCTCATCCCGATCAACACCGAGGCGCTCCAGCCGAAGGACCTCGAGGAGATGCTCTGCGGAATCCTCTCGGCCGCGCAGAAGGAGAAGCTCGAGCTCAACCAGTCGGTCGACATCGGATACGGCGTGACCGGGGTGGCGCGGTTCCGCGCGAACATGTTCGTTCAACGGGGATCGATCGCCGCGGTCTTCCGCCGCATCCCTTTCAAGATTCCCGAGGTTGCCGAGCTGGGCCTCCCGGAGGTCTTGGAGACCTTCGTCCAGATCCCCGCGGGTCTCGTCCTCATCACGGGGCCGACCGGATCGGGCAAATCCACGACGCTCGCGGCGATCATGCGCTCCATCATCGAGAAGCGGCCCGTGCACATCGTCACGATCGAGGATCCGATCGAATATCTGTTCGCCGACGGAAAGGCCGCCGTCTCGCAGCGCGAGGTTTCGACCGACACGCCGGGCTTCTCGGAAGCCCTGAAGAACATGTTCCGGCAGGATCCCGACGTCGTGATGGTCGGCGAGATGCGAGACTGGCAGACGATTCAGACGGTCATCACGGCGGCCGAGACCGGCCACCTCGTGTTCTCGACGCTGCACACCAACAGCGCCGGCCAGTCGATCGACCGCATCATCGACTCGTGCCCTCCGGGCCAGCAGCAGCAGCTGCGCTCGCAGCTGGCTCTCGTGCTGCGCGCGATCGTTTCGATGCGGCTGATCGAGAAGTCCGACGGCTCGGGTCTCGCGCCCGTGTGCGAGATCATGATCAATTCCCCGAAGATCGCCAAGCACATCGAGCGCGGCGAGACGAAGGACATTCACGACGAGATCGAAAGTTCGGTGGGTTACTACCGGATGCAGTCGGCCAATCAGTCGCTGATCGCCCTTCTCGTCAATGGCAAGATCACCTACGAGCGCGCGATGCAGCTCTCGACCGACCCGGAAGACCTTTCCTTGAAGCTGCGGAAGCTGTTCCCGCAGATCGAGGAGGAACAGCGAGGTGGTCTCATGGCTTCGGACAACGACTTCTCCGCCATCACGCAGCTGATGGACGTCAAGCGTCTCTACGAGGAGCAGGAAGAGAAGTGGAAGCTGCGAATCGGCGAGAAGGAAGAAGAGGTCGGGCGCTACGTCAACGAGCTGCGGGAGCAGCGTAAGTCCATGCAGTCCCGCGAGCAGTCGATCTCCGAGCTCGAGGAGGAGATCGGCCGTCTGAAGGCGGAGAACGAGCGCGCCACCCGCGATGCGCAGCAGAAGATCGCGCAGCTGAACGAGCGCATCAAGGAGCTCAATCAGCGCGTCCTCATGGCGGAGGGCGGCAAGGCCGCCGCCGGCGGCGGCGGGTTTTTCAAGAAGTGATTCCGCGGACCGGCGATGCCGGCCGCCCGGAATCGTCCCGGGCGCAGCGAGGGATCCCGAGCTAACCCGCCGTTTTCCTCTTCCGTCTCCCCCACACTCCCGCAACCAGCGCTCCCGACGCCGCGCCCGCCGTGTCCATGGCGCAATCCATGGCGTCCATGGAGCGTCCGGGGATGAAGGCCTGATGCGTTTCGTCCGCCGTTCCGAACGCCGCGAGCGACCCGGTGACCGCGAGGGCCCGAAGGAGAGTGAATCCGGGCCGTCCCGGCCAGCGGATCGCGAAGAGGAGCAGGAAGCCCTCGACGCCGTAGAGCGTCGCGTGGACGTACTTGTCGAAGGAAGGGATCGACGAGAGGACGGGAACGGTCGGCGGCGAGGGCCAGGAGGTCAGCGCGAGAAGAAAGACGCCCCAGACGACGGCGGCCCGCCTCGCCCAGACGAGACGGGCCGCGGACGCCGGATCCTTCGACAAACGAAATCCGATCCTTACTCTCCGCGCTTGGTGTGGCCGGTCCGGCTCGGGCCCTTCTTGGGGGCGGCCTTTGTCGCGGCCTTCCCGCCGCGCTCGGGCCGCGCCGGGCGGGCCTTCTTCGGAGCCTTCGCCGCTTCGGCGGCTCCCTCGGGGGCCTCGGCGCCTTCGCCCTTGTCCTTGTCCTTGCGGACCGTCTCGACGCGCCCCCCGGCGGCCCGGCGAGCCCGGTCGGCCATCGACTCCTTCCGAGGAGCCCTCTCGCGCGCCTCGAACTTGTAGTCCACGAACTCGAGGATTGCCGCCTCGGCGGCGTCCCCCTGCCGCGGCCCGAGCCGCAGGATGCGCGTGTACCCGCCCGGACGGTCCACGAACCGCGGGGCGAGGTTCTCGAAGATCTTCTTGACCGTCGTGCGATCAGGAAGCCAGCGGGACACCTTCCGCCGCGCGGCGAGGTCGTCCGACTTCCCGATCGTAATGAGGCGCTCCGCGAGCGGCCGGAGTTCCTTCGCCTTCGTCAGCGTCGTCTCGATCCGCTCATGCGTCATCAGCGACTGGAGCTGGTTCGAGAACATCGCCAGCCGGTGCGGCGTCGAGCGCCGGAGCTTGCGCCCGGCCCGATTGTGCATCATGGCCGCAACTCGCTCTTCGACTCCGCGGCCTCGAGCTCCATCCCGAGGGAAAGGCCCATGGGCCGGAGGATGTCGCGGATCTCGTTCAGGGACTTCCGCCCGAAGTTTTTCGTCTCGAGCATGTCGCGCTCCGTCTTCTGAACGAGGTCCCGGATCGTCCGGATGCCCGCGTTCTTCAGGCAGTTGGCGCTCCGCACCGACAGCTCGAGCTCGTCCACCGACTTGTTCAGGTACTCGGCGAGGTTCTCGGGAAGCTCACCCTCGACGCCGCCGTCGAGCGCGGTCTCGTGTTCGGCGTTGACGAAGATCGTGAGGTGATCCCGCAAGAGCGTGGCCGCGAGACCGACGGCGTCCGCCGGCGTGACTGTGCCGTTGGTCCAGACCTCGAGCACGAGCCGGTCGTAGTCGGTGGCCTGTCCGATACGGGCCGCCTCGACGTGATAGTTGACGCGGCGCACCGGGGAGTGGACCGAGTCGATCGGGATGTAGCCGATGCCCATGTCTTCATCGAAGTTCTTGTCCGCGGAGACGTAGCCGCGGCCCATCGAGACCCGCAGCTCCATCTGCAGCTTGCCGTTCTCCGACAGCGTCGCGATCGGCGCCGCCGGATCCAGGATCTCGATCGTCGAGTCGCCCTGGAGATCCGCGGCGGTCACCTTGCCCTTGCGCTCGACGTCGAGCGTCAGGATCTTCTCTTCCGTCGTGTGCATCTTGATCGGGATCGATTTGAGATTCAGGATGATGTCCGTCACGTCCTCGACCACGCCGGGCAGCGAGGAAAACTCGTGCAAGACTCCCTCGATCTTGACGGCCGTGATCGCGGCGCCCTCGATCGAAGAGAGCAGGACGCGCCGCAGCGCGTTTCCGATCGTCGTTCCGAACCCTCTCTCGAAGGGCTGCGCGAAGAATTTGCCGTACGTGCTCGAAAGCGTCTCGGCGTCGGCCTCGAGGCGCTTCGGTTTCTGAAATCCTTTCCAGAGCGTCATGGATTCTCCTCCCTTGCCGGGGTTACTTCGAATACAGCTCGACGATCAGCTGCTCCTGGATGGGCAGCTTGATGTCTTCGCGCTTGGGCAACTCGACGACCGTGCCGGAGAACGTCTCGGGCGAGAGGTCGAGCCATCCCGGGACGCCGCGGGCCCGCGCCGTCTCGACCGAGGCCTTGATCTGCTCGTTCGTCCGGCTCTTTTCCTTGATCGCGACGACCTGTCCCTTCGAGACGCCGTAGGACGGAATCGTCACCTTGCGGCCGTTGACGGTCACGTGACCGTGGCGCACGAGCTGGCGGGCCTGCGAGCGCGAGGCCGCGAATCCGAGCGCGTAGACGACGTTGTCCAGGCGCCGCTCGAGGTTCTCGAGCAGGTTCGAGCCGGTGATCCCCTTGCGCCGCTCGGCCCGCTGGAAGGTCAGCCGGAACTGGCTCTCGAGAAGGCCGTAGATCCGCTTGACCTTCTGCTTCTCGCGAAGCTGGATCCCATAGCCGAGCAGCTTGCTGCGCCGGCGGCCGTGCTGGCCGGGCGGATAGTTGCGGCGCTCGATCGCGCACTTGTCCTTGAAACAGCGGTCCCCCTTCAGGAACAGCTTCATTCCTTCGCGCCGGCAGAGCCGGCAAACCGATTCGGTGTGACGAGCCATCGAAACCCTCCGCGGAACCCTCGTTTCTTTTACGTCCTTCCTCCCGGCCGGGAACCGTGAGCCGGTTTACAGACGAGCTGACGGCCGACTGCCGACAGCTTTCAGATGGAAGGGGCTATACCCTTCTCCTCTTTCTCGGACGGCACCCATTGTGAGGGATCGGCGTCGTGTCCTTGATCGACTTGATGTCGAGCCCGTTGGCCTGGAGTGCCCGGATCGCCGACTCGCGACCGGCGCCGGGGCCCGTCACGCGGACGTCCACCGAGCGGACGCCATGCTCCTTGGCCTGTTCGGCGCAGTTGGCCGCCGCGAGCTGGGCGGCGAAGGGCGTCCCCTTGCGGGAGCCCTTGAAGCCGATCCGGCCCGCCGATGACCACGCGAGGACGCCGCCTTCCTGGTCCGCGATCGCGATGATCGTGTTGTTGAAAGACGCCTGCACGGTCGCGATCGCGTGCGGAATGCTCTTCTTTTCCTTCTTCGCGGCGCGGGGCCGCTTGCCCTTGGTCTTCGGGCCTTTTTCGGGTACCGCAGATACCGTCGTCGCTTCAGCCATGTCGTCTCTCTCCGAGTACTCCGCTCTTTGCTGTCAGCCGAAAGCTGTCAGCTACTTCTTCGTCGCCTTCTTCTTACCGGCAATCGTCTGCTTGCGCGGGCCCTTGCGGGTGCGCGCGTTGGTGTGCGTTCGCTGCCCGCGCACCGGGAGGTTGCGCCGGTGCCGCATGCCCCGGTAGCAGCCGATGTCCATCAGCCGCTTGATGTCCATGGCGATGTCCTTTCGGAGATCGCCCTCCACTTTCACGTCGTCGGTGATGACCTTGCGGATTCGGACGACCTCCTCTTCGGAGAGGTCCTTGACGCGCGTGTCGGGCCGCACGTCCGCCTTCTCGAGGATGAAATTCGCCTTCGATCGGCCGATCCCGAAGATGTAGGTCAGGCCGATTTCCGCCCTCTTGTTGAGCGGGAGGTCGACGCCTGCGATACGCGCCATGTTCCTACCCCTGTCTCTGCTTGTGCTTCGGGATCGAGCAGATCACCCGCACGACGCCCTTGCGATGAACGATCTTGCACTTGACGCAAATTTTCTTTACCGACGCCCGGACTTTCACGGCCGCTCCTATTTGTACCGATAGATGATCCGGCCGCGGCTCAGGTCGTAGGGAGAAAGCTCCACCAGCACCTTGTCGCCGGGAAGGATCCGGATGAAATTCTTCCGCATCTTGCCCGAGATGTGCGCCAGGACCTGGTGCTTGTTCTCGAGCTCCACCTTGAACATCGCGTTCGGCAGCGGCTCCACGACCGTGGCCATGACCTCGATGGCCTCCTCTTTGCTCATCGCGCCACTCCGGCGGCGACCGCGCCCGAGACCGCCCGCGGCGGCGCCGACGCGAGAGCGCCCCGTCCGAGGACCACGGCGCCCTCCGGCTGGAGCGCGACCGTGTATTCGAAGTGGGCCGACGCGCTGCCGTCGCGCGTGCGCACCGTCCAACCGTCCTTGTCGACGCTCACCTCGGCCCTCCCGAGGTTGAACATCGGCTCGATCGCGATCACCATCCCCGCCTGCAGGACCGCGCCGCGTCCCGCCGGACCGTAGTTCGGGATCTGCGGCTCCTCGTGCAGCGCCGTGCCGACGCCGTGCCCGACGAAGTCCCGGACGACGCCGTATCCGTGCGCGATCGCGACGGCTTCGACGGCCGCTCCAATGTCCGAAACCCGTCCGCCGGGCCGCGCGGCCGCGATCCCGGCCTCCAGACCCTCGCGCGTCACGCGGAGCAGCGTCTGCCGCTCGGGGTCCACCGGCCCGACTGGAAGCGTACGCGCCGCGTCCCCGTAATACCCATCGACGATCGCGCCACAGTCGATGCCGACGATGTCGCCCTCCTCGAGCGTCCGCCGCCCGGGGATCCCGTGCACGACCTCGTCGTTGATCGACGTGCACAGCGTCTTCGGATAGCCGCGGTATCCCAGAAAAGCCGGCTTCGCCCCGCGGCGCCGGATTTCCGCCTCGGCGATCCGATCGAGCTCAACGGTCGTCACGCCCGGCGCGACGGCCCTCTCGACGACCTCGAGGGTCTCGAGCACCACGCGGGAGGCTTCCTCGAGCTTGCGCAGCTCTTCCGCGCCGCGGACGGTGATCACGCGGCCCCCTGCGAGCGCGTCGAAGCGAGCGCCCGGTCGATGCGATCGGAAATCTCGGAAATCTCCCCCACTCCCGGTACCTCGGCCAGAAGTCCCCGGTCCCGGAAGAACTGAATGAGGGGCTCGGTCTTCTCGTGGTAGACGAGCAGGCGCTCGCGAACCGCCTCCGGGCGATCGTCGGCGCGATGCTCCGCTCCCGAACGGCCCCTCAGCCTCTCTTCCAGGACGGACTCCGGCACGGAGAGGTTGACAACACCGGAGATGCCGTTTCCATTTCCGGCCAGCATCCTCTCGAGCGCCAGGGCCTGAGCGACCGTCCGGGGAAAGCCGTCGAGGATCCAGCCCGAGCGTGCGTCGGAGTTGGCCAGACGCTCCCGAACGAGCTCGATCATCGTCTCGTCGGAGACGAGGTCACCGCGCTCCATGACGTCGCGGATCTGCTTCCC
>DATBFU010000109.1:0-40635 GCA_036558325.1 Thermoanaerobaculia bacterium | reverse complement strand
GGTCGTGGCCACGAGGGAACTCTATCGCGCCTTGGAAACGTCGAGCGTCACGTTGTCGATGAGGCGCGTCTTCCCGATCCGGATCGCCGCGGCGAACGCGGCGCCCGGCACGACGCGGTCGAGGGGCCGCATCGTCTCGGGATCGACGACGTCGGCGTAGTCGACCGCGAAGCCCGCGCGCTCGAGCTCGGCGCGCGTGCCGGCGGCGAGCCGCCGCGCGTCCGTCTCGCCGGCCGCCGCGCGGTCCCGCGCGGCGAAGAGCGCCTTCGGGAAGAGCGCCGCACGCCGCCGGTCTTCGGGCGAGAGATACGCGTTGCGCGAAGAGAGCGCGAGGCCGTCCGGCTCGCGGACGGTCTCGGCCACGACGAGCCGAATCGGGAAGTCGAGATCCCGCGTCATCCTCCGGATCACGGCGACCTGCTGGAGGTCCTTACGCCCGAAGTAGGCCGCGTCGGGCGAGACCTCGAGGAAGAGCTTCGCCACGACCGTCGCCACGCCGCGAAAGTGGCCCGGCCGCACCGCGCCCTCGCCGCCCTCCGAGACGCCGCGCACCTCGATCGCCGTCGAGAAGTCCGGCGGATACATCGCGGCGGCGTCGGGAAGGTAGAGAAGGTCCACGCCCTCGCGCGCGAGCATCGCGGCGTCCTCCTCGGGGCGGCGCGGATATTTCGCGAGGTCCTCGCTCGGGCCGAACTGGAGCGGGTTCACGAAGATCGAGACCACCGCAAAACCGCACTCGGCGCGCGCCCGCCGGACGAGCGCGAGATGTCCCTCGTGCAGCGCTCCCATCGTGGGGACGAGGGCGATGGATTTTCCGGACGCGCGCGCCTCGCCGACGTTCCAGCGGAGCGGGGCGAGCTCCGACGCGGTGATCAATACACGCGCCGGAGCGCCGGAGGCTTCTCGCCCGAGAACGACTCGTCGGCGCTCGGGAACCCGCCGTCTTTGACGTCCCGGGTGAAGTCGCGCGCGGCTTTCCCGATCAACGACGCGACGTCCGCGTACCGGCGCGCGAATTTCGGCTTGAAGTCCGGGTTCCAGCCCATGACGTCGTGGAAGACGAGGACCTGCCCGTCGCAGGCGGCGCCGGCGCCGATGCCGAGTGTCGGAATCCGGATCGCGCGCGTGATCTCCGCCGCCAGCGTGTCGGGGACGCACTCGAGAACGAGCGCGAAACAGCCCGCGTCCGCGAGCGCGGTGGCGTCCTCGAGGATCTCGTGCGCCGCGCCGGCGTCCCGTCCCTGCACCTTGTAGCCGCCGAGCTTGCGGAAGGACTGCGGCGTCAAGCCGATGTGCCCCATGACCGGAATGTCGGCCGCGAGGATGGCCGCGACCGCGGGCAGGATGCGCCGGCCGCCCTCGACCTTGACCGCGCCGCAGCCGCCTTCCGACAGAAAGCGTCCCGCGTTGCGCACGGCCTCGGCCGTGTCCGCCTGATAGGAGAGGAAGGGCATGTCGCCGACGACGAGCGCGCGTTTCGACGCGCGGGAGACCGCGCGGGCGTGCCGGATCATCGAGTCCATCGTGGCCGAGAGGGTCGAGGGCTCGCCGTACACCGTCATCTCGACCGAGTCGCCGACGAGCAGCACGTCGACGCCCGCCGCGTCGAGAAGACGCGCCGACGGCGCGTCGTACACGGTCAGCATGGCGATCTTTTCCCGGCCTTTGGCGGAAGCGAGGGCGGGGACGCTGACGGGGGAGGTCTCCGAGAGGGTGGTCGCAACGGCCATGGTTCGCTCCTTTCCCTTCGGTCGACGTCCCGTAAGCCGGGATCGCCGCCGAGAAGGGCGACACGCGGATTATATGCCCGACGGGCGACCCGCGCGGCTAGGCCCGGCTCCCCGCCGGCACGTAGTACTGGACGCCTTTCTTCGCCTTCTGGATCTGGGCGACGAGATCGTCGAAATCCGCCGGCCGGTTGACGTAGTCGATCTCGTTGGTGTCCACGACGAGCAGCGGCGTCTCCTCGTAATGGTAGAAGTAGTAGTTGTAGGCCTCGATCAGCTGCGCCACGTACTCCGGCGTGATCCCCTTCTCGAACGAGCGGCTCGCTTTCTTGATCCGCTTGATGCAGGTCTCGAGCGACCCCTGCAGATAGATCACGAGGTCGGGCTTCGGGACCGACTCCGAGAGCAGGTTGTAAAGGCGGTCGTAGATCAGGAGCTCCGAGTCGTCGAGGTTCAGGCAGGCGAAGATCTTGTCCTTCGGGAAGTGGTAGTCGGCGACGACGAGGTTCGAGAAGAGATCGATCTGCGCGATCTCGCGCTGCTGCTGATAACGCGAGAGCAGAAAGAAGAGCTGGGTTTGAAAAGCAGACCCCTTCTTGCGCTTGTAGAAATCGGGCAGAAAAGGGTTGTCCACGTCCTCGAGCGCCTGCGTGCCGTGAAACTTCCGCGCGAGCAGCTGCACGAGCGAGGTTTTCCCGACGCCGATCGGGCCGTCGATCGCGACGTGGCGCAGCGGGACGTCGCCTTCCGAAGGAATCGCCATGCCGAATAAGCTATCAGTTATCTCCAGAGCACATCCGCGATCCCGCAGGCCGCGAGCGCGACGGAGACGAATCCGTTGGCGGTGAAGAAGGCCGCGTTGACTCGCGAGAGGTCGCCGGGGCGCACGATCGCATGCTGCCAGACGAGCGCCAGGGCCGTCAGCCCGATGCCGGCGGCAAAAAGCGCGCCGCCGACCGCCGCGCGCCACGCGAGGACGAGGAAGACGACCATCGCCGCGTGGAGGCCGGCGGAGATCGCGAGCGCCGTCCGGGCCCCGAAGCGCGCGGGAATGGAGTGAAGACCGGCACCGCGGTCGTGCGTCTCGTCCTGGAGCGCGTAGATCACGTCGAAGCCGGCGGTCCAGCAGAGCACGGCCGCGCCGAGGAGCAGGGGCACCGCCGCGACCGATCCGCGCACCGCGATCCAGGCGCCGACCGGGGCGATCGCGAGGCAGAGCCCGAGTACGAGATGTGAGGCCCACGTGAAACGCTTCGTGTACGAGTAGAGGAGAACCAGGCCGAGCGCGACCGGCGAGAGGAGAAGCGTCAGGCGATTCAGGCTCGCGGCCGCGGCGAGAAAGAGGACGACCGACGCCGCGAGGAAGATCCGGACGAAGCCAACGGACAGCGCGCCCGCGGGGAGCGCGCGCGATGCGGTCCGCGGGTTGGCCGCGTCGATCGCTCGGTCGGCGAGCCGGTTCTGCGCCATCGCCGCGCTCCGGGCGCCGGCCATCGCGAGAACAATCTTGACGAGGGTCGATAGCTTCGGAATCCCGCCGGCCGCGAGGACCGCCGCGAGCAGCGCGAACGGCAACGCGAAGAGCGTGTGCGAGAACTTGATCATCTCGAGCGTCGTGCGAAGCGACCGGAGCGCCCCGCCGCCGCCCGCCGTCACGGACGCCGGCGCCGCCGCGTTCCCTTCCACCGAAAGTCTCCGTCGGGGATGTCGAGACCGAGGAGCCGCGCCGCGCGCACGCAGTAGGCGTCGAGAAGCCGGCTCGTGTCGGGCGTATCGACGTAGAACGCGGGCGAGGGCGGCGCCACGATCGCGCCGGCGAGCGTCGCCCGCCGCATGTTCTCGATGTGCACGAGCGAGTACGGCGTCTCCCGGAACGCGAGGACGAGCGGCCGCCGCTCCTTGAGCTGCACGTCGGCCGCGCGCTGCAGGAGGTCGCGGGAGATGCCATTGGCGATCGCGCCGAGAGTTCCGGCGCTGCAGGGAACGACGATCATGCCGCTCACCGGGTAGGACCCCGAGGAGATCGACGCGCCGACGTCCGCGTTGTCGTGAACCGTCAGGAGGCGCGCGGCGCCGCGGGGAAGGGCCAGGCGCGTGATCCAGTCGGCGGGCGAGGCGATCCCGGGATCGATCTCGCTGCGCGCCACCTCGAGGGCCGCCTCGGAGAAGACGAGATGGATCCGGGAGGGGCCGGGAGCAGCCGCGACACGCTCCACGAACCGCTTCGCGAGATGCGCTCCCGAGCCGCCCGAAACGCCGACGACGAGCTCTCCCGCCACGGCCCGGCAGTGTAACCCGCGTCGGACGCGTGCCCTTTCGCCGTGCGGCGCGCGGGGTGACAACGTTTTCTCCTCCCGGCAAGAAAACTTTCCTCGGCCGAAGTCCCTGAGGGCAAACGCTTCCCGGCGGGCGCCGCCCGCGCGGCGCAGAAACATTTCCTCTCGAATCGGTCCGCTCGAGAACGTCGCCGGTCGATAAGCAGCGCCGCTCCAGCGTTTGCGCGCGTTCCGCGATTCGGCACGGCCTTCGCCTTACCGACCCGCGCGAACAACTTTGAGGAGGTGCCGATGGAGATCGCCTGAACGCGGGACCCGATGAGGACACGACGATCGATTCACGCATTACGAGATCGAACCCCCGGAAATTGGAAAGGAGAATCGCATGCACCGAAAGATCATCCTGGCCGGCGCCGCGGGCCTGCTTCTCGCCGTCGCGTCGGCGGTCGCGGGCGACGGAGACGCGCCGGTTTCCCCCGCCGCCTCGGCTCCGGCCGCTTCGGCCGGCAAAGTCAACATCAACCAGGCCACGGCCGCGCAGCTCGCACTGCTGCCTCGCATCGGCGAGAAGGTCGCCGATCGCATCGTCGACTACCGGAAGGAGCACGGCAACTTCGCCCGTCCCGAGGACCTGATGGAGGTCAAGGGGATCGGCGAGAAACTCTTCGTCAGTCTCAAGCCCTACGTCACGGTCTCCGGCCCGACGACGGTGACCGAAAAAATCCGCGCCGGCTCTTCGCGCGGCCGCTCCTCCCGCGGCGCGGCGTCGAAGAAAGCCCCCGCCTCCACCGCCCCGGTGGGCAAGGGACGGTGAACACCCCGCCCGCCCGGGGCCGCTTCGGCGGCCCCGGGTCTCTTCCCCCCGCCGCCGGCCTGTCTTTGGTCGAGCTCGTCGGCGTGCTGGCGATCCTCGTCGCGGTCGCCGCCGCCGCCGGCACGGGGGTTGGTCATCTGCGCGCGGTCGTGTCGATTCGTTCGGCGGCAGCGGAAGTCGGCGCGGCGCTCTATCGCGCGCGGATGTACGCCATCACGCAGGGAGTCAACGTCGGATTGAAGTACCGCATCCGGGACGGGCGCGCCGAGTGGGCGATCTACGGAGATGGAAACGGAAACGGCGTCCGGAGTGCCGAGATCGCGAGCGGCATCGATCCTTCGCTCGGCATCCTCGTCCTCTGGTCGCGAAACGACGTCCGCCCGTCCATCATGACCGGAGCCGCAGTGCCGGACCCCGACGGTTCGGGGCGGCTCTCCGGAAGTGTCGACGACCCGATCCGCTTCAATCGTTCGGACATCTGCTCCTTCTCTCCGACCGGCGAGTCGACGCCGGGCTCGGTCTATCTGTGGGACGGACACGACCGAATGGCCGTCGTGCGCGTGTACGGCCGTACGGCGAAGATCCGAACGCTCTACTACAAGAGGGGAGACCGACGATGGACGGAGTGAAGTTCGTTCTGGGCCGGGACCGGATTCGTCGCGGCCGGCAGCGATCAACCGAGGGGGATCGCCGCGGCGTCCTCCCCGGGCCGTCCCCAGAGGAGGACCTCCTCGTGCGACGCGCCGGGCGGCACCGCCCCGCCGGCGATGACGCAGCGCGAGAGACTCGCGCCCGCTCCGATCTCCGCGCCGCCCCAGACGGCGCTCCGAGAGATCCGAGCGCCCGCGCCGATTCGTGCCCGGCCCAGCGCGCTCTCGGAGGCCTCGAAGCCCTCGCGCGGCACGAGACTCAGAACGCGCGACGCCGCATCGAAGTCGCCGCCTCCGGTCGGGAAGGGGAAAGCGCCCGCGAGCGCTTCGAGCGTCGCGCGGAGAAAATCGCTCGGACGGCCGAGGTCGCCGAACGCGCCGTCGTGCCGCATCCAGGCGATTCGGCGGCCGTCGTCGATGAGCGGCTCCCAGAGGTCCTTCACGAGCGCGGCCTCGCCGGGCGGAATCCGGCCGAGCACTTCGGGCGAAAGGACGCAAACGCCCGTGTAGAGGAGCGGGGTTGGGCCGATGCCGCCGAAGCGCGCGATCACGTCCCCTTCGGGCTGCAGCGGCGTGTACCGGCGCGGCTCGCGGTTGTCGACGACGAGGAGCGTCGCCGCGGCGCGCGACTGACGGTGCCGCTCGAAAAGCGCGGCCGGGTCGAAGACGATCGCCGCGTCCGCGTTGACGACGAGGAAGGCATCGCTTTCGAGGAACGTACGGGCGTTCCGCAGAGCGCCGGCCGTTCCCAGGATCCGCGGCTCCCAGAAGAACTGGAGCTTCGGAAGCTCGCCCGGATGCTCGCGGAGGCGGCTCTCGATCTGGTCGCCCAGGTGATGGAGATTGACGCCCGCCTCGCGCACGCCGGCGCGTCGGAGGCGCTCGAGGTGCGCCGCGACGAGCGGAACGTTCAGGAAGGGGAGTAGCGGCTTCGGGAGCGTGCGCGTGACGGGTTGGAACCTCTCGCCGCGTCCGGCCGCCAGGAGGAAGGCCTTCATTTCGGCGGGGGATCGAACACCATGTCGGCCGGGAGCTTCGGGTCGTCCTTGCGTCTTCGGGCATAGAGCCCGGCGTAGGAATAGGGGATGGCCGAGGCGAAGTCGAGCGCAAGGGCCGCGACCGCCTTGCGAATCTCCGCCGGGTCTCCCTCGATCTCGACGAAGTTCCCGATCGGCGTCTCGTCGAGCGCCACCGCGCATCCGGAGAGGCGCCACTCTTCACGGCGTTTCTCGTAGCGAAACCGCCTCCGGAAGCCCAGTCGCTCGAGGATCGCCTCCGTCTCTCCGGGATCGCCGACGACGCTCTCGCGCTCCTCGCGAGACTTCACGCCCTGCAGAAAACGCGCGGGGCCCTTGAAAGTCAGGATGCCGCGGCCCTGCGCGCGGCGAAGCCTCAGAGCGCGCCCGGAGCCGGCGAGAGAGCCGGCATCGTCGTCGAAAAGATCGTTCGACTCGTCGTGGCGCTCTTTCTCGAGGACGGCGCCGAGGGACTCGAGGCGGCGGCGAACGTCGGCGAGGTCCGGCGCGGGGAGCTTGACCTCGATTTCCCGGGGTTCCGATCCGGAGGTCACGACAGCAGTCGGCGGGCGATCTCCTGGGCCTGTTTTCCGTCGAGGCGGCCGCGGTGACGCGCCATCAGTTCTTTCATGACGAGGCCGACATCTTTCGCCGAGGTCAGTCCTTTCTCCGCCATGACGCTCCGGACGGCCTGCTCGATCTCCGCCTCGGTCATGCCCTGCGGCAGGTAGCCCTGAAGGATCGTGAGCTCTTCGCCTTCCGACTCGACCAGGTCCTTCCGGCCGCCGCGCTCGTACTGCTCGATCGCCTCCCGCCGCTGCTTGATGGCGCGGCGAATCGAGGCCTCAACCTCTTCGCCCGTCAAGTCGCGCTGGACCTGGATGCGCTCATTCTTGAGCGCCGCGAGGAGCAGGCGCAGCGTGGAGACACGGCGCTTGTCGCCGCTCTTGAGCGCAGTCTTCAGGTCTGCTTCGAGACGCTCCTGCATGCCGGGAGGCTATCACCGCGGTCTGCGTTAGCCTCTGCACGTGAGGCGATTCCTCGTCGGCACCGCCGGCCACATCGATCACGGAAAGACCGCTCTCGTGAAGGCCCTGACGGGCATCGACGCCGACCGGTTGCCCGAGGAGAAGCGCCGCGGCATCACGATCGACCTCGGATTCGCGCACGCCGAGTGGGAAGGCGTTCGGGTCTCGTTCGTGGACGTCCCGGGACACGAGCGCTTCGTTCGCAACATGCTTGCGGGAGCCGGCGGAATCGACGCGGTTCTTCTCGTGGTCGCCGCCGACGAGTCGGTGATGCCGCAGACGCGTGAGCACTTCGAGATCGTGCGGCTGCTCGGGATCGCGCGCGGTGTGGTGGCCGTGACCAAGACCGACCGCGTCGCGCCGGAGCTCGCCGAGGTGACGGCGGAAGACGTGCGGGAGCTCCTCGCCGGCTCGCCGCTCGAATCGGCGGCGATCGTACCCGTTTCGTCGAAGACAGGCGGAGGGCTCGAGGCTCTCCGCTCCGCGCTCCTCGGCCTCGCGCGGCCCGATTCGGAGACGGACCGGGAGCGCCGCGCCGCGCGGCTCCCGATCGATCGCGCGTTTCACGTCGCGGGCTTCGGCCCGGTGGTGACGGGCAGCCTCGTCTCGGGGACGCTCTCGCGGGAGCAGAAACTTTCGCTCGAGCCCGGCGGCCGCCCGGTGCGGGTGCGCCGCATCGAGGTCCACGGGCGCGAGACGCCCGAGGCGCGGGCCGGGGAGCGCGTCAGCGCGAATCTCGCCGGCGTCGACCTCGCGGAGCTCCGCCGCGGTCTGACGCTGACGGCGCCGGGTGCTTTTCCCGTCTCGGCGCTCTGGACGGCGCGCGTCGCGCTCCTGGCGTCGGCGCCTCCGCTGAAATCGGGCGACCGTCTGTCGCTCCACCACTATTCGGCGGAGGTCCGCGCGCGCGTGCGTCTGCTCGAGGGATCTCCGCTTTCGCCCGGCGGCTCGGCGCGCGTGCAGCTCCGGCTGTCGCAGCCGCTGCCCGTCGCGCCGGGCGATCGGTTCGTCCTGCGTCGGCTCTCGCCGGTCGAGACGGTCGGCGGAGGCGTCGTCCTCGACCCCCTCTGGCCTCCGGTCGGCCGGCGCCGCGCCGAGGAGCTGCCGCGGCTCGACCGGCTCGAGCGCGGCGATCTCTCCGAGCGATGCGTCCTCTGGATCGAGCAGGCGCGGGAGCGCGGCGCGGGCGAGGAGGCGCTCGCCGCCCGTGCCGGAGTTCCGCCGGCGGAGGTCCGCGCGGCGGTGGCGGCCGCGGGCTCCGGCCGTGTCCATCGCCTGCGCCGCTCTCCGGAACGCTACATTTCCGAGGCGAGCCTCGCGATGCTCGCCGGGCGCGCGACGGCCGAGATCGCTTCGTTTCTCGCCCGCGGCGGCGCCTCCGTCGGGATGCCGCGCGGCACGCTCCTCGGCAAGATCCTCCCGGGCGCGGACCCCGGCTGGGCCGAGGCCGTGGAGTCGGCGCTCGCCGCCCGCGGCGTCTTCCGGCTGGTCGGAGACGAGGCGCGTCCGCCCGGCCGCGAAGACCTCGATCCGAAGGAGCGCGATCTCTCCGCGGCGATCCTGAAGTTCTTTCGCGAGCGCGGTCTCGATCCGCCGTCTCCGGCCGAGGTCGTCGCGCGCGTGAACCACCACCCGAAGGTCGTCGAGGGCCTTCTCGGGTATCTCGCGAAGAAGGGCGAGCTCGCGCGGCTGCCGGGCGGCTGGCTCGTCGCGCGCGAAGCGGTGGACGGCGTCGTCGCAAAGCTGCGGGCGAGCGGAAAGAAGTCGTTCGACGTTCCGGAGTTCAAGGAAATGTTCGGGCTCACGCGGCGGCTGGCGATTCCGCTCCTCGAGCACCTCGACGCGGCGAAGATCACGCGCCGCGTGGGAGATCGGCGGCAGGTCGTCCCGGGATGAGGGCGGCCATCTCCGCGGCCGCGCGATCCTCGGCCTCCCGCTCGAACGCGATCGCGGCATAGGCCCGGGCGTGCGAGAGGCCGCGCGCCCGCGCGCGGAAGTAATCGGCGAAGTAGCGTCGGAGGAATCGCGCGGCGCCGAGGCGCGCGTACTGCTCGACGTGGGCGAGCTCGTGCGCGAGGAGCGCCCGGCCTGCCGACGATCCGCGCCCGATCTCGCGCCCGCCCGGCCGCGAGAGGAAGACATGGCGTCCGACGACGAAGGCTTCGGCGCGCAGGATCCGCGCCGCAAAGTGCGCGAAGGCACCGGAGTGGAGGCGAGCCGCCGGGGTCAGAGAGACTGCCGCAGCGTCGCGGACGATTTGAGGTCCGTCGAGTAGGAGATCTGGCCGGCCAGCGTCAGCTCGTTCCACGTGGCGACCGCCGACTGGCCGGTTCGCGCGGGGCGGAAGAGCCAGCCATCCATGGCCTTCCGGAAGTATGCGATCAGGAGCGGATCGCTCGCGGCGATCGGAATCGCTTTCTCGACGTGTCCGGCCGGATTGATGCGCACCCAGAACTTGATCGAAAAGGGCCCCTTGTAGGAGCTCGAGGACCACGGCTGCTTCTTGGGGACCGGCGGGGTATCGACCTGCTCGACGGGCATGACGCCTTCCACGGGCGCGGGCTTCAGGCCTTCGAGCCATGCGGCATCGGCGCCCCAAGAGAGCGGCTGCGGGATCGGCGTCGTCGCCGTGATCGGCGTCAGGAGGAACTGCTCGATCCTGGGCGAGTCCACCTCGGCCGAGAGGTCGAGCCGCACGGCGCCCCAGGTCTGCACCGGCTGTCCCGCCTTGCGCGCCGGGTCGAACGTCCAGCGGATGATCGAGCCCTGAGTCTGTCCTCCGAGCGACGGGATCGGGTCGCGGGCGCGGCGGACGTTCAGGACCTTCCCCTTGGGATCGACGAGCACGGCGGCGAAGAGCGTCGTCGGGACGACCGCGTCGGCGGTGACCGGTTTGACGGGCGCCAGCGCCGCCGCGTCGGCCGGCGTGGCGAACGGATTTTCAGCCGGCAGCGACTCGACCGCGATCACCGGCGGGTCCGAGAGCCGGAGGATCGGCGCCGGCGCGGGGATCGCGATCGCGGGCGCCGCGCCCGCCGGAGCCGAGCCGGGCGCCGAGGGCACGGGCGTCTCGACGGGCGCGGGCGGCGTCGCGGGCGGCGGCGCGTCCTGAGCCGCGGCGAGGGCGGACATCAGCGCACCGAGCGCCGCGGCGGCAATCTCCTGTCTCATGGCTTTGGCGAAAGTATAGCGAAGGGATGCGAGGATCACTTCGCCGACAGCCAGTCCCGCCCGAACCCGACCTCGACGGACAACCGGACCTTCAGATCCGCAGCGCCCTCCATCACCTCGCGCACCAGCTCGGAAACGGCGCCCGCCTCCGCGTCCGGCGCCTCGAGCACCAGCTCGTCGTGGACCTGGAGGATCATTCTTGACGCGAGCTTCCGATCCGCGAGCGCTCGGTCGAGCCGGATCATCGCGATCTTGATGACGTCGGCGGCCGAGCCCTGGAACGGGGCGTTCAGCGCCATACGCTCGGCGTTCGCCCGGACGGCGCCGTTGGACGCCGCGATGTCGGGAATGGGCCGGACGCGTCCGAAGAGCGTCCGGACTTCCCGGGCCCGCCGGGCCTCCTCGAGCACCCCGTCGAGGCAGGCGCGCACGTTCGGGAACTGCGCGAAGTACGAGTCGACGTACGCCTTGGCCTCGGACGTCGGGACGCCGAGCTCCTTGCCGAGCGTGAAGGCCGCCATGCCATAGAGGAGCGCGAAGTTGATCCGCTTCGACGCGAAGCGCATCTCGGAGCTCACGAGATCCGGCGCGACGTTGAAGATCCTGGCGGCCGTCGCGCGATGGATGTCGTCGCCGCGCTCGAAGGCGTCGATGAGGTTCCGGTCCCCCGAGAGGTGCGCCAGGATCCGCAGCTCGATCTGGGAGTAGTCGGCCACGACGAGCTGGTGGCCGGGCGGCGCGATGAATGCGCGGCGGATCTCGCGGCCCGCGGCCGTCCGGATCGGGATGTTCTGGAGATTCGGATCGGACGAAGAGAGCCGTCCGGTCGCGGCCACGGTCTGGCGGAAGGACGTGTGCACCCGGCCGCCCGCGTCGGCGAGCGCCGGGAGCGCATCGACGTAGGTGCCTTTGAGCTTCGAGATCTCCCGGTACTCGAGCACGAGCTTCGGCAGGGGAAAGCCGCGCTCGGCGAGGTCGGAGAGGACCTCGACGCCCGTCGAGGACGACTTCGTCTTCGCCGTCTTCTTCAGGACGGGGTAGCCGAGCTTCTCGAAGAGGACCTGGCCGAGCTTGACGGGCGAGTTGACATTGAACTCTTCGCCGGCCAGCTCCCAGATGCGGCGCTCGAGATCACGCAGGTCGCGGTCCATGCGCTTGGACATCTCGTTCAGGAACGCCACGTCCACGGCGACGCCGGCGAGCTCCATGCGCGCGAGGACGGGAGTGAGCGGCCGCTCGATCTCGCGATAGATCTTTTCGAGGTCGGGCCGCTTCGCGAGCTCCGCCGCGAGGAGAGGCGCGAGCGTGCGCGCGACCACCGCCCGCTCGGAGAGCCAGCGATCGGCGCCGCCGATCTCGTAGCCCGCCGGCAGCGTCGTTCCGCCGGCCACGCCGGCCTCCCTGTCCGAAAGAAGCTTCGCCTGGAGACGCGCGAACGCGATCACGTCGATCTCCGGGCTCGCGACACCGGGAGCCAGGACGTACTGCGCGAGCCCCACGTCGAAGACATCCGCCGCGACGGACTCGCCCTGACGCGCGAGGAGCGCGTCGAGCGGCTTGGCGTCCGCCGTGGCGACGGAGAGCCCCGGTCGGTCGAGCGCCTTCCAGCGCGCGGCAATGCGCTCGGCCGGCTCTTCGCCGATCTGCGTCTCGCCGCCGTCGGAGATTGCGAGAAGCGCGGCGCCGCCGCTCGACAGGAGCGAGACGCCGAGCGGCGCGCCGGCCTTCATCGCGAACGCCTCGCCGGCGGCGAGCCTTCGCGACGGCGCGGCCGGAGGCGCCGCCGCTTCCCCCTGGATCTCGGCCGCGAGGGAGTGGAACTCGAGCTCCGAGAAGATCGCCTTCAGCTTCTCGAGGTCCGGCTCCGTTCGTTTGAGCGTTACGGCCTCGAAGGGAACCGGAAGATCCGTCGGAATCCCCGCCAGCCGCCGCGAGAGGATGGCGTCCTCGCGGTGTGCGCGGAGGCTCTCGCCCACCTTGCCCGGAATCTCCTCCATCTTCTCGAGAAGCTTGTCGAGGCTCCCGTAGGTCGTGATCCATTTCTTCGCCGTCACCTGCCCGACGCCGGGGACGCCCGGAATGTTGTCCACGCTGTCGCCCATGAGCGCGAGGACGTCGGCGACCTGGCCCGGCGCGACGCCGAAGAACTCCTTGACGCCGGCCTCGTCGAGAAAAATCTCGCGGCCCGTATGGAAGACGCGGATGCCGGGGCCCACGAGCTGCAGCATGTCCTTGTCGGCCGTCACGATGACGACGTCGAAGCCGCCCGCGGCCGCCTTCGCGGCGAGCGTTCCGATCACGTCGTCGGCCTCGTACCCGGGGATCTCGAGCACCGGGATCCGGTAAGCCGCGAGCACCCGACGGATCTCCGGAAGCTGGCCTTTGAGGTCGTCGGCCATCGTGGGGCGGTTCGCCTTGTAGCCGGCGTAGGCCTCGTGACGGGCCGTGCGCTCCGGGCCGTCCCATGCCGCGGCCAGGTAATCCGGCGACCGCTCGCGAACCATCTTGCGCAGCATGTTCACGAAACCGTAGATCGCGTTCGTCGGCCGGCCGGCCGAGGTCGTCAGCCGCTGGATCGCGTGGTAGGCGCGATGGATGTTCGAGAGGGAGTCGATCAGATACAGAGTGGGTCGCGCCGGAGCCATCGTCCGCGATTCTATGGCGCGGTGCGCGCAGCTCCCGGAGCGCACGAAACCGGCCATCGGCGCGCCTTTTCAGTTGTGAGGCACTCGTTCGGAGAGCTGTCTCGCGGTTCGCGGGGGGGATTCAACTTCCGGGACGGGAAGGAGTTTTCCGGCGGGAGAGATGCGCCCTAAAACAAAACGCGCGACCCGCTTTCGGAGTCGCGCGATTCAATAAAGACAGAGTAACAAACGCGCACGCCGCCGTCAAGAAAAAAGATCGCCGAGTCTCCGTCGGCGTAACTCGCGCGGAGGGAATCGGTTGCGCGCGCGCGCCGGCCGCGCGGCGTCAGAAGCGGCGGCGCACTTCGGCCAGAACCTGGTCCCGAAGGCGCTGCGCTTCGGTCTGCAGGTCCGCCGTCTCGCGCTGCATGCTTCCGACGAGGTCGGCGTCCGCGACGCCCGAGAGATTGATCCCGACGTTCAGGAGCGCCGCTTCCGCCGCGGCCTCGAGAAGCAGAGCGGCCGACCCGGCGTCGGAGGCCGCGTTCGGGTTTCCTGTCTCGACGAGCTCGGGCAGTGCGGCGAGCAGTCGCGCCGCGGCGCGGGCCGTCCGCATCGGAACCTCGGTGGCCTGCCGGTTGGCCGTCTCGATCCGCTTCGCGCGCTCGGCCTTCTCCTCCTCGGTGCCCTTCGGCAGCCGCCGAGCCGCGACGACGAGATCGTAGGCCTCCGAGTCCTCCCGCGCGAGGGCGAGGAACTCCCGGCGGGCCGCCCGGGCCGCTTCGGCGATCGGCCGGACGGCGTCGTGCGCAGCGGCGTACTTCTCCTTCGAAAGCGTGACGGCGGCGACCATCTCGACGAGCGACGCTCCCATGGCCGCGGCGACCGCGGCCGCCGTCCCGCCTCCCGGCGTCGGCGCGTCGGAGGCGAGCGCCTCGAGAAATTCGGCGAGCGAGAGCTTCGAAAAATCGGTCATGACGTGCTGCCGTGTTCGCGGGAAATGATCCGGCCGCGCTGCACGACGCCCGCGACCAGGTTGACGCCCCAATGATAGATGAGGTGGCGGTCATCGGGCGCGTCGATCCAGAGCGCATCGGCGGCCTTTCCCGGCTCGAGGGATCCCGTCTCGCCGGCGAGTCCGAGCGACGCCGCGGCGTTCAGCGTGATCGCCGTGAGCGTCTCTTCGACCGACAGATTCGAGTCGAGACAGGCGTGCGCGGCGGCGGCGGGCAGCGACTCGGTCAGGCAGGTGCCCGGGTTCGCGTCCGACGCGACGGCGATCGGCACGCCGGCGGCGATCAGGGCGCGGGCAGGCGCGGGCTTCGCGCGCATCCACCAGGCCGTGCCGGGCAGGATCGTCGCCACCGTCCCCGCGCGCGCGAGCGCCGCGACCTCCTCGTCGCCGATTCGGAGAAGGTGATCGGCCGACGCGGCGTGCAGCTCCGAGGCGAGAAACGAGCCGCCGGACCGCGCGAGCTCGTCCGCATGGATGCGGATGCCGAGCCCGGCGCGACGCGCCGCCTCGAGAATCTCCCGTGACTCGTCCACGGTGAAGACGCCCTCGTCGCAGAAGACGTCGCAGAACCGCGCGAGGCCCCGGCGCGCCGCCTGCGGGACGATCGTGTCCGTGATCGCCCGGACCCACCCGGTCCGGTCGTCGCGGAACTCCGGCGGGATCTCGTGCGCCGCGAGCAGCGTCGGGACGATCCGGGGAAGCTCCGGATCCCGCGCCGCCTCCGCCAGGATCTCGAGGGAACGGATCTCGTCGGACACGGTCAGGCCGTAGCCCGACTTCGCTTCGACGGTCGTCGCGCCGTGCGCCTGCATGCGGAGAAGCCGCTGACGGAGGAGCCGCGAGAGCTCCTCGGTCGTCGCGGCACGGGTCGCGCGGACCGTGGCGTTGATTCCGCCGCCGTCGGCGGCGATGGCCGCGTAGCTCTCACCCGCGAGGCGCCGCCCGATCTCCGGTCCGCGATCTCCGGCCCAGATCGGGTGCGTGTGCGCGTCCACGAGACCCGGCAGGATCGTCTTCCCGGTCGCGTCGATCGAGACCTCGGCCGGACGGCCCGCGTACCGGCTCCGGTAGTCGGCCTCCCTCCCCGCGAAGACGACGAGGCCGTTTTCGGCCCGCAGGGCGGCTCCGTGGATACGAAGGATCTCGCCCTGCTCGCGCCCGCGCCGCGCGGCGCGGCCGAGCGGGGTCGCGAGCGTCGCGGCGTTGCGGATTTCGAGCGAAGGAGGGGGCGCGGGCATGCCCCGAGCGGGCTCCTAGAGGGCGCCCTCTTCCTTTTCGGGCTTGCGCGTCAGGTACGACACCGGCCGGTCCCGGTCGCCTTCTTCGCGGTCGAAGTCGAGGACCTGCTGGAAGAGCTCGACCATCTTCTGGAGCTGCAGCCGGAAGTTGACGCGCTGGATCTTGAGCTCCTGGATCGCCTTCTCGATCTCGGCCGATCGTTGCAGCGCGCTGTGCGTGAGCCGCTCGCCCGCCTCCTGCGCCTCCAGGACGATGCGCTCGGCGTCCTTCTGCGCGGAGGTCCGGATGTCCTCCGACGCGCGCTGCGCGGTCAAGAGCGTCGCCTTCAGGATCCGCTCGCGCTCGCGGTGCTCCTCGTTCTCCTCGTGGAGGTGCCGCACCCGCCCTTCGAGCTCGGAGTTGGTGCGCGCGAGCTCCTCCATCTCCTCGGCGACCATGCCGAGGAACGACTCGACCTCGACGGGGTCGAGGCCCTTCCACTTGGTCGTGAATTCGTGCTTCTGGATCTCGAGAGGCGTCAGTCGGGACATCGGGAACCTCCTAATACACGGCGGAGACCGCGAGCCGCGCCAGGAAGCGCGACAGCAGAAAGATGACGAGCAGGACGAAGATCGGCGAGAGATCGATGCCGCCGGTGCGCCCGGGGGGAAGGAGGCGCCGGAACGGACGGAAGAGCGGCTCGGTCACGCCGTAGAGGAAACGGACGATCGGATTGCGGGGATCCGGGTTCACCCAGCTGATCAGCGCCGCGATGATGACGACCCACTGCAGCGCCTGGAGCGCGTAGAGCACGACGTCGAAGACGGCGCCGAGCGCCGAGCCGCCGACCCTCACGCGGCCTCGCGCGGGCCGAAGAGATACGTGCCGAGGCGGACCTCGGTCGCGCCCTCTTCGACGGCGACGGCGAAGTCGTGGCTCATGCCCATCGAGAGCTCGGGAAAGGCCCGGCCGAACCGGTCGGCGAGTGTTTTCGCCAGGGCCGCCAGCCGGCGGAAGTGAGGCCGGGAGCGCTCCGGATCGTCGTCGAACGGCGGCACCGCCATCAGCCCGCGGACGTCGAGATGCGGCGATTCGAGCGCCGACGCGACGAGGCCTTCGAGATCCCGCTCGGGGATGCCGGATTTCGAGGCCTCCTCGCCCAGATTGACCTCGACGAGAACAGGCAACCGCCGATCCCCGCCGGACAGAAGCCGCTCGAGGCGCTCCACAAGTCTTTGCCGATCTAGGCTTTCCAAGGCTGAGAAGTATTGTAGCGCCGCTCCGGCCTTGTTCGACTGCAGAGTTCCGATCAATTTCCAAACGAGGTCCGGCCGCTCGGCGCGCATCGCGTCGATCTTCGACGCGCCTTCGGCGACGCGGTTCTCCCCGAACAGAGTCAATCCGGCACGCGCCGCCGCACGGACGAGGTCGGGACCGTGCCCCTTCGTCACGGCGAGGAGCGCGACGCTTCGGGGGTCGCGGTTCGCGCGCTCGCACGCGCGCGCGATCGCGGCGAGCGCCTCATCGCGGCGGCCGGCGATCTCGTCGGCGGAGAGCACGGGCGCGGTCCGCTAGGCGCGCTCGCTCGCGTCGGCGCCGAGGTTCGCGAGGCGGTCCGCGTCGCGATTCCGCTCGCGTCGCACGTGCGCGATGGCGAATCGCCGAAAGCCCTTGGCGCGGCGGACCGCCTCGGCGACGAGCGGCTTCAGGTGATCCGCCTTGACCTTGTAGGCGCCGTTGACCTGCTGGACGAGAAGGAGGCTGTCGGAAAAGATCTCGACATCCTGTGCGCCGAGCGCTTCGGCGCGCGCGAGCGCGAGGAGAAGCGCGCGGTACTCCGCCACGTTGTTCGTCGTCGTCCCGAGCGCCTGGTAGTGCTCCTCGGTGTCGCCGTTCGGGCTGGAGGCGATCCACACGCCCGCGCCCGCCGGACCGGGATTACCGCGCGCCGCGCCGTCGATGAAGGCGGTGAATTTCGCCTCAGGCGTGAGCGTCGTAATACAGGATCCGCTTGCAGCTGTCGCAGTAGACCATCTCCCGGCCCGCCTTGAGCAGCTGCAGCGCCGCCGGACGGATCTTCACGTGGCACGCCGAGCACGAGTAGGAGTTGGCGATCTGGATGACGCGGGATACGGCGAGGCCGCGCTTCTTGTCGAGGAGTCGGTGGAACTCCGCCCGGTCGCGCGGCGGGATCGAGGCCTCGAGCCCCTCGATCTCCTTCTGCGCCTGCGTGAGCTCGTCGTTGATCGCCCGCTGCGCGACGCGCCAGTCCTTGAGCTTCTCCTCGTGCTCCGCCGTCTCGTCCGGGAGGTTCTTCTCGCGCGTCGCGAGGTCCGCGCGCGCGGACTCCATCTCCTCCTCGAGGCCCAGGAACCGCTCCTCCGTCGTCCGGATCAGGCGATCGACGCCGTCGATCTCGTTCAGGACCGCCGAGTACTCGCGGCTCGACTGAACGCTGCGCAGCTGCGTCTGGTACTTCTTCTGCTTTTCCTTGAGGTCCGTGAGCTCCGCTTCGGCGCGCCGCGCTTCCTTGTCGGCCTCGGCGAGCCGCGTCTTCAGCCGGTCGACCGCCTCGACCTTCTCGCGGAACTCCCGGTCCACCTCCACGAGGTCGGCGGGCACCGTGTCGCGCTCGCGCATTCGGTCGCGCACGAACTGGATGCGGTCCTGAAGCCGATGGAGCTGTTCGAGCAAGGCGCTCATCGCTCGCCCGCCGCCGCGCGGGCAACAAAAAAGGGTGTCCCATTTGCAGGACACCCCTGTCGGTGGTTTCCGTCCGTTGCCCTCTTGTTTCGATCTTCTGCCAGCGTACTCCTCAAAGCTCCCCGCATTCCCTTCGTGACCACCCGGTCTGGTGGGTCCACTCGGATTCGAACCGAGGTCTGACCGGTTATGAGCCGGTGGCTCTAGACCGCTGAGCTATGGACCCCGGCGCTCGGTTTCGTATCCGCCGGAAATATATCAAAACGCGCCCGGCGAGCCTTTGAAGGGCCGGCCGGCGCGTTTTCCGCTCAACGGATCGTTTCGAGGAACGGCCGGAGCTTCTTGGCCCGCGAGGGGTGCCGCAGCTTGCGGAGCGCCTTGGACTCGATCTGCCGGATGCGCTCGCGGGTGACGTTGAACGAGCGGCCGACCTCTTCGAGGGTGTGCTCCGACCCGTCGCCGACGCCAAAGCGCATCTTCAGCACCTGCTCCTCGCGAGGCGTCAGGGACTTGAGCACCCGCCGCGTCTGGTCCTGCAGGTTCGAGACGAGAACGGCGTCGATCGGCGAGAGGACCTGGCGGTCCTCGATGAAATCTCCCAGATGCGAATCCTCTTCCTCGCCGATCGGCGTCTCGAGCGAGATCGGCTCCTGCGCGATCTTCATGATCTTGCGGACCTTGGAGACCGGCATGTCCATCCGCTTGGCGATTTCCTCGGCGTTCGGCTCGCGTCCGAGCTCCTGGACGAGGGACCGCGACGTGCGCGTCAGCTTGTTGATCGTCTCGATCATGTGCACGGGGATGCGGATCGTCCGCGCCTGGTCGGCGATGGCGCGCGTGATCGCCTGGCGGATCCACCACGTCGCATACGTCGAGAATTTGTACCCGCGGCGGTGCTCGAACTTCTCGACCGCCTTCATCAGGCCGATGTTCCCCTCCTGGATCAGGTCGAGGAACTGGAGCCCGCGGTTCGTGTACTTCTTGGCGATCGACACGACGAGGCGCAGGTTGGCCACGATGAGCTCGTGCTTGGCCTGGTCGGCCTCTTCTTCGCCCTCGCGCACCATGCGGAGCGTCTTCTTGACGTCCTCGTGCGTGACGCCGAACTTCACCTCGAGCTCGCGGAGCGCCTTGCGGTACTTGGCGATGCGGCGCCGGTAGAAGTCGAGCCGTGTCGGGTTCTTCTCGCGCTTGAGCGTCAGGGTGTCCTGTCGCATCGTGGATTCGGGCACCGACATCTGGCGGTCGATGTCCTTCAGGATCCCGATGGCGCGGTTCAGGACCGCAGGCGTGAAGTCGGCCTTGCGGATGAGGTTGGCCATCTCGGCGATGCGGCGGTCGATCGAGATCTCGATGCGCGCCAGGGCCTTGGAGCCCCTCTTGATCGTGCGCGCCTTGAACTTCATCCGCTTGATGTCTTTGTCGAGCGCGCCGATCTTTTTGAAGCTCGCGAGCACGCCCTCGATGCGGCGCGTCGCCCGATCGTCCATCTCCTCCTCTTCCTCTTCGTCGGAGGGATTGACGAGCTCGTTGACCATGCGCGCGTCCCGGCCGGCGCTTTCGAGCAGCTTCAGGATCTCCTCGAGGACGACCGGGTTGTTCGCGAGCGCCTGGTAGATCTTGGCCTCGCCCTGCTCGATGCGCTTGGCGATGCGGACCTCGCCCTCGCGGTCGAGCAGCTTGACCGTGCCCATCTCGCGCAGGTACATGCGCACGGGGTCGTTGGTCTTCTCGACGGCCTCGCGCGCCTCCTCCGCGGACTCGGCCTCGAGGGCCGCTCGGCGCCTCGCGGCGCGATCCGGATCCGTGACGATCTCGACGCCGAGGTCGAAGAGGCGGACGTACACTTCCTCGAGATCCTGCGGCGTTCCGGTGACCTCGTCGGACAGGACCGTCTGCATCTCTTCGTAGAGCAGATAGCCCTTCTCCTTGCCCACGCGCAGGAGGGCCGCAACCTCGGGGTACCGTTCCTCAATCACCAATCTCGTTTCCTTTCCGAGAGGACTTCAACTCCGCGATTCTCCGGTCGGTCACCATCTTCTTCCGCAGCAGCTCGTCGTCCTCCGGCGAACGCCCGATCGCCGCGAGCAGCGCGGCGCTCTCCCGCCGGAGGTAGTCCTGTTCCAGCTTGTCGAGCACCTGGTTCACCCGCTGGGCGCTGGGCTCGAGCCCTTCTTCGGTAACCGCCTGGGCCAACAGATTCTTCTGTTCGTCGTTAAGGTCGGCGATTATCCTCTGAAAATCAACAGGTTCCGTGGGCCCCTGTGCCCGAAAAGCCGCCGCGATCGCCCGAACGCCGTCCCGCGACAGCCAATCGTCTTTCAAGCGCCCTAGAATCAAAGAGATATGCTCGCCCCCCCGCACCAGGATCGGTAGCAACGCGCTCTCGGCATCCGGAATTCCCCCGTCATTAAACACGGGCTTGACGGGCGCCGTTCCCGTCGGAACCCTCGCCGGCGCCCCGCCGGTCCTCGGTTTGATCCGGTCCCAGAGGACCTCGAGGGGGACGGAAACGGCCTCCGCGATCCGCCGGCATTCCTCATGCCTCAAGATCGCGTCCGGTATCTCTTTTACGCCGTCGAGAAGCGCGGCGATTCGCGCGCTCCGCTCGGCGGCGGAGAGCCCGGGCTCGCCCGGCTTGACCTCCTCGAGCAGCCAGGTCAGGAAGTCCGGCGCGCCGGCGATCCGGCCGGCCAGATCCTCGGGGCCGGCGCTTCGCAGGACGTCGTCGGGATCTTCCCCCGGCGGCATCCGGGCGACCGAGACCGACAGGCCCTGCGCGAGGCAGAGGGCGATCGCGGCGCGGGTGGCGGCCCGGCCGGCGGGGTCGCCGTCGTAGCAGAGGACGACCCGCTCGCACAGCCGCCGCAGCTTCTCGGCCTGTTCGGGCGTCAGCGCCGTGCCCATCGTCGCGACCGTCTCCTCGACGCCCGCCCGCACGAGCGCGAGGTGGTCGAAATACCCCTCGACGAGGACCGCGCGCTCCTGGCGCCGGATGGCGTCGCGCGCCTGCGAAAGGCCGTAGAGCGTCCGCTTCTTCTGGAAGAGCGGCGTCTCGGGCGAGTTGAGGTATTTCGGCTCCTGGCCGTCGGCGAGCGCGCGTCCGCCGAACCCGACCGGCCGGCCGCGGTCGTCGCGCAGCACGAAGAGGAGCCGGTTGCGGAAACGGTCGTAGGCGCCCTTGGCCTCGGGACGAGGCTGGAGCAGTCCCGCCTCGACGAGAAGCGCCTCGGGAAAAGCCCCCGAGAGCCGCCGCGCGAGCGCGTCCCAGGAGTCGGGCGCGTACCCCAGGGCGAGGCGCTGCCGGAGGTCCGCCGGGACCCCGCGGCTCTCGAGATAAGCGGCCGCGGGGTTCTTCGGCTTGTCGAGCTCGCCGGCGTAGAAACTCTGCGCGCGCGCCACGGCCTCGAGCAGCTTCTCGCGCCGGTCGTCCCGCGGCCCGCGGGCGCGCTTCGGGATCGCGACGCCGAATCGCCCGGCGAGCGCTTCGACGGCTTCGGGAAAGTCCAGGCGGTCGATCTGCCGCACGAAGTGGATGACGTCGCCGCCCGCGCCGCAGCCGAAGCAGTGGTAGAGGCCCTTCTCGCGGTCCACGGTGAAGGACGGCGTGCGCTCGTTGTGGAAGGGACAAAGCCCTTTCCAGGACCGGCCCGCCTTTTTCAGGCGCGTGTGCTCGCCGATCACCTCCACGATGTCGGCGGCGCCCCGCAGCTCGGCGAGCACGCGGTCGTTGATGTCGAGGTCGCTCATTGCGGGAGGCCCGGGTTCTCGACTCTACCGCCGTTCACCGCAGACAAGCTCGGGATCCCTCGGCCTTCGGCCTCGATCACGGCGCGGTCCGCCCGCGTCTCCGCGCCTTCATTTCAACTCCACGATCGTGGCGCCGTTCCCGCCCTCGCGCGCGTCCGCGGCCCGGATCGAAGCCACGGCGCGATGCGCCCGCAGATGTTCGCGCAGCCCGTCGCGCAGCCGGCCCGTGCCATGCCCGTGCACCACGCGCAGCCGCGCATCGCCGGCAAGGATCGCGGCGTCGAGCGCGCGCTCGACCTCCTCGGTCGCGTCGTCGAGATGTTTGCCGATGACGTTCACCTCGAGCGTTCGGGCGGCGAGGCTCGGGCCGGGCGCCGGCGGTTTCTCTGCGCGAGCGCGGGGCGTCTTCTCTGTGCGCGGCGGCTCGCCGGTCGGCTCGACGTCCGACCGGTTCCAGCGCATGCGCTTGCCGGCGACCTCGAGCCACACGGACTGGCCGTCGATCGCACGCACGACCCCTTCGGTCTTCGCGCCCCGGACCCGCGCGCGGCCGCCGACCGAGAGCTCGCGCGCGCGCTCCTCCGAATGCGCCTCGGCCTCCGCGAGGACGCTCTCGGCCGCGGCGGTCTGGCGCTCGGCCGCGTCGAGGACGCGCGCCGCGGAGGCCTGCGCGCGGAGCGCCGAGTCCTGCCGGAGCCGCGCGAGCTCGTCCGCCACCTCGCGCGCGAGCTTCGCCCGCGCCCGCTCGAAACCGGATTTGCCTTCCTCGAGCAGCTTCGCCCGTTCGCGCGCGAGGGACTCGCGCTCCGACGAGAGGCGCGCGGCTTCCGACGCCGCCCGCGCACGCTCTTCCGACGCCTCCTGCTCGAGACGCCGCACCCGTTCGAGCGCGGCCTCGGCGTCCGACTCCGCGCGCTCGCGGCGCCGCCAGGCCTCGCCGAGCAGATCGCGCGCCCGCGCGAGAACCGTCTCCGGGATGCCCCTCTCGGCGGCCACGGAGAGGGCGTGGCTCCTTCCCGAGAGGCCGGGATGCAGGCGGTAGTTCGGAGAGCCGGTCTCCTCGTCGAATTCCATGGCGGCGCAAACGGCGTCGGGCCGCCCGGCGGCGAAGTTCTTGACCGCGGAGAGGTGCGTCGTCACGATCGCGCGGCCGCCGCGCGCGAGGAGCTCCTCGAGCCAGGCGACGGCGAGCGCGCTGCCTTCCTCGGGGTCGGTCGCGCCTCCGATCTCGTCGACGAGCGCGAGCGCGCCGGGACCGGCGTCCTCGAGGATTCCGGCGAGCGTCTCCATGGAGGAAGAAAACGTCGAGCGGTCGGAGAGGATCGCCTGCGCGTCGCCAATCTCGGCCGCGGCCGAAGTGAAGAAAGGAATGCGGGTCCCGGGGGCGGCGGGCAGAGGAAATCCCGCCTGTGCCAGCAGGGAAAACAGCCCCGCGGTCTTCAAGACGACGGTCTTCCCGCCGGCATTCGGACCGGAGACGACCAGCAGACGCGTGTCCGCCGGGAGCTCGAGGTCGAGCGGCACCGCGTCGCGAGCCGGGCGCGACTCGTCGAGAACCCGGCGGCGAAGCGGCGCGAGCCGCGGGTCGAGCAGCGGGTGACGCGCTCCGCGCAGGATCCAGGATCGATCGTCGGAGATCTCGGGCAGCCGGCCTCCGACGAGCTCGCCGAACTCCACCCGCGCCTCGAGCGCATCGAGGGCGGCAAGGCCCGCCACGGCGCGGAGGAGGTCCTCGGACGCCTCGAGCACCAGCCCGCCGAGCTCCGCGAGAAGCCGCTCGACTTCGCGGCGCTCCTCGGCCGCCGCGAGAGCCAGATCGTTGTTCGCCTCGACGACCTCGAGCGGCTCGACGAAGACGGTCTGTCCCGATCCCGAGCGGTCGTGCACGATTCCCGGCACTCGCGCGCGCGCCGATGCGAGGACCGGAAGACAATAGCGGTCGTTGCGCTGGACGAGGAGCGTCTCGCCGAGCGCCTCGCGGCGTTCCTCGAGGAGCCGGGTCATCTTCTTCGTGACCTCGCCGCGCCGGCGGCGCAGCCTCGCGCGCAGATCCTTCAGGCGCGGCGACGCGTCGTCGGAGACGGCCCCGTCGGCCGTGAAGAGGCGGCGCGCCTTCTCGAGGAGCCCGTCGAATCGAGGCAGCGCACCGCGGTGCGCCGACAGCGCCGGCGTTTCGGCGCGCTCGAGGAATCGCCGCACGGCCTCGCAAGCGCGCGCCGTCGCGAGGACGGGCCGGAAGTCCTCGGGCGCGCCGTATCCGCCGGAGCGCTCGAGCATCTCGAGCGCGGGCGCGACGTCGGTCGCTCCCGCAAGCGGCAGGCGGCCGTGCGCCGCGCGGAACGTCGAGATTTCCGCGGTCTCCTCGAGACGCCGGCGCGCCTCCGCCTCATCGAACGACGGGCGGGTTCGGGCGACCGAGCGCTGACCGGGAACGGTGCGGGCGAGGGAAGAGACGAGGCGGAGGACGACGTCGAGCTCGAGGACCGAGACGACGTCGCCCGCCGCGAAGGGGAACTCGGACTCGACTAGACGTTCGCTCGCCGCTCTTCGGCGAGCTTGCGCAGCATCTTCTTGCGCGCCTGGATCATCTTGCGCTTGCGCTTGGCGCTCGGTTTCTCGTAGTGCTGACGCTTCTTCAGCTCCGACAGGATGCCGGACTTCTCGCACTTGCGCTTGAAGCGGCGCATCGCGTTTTCGAAGGATTCGTCTTCCTTGACGTGGACGAGAGGCACGAACAGTCACCCCCTTCACCGTGGCTTTCGAGAGCCCGAGATCATATTTTCGCCGAGGAAGGACTGTCAATGATCTCTTTTCTTTTGAGTCGCTTAACGAGGACACTCACCCGCGGACGGTCCCGGCCCTCGATCGGCCGGGCGCCGCTTCCCTCGGCCGGCCGGGCAGTCGGATCTCTCAGACTCGCTTGAGGTTGACTCGGTTCGCGGAGGCCGGATAATGGCTCGAGCATGGAAAACGAAGAGCTTCTCCGTCGGCTGGAAGCCGAGATCGAGCGGCGTCTGCTCGAACGGTTCGCCGCGCTGCGCGACGAATTCGACCGGCTCCGCCTCGAGGCCGACCGGCGCTGGGTGGGATTCCTGGAGCGTTTCGAACAGGACTTCTCCGGCATCGTCCCCGGGGACATGCTCGCTCAGAAGCCCGAGGGCGGCGGCTCGAAATTCGGGACGATCTCGATCGAGGATTCCCGGACGCTCGACGCGGGCGCGAACCAGGTGGAGATCCTCCACCGGTATCTGGAACTCGCCCGCCGGCGCGCCTCGCGCGTCGCGCTGCTCGTCTCCAAGGGCGGCACGCTCGGCGTCTGGAAGGCGGTCGGATTCTCGGAGCACGGTCTGGACGACGAAGCCGTGCGCAAGATCACGATCTCGCTCTCCGGGTCGAATCCCTTCGCCCGCGTGCTCGAAGGGTCCCCCGAGCGCCTCGTGCGAGGCAACGAGATCTCCGCGCGGCTCTCGGCGACCGACGCCGTGGACGCCGTCGTGCTCCCGATGGTGGTCAAGGAAAAGATCTCCGGCGCCGTGTACGCCGATGCGGTGCCCGGCGAGGAGGGCCGCTTCGATCCCGATGGGATCGGGTTGCTGACGTTCCTCACCGGGCTCATCGTCGATCGGCTCGCGTCCCGCAAGCTCCGCCCCGCGCCGCCGCTGCGTCCGCTGCCCTCGCGCCGGGAGGCGCCCGGCGAGGAAGACATCTCGGACCTGGGCATTCCGCGGCCGCGGGAAGTTCCCCTGACCTCCGAGGCGCCGCCCGAATCCGCGCCCGCGCCCGCGGCGTTCGCGCCGGCCCCACCGCCGCTCGCACCGCCCCCGCTCGCTCCGCCGCCGCCGCCTCCGCCCGCCGAGCCCGGGCGCGCGGCCGAAGTGTCCTCCGCCGAGGCTCCGCCTTCGGCAGGTTGGGAATCACTCCCCTCGACGCCCGCGAGCTGGGCCTCGCCCGCCGCGACGATGCGCATGCCCGAGGTGACCGCGCCTCCGCCTCCGCCGGCTCCGGCCTGGAAGCCGGATGCCGCGGCCCCCGCTCCGGGGCCCGCGGCGCCGGCGCGACGTCTGGCCGGTCCGCTTGCCCGCGCCGAGGGCGACGAGCGCCGCGAGGAAGCGCGGCGGTTCGCGAAGCTTCTGGTCTCGGAGATCAAGCTCTACAACGAGCGCGCGGTCCAGGAGGGGCGGGAGAAGGGCAACCTCTACGAGCGCCTGAAGGAAGACATCGACCGCAGCCGGCAGATGTACGACGAGCGGATTCCCGAGGACGTGCGCTCGTCGTCCAATTTCTTCTACGAGGAGCTCGTCCGCACGCTCGCCGACGGACGCGCGGAGGCGCTCGGGCTGTAGTCCCGGTCCGGTTCGCCGGTTGCATCCGCGCTCTCCGCCGCGCCTCGCCGGTCGCCCGATCGCGCGGGTTTTCGTCGCGGCCTCGCTGTTCTGGCTCTTCGCGAGCGGCACGCGGTCGGACGTCGGGGCGCTCTTCGTCTCGTCGGACTTCGACGCGGAGTTCGCGCGCGCGGCCGATCTTTTGGAGGAGGGGCGCCGCGCCGACGCCGAGCACGTCCTCTCCGAGATCCGGCGCCAGGCCGGCCAGCGCGCCTGGGACGCGCGCGTCGCGATGCTCCTCGCGGTCGACGACGAGCGGCACGCGAACTTCGCGGCGGCGGCGCGCGGCTTCGAGGGGACGTCCGCAGCGCCCATCGGCCTCGAAAGTTACCGGCGCGACCGTCTGGCGCGCGACCTCGCGGCGTCGGGAGAGACGGACCGCGCGCTCGTCGAGTACGCGGCGCTCGAGGACAGCGACGATGCCTATGCCGGCGCCGTGCGGACGGCGCTCGACCATGCCGCGCTGCTCGAGCGAAGCGGCGCACCGGCGAGGGCCGCCGCCGTGCTCGCCCACGCGGCGTCTCGGAGTCCCTCGTCGAGTCTGGAGCTCGCGCCGCAGCGGCTGCGGCTGGCGTTGCGCACGGGCGACGCCGCGGGCGCCCGCGCGGCCGCGCGGCAGATTCTCCTCGAGGCGCCGCTGGCGGACGTCTCGGGAGAGAGCTCGGCGGAGCTCCGGCAGGCCCTTCGCGCGGAGGAGGCGCGGCTCTCGCCGGCGGACAAGGCGCGGCGCGGGCGCGCGCTCGTGTCGGCCGGGGACTACCGTCGCGGCGCGGCGATCCTGGAGCCGGCGGCGGCGGCCGGCGTCCCGCTCGCGTCCGAAGAGCGCGATGCGACGCTGCTCGCGCTGGCGCGCGCGGAGGCGCGTCTGGGAAGGACCGCGAAGGCCCTCGCGGCGGCTTCGCGCGTGGCGGCGAACGGGAGCGCCGCCTCCTACGAGGCCAGACTCTTCCGCATCGACGTCGAGAGCGGTCGCGGCGCGCCGCGCCCGCCGCGCGAGCGGCCCGAGGATCGCGAAGCCCGTCTCGCCACGAGCCTCCGCGTCCTGACGTCGGCGGAGGCGCCCCCGGCCGTGCGCGCCGCCGCGCGCGAGCGCCTCGTCCGCCTCGCGTATGAGACCGGTGACTACGATGCGGGCCTCGTGCAGGCCCGCGCGCTCGTCGCGGAGTCTGCCGGAACGCGCGCGGGCTTCGAGCCGCTCTGGCGGCTCGCGTGGGACGTCTATCGCGACGGCCGTTGGGCGATCGCCCGGGCGCGCTTCGAAACGCTCGGCGCGCTCTATGCCTCGCTCGACTTCCGCCGGCGCCTGACGTACTGGCGCGCGCGCTGTCTCGAGCACGAAGGCTACTCCGGACGGGCGAACCTCCTGTTCCAGGCGATCGCGCGCGCCGATCCGCCCGATCTCTACGCCCTCTTCGCGCGGCGCCGCGTGTCCGCACGCATGACGCGCCGGCCGGCGCTGCCGGATCCTTCCGAGGCGACGGCGACGTTTCGCCGCGTGGACGAGCTGCTGCGGCTGCGCCTCTTCGACGAAGCCTCGGCGGAGGCGCGCCGTCTGCCCGCGAGCCGCGGCCGGGACCTGCGGCTGGCGGAATCGGAATTTGCGCTCGGGCGCTTCGCGGCCGCGTCCCTCGCGGCCAAACGCGCGTTCCCGGAGATGGGAACGGCGGAAGAGGGCCGCGTCCCCGACGCCTGGCGGCGTCTCTATTACCCCATCGAGGAAGGCGGCTTCCTGGCGCAGAGCGCGAACGAATTTTCTCTCGACCCCGCGATCCTCCGCGCCCTCGTACGGCAGGAGAGCCTTTTCGAGGCCAGGGCGAGGTCGCGGGCCGGCGCGCTCGGTCTGACGCAGCTCCTGCCGTCGACGGCGAAGAGCGTCGCGCGCTCGGTGCTGCGCGTCCGCTACCGGCGCGCCTTCCTCTACGACCCGGGCGTCAACGCGCAGCTCGGCGCCGCGTACCTGCGGCGCCTCTACGATCAGTTCGACGGGAACGGAATCTACGCGCTCGCCGCCTACAACGGCGGGCCCGGCCGCATGGCCGCCGTTCTCGCGCAGAACCGCGGCCTCGACGAGGATGAAATCTTCGAGTCCCACCCCGCCTGGGAGAGCCGCGATTACGTGCGGCGCGTCCTGCTCTACTCCGAGTCCTACCGCGAGCTGTATCCGCAGGCGCCGGTCACCACGAGCCCTCCGGCACGACCAGAACCGAGCAAGGGCAGTTCCGCAAGACCTGGCGCGTGACGGAGTCGCCGCCGCCCCGCAAGAAGGGCGCGCGGGATCCGCGGGCCGGTCCGCCCACGACGACGAGATCGTGCGGCTCGGTCTCGAGCTCGGCGAGGATCCCGTCGAGCGCGTCTTCCGCGTTTCGCACGGTCGCCCGGCCCCGGACCTCGAGCTCGCGGAGCGTCTCGACGCCGCGATCGAGGTGCGCTCGCACGAGCGGCGTCGGGGTGCGCCCTTCCGGAGAGACGTGGAGGAGCGTGACGCCGGCGGACAGCCGCCGCGCGAGCCATCCGCCGGCGCGCACGTCCGCCTTTCCCGGCTCGCCGACGGCGGTGCAGATGAGGATCTTCTTCGGGAGATGCGCGGGGCCGCGCACGAGAAGGATCGGCGTGGTGACGCGCTCCGCGAGCTCCTCCGCGAGACCGGCGGCGCGCCGCTTGCCGGCCCGCGACGGATCCGTGTCGCCGAGCAGCAGGAAGTCGTAGGGCGCCTCCGACTGCTCGAGGGCGAGCTGCTCGGCCGCATCGCCGGCGCGTGCGCGGACCGCCGCGTTCTCGAGACCGGCGTCGCGCGCTCGGCGAAGCAGTGTTTCCCGCAATGCGTCCTGGCCGCTCGAGCCGGGAGCCACGGCGGCGACGGTCGCGACGCCATCGAGCGCGTCGACGAGCGGGCGCGCAATCGAGAGCGCCGGATCGTTCGGCTCACCCGAGTCGGCGACGAGGAGGCGCGGCGTCGGCTGCCGGAGGATGTGCCAGTGCTCGAGCACGACCCAGGCCTGCGGCGGAATGGGCCGCCCGTCGGCCGGCACCGCAACCTCGACGAGGAGCGCGTTCTCGCCGTAGGGCAGCGCGGGGGAGAGCTGGCGCGTGCCGGGCAGAGCGGGCAGGCGCAGACGCGCGCGGCGGAACGAGCCCGAGAAGCTCTCCTCGAGGAGCTCTCCCTTTCCGAGCACGGCTGCAGACGGCGGCGGCGTCTCGGCGGAGAGACGGACCTGCTCCGGACGGAAGAGCACGCGCACGCGATCGCCCTCGTCGTGGGGCACGTCGGGCGGGATCGGGAGCGTGAGCGGACCGAGCTCCACGCGCTCGCCGCGGCACCGGCCGACGAGGATCGTCCCGGCGCCGAGGAACGTGGCGGCGAAGAGGGAGCGCGGGTGCGCGTAGAGGTCCTCGGGCGCGCCGACCTCGAGCAGGCGTCCCCGCTCGATGACGCCGATGCGCTGTCCGAGCTCGAACCCCTCCTCCTGGTCGTGCGTGACGAGAATCGTCGTGACGCCGAGGGTCTTCTGGATCTGCTTCAGGTTCTGGCGCAGCTGCGCGCGGATCTTGACGTCGAGCGCGCCGAAGGGCTCGTCGAGCAACAGCACCGCCGGACGATAGGCGAGGGCGCGCGCGAGCGCCACGCGCTGGAGCTGGCCGCCGGAGAGCTGGCTCCAGTAGCGGAAACCGAGGCCGCCGAGGCCCACGAGATCGAGGAGCTCCTCGCGCCGGCTCTCGCGCTCGGACGCCGGCACCCCGCGGATCCGCAGCCCGAACTCGATGTTCTGCCCGACCGTCATGTGCCGGAAAATCGAATAGTTCTGGAAGACGAAGCCGACGTCGCGCTTCTGCGGCGGCAGCATCGTGACGTCGCGCCCGCCGAGCCGGATCGCGCCCTCGTCCGGCTCGAGGAGTCCCGAGATCAGCCGGAGGATCGTGCTCTTGCCCGATCCGCTCGCCCCGAGGAGCACGAAGAGCTCGCCCGTCTGGACCTCGAGGGAGACGCGGTCCACGATCGTCTGGCCCGCGTAACGCTTGGTGACCTTGTCGAGCGTGATCGCCATGAGCCGGCCGTCAGGCGTCCTTGCGCGTCGTCGTGTAGCGCAGCAGGAAGAAGAAAATGACGAACGAGAGCGCCGCGAGGACGGCGGCGACGGCGTTGGCGCCCGCGACGTTGCCGGCCTCGAACTGCGCGAAGATGTAGAGAGGCGCCGTCTGGGTGCGCAGGCGCAGGTTGCCGGAGACGAGCACCGTGGCGCCGAACTCTCCGAGCGAGTGCGCGAAGGTCAGGAGCGCGCCGGTGAAGAGGCCGCCGCGCAGAGTCGGCAGGATCACCCAGCGGAAGGTCTGCCACCGCGACGCGCCGATCGTGTACGCGGCCTCTTCGTAGGTCGCCTCGATCTCGTCGAGTACGGGCTTGACGGACCCCAGCATGTACGGGAACGTCACGAAGAGGTGCGCGAGAAGCACGCCGGCCGGCGCGAACATGGGCTGGAAGCCGAGCGGCTCCAGGAGCTTTCCCAGGAGGCCGATCGGTCCCCAGAGGAGCAGGAGGGACGTGCCCACGACGACCGTCGGGATCGCCACGGGGAGATTCACGAGGATGCCGAGCGGACGCTCGCCGGGGAATCGGTAGCGCGAGAGGACGTACGCCGTGAACGTGCCGAGGATCGCGTTGACGAAGGCCGTCGCGAAGGCGATCAGGAGCGAGAAGCGCAGCGCGAACCGTGCCTCGGGCGAAGCGAGCGCCTTCCCGAACGCCGGAAGTCCCCCGCGGAACGCGAAAACGAACACCGCCGCGAGCGGCATGAGGATGAGCGGCAGGAGAACGGCGAGCAGCAACGTCACCGGCACGAGCGGCCGGACCGCGCGCGGCCCCGCGACCGGGACGGTCGCGCTCAAGACTTCGGCCGGATCTTCATGACCCGATCCTTCCAGATCCCGTCGACGATTTCCTTCCTGGCCCTCTCCCAGCCGCCGTAGTCGGCGATCGAGAAAGGCTCCTCGATCCGGCCGAACGCCGGATTGCCGGCGTTCCACTCGTCTTCGACGCTGCGGAATCCGCGGGTGACGAAAATCTTCTGCGCTTCCTCGCTCCAGAGAAAGCGCGTGAAAGCGTCGGCGGCGGCGCGCTCCTTCGGGCCGATGCGGCGGTCCACGCGCACGAGGGTGTGCTCGGAGAGAATCGTGCGGCGAGGGTACACGATCTCGGCGCGGAGCTTGCCGCGCGCCTTGTCCCAGATCGCCTCCTGCTCGTACGTGATCAGCGCGTCGCCGAAGCCGTTCTCGAACTGCGTGCGCGCGGCGCGCGCGGACGATGCCTGCGCCACGACGTTCTTCCAGATGCCGGCCAGCAGCCTCTCGCCGGCCGCCGGATCGCCGCCGGCCGCGCGGGCGCCCGCGCCGTATTCCGCGACGATGGCCCACTGCGCGCCGCCGGAGGTGAGCGGGTCCGGATGGACGACGCCGATTCCCGGGCGCGCGAGGTCCGCGAAGTCGCGGATTCCCTTCGGATTTCCGGGCCGCACGAGGATGATGAAGGGCGTCCGGTTGACGACGCCCTCGTGCGGCAGCGCGCGCCAGCTTCGCTTCGGCACGACGCCCGCCTCGGCCAGGCGATCCGCGTCGCTCTCGAGCGACAGCAGGACGAGCTCCGCCGGCACGCCCATGATCACCTGGTTCGTGATGGTGCCCGATCCTGAGAAGGACGACAGGAACTCGACCGGCGCGCCGCCCTGAGCCGCCCACGATTTCTGAAACGCCGGGAACACGCCCTGCTCCATCGTGTCGCCGAGGATGCTGAACCCGTAGAAGACGATCGTGGCGGGCGGCTTCGCGACGCGCGCGACCGGAAGCCACGGCCAGGCGGCCCAGAGGAGAAGGCCGCCGAGAACCAGGACCGGCCAGAGCCCGCGCGCGCGCAAAGCGTTGGGGCTGTCCATCCCGGCGGAGGATATCCTCGACGAAGCGCTCTAGACTGCGCGCATGCCGGCCTTCCGGATTCGCAGCGCGCGGGGGATCGAACGGCGCGACATCACCGACGAAGTGCGGCGGGCCGCGGCCGAGCTCTCGGCCTCCGACGGCGCGCTGCTCGTCTCGCTGCCGCACACGACGGCCGCGGTGACGATCGGCGAGGCGTGGGATCCGGACGTCGTCGGCGACGTGGAGCGCGCGCTCGAGGCGTGGGTTCCCAAGGTGCGCTTCGATCATGGCGAGGGCAACTCGGCCGCGCACTTTCTCTCGGAGGCGATCGGCGTCTCCTGTCTCGTGCCGCTCGAGAAGGGAAAGCTCGTCCTCGGCCGCTGGCAGGGGATCTTTCTCGTCGAGCTCGACGGGCCCCGCGAGCGCACTGTCGAGGTGCGCCTGCTCAGAGGCTAGAGGCCGGGCCGAGGAGCTCCGCGTCTTCGCGCGCCGTGTGCGCGTCCCAGCGGCGCGCGAGGCCGCCCGCGAGCCGCCGCGCCCCTTCGAGATCGCGCGCCTCGGCGAGCAGCCGCCGCATCATCCCGGAAAGCTCGCGGATCTGAACGTGCTCGATCCGGAGCTGGCGCCCGAGCGCGGCCGCCGCGTCCTCGTCCGGCGAGGGAACGAGCTTCCCCGGCGGGGCGGGAGGAAAGAGGCGCTCCTCCTCGAGCACCGTGTGGCGGCGCAGCGCGTCGTCGAACGCGATGATCGCCGCCGCCGCGGCCTCGGCGTCCCCGGCCGACGCGGCGCCGAGAAAAACGCCGAAGAGCTCGTCGAGCCGGTGGTGCTCCGCGCGCACGCGGACGGCGAGATCCGCCCCGATCGGCGCCGCGCTCACAGGCCGTCGTACTTCGAGTAGCCGCGCTTGGCCCAGTAGTCGTCGGGCTGCTTCGCCGTGTATTCGATCGACGTGATCGCCTTGATGTTCTTCAGCCCGAGCTTCATCGGGGCGAGCAGCCGCAGCGGGGCCCCATGCTCGACCGGAAGCGGCCGGCCGTCTTTGTGGGTCGCGAGGAGCGTCTGCTCGTGCCGCGCCGTCTCGAGGTCGATCGAGACGTAGTAGGGGTCCGAGTTGCCGTCGCCATCGAGGTTGACCGCGGACTCGATGGCCGCCCACTTCGCGCCGGGCGCCGGCGGATAGGCGTCGAGAAGATCCGAGAACCGGAGGCCGCCCCACCAGGCCACGGCGCTCCAGCCCTCGACGCAGACGAGCCGGGTGATCTGTTCGTGCAATGCGAACTTCTTCAGGTCGTCGATCGCGAGCGTCTCGGCGCGGCCCGACGCGAGCCCGGACAGCGCGAGCTTCCAATCGGCGAGATAGTCCGGGTTCGGCGTCGCGCCGTTGTAGTTGTTGCGGATCGGCCGGATGTCGGCCTTGGTGTACGTCCGCACCTTGCGGCCTCGCGAGAAGAGCGCTTCAGCGACGTCGTCGTCGAACGTCAGCGAAGCGCGGTTGAGAAACTTCTCGCGCCGGTCCCTCGTGAGGCCGAGGCGGGCGGCCGCCGTGTCGAGCGCGTGGATCGCGCCCTCGGGGAGCTTTCCCTCGGCGGCGCCGTCGGGAAGCAGCCACCAGAACCCGGCGGCAGCTGCCACGGCCGCCGCGCCGAAGATCAGGAAATCGCGCCGCGAGCGCGCCGCGAGGGCCCGCTCCGGGACGAGCTCGGTCGGCGGATCGGTCTCCGCGACGATGTCACGCAGCCGGCGGCGGGGCTTGCGGGGCGGCGCCATGGCCAGCCTCCTTTGGATTCGTTCTTCGGGACCATCCCGTGATCATCGACCGGAAGGTGTCCCAGCCGTCCACGATGACGAGCACGACGTGCGGAACGACGAACGTCCCGAGAACGACCATCGCGACAAAGTGCACGATCCGCGCGCCGTCGTAGTTGACGAACAGCCGCTCCAGCCAGCGGAGCTGCACCGGCTTGTGCATCGCCCAGCCCGAGAGGATCGCGAGCGCGCCGAACACCGGCATCGAGAAGTAGGCGGCGCGCTGAAGCGCGTTGTACTTGGTCGTGACTTCGGGATGAGGCCAGGGGCAGCGAAAGAGCTTCGCGGGCAGCCATCCGACGTAGTAGCGCATCATCGCGACCGCGCCGCGGACGTCAGCGCGCCGCGGCAGGAGCGCCTTGTAGCCTCCGCCGGCGACGAGACCGACGAGATAGAGCGCGCCATTCGCCAGGAAGAGATAGGCGAAAAACCAGTGAAGCCGGAGCGCCAGCGCGAGCTGCCCCGGCCCGATCGAGAAGTGGTCGTAAAACCACGTGATGGGGCGCGGGTACGTTCTTGCGCCCGGCACGTGCGCCACGATCCACACGCCGAGATCGGCGAAGTAGTCCGTCGAGCCGGTCGTCGGGTCGGGCGCGTGCTGAAAGACCGGCGCCGCCCAGTAGATCGCGAGGCCCGAAAGGATGAGGCCGGCGAGCAGCGGCACGTTTGACCAGTGCGTCAGCCGGACGAGGAAGTGATGCGGGCGCTTGATTCGGACCGGCGCCGCCGGGGTCCGGGAAGCGGGAACCGCCCGCCGTTGCGCGCTCATGGCACCTCCGCGCCGAGAGAAAAGAGGGGCGGGCGCGGGCCCGCCCCCGAAGCGAGAGAGGAGGATATCGCGGTCAGTTCGGAAGGAGGACGGTGTCGACGACGTGGATCACGCCGTTCGACTGATACACGTCGCCGATCGTGACGGTGGACATGTCGCCCTTCTCGTCCTTCACGACGATCTTGTCGCCCTGCATCATGGCCCAGAGTGTGCCGCCGCTCGCGGTCGTGAGCGACGCCGTGCCGTTGCCTTCCCTGATCTTCTTCGCGAGGGCGTGGGCATCCATCCGGCCGGGAACGACGTGGTACGTCAGGACCTTCGTCAAGGCCGGCTTGTTCTCGGGCTTCAGAAGGCCGTCCACGGTGCCGGCCGGCAGCTTCGCGAAGGCCTCGTTGGTCGGCGCGAAGACCGTGAACGGGCCCTTGCCCTTGAGCGTGTCCACGAGGCCCGCCGCCTTGACCGCCGCGACGAGGGTCGTGTGGTCCTTCGAGTTGACGGCGTTGTCGATGATGTCCTTCGAGGGATACATCGGCGCGCCGCCGACCATCTTGGTGTCCGCGCCGAGCAGCGCCGACGCCATCGCGAGCGCGGCCGCCGCCGTCAGGGAGAAACCGAGGATCTTCTTCATAGAGACACACCTCTCCTTTCTTTCATCCGCCTGAGATTCCGGGACTTCGAGAGCCGGCCGCCCCGGGCACCCGGGGCCTTTCCGCCTCCGCTGCAGTTACGGGAGCGGGGCGGCGCGCGGATTCATCGGGGCGAAGCCGCCGCGGACGCCGCCGTGGCTGCCGCTCCGACGACCGGCTGCAGGGGAGCGACGTCCGGCTCGCCGGCCTCGAAATCGAAGAGCTTCGCCACGGTCCGGGCGATGGCCAGCGGGGAAGTCGCCGTGTCGTAGGAGCCTGGCGCGACGCCGGGACCCCACACGGCGAGCGGCACGCGCACGTCGTCATCGTTCGGCTGTCCGTGCGTCGTGCCCGACTCCTTGCCGTACGACCACATCCAGCCGGGCTTCAAGAGGACGAAGATGTCGCCCGAGCGGTCGGCGCGGAAGGACCGGGCGACGGCGAGCGCGTGGGGGGCGTCGGGCGGCAGGCCGTCGGCGATCTCCGTATTGTCGTACGCCGTCTGAACGCCGGGCATGGCGCGGACGAGGTCGCGGACCGCTTCCTTCACGGCTTCGATCGGCGCGCCGCGGCGTGCGAGGGCCGCCTTATTCAGGTAGAGACCCGGCTCCTCGAAGAAAAGGACCGCGCCCTCGCGGAAGTTCGGCGCGCTCTCGTCCAGGGAATATCCGAAGCGCTTCGCCACGGCGCGCTCGATCGCGAGCCGCTCGGCCGAGCCGTCCGAGACTTTGCCGGCGTCGCCGCCGTGGTTGTCGAGGTTGACGCGGCCCGCGATGCTCGGATCGTCTTTTCCCGTGCGCTTGCGGTATTTCGCGCGCGCGACTTCGGGGAGCGGCGTGACGCCGTGGTCGGCGGTGAGAAAAGTCATCGTGCGGCCGGCGCCGACGCGGCCGTCGAGCCATCCGAAGAACGCCTGGAGCGTCGCGTCGAGCCGGACGATCCCGTCGGCGATCTCCTTCGAGTCGGGACCGAAGGCGTGCCCGTAGTAGTCCGTCGAGGAGAGGCCGACGAAGAGGAGGTCGGGCTCGCCCCCGCGTGATCCGAGCGACCACTTCTCGATGACGGAGCGGGCGAGCGCGAGCACGAGCTCGTCGCCAAAAGGCGAGGAGACGACGGCCTTCGGAGTCCGGAGCGGGTGCGGGAACGTGTCTCCGAATCCGGCGGGCGGGCTCTTTGCGGAGTAGAGCTCCGGCGGGTCGAACGTCGCCGCGTCGAGCGCCGCGGGAGGAATCCGTCCCGACAGGTCCCAGGTCCGGTGCGCGGCGAAGAACGCGGGCAGCGTGTCGTTGATCGCGAGGAGCTCCGGGTGCGGCGGGTAGTACGTCGAGGTCACAAAGCGCGCGTTCTTCTCCTCGAACCAGATGGCCGCGTCGGCCTTGCGGCCGGCCATGAGCACCGCCGCACGGTCCTTGAGCGCGATCCCGAGAACACGGGCGCCGGGGAATTTCTGCTTCAGACGATCGCCCAGAAAGACGCTCGTCGTCAGTCCGGGCGAGGCCGCCTTCGTGAGCGGAGCCTGGCCGGGCGCGGGCGCCGGAACGAATGCGACATCGGGGTCCTCCGTACAGTAGACCGACGTGCCGGAAGTGGCGTCGAACCATCGGTTGCCGATGATGCCGTGGTCGCGCGGATCGAGCCCCGAGCCGATCGACGCGTGTCCCGGCGCGGTGAAAGTCGTCGCGTGCCGGTGCGCGGCGCGCGGGAACACGGCGCCGTGTTCCAGGAAGCGTTTGAAGCCGTCCTCGCCGAACCAGGGACGGAAGCGGTCGAGATAGTCGGCACGCATCTGGTCGACGGAGATCACGACGACGAGCGACGGCTTGTCGGTCGCGGCGGCGAAATCGGAGACCGTCAGCGTGAGGAAGCCGAGCGCGATGGTCACGCGCAGGGCGGCGGCGGCGCGCAAGCTCATGGAAGCCGGATTCTGGCACAGACGGATGGGGCGAGAATGAGGGCGCGATGAAGCGGGCGGTCGTGCTCCTGGCCGTTTTTGCTGCCTTCTGCGGCGGAGGCGGCGATCCGGCGCGCGCGGCGCTCGACCGGATGGCGCGCGCGGCCAACGCCCGGGATGCGGGCGCCGTCGCGGCGGAGCTCGCCGCGGATTATCGCGACGCGTCCGGCGGCGGCCGCGCCGAGGTCGAGCGGACGCTCCGCGGATACTTCGCGGCGTACGAGATCGTGCAGGTCCGCCTCACGGACGTCTCGATCGAGCGCGCCGAGGGCGCCGCGCGCGCCCGGTTCCGCGCGGACATCTCTTCGCAGCCGCGGCAGGGCTCCGGCCTCGCCGGCCTCCTCCCGTCCTCGGCGTCCTATCGTTTCGACGTGCGGCTCGTGCCCGACGGCTCGAAGTGGAAGATCGCCTGGGCGAGCTGGGAGCCCGCCGACGGGCGCTAGCCGCTCCCGGCGGCGCGACCGTCAGCGCACGACGTGCGTGTTGAAGTCGGCGGTGTTGAGCGCCCCGTAGAGCTGCAGCCAGAAGAGCAGATAAGCCTCCGTGCCGCGCGCGCCGCGAATGTCCCCCATGTCGTGGATCGTCTTCCAGCCGAACGTCTGGAGGAGCTCCGTCACCGTCCGCTTCGCGGCGACATCGTTTCCGCAGATGTAGAGATCGCTCTCGCCTCCGAGCTTCTGCGGATTCCCCATGAGAGCGGCGTTGACGGTGTTGAGCGCCTTGACGACCTTCGCGTCGGGATACGCGCGCTGGATCTCCTCGCCGAGGGAGTCGCCCGGCGCCGTCGAGAGCCGCGGCGGCATCCCCTGCGAGAAGTCGAGAGGATTCGCGACGTCCACGAGAATCTTCCCTTTGAGGTTCGACGCGCCGGCCGCCTGGAGCGCCGCGAGCGCCGTCTCGCCCTTCGTGCAGTGGAAGACGATCTCGCCGAACGACGCCGCGTCGGCGAAGGAGCCCTCCGACGCGCCGCGTCCCGCTTTCGCGACCCAGGCCCTCGCCTTGTCCCCGCCCGCCTTGCGCGAGCCGATCTTCACCTCATGGCCGAGCGCCGCGAGCTTGGTCGCGATCGCCTCGCCCACCGTCCCCGTCCCGAGAACACCGAAGCGCATGATGGCCTCCCGAGGCGAACTACGCCGCGGGAACTGGCGGGGATGCCGGGTTTGACACCCCGCGGAGATTGCCTCTATTCTTTGCGGTCCGCTCTGCTCCTCAGTAGCTCAATGGCAGAGCATCCGGCTGTTAACCGGAGGGTTGTAGGTTCAAATCCTACCTGAGGAGCCAATCAGCACAACAAGATGCGGGAGGTCGTTCTCCGATCGATCGTCGATCTGGGGGGACTTCTGGAGGGCGGGGGAGCCACGTGAGCACTGGATCGTGTCGTTGACTAACCTGCCCCGTGCCGGTCCGTCTAAAAGGCATCACGATCGAGGGCTTTCGCTTCGCCACACGTGTCCTGCTCAAATCGCACGCCTACTCGCTGGTGGCACTGGTGACGCTCGCGCTCGGCATCGGCGCGCCGGTCGCGATTTTCAGCGCGGTGTCTGCGGTGCTCCTTGCGCCGCTCCCGTACCCCGATCCCGACGCGCTGGTCGTGCCGGTCTCGACGAACGCGGCGCGCGGATTCGAGCGCGCCAGCGTCCCGTACGCCGATTACCTCGACTGGCGCGAACAGCGCGACATCTTCACCCACGTCGCGGTATGGCAGCCGACTGCGGTCGACGTCGCAGGCAGCACGGCGATGCTCGAGCGCGTCGAGGCCGCGGAGGTTGGTGAGGCGTTCTTCGACGTCCTGGGTGTTCGCCCCTTGGTCGGCCGGACCTTCGAGGCGGCCGATCAGGATTTGAAGAGCGCGCGCGTGGCCGTCATCGGCTATGGCCTGTGGCAGCGCACGCCGGGCGGTGTTCCCGACGTGCTCGATCGCGATCTGCGGATAGGCGGCGTGCCGCTCCGTGTCGTCGGCGTGCTGCCGCCCGATTCTATGTGGCCGGTCGAGGAGCAGATCTGGCTGCCCCTGCGGTCCGCGGCAGTTCGACGAGAACGTGCGGTCCCGGCGCGACAACTTCATCTTTCAGGCCATCGCGCGCCTGGCGCCTGGCGTAACGATTGCCGCTGGACGCACGCGTGTTGCCGCGATCGCGGCGCGCGTGGCGCAGGACCATTCCGAATCGCGAAAGTCGTTTACAGCAGTCTGGTCCCCATGCGTGACTATTTCGTCGAGCGCGAGCTGCACATGCCGGCGCTCGCCGCTGCGGCCGCCGTCACGCTCGGGTCGGTCGTGCTGTTCGGCATCCTCCCGGCGTTCGCCGGTTCGCGGCAGTCGCCCGTCGCGGCGATGCGCAGAGGATCCGCCGGCACCGGGGCGGGGGCTGCGACGGTTCGTCTTCACGATGCGCTCGTTGTCGCCGAGATGGCCATGGCGGTCGCGCTGATGGCATGCGCCGGCTTGACTTCGCACGGGCGTCGGTCGCGCGGCAGCGATTCAGCGCGGCGCTGCCTGGCGTATTCGCCGGACTCTCAATCTCCTCGCCTCGGTGGGGATTTATGGCGTCATGGCGTACGTCGGCGCGCGGCGAAGCCGCGATCTCGGACTGCGAGCCGTGCTGGGTGCCAGCCCGCGGGCGCTCTTTGCGCAAGTCGCCGGGCGCGGTCTCGTACTCACGGCAATTGGCGGCACGATCGGCCTGACGGGCGCGCTTGGCGCCGGCCGGTTTCGCTCGGGCTTTTTCTTCGACATTGCTGCCGCCGATCCGCTGACCGTCGGCGCGGTCGTGGTGCTGCTACCGGCGATTACGCTCGCCGCGTGCGCGGTGCCCGCTCGTCGTGCCGCGCGCGTCGACCCGATCGCGGCGCTCCGCGCCGAGTGATGTATTGGGCTGCCCTATCAACAAGCGTTCGACCCCATTCGCGCCGACTATTGGCGATGCCAGGATCCATGTGCTCCGTCTGATAGGGTCGCAATCCGAGGTTTTCTCTCGTTAGCCGGAGGGTTGTAGGTTCAAATCCTGCCTGAGGAGCGAATCACGTCTGCCAGTTACCGAGCGTCCGCCCGTTCGCATATGCCTTGGGGTTTGACCGCCGCAGCAAGTTTCCGCCGCGATTGCGCGCAGCAATATTGTGATCCGCGTCGAATGAAGCTGGGTTCTCCAGGAGATGTGCACGCAACTGACGTGACGCTCTCGAGCACCGTGAGGAAGGTGTCTCCGGTGCA